>CAYXYJ010000001.1:0-27676 GCA_964469295.1 uncultured Candidatus Saccharibacteria bacterium
TTTTCCAGTACGTCTCGTGCTCGTTCATTGAGTGCGCTAAGAAGTTTTTTGGTGACCTGCTTTGGTTTAAACGAAATCATAAAGTGTCTAACGGACTTTTAAATTGATTAACTGCCTCTGAGATGTCAAATTTATAGCATGTCATTTGACAAACGTCAAATGACATGGGATTTACTCCGTCATGACGATATTTAAGATTTTGCCAGGAATATAAATGACTTTTTTTATAGATGCCGAGGATAGTCGTTCCTGTAACTTTTTATCGGCATTGGCAGCGGCCAGTGCCAGCGTTTCGGGAGCGTCTGGCGCGATGGTAATTGTTCCGCGTATCTTGCCATTAATCTGCACCCCAATTTCAACGGTGGTGTCAATCGTGAGTGCATCATTTGCGATCGGAAATGATTCCAAATGAATGGAGGTGGTGTGACCGATTTCGTGCCAAATTTCTTCCGTTAGATGTGGTGCAAACGGTGCCAATAACCGCAGAAATAATTCATACGTTGCTTGTGTTAACCCAGATTTTTCTACCGCATTAACAAAAATCATCATGGCCGAAATCGCAGTATTAAATTTAAATTCAGTAATGTCGGCCGTTACTTTTTGTATTGTTTTGTGCAGTTGCTTCGTGACAGCCTCATCCTCTGTTGCAATTATATGATCAGTGAGACCGTAAACGCGTTCGAGGAAGCGACGGACCCCGGCAATGCCACCCATATCCCATGGGTAATTATTTCCTTCGTAGGGCCCCATAAATGCGAGATACATTTTGACGGTATCGGCACCAACAAGTCGTACCTGTTCGTCTGGATCAATCACATTACCTTTACTCTTACTCATTTTGTTGCCATCAGGACCAAGTATCAGTCCACGGTTAACACGTCGTTTGTATGGTTCAGATTCGGTGACAAGACCAAGGTCGAATAACGCTTTTTGCCAAAAACGTGAGTACAGCAAGTGCATAGTAGTATGTTCGGCACCACCAAAATAAATATCTATCGGCATCCAATCTTTTTGCTTTTCCGGCGACGATAACGACAACTCATTATGGTTGTCGAGATAGCGCAAAAAGTACCACGATGAATCAACAAAAGTGTCCATCGTTTCGACTTCTGGTGTCCAACCTGCTCCAAAGATTGCCTCGGTACGTTCTTTTAGAGTTTGACTCTTTGCGAGCGGCGCTTCACCGGTTGGGGTGAAGTCAACGTCTTCTGGCAGTGTCCAAGGCAAATGTTCTTTCGGTACAATATGTGCATCACCATTTGGACTGTACACAATCGGAATCGGGACGCCCCAATAGCGTTGGCGCCCAATTGACCAATCACGAAGACGGTAGGTCGAGGTCATTTCCCCGCCAACTTTCTCCACAATTTTTACTTTGGCTTCTTCGGAATCCATACCATTAAACTCTGCAGAAGAAACCAACTTTCCAGATTTGGAAAAATTTTCATTCCAGTTACTAAAGTTTTCAATTATTGGATTTGAAAAATCAACTTCAGAAAAATTTGTCCATTCTCCCGATAAAACAACCGGTGTAATTTTCAAGTTAAATTTCTTCGCAAATGCATGGTCGCGTTCGTCGTGGGCTGGAACCGCCATGATGGCACCAGTGCCATAGCCACCAAGCACGTAATCAGCGACGAATACGGGAATAATTTCACCGTTAGCGGGATTGGTGGCAGTTATTCCTTCGATCTTCACCCCAGTCTTTTCTTTGGTCGCATCAAGGCGGTCTTGCTCATCGCATTGGGTTGCGTTTGCGACATAGGCATCAACGTCAGCCAAATTTGAGATTTCTGCACGCACCTCAGGAGATTGCAATAGTGTGTGTTCGGGTGCAATAACCAAATAGGTTACTCCATACAACGTATCGGGACGAGTAGTAAACACTTCAACGTTACGATTATTAGAAAGAGTGAATTGAATTTTTGCCCCCTGACTCCGACCAATCCACTGCCGTTGCGCCTCTTTGATATGTTCGGGCCAATTAAGAACATCCAGATCATCAATTAAGCGGTCGGCATACTGAGTAATCCGCAACATCCATTGCGGCATTTCCTTTTTAATAATGATGTCACCCGATCGTTCGCAAGTACCATCGGCGAGTACCTGTTCATTCGCAATCACGGTATTGCACCCCGGACACCAATTTACAATCCCTTTGCCGCGATACGCAATGCCGTTGTTAAAAAACTGCGTAAACATCCATTGTGTCCATTGGTAGTATTGCTGATCTGTACTGTTGGTCGTTTTGTCCCAAGAAAAAATATTACCCATGCGACGTAATTGCTCGCGCATAAAAGCCATGTTGTCATACGTCCAATCTTTGGGGTCAAGACCGCGTTTAATGGCGGCATTTTCGGCGGGTAAACCAAAAGCATCAAAACCCATTGGAAACAGTACTTGTGCGCCTTGCATGCGACGAAAACGAGCATAAATATCGGGAACCGCAAATGCATACCAATGTCCAATATGTAAATTGCCGGATGGATATGGCCACTCGACCAAAATGTATTCCTTATCGCGAGCATGGTCGCGCTCACCCACCGTCGCTAGTTTGGTCTCCTCCCATTCTTGCTGCCACTTTTTTTCAATGAGACCACTGTCAAATTTCTTATGCATAAAATCCGCTGGTTTTAATGTGGTGAGTAAAGTATTTGTTATTATGCCGTGCTTAACAAAAAAATCAATTCATTGATGTGAGACTTAGTTTGGCTGAGTTTTAGCAAAATAAAAGAACGGGCCGGATAAATATCCGGCCCGTGAGTCATGGCTTTGAGCAGAGCTTACTTTTCGCGCTCGCGGCGGCCCGTTTCTTGAAGTAGGTAGACCACTACTCCCAAGAGCGCTGCCGAAAAGGTCACCACCCAGTAGGCCTGGGTGGTGTAGTCTTCGTAGAACGCCGATACTTGTATCAGCGCCTCCGCGCCGACGCCGTAACAGACGCCGTCGCGAACATTGCGAAAATGTCCCTGGTTCATCACAATCTCCTTTACCCTGTTTGGTATTATATCATATTTCAGCAAAAAAGCAATATATACCAAGGGATAAAATTGTCAGCGTTTATACCCCCATGTATATGAGTAACCGTACCTGTTTTACCAATTCATCAAGACTCATGTGGGCTTTAATAAAATAATCTAGTGGACGGCCTTCGTGCGCGAGAGCGACGTTATTCACATCATCCATGGCCGACAATATCACGACTCGAGCGTCTTTCCCCCACGCGTCAGAACGTAAACGTTTCAACATTTCTTGACCGTCCATGACGGGCATCATTAAATCAAGTAATATTAAATCTGGATGTTCAGCAAAGGCGACGTTTAATCCCGCTTCGCCGTTTTCGGCACCGGTGACGAGATAGCCCTCTGCCGTTAACGCGTCCATCATGGCTTCACGTAAATCCGGTTCATCTTCCACAATCAGTATGCGTTTGTCCATAGGTATATATATCGTAACATACTGTTAATTTGAGTGAATACAACAATGGAGATAACGGACGTATTCCGGAATGATACCAATGATATGATACGGATAGTACTGTATGGAGTTACAGATTGGATATAGAACCTGGCGAGGACTACGAATGATCACTATCGCAGTGACCCTTTCAGTAGTTTTTTTTATGCTGTGCTGGATTATTCTTTCATTTTTTGCTTTGTATGCATTTTATTTTTTACCACTATCATTTTTTTTATTGTTGTTGATTGGATTGTTGTTGGTGGGATCGCCCGATGAAGCCATGCAAGAATGGCATAAAAAGCAGTCAAAGATGGCTCGTGATTTGTACGCCACACTCTATAACCAAAGTCCGGTACCCTACCTTACTGTCAACACAAATAACAAAATCACCATCGCCAATCAAGCCGCTGTTCGATTATTTGATATACCCGCTGAATCGCTTCTCGGTACTGATGTGACGACGTATTTATCTGATGATGATGACATTCATTTGTCTGTTGTGTTAGGAAAAATGAGCGCTGGCGCGACAGTACTAGATAGTGAATTAACCCTTACCGTTCCCTCTGGTGCCATTAAATATGTATCGTTGTCGGTGTTTACCAATGAGACGTTTGATCAACGCTTACTGGCGCTTGTGGATATTACTCAACACAAAATCGTCGACAAAGCCAAATCAGAATTTGTGGCGCTTGCCACACACCAATTACGCACACCAATTGCGGCCATACGGTGGAATGTCGAATTGTTAGAACGGTCGTTACGCACTATTGTTAATGAAAAGCAAACAAATTATTTATTAAAAATTAGTCGTAATGTGACGCGGATGATCGCGCTCATCAATGATTTTTTAAGTGTTTCTAAACTAGAAACTGGTACGTTTGCGACATCACCCGAATCAATTGAACTATCTACATATTTACCTACCATTGTAGAAGAATTTGAAGGACAAATACGAGAAAAAAACATTTTATTGACCACCACCTACGAACCGTCGCCATTTACGATTACCGCTGATGCACGATTATTCCATATAATCGCCAGTAACTTGCTGTCTAATGCAGTTAAGTATGTGCGCGCTGGTGACGGGATTGCGTATGGGTATACTGTTGCTAACAACGAATTAGTATTAACAGTAGCAGATACTGGTATTGGTATTCCGGCCGATCAGCTATCTCAACTATTTACAAAATTTTTTCGCGCCAGTAACGCAATGCAACATCGGGCCGAGGGAACTGGATTGGGGTTATACATTGTAAAACAATCAGTAGAACAATTGGGCGGAACAATTGCGGTTACCTCAACCGAAGGAAAAGGCACCACTTTCGTGGTGCGCTTGCCAGTTTCTTCAAAATAACCTTTTTAGAACTTCTCGGAACAAGAGCAAATTTGATCTTGCCCAATGAATTTCGCATTCTTCGTTAACAATCGACGTTGTGTCGTCAATATGACCGCATGGGCAATTGTGGTGCCAAGTTTTTGATTGTGGCTTGTGATGGCACCAGGCACAGGCTTGGTTTGGAAATTCCGCATCGAATTCCAGTCCACACTCTGAACACCGAGTCATAACGGACTCCCCCTGTTTCCTTCTTTTGATACTTTACAACAATTTTGACTTTTGAACAGTCCGTTATTGCTTTGCTGACAAAGTGGTTTAAATTTAGCGAATAGTGCGAACAAAACAATGTCTACCGGCGCTGTAACTCCAGTTTTCTGTTCCTTTTAACGGTACTGTTGGATCAATATATGAAGCGGTACCGATGTCATCATTTGTGCGGTTATGACGAAACGTTGCACATAATTCAAATCCGTTGGTGGTTTTTTCATAGCTGTAAGCTTCACGTCCTTCTGGTGCGGTTGGTACGAGAGCGCCAGAATCTTCGTAGGCTTGTTCTAGTGTGTCTGGAAGTGTAGAGCTGCTAGTATTCATGAAAGCAATAATTTGCCACTGAATATTTTGCAGGTCACTTAGTTGCATATCGTCAATTTTCATTTCACGTACCGTGGTTGGAGTTTCGATGTTTTGTAGACCAAGAATGAGCACCAGTAGCACTACAACACTCACCATTGCGCCACCAAAAATCGATTTTTTTTCTTCTTTGATCCAATATCCACGGGCATCAAGAACGTAATAACTAAACGCTGCACCGACAATAACAATGACAGCACCTGCCTTTAATACAAACCGCATAGTGATATCACCGTTTAAAAAAGTATAAATGGTGGTTACGAGCGTTCCAAGTAATATCAATCCCCCGACCAATAATGATAGGTAAATTAACCATTTCGTAATATGTTGATACAACTGACCCTGTTCGACACGGCGGAATTTATTCATTAGTCGAGCCAATACCAAATACGTTGGATAAAACACTACAACCATAGCGATACCAATACGAATACTTTCAGTGGCACTTTCAATTTCCCAATAATTATCCGCAGCGTTGGGAATCATTACATTGATTAATCCGAATACCAGAGTGAGTATAAACGACACGGATAGATATAACGCAATAAGTGATCCAACTTGCAATATGACGTTTCGGGGGGTGTTTTCCATATCCATAATTATATCATACAGAAAAGGTACGGTGATACGAGCCTTATTTATAACAAAATTATAAGTAAAATTTTGAAACTTAATAAAACCACATTACAATAGACATATATGAAATCAGAAGACTTAAAAAATGCTCCGAAGTTATTTTGTGAAAGTATTAACATTGGGTTTACGCCAGAATTTTTTGTGATGGCGGTATCATCAGGGCAGCAATCAAACATTTATTCGTTAACGCCACAACATGCAAAACGATTATTGCAGTATCTTGGCCATCAAATTTCCGAATATGAAAATGCCAATGGTGCCATCAATGCTCACTGGTCACCAACGGTGGTGAGTCCGGTACAGCGACGTAATCCCCCGACGGATTTAAGCTAAGATAGAGTAACACCGGGCCCGACGCCTTTGGGCGTCGGGCCCGGTGTTGGTCGTGACGAGCTATATCAAAAATTCAATCACATCACCATCTTTCACGATGTACTCTTTGCCTTCGGCACGCAATTTTCCGGCTTCTCGCGCTTTCGCGATAGACCCGGCGGCTACCAAATCAGCAAACGATACCACTTGGGCCCGGATGTATTTTTTCTCAAAGTCAGTATGTATAGCTGCTGCCGCTTTGGGGCCGGTGGCACCAACAGGCACCGTCCACGCTCTCGTTTCTTTTTCTCCGGTAGTAAAATACGATTGTAACCCCAAGCGATGATAACAAGCGCGAATAAGCGTAGCGATGCCGCTATCTTGGGCACCATATTCACGTCTAAACTCAATTTTTTCATCTTCACTAAGATCACGTAATTCGTGCTCCATTCCAGCATCCACCACCACATATTCAGCGTTAGTTGATTCAAAGAAATGTAACAGATCGTGCCAGCGATCGTCACTTTGTTCGTCTAGATTTAACGCGTTAGCTTTCTTGTTGCAGACATACAAAAAGGGTTTCATTGTCAACAAATGCAGTTGTTTGATGATGCTTTTTTCATCATAAGTCATGTCTAACTGGTTGGCTAACTTCCCTGCTTCTAAATGAGGCTTTAATCGGGCCAGCACATCACGTTCGACAAGGGCCTCTTTTACGCCACGCTTGGCATCGCGTTCAACATTTTGCAAACGTTTATCAACCGTTTCCGCATCAGCTAATACTAGTTCAAGATTAATAACTTCGATATCACCCAAAGGATCAATGCGTCCCGACACATGATGAATATCTTCGTCTTCAAAAATGCGTACCACTTCGGCAATCATATCGGTTTCGCGGATGTTGGCGAGAAATTTGTTCCCGAGCCCTTCCCCACTCGATGCGCCTTCCACTAGGCCCGCAATATCAACAAACTCCACTACCGCGGGCAAAATTTGCTGTGATCCAGAAATAGCGGCCAAGGTAGAGAGACGACTATCAGGCACCGCTACCACTCCCACAGCCGGGTCAATTGTAGCAAAGGGGTAGTTGGCGATAAGGACTTCGTTTCGCGTCAAGGCGGTAAATAGTGTTGATTTACCGACATTTGGCAGACCAACGATTCCGACACTGAGTTTTGACATATGATGGTGAGTGTAGCAAAAAATTAAACAAAAAGAAACCGCCGTCGATGTGACAGCGGGTGTTGAGGGAGCCATATCGCTACGGTTGAGCCTCGATAACCTGGCGATACATTAGTGCCTGGCGCACACACCTAGGCTCACCTCAACATGAGCAATGTATCACACTTGCTCAGTAAAGCAAGGGCTCTACAAATTCGCAGAAACTGATGTCGGATTCGTTTTTACCTAGACGTTCCGCAAATACTTTTCTCGCTTCGTCGCGGGTACCTAGGCGATCGACTAACTGTTTTTCGAGGGCTTTTGTGCCAGTATAAGTCGATCCGTCAGCCAAAGTTGCGATGGCTGAACGATCGATCTGTCGGTATTGGCTGATGAGATCAACAAAGTAATTATGAACTTCATCAAGTTGCTGTTGTAGCAAATTTCGTTCTTCAGTGGTAATTGGTTTGTATGGACTTCCTATGTCTTTAAATTTTCCTGAATTTAAGGCTACATAGGTAACGCCGTCTTCATCATTTTTTTCTGATTCCTCCAAATATGACATCGTCACACCAATACTACCAACTTCAGACATTGGTGACGCAATGATAGTATCGGCTCCAGCTGCAATCATATAGCCACCCGAGGCGCCAATATCACCAATCAGGGCAACCGTAGGAATGGTGATATTATTAATCATGGCCGCAATTGATTCGGAAGCAACGGGCGTACCGCCAGGCGAATTAATTTCAAAGAGCACTCCTTTCACCATTGAATCATTATTTACTGCCGTTAGAAAATCTCGTACATCCTGAGGAGTGGTCACAAAATCACCGTACTCTGCCCCGCTACCAAAAGGCATAATTGCGCCGTCAATCGGCATGACCGCAATGGTACAAGTACCGTCACTAATAGTAGTAAGTGAATAACTAAACACACCAATTCCCACTACAATGAGAATAATGGCGATTAAAATTGCACTTAATTTTAATAAAACACTGGCCACTTCACGACCAAAAGACATATGTGACATAAACGTCACCAGTATAGCGCATTTATTAATGAAGCTACAGTAATTTGTTGTTAAATGGCCTTTTTACCGAATTGTTCTACTTCACGCAACCACTTTTCTCGCGTGATGCCGCTTACCTTTTCACAAGGCCCATAGGCTGAAACTGCAGTGCGAATGCCTGCAAACTCTAAAATCCCGTACTGAATTTCATTAGTGAAATCACCAAAACGCCACCAGGTTTGAAATGGTGAATGTGTTCCTGAGAGCACAATGACACGTGCCGAACGACCTTTGAGGTGTTTTTCAATTCGTTTTGTTTCCTTATTAAAGTTAAAGGCAAACCCTGGCAACCAAAACCGATCAAATAAACCTTTAAGAATAGCGGGCATGGCGCACCACCAGTTCGGATACACAATAAGGATGTGTTCAGCATCAAGAAAACGTTGCTGTAAATTTATTAAGTCTGGTTCTAATCCTTGAATTTCTTTATAGCCTTTGTGAAGAATTGGATTAAATTGTAATTCGCCAATATTTACCCGAACGACATCATGGCCAGCTTCTTTAGCGCCACGTTCATAATGATCAGCTATCACTCCACTAAATGATTCCTTGTCAGGATGTCCACAAAGAACGAGAATCTTTTTACTCATATGTGATTAGTATACGGCAGAGGGGGGCGACCTACGGTCGCCCCCCTGTTGATTACTCTTCCCCTATCATCTCATTACGTATTCTTTATTTTCCAAACGACTACAGCACAAAAAAGACACTATCGTCTGATTGAACCGTCGGGATTAAACTGTCCTTGAGCACCCATTTGCATTTTCATCATCTTTTCTTTCATTTCAGGACTCATGATTTCAAGAATTTCTTTCTGATAGCGTGGCAAGACCTTCATAGCAGCAGCCATCTGGTTATTGCCATTAGTAGCCAGTTCAGCTTGAATTTCTTTGGCAATTTTTTCAAATAGTTCCGGCTTTTTTTCCAATAGCTCGATAATCATTTGTTGTTGCTCGATGGGTACATTTTTCATTTGCGATTGTACGAGCTTACGAATCGCCATGTTTTTCAGTTTTCCAAACATAGTGTCAATAGTCTACCATACGAAGCCGAGCAATAAAACGTTGACGTAACAAACATTTCAGACTCCTTTTAGACAAGTAAGTTCGCAATTATATCTGGCCAAGATAAACATGAGAAATATAGACAAAATAGAAAATTAGTGTTATTATGTCGCACTTAGAAATTATTAAACAAATAGTATTTATATGTCTGGCCGACCGCATGGAGTACTCTCATTCAAAAATTTTTCGCATACTGTAATTAATGGTATCAAGCGTTACCCTCTCCGTACCATTTTTTTGGCGCTCTTAATAACAATCGTACTGCTTTTAGTGGTATTTTCTGCAGATAACCACGAAACAACAGTAATAACAAATAGTATTCCCACGGTGACTGTATCTTCAGTTAGTGAATTGTCCAACCAAAATTCTGTTACGACCGTCGGTACTGTTGAAGCGATATCTGAAGTGCAATTAAAAGCTGAAGCTGGCGGTCGAGTAACCGCAGTAACGGCAGAATTAGGAAATACAGTGCGAGCAGGGACAGTTATTGCCAGACTAGAAAATGCGTCACAACAAGCTGCGTTGCTTCAAGCGCAAGGTGCGTATGAAGCTGCGTTGGCATCAGCTAATCAAAGTAACGTTGGTGTACAAGAAGCAGCGACGGCGTTGACAACGGCAAAATCTAATGCGCGTACCACTAATGCTGCTGCCTATAATACAGTAGCTGGATTAGTAAAAACTGACATTGATCAATTCTTTTCTAATCCTGAATCATTGCTGCCAACATTGATAATCCAAAGTTATGGCCAATCCTCAGACATCACGAAAGCACGAGTAGCTGTCAAACGGTCACTGACTACTTGGCAAAGTGAAAGCAGTACCCCAACTGACCCGACAGTCCTCATTCAGCAAGCAAAACTCCGCACTGACGAAGTATTAGCTTTGGTTGATAGTTTACTCACTGCACTAACTAACGACAAACCAAATAGCGCTACTGAAAGTACTTTACGTACTGGTCGAATTGCCACCCTCACAAATACACGAGCAACATTACTTGGTACTAAATCTTCATTGCAAGGTGCGGAAACAGCGATAACCGCCGCTACCGATGCTATGACTCGAGCCGAAATGAATAGCACGAATAACGCTGGCCCATCAGCGTCACAAGCGCAAATTACTCAAGCATTGGGAGTGCTTCGAGCCGCTCAAGCTAATTACGAAAAAACCTTGGTCCGGACGAGTATTACTGGCGTAGTAAATGCGTTATATGTAAAACGTGGTGACTTCACTGCACCGATGCAAGATGTCGCTGTGGTAGCTAATAACAATGGTCAACAAATTTCAACAGCAATTACTGAATCTGATCGCAATTTCATCACTATTGGCGATACCGTTCAGTTGGACAACACTGCCACTGGTACCGTAACCGCCATAGCAGGAGCCGTAGATGAAAAAACTGGGAAAATTGCTGTCAAAATTAGTGTATCAACACCAAATGTGTTAGTGACCGGCACCACGGTGTCAGTTAACTTTACGCAAAACGTCGCCACCACTACAAGTACCGTTGCATCGCCAATTTCTATTCCACTCACTGCGGTAAAATTGATGAGTGAAGGCGCGGTGGTATTTACTATAGGAGCATCATCAACCGTTGTGGCTACGCCAGTCACCCTTGGTCGAGTGCTTGGTAACACTATCATTGTCACTGATGGCATTGATGATACGACACACATTGTGACTGACGCTCGTGGACTAAAAAACGGCGATACCGTACTCATTAAATAACGTATGCATCCACTTTGGTTTTTCTTTCTCCGTAAACGAGAATTTAGTTGGCTCGTTATCATCACGTTGGTGACGATGGGTATCTACACTCTTTTGGCTATTCCCAAAGAGTCTGCCCCTGAAGTTATTGTACCAATTGGTATTGTGACAACGGTGTATCCGGGCGCATCGGCTCGTGATATTGAAGAATTGATAACGAATCGACTCGAAGACGCAATAGAAAATGTTGATAATATAAAGGCAATTACCTCAGTGTCACGCGACGGTGTATCGTCAATTACGGCTGAGTTTAATGCTTCCGCAGATATTGACGAGTCAATTCAAGCGTTAAAGGATGCGGTTGATACTGCAAAAAACGAACTTCCGCGTGATGCCGAAGATCCGTTTGTATCAGAAGTTAATTTTGCTAATCAACCGATTTTCGTATTATCAATTTCGTCTGATGCTACACCAGCAGATTTTACTGCATTAAGCGAAACCTTGTCTGACGAATTTAAAGACGTGACCGGCGTCAGTCAAGTTACCATCAGCGGCGTGCGCGAGCGTCAAGTGCAAGTGGTGATTGAACCACAGAAATTATCTTCGTATGGTATTGCGCTTACTGACGTCACGACAGCGCTTGCCTCTGCTAATAGTGGATTCCCGGTTGGTATTATCACGGCAGGTAGTATTGAATACAGTGTCCGTTTGGAAGGAAAATTGCTTTCAGCAACTGATGTTGAAAATGTAGTCGTCACAACTATCAATGGCAATCCACTCTACCTAAAAGACGTTGCTGTTGTTGTCGAGACGGTCGATACTGCTACGTCCCTATCACGAGTATCAGTTGATGGAACACCGGCGGAACTCGCCATGACAGTGTCTATATTCAAAAAGTCAGGGGTAAACGTTACCACCATGTCAGAAGCGGTGAACGAAAAACTAGCAGCAATGCAAAAACCAGACGGGCTACTCGCTCATTCACAAGTATTGGTAGTGTTTGATCAAGGCGCAGATACGGAAGAACAATTGGGAGAGTTAATACGAGCCGGTACTGAAACGGTGGTGTTAGTGATGTTGTCATTGTTGTTAACGATTGGTTGGCGCGAATCGTTGGTGGCCGGATTATCCATTCCTTTATCGTTTGTTATCGCTTTTATTGGACTATACGTATCGGGAAACACCATTAACTTCATCTCCTTATTTGCACTGATTCTTGCCGTGGGAATTTTGGTTGATTCCGGTATTGTGGTAACTGAAGCGATTCACACGAGATACAAACGCTCCAAAAACGCCGTACAAGCTGCGAGAGAAACTATAACAGAATACGCGTGGCCATTAATCGCCGGAACGATGACTACCGTGGCAGTGTTTGCTCCCCTCTTCTTTTTATCTGGAGTGGTGGGACAATTTATTGCGTCAATTCCTTTCACCATCATCTTTGTGCTCATCGCTTCAATTCTGGTGGCACTAGGCATGGTTCCTCTTATTGCTATTGCGCTGACAAATACCAATGAACCTAGCCGTTTTGAACTGCTGCAAGAACACTACACTGAGCGTGCTCAATCATGGTATCAGGATACCCTAGTGCGCTTTTTGCAGCATAAAAAGGCACAGCGGTTGTTTTTGTGGGGTTTATTTGTGAGCTTTATTATTGCGTTGGCGCTTCCCATTACTGGGTTATTAAACGTGATTTTCTTCCCCCCAGAAGACGTAGATTTTATTTATCTCGATGCCGAAACCAAGGAAGGAACACCGCTATCGACAACCGATATTTCGGTGAGACAAATTGAGGAAATCTTATATGACATACCAGAAATTGAATCATTTTCGTCTACTGTTGGTGGCAGTTCTGCCTTTACCGGTGGTACTGGCAGTGGCGCTCGCTACGCAAATATTACCATTGCTTTGAACAAAAATCGTACTCGTAGTAGTGCCGAAATAGCCACCGCCTTGCGTGAATCACTATCGTCAATCGCTAACATAACCATAACAATTACCGAACAACAAAACGGTCCAACATCAGGTGCGCCAATTGCGGTGACGTTTACTGGTGAAGATTTAAATGCGCTCACTGAAGCGGCCGAAAAGGCCAGTCAACGACTCGCGACTGAAACCGGTGTGCGTGATGTAACCAGTAGCGCCGACTCGAGCAGTGCTGAATTTGTACTCCAGATTGACGCAGCCAAAGCCTCTCTTTTAGGAGTAAATCCGGCTGTTGTGGGACCAATGTTGCGATCGGTCGTGTATGGAATTACCGCCACTACCCTTCGGCGCGATGGTGATGATGTTGATGTCGTGGTTCGTATTGGTAACCCTGACGAGATTCTAAACTGGTCTACTACTCCCGAAATTACTCTTGATACACTTCGAAATATTGAAGTGACAGCAATGACTGGTGAACGAGTGCTGTTGGGATCGTTGTTAACCGATACTTACGTACCGGCTAATTCAGCTATCAACCACAAAGATAAAAAGCGTGTCGTAACGGTTAATGCGTACACTAATCCTGGTGTAGTCACCACTGACGTTATGACCGCGATCACTCCAGATTTAGAAACTATCGCGCGCGATACTGACGTGACAATCAGTTTTGGCGGTGAAACCGAAGATATCAACCAGTCATTTACGGAAATGTTCTTGGCGCTTATTGCGGGGTTACTGTTAATGTTGGCAATCTTGGTGCTATCGTTTAATTCAATTCGCTATTCGTTTTATCTACTCCTCGCGGTTCCCTATTCACTGATTGGTGTATTTGGCGGACTGACGCTCACTGGTTTGGCGCTTTCGTTTACGTCGTTACTCGGAGTGATTGCGCTCGCTGGAGTAATTATCAATCACGCAATTATCTTGATGGACTCATTAATTGCGTCTGAGGATTTGCAAAATGATACAGAGCATTTGCTCGAACGAGTAGCGAATGCCTCAGTATCACGGTTTCGACCAATTCTTCTTACTACAGTTACCACAGTGGTTGGGATGATTCCTCTATCTCGGATTTCTGATTTTTGGAGTCCGTTAGCGTTTTCAATAATGTTTGGCTTATCTTTTGCGATGATTCTCACATTAATTCTAATTCCGACGTTATACTATCGTAATGAATTACGAAAGTTACGACACTCGCCATCGCGATTTAGTGGTATAGTAACGCGAATTAAAAAAGTCTTCCACTTTGTGTGGTACCACTAAAAGTACATACGAAAAACCAAAACACCCGCACGGACGCGGGTGTTTTGGTTTTATGATACTGTCGCATTTGCGGTCTGTTTTTTTCGAAAATCTTTCAAAATAGCCATTCCTCCGTTGACAATTGCTGTCGCTAAAATAATCATACTGATATATCCAAGTAAAAATTGAAACAATGTAAAATCAGCTAAACCAACCGGTACGAACGCGGCGATGGTGCCAAGTGAATACCAACTGCCGGCTTGGATGGCTGGTCCAAACGTGCTAGGCATGATTTTCAGTGTCATCAAAATAGCATTTAGATACAGCACTGTCACAACAATCCACTCTGCAAACAGGTAATCGTTAAAAGCGCTGATACCAAGATGGAACGTATTATATGCCGTAAGAATGACTAAAGTAAAAAATATTACTACCATAGACACGCGTAAGGTGACATAGACATTCCCCATCATTCGCCGTTCGGCTGGGTCAATTTGTCCATCAGCGATAGCAACAAAAAAATTAACAATAGCCAACGTTGAGCTCCCTACCCCAAGCGAAATAGCAAAACTTTGTAGAATTGCGGCGACAATACCAATGATTTCCATATACCTATATGGTATCAGTAAAAGTCAAGTTATGTCCGGTACCCTGTGAATTTTAATTATTTCTAATAGTGTAGTTTTCTCGCAATTGGTATCACTACAAAATAATTTATTCCGTAGTGACAGTCATTGATACAACCGTCACACCACTTTCGTTCATTTCACCTTTTACAACGGCACGATTGGCTTCAACCAATGATTCAGGATTACAAATCTCTGGAGCGGCATCACGTATGGTGCAGGTACTTGATGCAGTAAATAATAACGGCGCGGTATGACCTTCGACACCATTTTCAGCAAACACCAAATGCCAAAAGTTGCTATCAAGAGGAGCGGGCACGTTTTTTAGCAAATAACCCTCTTGTTCAAAACTGTATTCACTTTCTGGAGCAATGTCACCCCGTGAACAAGAGATTGAATTAATACGCCAACTACCATCAATCTTTTCTAGATTAACCAAAGAGAAACCACTTACAGTTGTTGTATTAGTGCTTGAACTCGTATTGTCGGTTTTGTACCGTGGATAGACAATAATTTCAGCGCGATCATCTACTTCATGAACAATCTTAGCTCGAACACTATCCGGTGCAGTGATTTGACAAATAACGGGTATAGCAACGTCGGTGTTAGTTTGAAGTATTGCTTCATTAAGAGCATTTTTTGCGGCGTCTGTTAAAAAACGTTCACCAGGCAGGGCACTATTCGCGGCTGGTGTACCTGATGCGTGAACATACGCTAGCCAATCACTGTAAAAATCAAACACCACATCGTATGGATCAGTATCTTTGATTGTCGATTCATCACCATTTAAATCAGTTGCTACTGTCGGTACAAAGTACCATATCAAAAAAATCGATACGAAAACTAACAAACCACCTCCAATGAGTAATACAATTTTATTCATGACACTATGTAGTATAGCAGATATCCACTCGTAAGAAAATTAATATTTATCGCACGAGGGTCAATCGGTGAATTGAGTAAAGGTATTATGTTCTTCGTCAAATCAAATTTGGTGGACTATAGGGGAAATTTACCGAACCAATTTAGCGAGTATTTACTGAAGTTTTGGGTTACGTATCAGTCCTGTCCAACGCTATGTAGATTATTAGATTGTAACAAAAAAATTGACAATTTATAATATCCAGTGCATAATTCACTGAGCAACCAAAGGAGAGTGCAATGTCCCTTCGTTACTCCACGCTGGCAAAGATCCCTACCACTGAAGATGACGAGTACTGCTGTGAACAACTCATTCCTGGCTCTGAAGTGCTCGTCATTCAGATGGAGGATGGTTCGGAGCGTGAATTCCCGTTGCCGAATGGGGCAAGCTCGTACGAACTTCATGTTGTCGGGGTCGCCGTCATTGGCAAGTTCTTCTTCAGCAACGGAAAACGGATCCCTGATTCGGAATTCTCGCTCTGACTTCACCAGTCGACCACCAGCCCCCGCTCTCAAACAAGAGACGCGGGGGCTTTGAAATTTAGGAAAATATTCTCGTGGACCCTAGGGGAATCGAACCCCTCACCTCTTCCATGCCATGGAAGCGCTCTACCAAATGAGCTAAGGGCCCAGTGGCGACGATTATAGCACAAGAACACTATCTGTCGATGCGTGTATAACTTTGCTCCACCAAAAATAAATTGTCTATACTACTAGAGAAAGGAGGTGGTAACATGACCACATTCACCCCACCGATAGATCTTTGGCAGGTGTCAGTAGCATCGATAAACGAACTTCGAGCTCATGAGTTTCAGTTGTCGGGATCTTTGGGTTCGTGTGTCGTCCAAGTGCGAGCAGATCAGGTCTGGCGTCAATACGGCGAAATCACCCTGGAGCTTCCGAAAGTATCCGTGGGAGTGGCGCGGGCACTTGGGGTGCCAGCTGGCGCCAACGTATGCGTTAGACGTACTCCCTATCGAGTGATTGACCCCGGAGCATGGAATTGAGTCAAATGAACCAGCCGCCCGCAGCTAATCTTGCGGGCGGCTTAAAACATCATTATTGATCACGCGTATGAGTAATGTCACGAAGGCGCGAAATTAAATCATCATAACCGGCCCGGGCAACCCCGACATCGCGAACGCACAATCTGGCGTCTTCTTCAATATAGTTTGCTAACTCACAAGAAAGTCGAGTTGACTTTAAAGTGTCCAATACAGTAATACCATTCTCAATATGAGTCCGTTTGTCCCGCAGCTGATCAATGTACGTCGTGAGATCGCAATCAATTGCTTCGATATTTTCTAAAATTTCTGAGTACTCGTTTTCTTCAGCATCATCAGCTTGTTCGGTTTGCGAAGCGGATACGGCTTGCTGACAACGCCGAACGGCGAACCGACGAACCGACAGCTTGGCTTCCTCTTGTTTGATTTGGGCCAACAGACTTTTGGCACTTGAAATTCGTTTGATGAGTTGTTCTTGTAGTCGTACCATATGTTCATACTACCACTCTTTTCAAAGTGAGCAAATCTAATTATATGGCTCTAAATAAGAGAATTCTTGCATTTCGAATAATGTATAGATTTAAATATAGGGATTGATTTTTTAAGTTAATCATTTTGTAATGCTTGATTACACAACATATATTGCAAAAATCAATTTTTTTTGGGTCGATTTAAAATCAATTTTCCTTACTAGACTTTCCTCACCAGGATTCAATTGACCAGGGCAACCCAATAACACAAAAACCAGTCTGTAAAGACTGGTTTTTGTGTTATGGTGGACTACAGTATCGCATTTTGGAACAAGTTTGGCAAAGAGTGCTTCCAGCTTCAGGAAATACTACGCTCCAAAGGAAACAGGTAGATACAGAGCCAGTATCTGATCGCAGCGTAACTACCAGTCAATATTGGAACATACAGAAGCAAGGGTATGGAGCAGAAACGAACAAAAGAAAATAAGGAGAAATTTCTTGAGAACCACATCAGGTGCAAGCGGTATGTAAGCCGCACCTGTGAAGCCGCAGGAGTAAGCAGATGGACATTCTATCACTGGAAGCGAACGGATCTCGCGTTTGCCGATAGGTTGGATGGCGAGGAGAGAAATGTATTCAGAAAAGAGATGTTCATAGAGGGTTGGGCGAAGATGCGATGGCGGAGCGTGGCTGATCTGTGTCGCCAGCTCAACATAGGGATATGGACGTTCTACAACTGGCGAAAGCAGGACCCCACTTTCCTTCCCAAGATGAGAGAAGCGTTTGATGCGGAAATGGAACGAAAGCGGAAGCTACGCCAGGAAAAGTGGCCGAAATCTCACACTTCCATATGAAAACAGACAAATATGGCACTTTTTGACGCGCCAAGTTGCTATTGACATATACACACGAATATGATATGATGTAATCTGAACTGTTCGGTTGGCTATATAGCCGGCCTCTTCACATCACAAAACACAAAGGAGCAAGTCATGAGCAACGTAGAAGAAAGTGTAAGCTATCAGGAGTCCATTTCGATAAAAGTCGGGAGGTTTCTTCTCTCGAAGGGATTTGATCTCGCGTCGAGCACCGGCCTCGCGTCGAACTCGCTGGTCGAGACCTGCTCGCTCGGAATTCTGCGCAAGGATCCCGAAGCGAAGCCGAGGAACTACCTGTTCGGCCTTATCAAGCGGGCCCCTCGGCGGATGTTTCTCGGGACGGTCTGGTTCAGCAACAGCCCGCGCGGCGCCAGCGAGCAGAACTGGGTCTTCGAAGCGTACGGGCGCGAGCACGTCGAACTGGTCAGGCAACTGGCCGAGGAGATGGCTTCGACCTTCAACATCAAGATCGCTCTGCGCCTCGTTCGAGAGCAGCCGGACGTGGAGACCTACCTCTTCGACTACGACCACTAACGTCACGGAGAGACCTCCCAACATGAGCCCCACAGGACCACAATCCTGTCGGGGCTCTTCTTTTTATTCAAACAACCACTTGAGGCATCGCAAGCTGCTTTTCTGGTAGTGGAGCATTTCCTCACTTTCGGCCTACAAACAAGCCATAGAGCAACACAGAAAGCCACAAAGGAACTAAATCGATATAATAAGGGTATGAAAGGTGACAAAGGTGGCATTTCTCGAGCAGAGACGCTGTTTCGGGACATTACACTGACAGACAATTTCATACGGCAAGTAGAGAAACTACGGCAGGAATACCAGATCTCCGATGGCGGTTTTTCATACAAGGAATACATTTACGACTGGTATGGCATTACCGAGCTTCCAACGAGTAAGAAGCGTTACAAGGCATTCAAAGCAGAGATAGATGCTTTACTTCGCAAACATGCCCTACCCCTCAACGCATGGTGGCGACGCAGGATAATGACCTACCTTCTCTCCGGAGATAAGATCGACTTTTTGCCGTCTCTCCATGACTTCCAGCAGCCATTCGTAGAGCGGGTGGATCATCACGTAAGTAGAGATGGGAGCTATAACGATATCCGCATCTACGAGCGAGCCACGCAGGACGATGTGCGTGAGTTTATATCCAAGCACTAGAAACAAGCCAAGGCGTCATATCGAGTGGGAACGCTTCAGAAGATACGAAGAAAGGAAGATATCGATGTGGTGATAAACGCTGACGCGGCATTGCTCATGAACAAAAGTAAGAAAGAGCTCGGCATCACGGGCACCTTCAAGGAGATAACGATTGCAAAGGAACTATCAGAAAAACACAATAAGCCCCTCACTTCTGATGCGGTAAAGGCGCGCGCATACCGAACCAAGCGAAAGAAACGGTAGCGGCTATTCCGCCGGAACAAGCGTCACTGATGAGATAAGCGAAACCTGCGACCATAACCATGTGGTCGCATTTTGCGCTCCACGGTGACGTCACTACAGGAGCCGCCTCGGACGTCACCCCGAGGCGGTTTCGTATGTCAGCGCAACCATCCAAAAGCAAAAAGAAAAATACTCTCGTTGATTTCATCGCAAAAAAGCGAGATACTGTATATGCACCTACACACGTATATACCAAGGATGAGGCGCTTTCATGCTTGGCGAAGATACTGGTCGAAGCATATTTGAATACAAAAAGACATGAACAAGCAAAGCAACTATAGAAAAATAGCCGCCATCTACTGCCGAGTTTCTACCAAGGAACAGGTGGATGAGGGAAACAGCTTGAAGACATAGCAGCGCATTTGCCGTGAATATGCTGATAAGCATGGCTACGAAATCGATGAGAAGGCGGTCTTCATTGAGGAGGGAGAAAGTGCGAAAACAGCTGACCGCACAAAGCTCCGCAAGTTACTTGAGTATTGCACTCATAAGAAAAGCGGCATAACTGCACTTATTGTTTACAAGATAGATCGGCTCTCACGAAATACTGATGACTATAGCCAGATCCGACTTTTGCTTCGCAGATACAACATCGAGATAAAGTCGACCTCGGAGCATTTTGAAGATACGCCTGCGGGTAGGTTTATGGAGAACATGATCGCCAACGTAGCGCAGTTTGATAACGATGTGCGAGCCGAACGATGCACCAATGGAATGAAGGACGCCATTCGAGAAGGACGATATGTCTGGATGGCTCCGATCGGATATTCAAATGTAAAAGTAGAAGACAAAGCAACCATTGAGCCGAACAGTATGGCACCGAAAGTATTACGATCATTCCAGCTTGTGGCGAGTGGTCTTCATGCGGTCGATGAGGTTTGGAGGATGATGAACAAAGAAGGTTTACGCCAGAAGAGTGGCAAACCAATTACTCGTGGATATTTTCACGCCATGCTGCGAAATACACTATATACCGCATGGATCGACAAGTTCGGGAAAAGACATAAGGGCAGGTTTGAAGCAATTGTAAATGAGGAGTTATTTGCTCAAGTGCAGCGAGTACTCAAAAACAAAGGACATAAAGTATCTTCCTACAAAACAGACAATCCCGACTTCCCACTTCGCCGTTTCGTGTTCAGTCCATCAGGGTTGAAGCTCACCGGAAGCTGGTCAAAGGGAAATGGCGGGAAGTATGCGTTCTATCGGTTTGGCCCAAAGGGCGGCAACTTCAATCGAGACGAGTTCGAGCGGCGGTTGATGTATCACATGGACTCATACCAGTTTGACTCCGAGGACATAGGCAAGCTGAAAAAGCTCGTGCAGGATCATTTCTACAAAGCAACGGAGAGTGATCGAAGAAGCATTCACACTATGGAAGTTGAACTCAAGAACCTCACGGAGGAAGAGTCAACGCTCATCAGAAAGAACCTCAAAGGTGTTATAAGCGACGACGTTCTCAAGCGAGAGCTTGTAGGTATAGACAAGAAGCGCCTCAATCTCCAAGCAGATCTCGCTGGTTTGAGAGAAAACGGAGCGACTCCAGAAGAAGCGATTGAGTTCGCGGAGAAGTATCTGCAAGCGCCAAGTACGGTCTGGAAGGACGCTGATATAGCGACTCAAACCAAGCTCCAATGGTTTCAGTTTCCTTCAGGTATCACCTTTGACGGCGAGGAATTTGGAACCACTGAATTATCGAGTGTATTCAAGGCAAAAGAGGTAATTCTCTCACCAATGTCTTCTAATGTGGACCCGAGAAGATTCGAACTCCCTGCCTCCTCAGTGCAAATGAGGCGCTCTACCAAGTGAGCTACGGGCCCAAATGCAATAAGATTACTTATTGCATGGTGACTTTATGATCGCGACAACCATAAAAGTTGGTCTCTATACTATCTATTATTGATAAAATAGTCAATGCCTTTATTCGGTCAAAGACATTTTCCACGGTTCAGCAGTTGCTGTCGATTGATATTTTCCAACCGTTAAAATATCTCCAGTCCAATAGGCACTTTTTGCGTTAGCATCAGACGTAACCACCTTTTCTCCCGCAAAAGCAACAAACTGGATTAGTTTTGTTTCTGTGTCAAAAATCATATTAGTACATTCCAAAGTTTCCGTTTGTTGTTCACAAAAGTAAACATAACGACCTGATGCTGACACGTTATAGGCGGGGATGTCTTTGTGAATACCTTGTGTAGCAAAACCTTCGACGTTATTAACTGGCATTATATCGTTACGCAATGAGAGTAAAAACATTTCTCCACCAGCATTCGCATACAATTTTCCGTCTTTGTACGATACTGTTTCATCAGTTGATGAAGAAACCTCAGTTTCGCTTGGTTCTTCTACGACTGGCGTTTCTTCAAATTGTGGTGGATGGGTGGTCGGTGGTACATACCCCTCATGAATAATTTCATTATTAGCCATTGGCATTATGGCATTTGTTTTCTCGTGTGACGTCTGATTTGGACTCAAACCAAAACCAATAAAACCAGAACATAAACCAATAATATACGCTACTATGACGAGCACAGCTTTTTCGTGCTTGGTACCTTCTAAATTCATGTTGTTAGTATAACGTACTTTCTACTGTATTGATGACGTTACGGTGGATAGACAGAGTTACTGTTGTGCTATGCAGATAAATTTTATTCCAGTTTTTACAAAATACCTGACACTATGACTAAGTATTACACCAATATATTACGAGTAGACTTTTGCGGTTTTCACTAAGTGATCAACCAACTCTACAAATGATAGTCCAACAGCATCAGCCGCTTTTGGATATAAAGATTGTGGCGTAAAACCCGGCAAGGTATTTACTTCAAGAAAATAAACATCGTCACCACGTATCATAAAATCTGAACGTGAATATTGACTTAACTGCAAAATTTTATGAATTGAAGTTGCCACTGCTGTGAGGGTCTCTTTTTGACTGTAAGAAAATCTTCCCGGACATAGTTCGGTTGTGTCGCCTGAATATTTAATATCAGCCGAAAAGTAGTGGTGACTTGGTGGTGGAATTATTTCAATTGGTGGCAACGCATAATGGGATTCATTGCGGAATTTTTCTATTACAGCGACCGTGGCTTCCGTGCCCCGAATGCGCTCTTCTACCATCACCGATTTGTTAGTACGTAGAATTTCTGATAATTCTTTCTGTAATGTTGCCGCATCTTCAGTCATCGTGATGCCGTAGGACGAACCGTCAGCGACTGGTTTAATTACCAAATCGGCACCCATACCATCAACCAACGAAGCCACTAATACTGATAGATTCTCGGCATGTTCAGGAAGGATTTTTACGTGACGGGGCATGACAATATTATGATCACGCAATGTGCGTTTGGTCATATCTTTATTAAAAGCAACAGTTGACGCAAACGAATTACTACCCGTGAACGGTACATGGTATCGTTCACAAATTCGTTGCACTGTGCCGTCTTCACCATACGTGCCGTGCATGGCGATAAACACCACATCAACAGTACTTAATATACTTTGTGGTGACTTTATGCGGCCATCAACGATCCATTCGCCTTGCTTGGAAATCGGCACATCAATAATCGAATAGCCCCGTTGTTCGAGTGCCTTAATCACTTCACGGCCAGACACCATCGATACGTCATATTCGCTACTGGGGCCACCCCGCAATACCGCTACGCGAGTTTTTGTCATATGGCTCTAGTGTACCATATTTGCGTGCGAGAAATGTTTGACACTTAAAACTTTGAACCGCTACCGATCACGCACAACACGACTTCTTTGCTTTTGCCTAAAGTAAGTGATTGCAAACCGATGGGCTTCGGCGTTGGCATGTAATATTTCTAGCTTGTAGGTTTCAACCAGTTCCGCACTACCGAGTATATGATGAGCTTTATGGCGATCATCTTTGACTACAGCCACCACTGGAATCAGTATACCTCGTTCAGCTAATAAAAGTTCAGCCACACGCTTTTGTACGTCATTTCCATCAACGACAACAATATTGGGCAGAGGCCATTCGATATGTGTCAGCCTTCTTGATAAGACTTCTTTTAAGGCGGCAGGGTCGTTGGCATTTTTAATGGTTTTGATTAAAAACTTTCGGTACTGACTTTTTTGGGGCTCACTACCCTCAATGACCGTCATAACACCAACCATATCTTGGCCATCCATATGTGCAATATCGTACGCTTCAATACGAACGACCGTCCCTGTGCGCACAGTTGCTCGGTCAGCTTTAATGAGAGCGACGTCTTGAATGTGTTCTAATGCAAAAATTTGTTTTTTGATTTGGTAAGCATTTTCAAAGTGTAACGCTTTCGCTTCACGACGCATTTCCTTTTCGAGTTCGGTAATAATTTGGTGTTTCTTTCCTTCAAATAGTAATGTAAGATGCCGGATTGTTCGATTGTAGACCGCTTTATCAGTATGATTTGGATACAATCCAATTTGCCGATTAAAGTCGATTTTGCCGCGAGCAAATTTAGTGCGCTCGGCTCCTACTGGTTCTTTGGTATCGTAAAATTTAAATAATTTACGGACAATTTTAAGCGCTTCACGTAATAAATCACCACTGGGAAACGGTCCAAAGTGAGATTTAATTTCTTTTTCAGAAAATTTTTCAGTAATGTCTTTTCCGCGCACCACCAAAACGCGTGGCCACTGTTCATTTGTGATGATCAGACAGTTATATGATTTATCATCTTTACTTCGGGTGTTGTATTTTGGTTTATGAGTCCGTATAAGATTCGTTTCTAAAATAAGCGCTTCGAGAACACTTTGAGTTACAGTAACCTCCACCGTCGCTGCTTCAGCAACCATATTTTGTATAAGCTCAGAACGTTTTTCCTTAATATCGGTAGCAAAGTAACTGCGGACGCGATTTTTGAGTGAAGTGGCTTTGCCAATATAGAGAATGCGCTTTTTGGCATCAAGAAAAAAATACACGCCAGGTGTATCAGGAAGTTTAGTATTTTTTAGATTCTCTTTATCCATACTGAGTTACTTTACCACAAAAAGTGCAACAGCGAAGCCGCGCCCTTTAGGGCGCGGCAGGTCAGGTTTGCTCAGATGGATGCCCAGTCACCAAAGGTGGCTGGTTGGCCGAACATCTGTGCGGTTTTTTCAATCGTGTTGTCGGCATGCTGGAGCGCGGTGGTCACGACATCACCTGGCGTTTCGGCCACCACAGGGTCTCGTCTTTCTGCACCTTCAAGTAGCGCATACCGGGCCTGCATGGCCTTGTGCACCGCCTCTGCGTGACTTCCGGCAGGAAAGTCATACTCCTCCATGTCGTCTTCCATCGCCACCTCCACAATAATACAATTCTGACATTATTGTACTACAAAACGCTTTTTAAATAATAGCCGGTGTGTGATTTACTATTATTGGACACTTCTTCTGGCGTACCTTTGGCTACTATTTCTCCCCCACCAGCACCACCTTCTGGTCCAATATCAATGATATAGTCAGCACATTTAATTAAATCAAGGTTGTGTTCAATAACCATAACCGTATTTCCTTTATTTACCAATTCTTGCAAAATTTCAATTAATTTTTTTACATCGTCGTAATGCAAACCAATCGTCGGTTCATCAAGCAAATACATCGTTTTTTGTGTATGTGGTTTGTATAATTCTGAAGCAATTTTTACTCGCTGCGCTTCACCACCAGATAACGTCGTTGCGCTTTGACCAAGTTTTAGATACGACAAACCGACATCGAGCAGAGTCTTTAATCGTTCTTCAATTGCCGGCACATCTTTGTAGAATTCGTACGCTTCTTCAATAGTCATTTCGAGCACCTGGTAAATATTCTTGTGTTTGTAGGTAACCTCAAGCGTTTCTTTAGTAAAGCGCTTCCCTTCACAGACATCACACTCTACATACACTGTCGGCAGAAAATGCATTTCTACCGCAATTTCTCCATTACCCTGACACGCTTCACAGCGACCACCTTTCACGTTAAAAGAAAAACGTCCCGGTTTCCAACCACGCGCTCGCGCTTCCCCACTGGCAGCAAACAAATCACGAATGTGAGAAAAAGCACCAGTATAAGTAGCGGGGTTGGATCGTGGAGTACGACCAATTGGTGATTGATCAATCAAAATTGATCGACCCAAATATTCACTACCGCTGAAGGAAGAGCAGTTGTAGGTTTTCGGACTACGGAAACGCTTTTCAAGCCGTGCTTTTAAATTTTTGTCTACAATTTCATACATGAACGTTGATTTTCCTGAACCAGACACACCCGTCACGCAAATTAATCGACCAAGCGGAATATCGACGTTAAGGTTTTTTATGTTGAAGGCCTTACCGCCCTTAATTTTTATTGAACCCTTTTCACTATCGCGACGCTCAGGGATTGCGATTGTACGTTCGTGGCGTAAGTATGCCAAGGTTGATGAATTACTATCGTTCTTCTTAGCTTTTAACAAATCATCAAGCCAACCAGAAACAACCACATTACCACCATGGACACCGGCACCTGGACCAATATCAATAATGTAATCTGATGCGTATATTGTGTCTTCATCGTGCTCTACAACTATAATCGTATTACCCAAATCACGTAGTTCAGACAATGTTTTAATCAATCGATCATTGTCACGTTGATGTAAACCAATAGTTGGCTCATCAAGTACATACAAAGCGCCAACCAATCCTGATCCGAGTTGCGACGCTAGACGAATTCGCTGGGCTTCACCACCAGATAATGTATTGGCTCGACGGTCTAAAGTGAGATATTGAATGCCAACATTGTTCATAAACTCGAGACGTTCAATAATCTCGCGAAGCGCTGGCCAAGCGATTTCTTGTTGATATTTCGTCAACGTGAGTGATTCAATAAATGCAGCAGCATCTTTCACTGTCATTGCAGTAAAGTCCACAATATTAATACCAAGTGAATTTTTGTTGCCGCCAAGAAATACCCGCAACGCTTCTCGTCGCAACCGCGCACCATTACAAACCGGGCAAATATCGGTTTGAAATATTCCTGTTACACCCAAACCATTACATTCCGGGCACGCACCATATGGTGAGTTAAAGGAGAACAGTCGTGGTTCTACTTCAGGAAATGATGAACCGTCAACTGGACAAATAAATTTGGCGGACAACATACGGCTACTACCGTCTGGACTTTCAATTTTGACGAGTCCGTTTGCTTGATTAAGGGCCACTTCCACGGCTTCAGACAACCGTTCACGAGACCCTTTTGGGTCGTCAGTGAATTCGCTGACATAGATTTCGTCAACCAACACATCGATATCGTGTCGTTTAGTCTTTGACAACACAATTTGCTCACGTAGTTGTTTTACTTCACCGTCAATTTTAACTGTTTCAAATCCTTTACCAAGTAAATCATAGAGCAATTGGTAATATTCCCCTTTTCGCCCAACGACGACTGGCGCAAAAATGGCTACTCGCCCTTTAGAGACTTGAATACCAAGCACCTCTTGGCTTTGGGCTTTAGTGGCAGTTTTTACTTCTTTGGATTCGATGGAATCGAGTACCACGCGGAGAATTTCGTCTTGTGACATCTTTTGAATTGGCACATCAACATCAAGACAATATGGTTGCCCTACTCGTGCAAATAATATACGGAGATAATCGTATATTTCTGTAATCGTTGCCACAGTTGAACGAGGATTCCGACTGGCAGATTTTTGGTCTATGGAAATAGCTGGAGACAAACCAGAAATTTCATCAACGTCCGGCTTCTGCATTTTATTTAAAAACTGCCGAGCATATGGCGAAAGTGACTCAACGTAGCGACGTTGTCCTTCGGCAAAAAT
>CAYXYJ010000001.1:27776-149544 GCA_964469295.1 uncultured Candidatus Saccharibacteria bacterium
AACGCCACTGCGTGAGGGTAGTGGTCGGTTAGGAAGAGTATAGCAAGGAATAGAGAATATAAAAAATAAAAAACAAGAACCCCCGCACTCATGTCGACGGGGGGCGGTCTTGCGACCTAGCTCTATATATTTTCGCGTGACCGAGTTCCGTCACGCAGGTTCACATTTCGGACAGGTGTAGGATCCACTACATATTCCCACCCTAGTGACTTTCTTTCGACGGGTGTCACTGCCAAAGGCGTCTCCATCGACATACCCTGATTAACGCTCAAGGGAACGATTCGCCACTTTAGCGGGCGACATGCATCTGAGATAATAAATGCAATAAAGGTCGAGTTAAGGGGTCTCATTTCCCCATTCACCCAGTTACACGCAACCACTGCGGCTGACGTGCTGAGGACTTAACGCCTAGACGTATTACCTCGCCTTGCATTTTCTTATACTAGCATATTCTGCAAATAATGTCAAGCATTGTCAACTTTCCCTTAATGTGGCCTCGGGAGAAGGTTGCTACATAAGGGTTTTCTTGGCTTTTTTGCCCTTCCCGCTCGTTTCAGCTTCGAGGTAGGCGATCTCGTCGCGGATGATGGCAGCGGTTTCAAAGTCGAGAATCGCGACCGCGTCATTCATTTGCTGGCGTTTTTCTTTCAAAACCTTGGTGGGGTTTCGCTTGAACAATTCCATATCGACTTTGAGCATGGTATCGACCGTGTCGTCGTGTTTGGTGCGGAGCTGGTCGGCGATTGATTTGATTTCCTTCGCAATCGTTTTTGGAGTAATGCCGTGCTTTTCGTTATAGGCCATCTGAATCTCCCGCCGGCGGTTAGTTTCATTGACCGCGTAGGTCAAGGCGTCAGTCATCTCATCGGCATACAAAACCACTCGCCCATTGACGTTTCGAGCAGCACGACCAATCGTTTGAATCAGCGCGGTTTCACTGCGGAGGAAGCCGGCTTTGTCAGCATCAAGAATCGCTACCAGTTCAACCTCAGGCAGGTCAAGCCCTTCGCGGAGGAGGTTGACGCCGACGAGACAATCAAACTTGCCTTTGCGGAAATCAGTAAGAATCTCAATTCGCTCCAGTGTCTCTACGTCACTATGGATATATTTCGTGTTAATGTCACGCTCGGTTAAAAATTCCGCCAAATCTTCAGCCATTTTCTTGGTCAGTGTCGTTGTCAGTACGCGTGCACCGCCTTTAATAACATTTACCGCTTCTTCAATAAAATCTTTGATTTGACCTGGATACGTTCCCTTTTCAGTAACGGGACGCATATCGATTTCAGGATCAATTAGTCCGGTTGGGCGAATGATCTGCTCGACAACAGTGCCCTCAGCAACGCACTTGTTAATATCAACACCTCGGAAATACGTGGGCTGACTTTCAGATTCGCCTTTTGTTTTTTTAGCAGTTGATAGCGCATCGGTCGGACAACAGTGCTCGAACTCATATTTGCCCGGTGTGGCAGATGTGTAGATACACTGACCAACCCTCGCTTCAAACTCATCAAATGTAAGTGGTCGGTTATCAACAGCGCTCGGCAAACGAAACCCGAAATTTACCAAAGTGTCTTTACGACTACGGTCTCCGGCATACATACCACCAATTTGTGGCAAGGTTACGTGCGATTCATCAATAATGGTAAGAAAATCTGGCGTACCATCAGATAAGTGAGGAAAATAATCCAGTAATGTATACGGAGCTTCTCCTGGTTGACGACGATCAAAATGTCGTGAATAATTTTCAATACCATTGCAATACCCCACTTCACGAATGAGCGCGAGATCGTGTTCGGTACGACGGCGTAACCGTTCAGCTTCGAGAATTTTTCCCTCTGCTTTAAATAGCTCGAGTTGTGTTGCTAATTCTTGTTTAATATCTTCGTACGCTACTTTTCGTTCTTCTTCTGGTGACACAAAGTGTTTGGCTGGGAAAAGAAAAAATATTTCTGGTTCTTCAATGATGGCTCTCGTGATACTGTCAATTTTGGTAATGAGCGATACTTCGTTACCCGAAAATGACAATCGATAAATGGCACGTTCGTTGGTTGGCATGATTTCGACCATATTACCGACAGCCCGAAATTGTCCTGGTGTTAAATCGGCGTTTGTGCG
The DNA here is from genome assembly GCA_964469295.1 of uncultured Candidatus Saccharibacteria bacterium. Classification (GTDB taxonomy): domain Bacteria; phylum Patescibacteriota; class Minisyncoccia; order Phycocordibacterales; family UBA918; genus OLB19. The sequence goes on from CAYXYJ010000001.1 coordinate 29,892, forward strand.
TTCAAAATACATACCGATAAGTGTTCGGAGTAATTCAGCTCGATTAGTGTTGTAACCTCTTTCAATTTTAAGATGACGATTAAGGTATTCTTTTGGTGATCCTAGACCGTAAATGCACGATACTGAAGCGACAATAATCACATCACGGCGGGTCAAAAGGGCTTGTGTCGAGGCGTGCCGGAGACGATCAATTTCTTCATTGATTTGCGCTTCCTTTTCAATATACGTATCTGACGTTGGCATATAGGCCTCTGGTTGATAGTAGTCGTAGTAGGAGACGAAGTAGTGCACCGCATTATTGGGAAAAAAATCGCGGTACTCTTGTGCCAACTGCGCTGCCAAGGTCTTGTTATGGGCAATCACGAGAGTGGGTTTTTGAATTTGTTGAATCACATTAGCACCAGTAAACGTTTTACCTGAACCGGTCACCCCGAGGAGGGTTTGATGTCTTTCACCGGCGTGAATCCCCGCCACTAAAGCCTCAATAGCTTGTGGTTGATCGCCCGCTGGCGTCTTTTCGGTTGAGAGAGCAAATTGCATGTATAAGAGTATACCGTGCTCATCGGAATAAAAAAAGCGGGCGGAATTACTATTCCGCCCGCTTTTTATATACACCGCAAAACCACCTAGTGATTACAGTAATAATTGCTCGCGTAGGTTCTTGGTAAAATTAACAATAAAATGAAGGTTATGGATGGACGCCAAATGTGGCCCGAGAATTTCGCCAGCACGGAAAAGGTGAGCGACGTAGGCTTTGGTGTATTTTTGAGCCATGTAGCCAGTTGATAGTGGGTCAAGTGGTGTGTGGTCATTAATAAATTGGGCGTTGCGTAGATTCAGTTTTTTTGTTTCGGGATACGTAAATGTCCCACAGGGTGTAGTGAGCATCTTGCCAGTCTGTACATAAATTGTTCCTGTCCGACCAATGCGAGTTGGCGCCACACAGTCAAACGTGTCGCAGCCTTGTAGTATTCCCTGAACAATGTCTTCTGGCTCGCCAATGCCTAAAAGATGACGAGGCTTATTGTCTGGTAATATTTCATTTACCACTTTTAATGAATCACCAAGGTCATCTTTGCTAAAAGAGCCGCCAATACCAAAGCCATCAAAATCCATATGAGCTAGAACACGAGCGCTTTCTTGGCGCAAATCCATAAAACGCCCACCCTGTACTACGCCATATAACCCTTGTTTTTTTAGCGCGTCGTAGTTTTGTTTATGCGCTAAAATACTTCGTTTGGCCCACCGGTGCGTTCTGTCCATCGCTTCCTTTTGATACGCGTAGTCGGCGGTTGGGCTGGTGCATTCGTCAAACGCCACAATGATATCGGCACCAATGGCATGTTGAATATCGATACTGCGTTCGGCAGTAAATCGGTGCATTGACCCGTCTAGATGTGACGTAAAGGTCACCCCTTCTTCATCAATAATACACAATTTGCCATGGTCTTCGGCAAATTTTTGACTGTACACATTAAGTCCTTTTTTTACCGGTAACTCTGTCTCACTTTCTTCTACTTCCCCTTTAGCAAATTTTGTCACTCCTTTCCCAAATGCTGCCCCCAAGGAAAATACCTGGAATCCACCCGAATCAGTCATTGTTGGAGTTTGCCATTTTGCAAATTCATTCAGTCCACCCGCTGCTTTGATGACCTCATGACCGGGCTGTAAAAATAAGTGGTAGGTATTGGCTAACGTTACTTCGTTTTGGACATACTGCGATAAATCTTCGGGCAACAATGATTTTACTGACGCTTTGGTGCCTACCACTACAAAAGCAGGTGTTTGAATATCACCATGTGGCGTATGAATTACTCCCGCTCGTGCCAGGTTATGGGTAACTTTTTCTTGAATTTCGAACCAAACAGGTGACTTGCTCATTGGTGCGAGTATACCGCAGTTAGGTACGATTAGCGAGACATAAAAGCGGGCGGCCTACGGCCGCCCGCTTTTATGTCTCGTCTCATTAATTATCCGCTTTTCCGGTCACCGACACCAAATCAATGGCAAACACTAGTGAGGCGTTGCCTGGAATTGGTCCATATCCCTTTTCGCCATAGGCGAGCTCGCTTGGTATGACCAAAATTCGTTTGCCACCAGCTTTCATACCCACGACACCTTCATCCCAGCCTTTTATCACTTTTCCCGCGCCAACGGTAAAAGTAAACGGCGTACCTCGTTTATGAGAATTATCGAATTCTTGTCCGTTAACGAGTGTCCCAATGTAGTCTACGATAACAGTGTCTCCCGTTTTTACTTCGTCTCCCGTTCCAATAACTACATCGTCTACGATAAGTCTCTCAACATTACCAGCACTATCCATTGAACCTGCAATTGCGTTACGTAAATTCGTTTGGGAATCGCCTTCTTCGGACACAAATATTGTACCCGTACTCGCCACTTGGTTGGTAGGGGTATCGGTAGCCGTATTATGAGTCACTAAATACAACGCAACAATCATCGCAGTGATACTTAATCCAATGCCAGCAATTTCTACTTTTGAAAACATATGATGATAATCGTACCGGAAAATAATAATTGTACAAGTTATTTGGTTGATTTAACCTTAAAACTAAGGCTATTATCAATAATTGCAGATCGTAATGACGGTTCACTTCTTTCTGCCAACTCATTTAAATACGCGATTTCTTCAAGATCTGACATTGGTCTGGGTACCGATGGTTTTGATTGGGTATGTGGTAATAACCGAAACGACACCCAATCGTTATGGTACGTCATGGCCAGATTAAACCCACGGGTAACTTCAGGAGAAAAATACTGATCAAAAATGAAGTTTCCTAAAGAATAAAACACCGGGACACCATTAATGATTCCAATATCTTCCGTCACATGTGGATGATGACCAATGATTACATCGACTCCAGCATCCACTAGTACTCGCGCAAAATTTTCTTGATTTTTGTTATGCACTAACTCGTATTCGTCACCCCAATGCACATAGGCAATTTGTAAGTCAGATTTTTTGGACACTTCAGAAATTATCGATTGAATTGTTGGCGCAGACGGTTCAGTAAATAATGTATGTATGCCAATCAAAGTGATAGTTTTATTGTTATGTGATATATACGCAACGGTAGTAGTGGACACTACCGTTGACTGTCCAAAAGGCGCAATGTCATTTTGTAATAATGTGACTTTGGCATGTTCATACCCCGCTTTGCCATAATCAAGTGAGTGATTGTTAGCGAGAGACGCATGAGTCACCTTAATTTCCTTAAGCAAAGCGAGACTATTGAGGGATGTCGAGAACCTCATTTGTCCACCAGGAGTCGATATATGCGGATCAGCCATCGCTGACTCAAAATTAATAACCACATTGGTTGACGAAGAAAATTGTGATTTGATTTCACTCGTTATGTAATCCGTACGATGTGCAAAAAAGATTCTTTCCACTTGTCTCCCAAGCATGACATCTCCGGTAAAAATTACCGTATCATATGGTGTCTCTTTTTGTGGTATTGGTACCGACGAAGTAACATCAATTGGAGCATCGGTAGCGTATTGCAGCGTTGTTGGTTCTAACAGTAATAGTAAAATTAAAACAATGAAAATTGTGACAATCGAGCAAGCAACACTAACAAGACTAAGTCGCCACATACTGAAAAAATAGACCCGTACCAGACCAATACATATATCCAAGCACGGCACCTATCGCCAACAAAAGTGAAGCGGTAACGATTAAAAATTGATCATGATGAGTGACTTTTGTGTGTATTTCAGTAATGTTAGTGATATCATCGCGTGGTATAGCGACATGAATTCCTAACAAAGAACTAATATCAGACGCACTCAATCGTTCATCACTATGAAATACTTTATGGAGCGTATCAACATGAGTTTCGTTTGTCTCCTTATTTTCCTTTAAAATCAAGAGTGCGGTATCAACATCAAAATTATCAAACCGAGCACTAATGAGCACAGAACGAATTTCTTCTTCTGGAGCTGTCGGCGGTACCCCGTTGGCTCTTAGAATTGACTCGATGTGCTGTTTGGTAAGCATAGTTACTTTTTACGTCCTTTGCTAAGGGTGTGACGCGGATCAGAAACATATAAACTGTACAGTTCCAGTAACACCATAAACAAACTCACCATTACCGGACCAACGATAAAACCAATCGGGCCAAAAATGGTGACACCCCCAAGAACTGATAATAAAATAATAAATGGGTGCAAATTGTTGCCTCGACTCATTAAATATGGACTCAAAATATTATCAACCACGATAACGGTAGCGATTGCCCAAATACTAAGACCTACCGCACCAAAAATTTGTCCCATATATAACAAATAGAGAACAGCCGGAACCATAATTCCCAATGTTCCGATGCCTGGCAACAACGCGCCGAGAGCTGCCACCGTTCCCCACAAAATAGCTTGATTAACACCAAACAAAGCAAACCCAATCGCTGCCAATATACCTTGTATAATAGCAACGAGTACCGTACCAGTCACTACAGAACGAACCGATTTAGTGATTCGATCAAGAATAATCTGATCTTCGGTGTCTTTAAGAGGACTGACGGAAATCAGCCACGCAACTAAGCGATCACCATCACGAAATAGATAAAATGATCCAAACATCGCTATAAGAAACGTAAAAACAACAGAAATAGTGCCGGTAAAGATGGTACCTAGACTACCAGCAAACCAAGACATACTTTGCCGAAGTTGTTCAGAAACATTTATATCAAAACCGGGGATGTAGGTTTGAATAGTCGTTTCAATGCCTTGCAACAACGTATCAACTTCCAGTTGCCCAGAGTTATCAAACGATCGATAAAAAGAAACAATTTCGTGTACGAGCAACGATGACATTAGCGACACTGGGGTAACAATGGCCAGAAACACCACAATAGTGGCCAAGAATGCAGCCAAGCTTTTTTTGCCACGAGCAATATACTGCAATATAAACTTATACAAGGGGTAACAAATAACGACAATAATTGCAGATAAGGACAGCGCGCTTACAAATGGCGCAAACATTTGCCATGTAAAAAAACTTACAGCACCAAGCGTAATAAAGAAGAACAAATATTCAATGAACTGACTATTGACCATAGTTTCTATATGTATTACCACTATACCAATAAATAATATATGCGCCTAGTCAGTATTTGACCAAAACACGGTATAAGTTAGTAAAATCAAATTGGGTGTGTTACCAGGACTTTGAAATTGGTTAACTGCACAAATAACATTCACAGGTTGCTTCAATGATCATTATTGCGCCGTCAGCAGTGACTCCACCAGGGTTTTCATAGCGTCTTTGGTAAGCGGTTGGCGTTCATGAGTGACGAGCGCCCCTTCGCTGTCATACACTAGTGTTTCGGGCATGGCATAACCGCCAACTTGTCCATAAAAATTATCCGTCGTATCAATGACTATAGTGAGGTGTGGCAATGGTGGCATGGTACTGAGAAATCGTTCCGCTACATCTTTGGTTTCCTTACGATTGAGTGCAATAAAGGTAATACCGCGATTTTGATATTCACCAGCGATTTCATTTAGAGCAATGAGTTCATCTCGTGATAACGGGCTCCAACTAGCCCAAGAGTTAATGTAGAGAATTTGATTGGTGTACGATTCGAGCGACACTTCTTCGCCTTGCATACCAATATATCGAACCAGTTCAGGGTTGCCAAATAATGCATCTTCAAGTGCTGACGGGGGTTGGTTATTTGTATACACACGATATGTCGCATAGCCCACCGCGCCAGCAACAATAAGAATGCCAGACAGAACCAGGATTGCCTGTTTGCGCTCACGTACCATACACTAGCCTTTTATATACAGCTCAAAGTCATCAGGAGTTTCTCCTGGCTCAGCCTCTATAAGATTAAGTTCTATTGGTTGTCCGTTAAAGGTAGCTTGTAGCGTGGCTTGATTGCTGGCAGTAGCAGATACCATAAACCGCTGTATGGTTACGACTTGGGCGCATGTATCGGCGTCATTTTTTACCCCAAAAGCAAACGTAACTTGTTCCGGGTGTGATTCCGCAACGCGAGAATCGTACGTCAACAAATCACATGGCGTTGGCATTGGAACTTCACCAACGATGGTATGTACACCATCAATATAAAAGTGTTTGGCATCAATACGCGTAATACCATACGTATCAACATTTTGTGTGTCAGTGTCTGCGGTGTCTTCAGGTGACGGCGCGGTCGCTTCTTTAGCTAAAAATGTATAGGTAAACATTCCAGCAACAATGGCTCCTAATAGAATAACGACGAGTATAATAGTACGTGATTGCATATACATGATATTACTCGAATAAACTTCCTAATTATTATATCACTGTTTTTCCACTGCGTCCCGACCAACGTATATAACAATGTCAATCGGGAGTGCAGTGTCCGATTCTACCGATGATAGCGGTGCGCCACTGAAAAATTTACTTAATTCTAGAGCAGTTGATAATGCCGACGGTCGAAATACAATAACCGTTCGGTTTTCAACGGTAGATTCGTCTACTGTAAGTGATTCAATGGCATATCCTGCCTCAATTAACCGTAGCTTTTGTACTGCAGCAGTACCAGGTATACCGCTTCGATTAGTAATAGCAATAGTACTACTAGTGATATTTGACACAACTATGTTTTGATTGTTTTCTGCTAACTTTTCGAAATACACGTCTTCTGATGAGAGTGTCTTGGCCGATCCGTCATGCATGACACTCACTTCATACGATACCGTATCAATAGTCATGCGATGAATAATAATTACTATCCCAACAATCACCCCAACAAGAATCAGACAGCCCATGAAAAACAATCTATAGGTGTAGAGCGAGCGCACCAGCGAACGTAACCGATGCGTAAAAATATCATGATTACGCCACGAATTTATCATGTCATCTACCCCAACCCGCACTGGAGCGGTGACGGTTTGGTAGCGACTGATGACGACGGTATTTTTCTGTGAACTGGCCACTCGTTTTGAGTAGTAATAATCACGATGGTCGCTAGATAACGCGATCATTCTTTTTACATAACGACGGACAAGGATAGACAAAATATAAAACGCTAACGCAAAACCAACAACAACAACCAGTATAACTTTATAGGGGAAAACCCAAAAATACGTTGTGCTCGTGGCAAACTGTTTTGATTCATCGCCATAGCCAACCGTAGCCACTGCTTTATATCGACCTATATCAAATAATGAGGTATTACTCTGCCAATCAAACGAAAATTTTCTTACGCTATTAGGCAATACATTTCCAAAACGTGTCTGATAATTAATCGGAATTTCTCCCCGAAGATTACCCCACATGTTGTATACATTGATGTTGCCTTGTGGTCGTAAATGAACATTGCCTTTATTTTCAAAGCGCAAATCAAAAGTGGTACCAGCTTTTTCCATAATAGTATGGGAAGTGGTGAATTCTCGAATGTCACCAGATTCAATAACATCTCCGGCTACACGAATAAAAAATAACGACGTAACAAATTGTGCCGTCTGCACTGATGATTCGCCCTCCGGTTCGTTAGTTGTGGGTTTCGTTCCCACCAAAACCGCAGCGTAGTGTCCACCTGGGGTAGCGTCAGCCGGTACAGCGACAGAAATAGGAATGGTCACAGTTTGTTGTTTTGGAACAACAATAGCTTCAGAAGAAATTTTCATCCATTCACCGAGTGTTGTATTCTTGGTTTCATTTGTATTGATCGGCACAAAATCACCACGCCCGTCTTCTCCCTGCGGTTCAAAGTTGTAAATCTCGGGATAGACTGTTAAATCGTATAAATTTACATTAACGATTCGTAATTCACTTTGCCATACTTGTCCCGGATTAGCTTTTACTTCAAAAAGCGTCGGGGAAATACTTAAGGTCTGACTTTCTGGCGATTCTTGTGCGAGAACTAACAGTGGCGTACAACAAAGCACGACAAAAAGCAACAAGATTGTTGCCAGTGTACGTAGAGAAAAACTAGCGGTCTTTAAGGTTAACATCATGATCGTGATGATTACTTTCTAAACCGGTTCTCACATATACTGGTACCGAATCATCATGATCGGTATGATCAATATCGTGATGAGTGCGACGATAATATAACCACGTAAGGACGGCTGATATAAAAAGCAACGCACCAAGTAATGTCACTAAAAAGTATAATGGCACAACAGTAAAAAAAGTAGTGTCATACAAAGAGGCTTTTTGCTTTTCACCGTAGGTTAAATTTAAGAAAGCTTTATGACGACCAAAATGATGGGTATTTGGTAGCGGTTCAGTAAAGGTTTTTTGTTCACTTGGAGCAAGACTTATTTGATCGCTATTGAGTGGTACGGCACCAACTTCTTTTCCACGTACGTCATATAAAATTACTTCACCTGAAGGCACTAGAGGAATGTCACCGGTATTTTCAAGTTCATATGTCACACTAGCGTCATTGATATCAGTCACATAACGATCAACAGTAAAGCGGTGTAACCGCAAATATTCCGATGTTGTATCAGTCACATCGATACGAACAGTCACACCCGGAGCGACGCCAGAGGCAACAATACGTTCAGCTTCGTCACGTTTATCACCCTCAGCAAAGCCGATAAACGCGTAATATTCACCCGGCTTCGCGTTTGGGTTGATGGTGACTGATAATGGAATGCGAATCGTTTCGCCGGGAGCTAATTCTATTCGAGCTCTGGAAATTGCCAACCAACTTGCCACATTAGTGGTTTGGTCGGTCATGACAGGTGCAATAAATTCTTCAATTTTTCCATCGATACCGAGAGTAATCGCATTTACTGTTGGAAAAATTTTTACCGGTACTGACCCTTGATTGGTTAATTTAATTTCTTCAACAATAGAACCTCGTGGTTCAAGTTCGTGTTCGATTACTCGGGGAGTGATTGCGTAAGAACTAGCAAAAAGCAGGTGTGGCAAGAAAAGAAAACTACCTACTATGAAAAGTAGTCTAGTAGACAGGAAGGGCAATGTAAACAATTTCAGTTTCATAATCACCGGCCGGTTGAGCTGACCTAACCAATACTCGATATAGCATATCATGAGATTCGTTCCCCGGGATAGGGCTATACATAATTTCAGCTAGTGCAGTGTGTAACCCAGCATAACTATCAAGCGGAGAAAACCGGGTTGATCCGTTTAATAAGGTCGCGTCAGTACTGTGATAGCCGACACAACCCGTCGCACTCGCTGTACAGCCAGTACTCCACCCAACGGGTATTGCATTTGATCCCGTGACAGATGGAATTGATACACCATACGAATTTATAAGTTGTTGTCTAGCATACGTATAAATGCGGTACCCATCAGTGGCGTTTGTCGTGATACCAATACGATGCGCGGCGTACACATTTGTATTAGGAGCAATCGAACCAAAGGCAATAGCGGTCGGCGTCGTCGACACCGTTGTAGTAACTCCAGCGGTTGACGTACCACTCGGTAAACCACTGACGGTAAAAGACAACTTTGGAGTTTCTGCCACCAAACTTGGGTACACTTCCCCACTCGCTGCTGGCACAGGTAGGTTTTCATAGACATCGTATAAACGGAAATAGTACACTGCACCAGCCCGAGCTGCTGCGTGCTTTAAATAAAAAGCATATTCAGCATTTGCGCCAGCATTGTGTGTATGACCAGCAGCATACACCGCCGAACGATTATGTGTCCCACAACCAGAACCAACAGCACTCACACAAGTATCTGCGTCAGATAATACTTTTGTTGTAATGGTAGCATTTTCTTGACCGCCACCATCGGCATAACACCAGGTCGAAGTGGCCGTGCAGCTGGATGAAGCAACGAGTGTTGTTGGATGGGTAAAGTTAGGATCTTCGTCATATTGCAAACTAAATTTAGTATCAATGCCACGAACATGTTTTTGTTCACCAACAGTTACTCGTAACGCAATCACATTTCCATTTTGTACTTCTGTTGGTGCCACTATTTCATTAGCCATAGCCGTTGCCGGAGTTTCGTTTTGCGCATCATCGTAAAATCGCCAATTTTTTGTTTGCGGGGTAAAACCAGCAGTGCGTATTTGTGGATAATTGAAATACCCATCAAGAGGCGTTCCATCAGCATGTACCATGCGGAAACAGTAAACACTTTTTTCAGCCGCGCCGTTTTGTTCAACAAACCACTCATATTCAACATCTTCGCCAGCGTCAACCGGATACGGGTTACTTGGTGACGTACCATCTTCAATCAAACTACCGACTCGATCGGATACCGAAATAAGTAGTTCACCGGGGTTGGGTGGATTGCTTCCAATTGATACGCCATCAGTCGTGCCGGTCGCCGCATAACCACGCCATAGTTCGCCACTTCCAGCATCACCCAAATTAGTCCACGAACCAACCGTCGCACACGAAGTAGTTCGTAACCCGTATTGCAAACGGAAAACATACAGTCCGCTTGGTAAGGTGGCGTTGGCTACTCGCAATGTCATACGTAACCGTACGTGTTCATTTTCGCCAAGCGGACTGTCGGTAACAGTAATTGGACTATTTTCACCTAAATCGGTGACACCCGGTGGCCATGGATCAGTGGGGGTTACCGTATTGTTATCAGCATATAAACGATAGTAGTTTTGACGCACTGCTAATCCCGATGTTGGCCATTCGACAATTTCTGAACGAAATACCATGTCCGCCGAAGCTTCACTTCGCCAAACTTCGTATGTACTTGTTGAAGTGATTCGCGCCCCAGCAAATACCAAGGGGAAATTTGAATTAGCACCAACCACTCGTGAGGTAGCGAATATCGATGTGTTGTCCGTAGCAGACACTGGATCAATGATGCTTTGCGATAGGACATAGGGTTCACTATTGCTACTAGGGATAGTGAGCTTTTCACGTGACGTAACCATTGCACCAGCGCTTGTTTGCATGTTTTCAATTACCCAAGCTACAGACGTATGACCACTCGGTGTCGTAGCAGCGCTTTCCAACTGAAACGAAACAGCGCCAATGCTGGACAACCATACTTCATGACCAAAATTGTTAACGTTAGACAAATTACTTATTCGCTTTTGCGCGTGAATAAATGTCCGCTCAAGGCTATTGACGGGATTCATTGCTTCGGTTTCGGTAATGGTTGACGAGGCATAGGTGTGTTCAATTCGCTGCACATTCCAGTTAATTCCGCTGTATTCAACAACAGCGTAACTTACATCGACAATTGCACCCGTAGAACCACGTAAAAATGTCGGGAGATTATTGTTTGCGTCCCAGTTGGTAGTCACTTGACTGGCATAAAAGAAATTTCGACCAGTATTGCGATTTTGTATACCGGTAATAAACACCACTACATCAGCATCATCAGTCACACCACTAACCGTTGTGCCCGTCGCGGATGTGCTGGCACTCGCTAAACTCATTGTGCCAGTACCCAACACTTTCATTTCGTTATCAGTACCGGGGTCGGCAATAAACTCCACAATTTCCCATGTAACACGGGTATTATTAATCGCCGTTGTCGGCCGAGAAATTGTAAAACTAGTCAATAAGTTGCTTTGACTGATATAGGCAGTAGTATCGTCAGCATTTTGCGCACCACCACCAGCGGTTACTTTTCCGGCTCCAGTGAAGTGAGTGTCCGTGATCCGCACAAAGGCAGTTGACGTACTACTTGGTGCCACATAATCGACACCAGCCACTAAGGTTGTGCTGGTGCCGGTGACCACGGCCACTCCTTGTTGTACTTTAAAATCTCGTTTTGGTGCCGTTCTTATTTCGGCGTAATTTGTATACTGCGGAAGCATTTCTCCTCCACCAGTTAACCGAAAACAATATGCCGAATCTACCAACGTTATATTAGTAGAAGTAATACTAAATTCAAATTCAGTGTATTCATTTGTTGCGAGCACTAGAGCAGTGGTAGTTGATGTGGTATCACGGACTCCGGCATTACTTACCAAAAAATTAACGTTTTCGTCAGTAATTCCCCCATTTCCGTTGGCAATATTTGTTGTATTGTTACCATTAGTAATATTTATTGAATCATACATATCCCAATCATCTGTAGCACTTCCTACTGGCGTCCATACAGCGACCATATCGCACGTTGTTACTTTCGGTCCAAATTCTAATCGGTACGTTCGTGATACTGATGTGGCATAGCCTTCGTTACTAATACCAATACGTAAACGAATTGGAGTATTGGCAGAATGATTGGTTAGTGGAGTATTTTCCATACCAAGCGTAGCTGACGTCGCTCCAGTTTCATTCCCGTTATCGTTACGCCAGTGATAATTCGTCTGGGTAATGATTGAACCGGATAAAGTAGTTGTGCCTGTTAAGGTTATCGATTCTGACGGTGACACAGATCCACTTGATACCACCACATCATTGGTTGGTGACTGTATACCAATATGAATCGTTTCCCCATTGTGAGCACCGGCTTCCACATCAAAAACCGCATAAATACACATGGTGGTAGTGGTACTAATACCCACCGAACCCGAAAACGTCGACGTTCCATTGGGCCCAGAAAAACCATCAGCGTCGGTAGTGCCAAATTGTGACTCACTGCCACTATATGATTCACTGGTACAGTCGTATGGTGCAGTAGTGTCGAGGTCGTAGCGGAGTTTTATGTTCTTTAGGTTGGTGTTGGCGTTGATGGTACCATCTTCGGCGATGGTGATATTCGAAACGGTTCTTGTGCTTACATTTTCTTTTATGACAAATTTTCCACCAACATAGGCATTGGTTGTTGGAACAATGAGTGACGATACTTGTGTACCGGTAGCCGCCACCGATACATCAGCCGCAATCGTCGCACTCGGGTACCGGTCATACACAGGCAATGCTTGACCATTGTCAGTCAAGCGAAAACAATATGTCGTTCCTTCGTGTGCACTCGTCGATGCAACAATAGAAAATTCTAATTCAACAAAATTTGTGCTGGTTAATGTTAATGATCCAGTTTCTGACGATGTGTCACGGATACCATCATTTGGTGTTAAAAACGTAGTGTTTTCGTCAGTCACCCCCCCGTTCCCAACCGCAATATTGGTAGTGTTGTTGCCGTTGGTCACAAACGATGAATTATACATATTCCATGCGTCATTGGTCGCATTCACATCAATCCAAGACGCCGCGGCTTCACAAGTTGGAGCGGCTGTAGCATATTCCAAACGAAAACGAGTTGTGGTGGCAGTAATCGAACCTTCATTTGAAACCTGTACACGTAGCCGTCGTGGCGAGTTTGCCAGTAATGTTGATAAATCAGTATCTTGTACCCCACCAGTGACAGAAGTCGCGCCGGTTTCATTCCCGTCATCATTTCGCCAATGATAATGAGTTTGTGTAAACTTACTGTTTTTAATTACAGTGCTTGAAGCTATTTGAACCGCCGTAATCGGCATGACGGTTTGTCCACCAGTCACCACTACATCGTTATTTGGTGATTCTATAGTAATAGACAGCGTATCGCCATCAACGGCTGTCTTTGATACATCTACAACTGCATAGACACACATGCTTTGGGTTGGAGAAATACTTACTAATCCCGAAAACGTCGACGTTCCATTGGACCCAGAAAAACCATCAGCGTCGGTAGTGCCAAATTGTGACTCACTGCCACTATATGATTCACTGGTACAGTCGTATGGTGCAGTAGTGTCGAGGTCGTAGCGGAGTTTTATGTTCTTTAGGTTGGTGTTGGCGTTGACGGTGCCTCGTTCGGTAACGGTAATTGTTGTGACATTGCGACTCGCTTGACTTTCGCGTATCGCATATTGACCACCAACATACACATTGGAAGAGCTTGCGATGACCGTGCTGGTGGCGGTGCCGTTAGCGTACACTTTTACGGCCGGAGCAATATCAGCAATCGTATCACCGAACATATCATCCGGCGACGGGTCATACCATGAGATAAAAATACGTTCATCGCTCATGGTGTTCATATCTAATCCACGAAAGTCTCCCGCTGTACTATTTACTGGACCTTGAGCCGTTGACCATGACGACATTGCGGATGTCGATGTCGACCAGTAGACATTACCGGTAGTAGCAGTGGCAGGCGTAGTGCGAAGTACATAACCAACGTAAATATTGTTGGTATTCGTATCCATTGATACTGCCACCATCGTTAATCCTCTTGAAGCAATATTTGTAAAAACATCAGCAGTATTTGACCACGCGTTTGAAGAATATTTTGCTGTTCTAATGTCATGATCAAGAGTGGTGAATTGATCATTATCGGCAGCATATACCAAATACACATCACCAGAGACAGGATCAACCGTTGCCGCCATACCAGTGTCGTATGTCGCATTTTCTATAGCGTTGGCATCAAATGTTGTCCAAAGTCCAGACCAACTTGCACCGTTCCAAACCCGAGATCTCATGTCATCAGCAGACGTATCTCGATTGATAATCATCACTTTACCACCAAGCAACGGTACGAGTAAATTCCAATCATTGGTCACATCCAAAAAGGCACTTCCCGCTTCAGTCCAATTTGCAGTATTGTTACAGGTTGTAGAACAATGAACCACAAACGCGTCAGATGCGTCAGCGGTGGCAATAAGTACATCACCGGTAGTACTTTTCGTCATTGTGATGTTATTGGTTCCAACTGCCAACGTGGGCACTTGTCCAGAATTGGTCGTGGCATTTACTGGTGACGACCCCAACCATAAAGTATCGCTTGTTGTATCCAAACGATTGTAATACAAACTATCAGCTGCAGCTGACGTTTCCATAGTGGCAATATGGATATAGTTTCCGCTATCACCTGGCGTCCACTGATCATACCAAACCACCATACTGCCACAGTCCGTACGAGCGTCCACAGTAACAGCGCTATTCCAACTTGTACCTCCGGTAGTAGTTTTACTATAAACACATGACCCGTTACTATCCCGATAGAATTTATACCCCACGGTATCAGAAACAAACACGGTTTGTGAACCACCAAAAAAATAGGAGTTGGCATCGGTGCTTGTTGTGGCATCTATGGTAACTTGCGCGGCTTCAACTATGACTGGACTAAATAAATATTGTAAAAAACCCCACTGCGATAAAAAAATTATCACAATCAAAAAGCCAGTTAATCCTTTACAGGCAAAAAGCGCTGGACACCTCCACATGACAATATTTTGTCACAGAATGACTGATTTTCATATGTATAGACTGTAGATTTGCTGAATTAACAACCATCGTCACGCTAAACAAATTTAATCACATATCAAACCAGTAAATGATTAGATACTGAAAAATTAATTATATTAAAAATCAGCCACATCAGCATTGATGACAAAATCATCAAAAGCTGGAACAAGGACATCCGGAATCGCCACCGATGTTGTCGCTATGGAAGTAGAGGTCGCTAAATCTCCCACTACTTCTAATATGGCCGGCGCCTGCATATCAATTGTCATTGTTGTGGTTCCGGTAACAATGGTTGGTGTAGCTCCAGCGTTAATGCCTAAATTATTTGTTGATGAAGCTACATCATCAAGGTTTTCGGTGGCATCATCACGGTTGGTGGGTTTTGGTTGTATCAAAGCTCTTGTTTCCCCGGTCGTATCTGGTTCTGGGATATCAGTGGGAAATGGCGCCGGTATTGACGCAAACGAGGTGATTTCACCAGTAATCAAATCGTATCCACGAGTAACCACATCACCATTATCCATGGCGGCATCATAGACTAACACCATTCGTGGATTTGAAATTGCGCCACCGTTACTGTCAGATATAGTAGTGTATACGCCGGTCGCAATGTCATACACTTCAATTACCTTTTCTTCACCATTCATATGGTGCCACATCACGAGACCGTTTCGAATTACCGGTGCCAGATTGTGGGTACTTCCAGAAGTGAGTTCGAGTGTTTTTCCGTTATTATATAACATAATTTGCCACGCATTATCTGCCCAATGTTGCCACACAATATCTATGCCAAAACGGTGGGGTTCCATATTGTTAGTAGTAGTATCAGTAATTTGAGTTTCAGTACGGGTATTTATATCGTACACCACGATTTGATATCTTTCGTCGACTAATCGATGCCACACAATTGAATTAGATATTTGATCGTAATATGGCGACGCGTCATCAACTGTATTAAAAGTAATTTGTGATAGCTGTCCGTCCTTTTGAATGTAAATTTCCAAATCACCATCAACATCCGGTAATGACAAAATCGCATCCTCTTTTACCTGAGTTTTGTCTGATTTTTGACAATAATATGACCCATCTTCAACGGCGACACATTCGTCAGTTAAAAACGTTAATGCCCGATCATTTTCTGCGATAACCGTGTTAGAAGACGAGGCAGATAAATCTCCCTCCAGATTTTCTGATGTTGTTGAGGTGCCCGTAGTGTCCACAACATTGTCAGCCAGTTCTGAGTCAACAGTTTCATCACTATTGGTATCTTGATTTTCCGATAGTGATTCAACATCAAAGACAGCACCACTAGTACCGGTGGCTGACTCGTCAGATAGCACCTCTTCGGTTGTTATGGGTTCAGTGTCAGTAACTGGTTGATTCACTTCATCGACGACAATTGGTGAAGTTTCTTGAGCCAACACGTCTGTCGTCGACGGCGGTGTGTTTGTATCAGTATCTTCACCAGATTCGTTGGTGTTAATGGCTTCACCAGTAGCATTTGTCGATACACCATCATCGGCGCTAGAAACATGGTTATGCTCCAGTGTATTATCAGTCACTACCGGTAATACTGGTGCTAAATTTTCAGTATCAACTATTTCATTAGCAAATACACGATCAACTGATTGTAATGTAAAAGACACAAAAAGAGCCAGTACGATATACGCACTAAAGCGACTCGCATACACCCACCGATATAATGGTGATCCCCTCTCTGAATATTGCGTGATTTTCTTTTTCATACTGTCAGTTTTTTACATCGCGACTTTAAAAAACCCCGCATTAGAATAATAATAGCAGTGTTCTGTCAATATTTTTTTACTGTTATCAACACGTTTTTGCTTTTAATACGCTAGTTTTGTTAACAAAATCGAAAAATCTCTGAAATTCATGACTCCGTCATCATTAAAATCGTACACGGTTGAATGTTTTGTCCAAGCTGCCAAAAAAGCGCTCACATCAGCCAGTGAGACCTTGCCATCAGTAGTAATATCAAATTGGGTATTTACGGCCGTAATAATTGTATCGTTTTGATCATTGGTGTGTTTTACTTCAGCCGTTAAAAGACCAACATCTTTGTCAGCCAATTCTGTTCCTCGACCATCACCGGCTAATAATGATACCTTTTTAATGGTAAAAACAGCTGAATCAAGTGAATCTGATACCACTTTCAGTGAAGCGATTTTATGCTTTCCGACAAATCCTTTACGGTACGTACCTCCTTCAAAATAAGCAACATGATCAGTCACAACTGGATCTTTTGTCCATAAGGTAATGACTGATTCACCTTTATCGATAGATTGTACGACTACCGAATTGGGGATGTTGATTTCTAAATTAACAGCATTTACCGGTTCTTTGGCGAATACATAAATATTCACCGTATATGACTGACCAACAAGTTGTTTGGTGCTGGGCACCTCAATAATAACTCGAGTTTCAGCGTTACTTTGCAATACAGCTGCCAAACCTGAAGCAGCCAAAATGAAGAGAAGCCAAGAAAAGGTAAACCGTACGGTTGCTGTACGATTAGGATAAAAATTTTGAAAATACCGCTTTATCCAAGTGACCGCACGGTTCATATTGAAGTTAAATCTGCGCGTAAGTTTTCATTTTGCTTTGTCAAAAAGGTCATTTGATCACGAATATCCTGTACTTCAGTTAATGTAGCCTTGATTTCTGGTGACGTCGCCACTTTCCCTGACAGTAACGCTTCAATAATTCTGCCTTGATGCAGAACGAGTGCATTGAAATGTTCTGCCAACAACATTTCATTATCAGCAATTTGCTGCCACTTTGTTACCTGCATTTCATGTTCAGTTTGACGTCCTGGAACAATACCTTCATAGAGAGCAACGTATTCTTGATACACCGACACTTCGCGCAACAACCGAGCGGCCATGACCGCTTTGCGGTCAGCGAAAAACCGACCACATTTATAAAACAATGAATCAACCCGTTCTAAATCAGCTCTTGATAGACCATTAGATAATTGACCCAATAATTCATCGAATTGCTTTCGTTCTTCAATAGCGCAATCGACAATGATTTTTTCAGTCACCGTATCAGCACCATTTTGTTTGGTTAAATCGGCCACTGTTGTAACCTCTCGTTCTTGATTAAGCAAGGCTAACTCTAGGGTGATTTGCGTTCTCTCAAGGGCTTCGGCCACTTCCCTGTCGGCATACCACATCATTAGAGCAAATACCATAATAACGGCTACGGCACCAATAACATAATTTTTATGATTTTTGATTGTCTGCATATTATTCTACAAGATCAGTAACATCTTTCACTTCTTTATTTACACGTTGTTTTAGTGTGTTTAAACCATCAGTCACTAATGTGATAATTTTTTCTTCACTGGTAGTTAATTTGTTAGTTTTTCTTGACTCAGATAATTCAACGACATACTCGTGTAAAGTTTTTTGTAATCTAGTAAATTCCGCACTAAGTACCGAAGACACTTCAACAGCTTCTTTATCAACATACTGACGCAAGCGTCGTACTCGATACCAGGTATACATGGTCACGATAACCAACAATGCCAATAAGGCGATGAGTGGGATAAATACCGTTAAGAACGAAATAACATATGAACCAACTCGTAGTATACCACTTTGTTCGACTAATAGTTTTACTGGCGCAGATACAACACTTTGTGCCCCATATTGATCTTTGGCTGAAACCGTAAGTGTATACACACCAGTAGCAAAAGCGTTATCAGGAATAAATCTAAATTGACCGGATTCATCAGCAGTCACGGTATAGTTTTTTGGTTCAACACCAGTTTCAAAAACAGTAATAGTCACTTCAGCTCCACCGCGAGTTTTACCGGTTATGGCGGGAATAATACCGGGCGGAATACGGACGGGTACATCCAGTAGCACCGGAGCATCAAATGCCTCAATCGTAATTGACAGGTTGGCAAAAGCGCTATTGCCAGCTTCGTCAATCGCTTCAATTACAAGGTTATGGGCTCCTGGTGCCAGATCAGTTACCGTTAGAGAATTTTTGTTGTCGGGATTAGTAAACTCTTTTATTTCTCCACCATCAACTTGCACTTTGAATGTTTTAATTGGCGCACCATTATTGCTCGTCGTGGTTGCAATAATTGTTTGGCTTGGATTGGCTAAGTTATTGTCAGGAGCAAGACTAACCGAAAAATTTTCCGGCGCACTGCCATCCACGGCCAAACGATAATGCGTCACCTTACCCCAACCGTCAGCATTTTTAAATTGAATATGAAGATACGAAATACCCTCATCCAAATCACGAAGTGTCAGTGATGAGATTGGCGTGTCGTATACTTTGGTGGGAATAGCGGTCGGGTTACTATCTAAACTGGTACGCACCGCCGTCACTCCGGCTGGTACTGTCCACGTTAACTCAGCGGTGGTACTTTTTGACCAACCATCAGCCGGATGAGTGACTGAAGTAACTTTGGGAGCGGTCGGTGTATTCGCTGATGGCACAAATTCCACGACAACTTCTGGCGCGGGGGCCGAACTGGCAGCGGTGACGGTGTAGGTTCCGCTATTCATATTTGTTAGCACATTTGTACCACGACCATCAGCAGCAAGCACTGAACCACCTGACATCGTAATCCGCGCTGTTCCTGCTACTAACGTACGGAACGTTACTGTCATAATGGTACCAGCGGCACCAGTATATCCGCTTGGCGAACCACCACTAAAAGTGATAGTGCCAGCACTATTAGAAAACGTGGGTTCAGTAGTCCATAGTGAAAAAATAGAACTCCCGCGAGAAACTGCTACAACCGATAATTGGGACGGATCAAATGATACGGTGCCGTCAGCAGCGTTAATTGATTTTCCACTCGTATTAACTAAGACCGACACGGTAAATGTGTTACCAATCGTATAGACTCCGGTACTAGGTGACACCGACACTGACGCAGCGTTCACTGATACACCAACCCCCAAACCAGCAAATATCACCACGAAAAATACTATTGTTTTATACAAAGAACGAATCATATAATTTCATTTATCTCGTCGGTGATAGTTGTCGTCGCTTGTTTTTTCAATCTTCGACGTCGCCAGAAAATCACACTAATAATAATTAGAATAACAACAAACAAACCACCAGCTCCAATAATCAAAAAGTTGGTTGCGTTTTTATACCATGGCATAGAAAGGCCTTGTGGGGCTAACGTGGCCACATATTCATTTCCAGCTTTATCAATAGCTCGAACTCGAATGATACTTCGTAATGTCTGATCTTTAAGCACGTATGGACTACGCACTTCAGCCCATGGAGCAGTCGCCGCTCCAAATGAAAACCAATTAGCTTCTTCAGTGGATTCTTCTAGCACCTCGTAGTGACTAATGCCAGTTTGTTTGTCGGTAGTGTTAAAAACAATGAAATATTTATTATCAAACGCATAATTGTCTTGCTCAAGTGAAATATCAAATGGTTCTGGAGTGATGGTATCTTCGGCTACAGTATCGCGCCAACCATCAATAATATCCGAGCCAACGAAACTATTAAGTGTTAGCGTGGTGCCAAGTGTAGTCATAGTTGCCGCTGTACCAAAACCATCGTTTAAATATGCCGTTGTTTCTGGGGCAAAATTAACAGCAGCCATACCAGCCGATTCACCGCCGCCGATTTGCAATCCGGGTGAGCGAAATACGATTTCAGCCACCACATTAGTCAAACGAGGGTCACCTTCTATTCGTCTGCAATAACCATTGGGAATACCGCCAGCAAAAGTGATGGTACGATGTTCTTTATCAATCTTTGGATTTTCAACCCACACTGGGAAAATTGACCGACCAATTGACACATCAACGGGAACGATACTTGCATCATAGGTTACCACACCGTCAATCGCATTAATACATTCACCTTCAGCTTCATTAGTGTCCACTCGTAACGCTATCGTTACCGCATCACCACGATTTAATGTGGCGGTTGGCGGATCCATATATAATGTCGCGGCCATTACTGGTGCACAAGACACAGACCAAAGAACTGCTCCAATTAAAAATTTCCACATATCCGTTAATGTTAGTATACGTCATCATTTACCGCAAAAAGTGAATTTTACACAAAGCAAAAACCCTACTCGTGGTGGGAGATAGGGTTATTTGCATATTACTCCAAGCTTGGACCAATATTCTTTAGAACACTGGTGTTGCTACGTATGTCAGCGTAGCGGTATAGTCGTCTCCGGCTTCTTGTAGATCTGAGATTTCAACTTTGTATCCAACGCGCGTTCGACCGATATTTGCAGTCGTTCCGTCTGATGGACCATCATGTCTGAATACCTCAACCGGTGTAGTTGAAGCAGAAACAAATAATTGTCCTGTTCCTCCCACATCAAACGGATCATCAAGATTTTCCGTTAACGTCTCATCTTCAGTTGTCAGACCCCAATGTCCCCAAGTGTCTTCATCACTAATAGATTCTGAAGGTTGTACCCACGTCACAGGTGTCGTGGTATATGCTCCATCAATAAATCCATCAATATCAGCACCCGTTGATGACAATAATTGTTGGTCTACAGCCACCGTAACAACGAATCCATAGCTGGCGTTAGTTGCTACTGATAGCTGTTGAGCTGCGGTTGAAGCAGTCCCAGCTTCCAAGACTCCAAATGGAATCGCCGTAGCGGTGGTATCGCCGGTGATTAATTCGCTATTTACATAGCCACCCGCGTTTACTCCATCAACGGTAAAAGTGAAACTGGTATCAACTGAAGCGGTGACAACGACTGGTGACACGATCGCGACTCGAGTAGCTCCAGTATCTGTTGCTCCGGCTTCAATGTTAATCTCATATGAACCAACCGTAGGATTAGTAATCTGATTTACACCAGAAGCACCAAAAGTGGCATTTGTTCCAATTTCAATGGTTGTTGTCCCATTAACTGGCAGTGAGCCCCCATCACCAGGACAGAAGGTCAGAATGATTTCATCAGACAAAGCTGAAAAACCAACTTGTTCTGATCCGGTACAGTCAGCAGCCACATCAAGATCGGTAGCGTCATCAGCAATATCAACATCTTCATAGTCCACCGCACCAAGTACGAATGGTCCATCGGAAAAGTCGATAGTGATAGAATCCCCTTCTGCCACTCCTGTTGGAGTAACAAATGTGATCGTGTGATTGGCACCAACTGATGGTGCTGAATCTGATAATGTATCACTTACTAATTTGACATTTGCGGCTTCCGCAAAGCGAAATGTAGGCACTCCGAGTGTCCACATAAGGACAGTGAAAGTAACTACAAAAGCCACAGCTTGGAGTAGACCGAACGTGGTTTTCGTTCTACTCATGTAACTACTACGTTGTATTAGCCTGACACTGCCGTATCTGAAAAACATTTACAGCAACGCACAGCGCGACCCTGCATCGTTCGTGAGTGTGGTCTCCACCCCACTTCCCAACTATTGAATGAAAGGCATATCAAGTCTGTAACACCGGCTGAGTGCCCTCTTACGCGACGAGAGCAGCGTCACTAAAATTTGACACCTCCAAACTTGATACAAATTTATTGTACATGGTAATGATTGCTAAGTCTGTCGGTTATACACAAAAGATTGCAGCCATTATCACTCGCTCACAGAAAAATAATATTCTGTTGATATGTTGGCACCTATCCCTTCACTACATATTCGTAATGTAGTCGCTTGGCAGGGAATGGAGAATATGTAGTGAAGGGATAGGAACCGATATGGTACATCAATCAAAGTGAAAATAAATATATCCTGCAATGAAGATATTCAACTTAGAATACTGAATCAATCGACGATAAATAATAGTAAAATTTATCCAGTCCAGTTAAAAAGCAAAATTGAAAAATCTTCCAACCCAACTTTTCCATTACCATTTATATCTGCCGGCGGATTAGAATCCCCACCATTTGTTTGCCACCAAAATATTAAAATTGAAAAGTCGGTCAGGTTAATTTTTCCGTCACGACTTAAATCGCTTGGAGTAGCCGGCGCTCCATCCACACCGACAAACAGTTGCACAATCGAACTATACCCACTTTGCGTTAACAACGGCGCCGTTCCGGTCACTGATCGAGCTTTTAACGCATACTGGGCGTTAGCTAATCCTGTTGTATTAAGGGTGTAAGAAAATTTTCCACTCGCGTCACTGGTTGCTCGTTCTATCCTCGCACTACTACCAATTTGTAATTCAATTTGTGCATTCGGGATACCTTGACCGGCGATAGTCACCGGGCTTCCCGCTGCAATTTTTGCTGGTGTTACTGCTATCGTCGGCGGCAAAATCAGGCCAGACAAATTTGTGATGGCCCCTTGTGTAACGTCAAACGTATTATTTAAGGTAATTGATCGACGCCCCGCTGAATCGTTTGCCCACACTCCTAATGTTGCCGTTCCCGGCGAAACTTCCGTGGCAAATTCAAAACGACCGTTACTTCCCGCCCGGACAGAGCCGACTGAACGCGAATCGATTAGAAAGTTAATTTGTTGACCAGGGTATCCCAATCCAGTTACACTAACTGATGTATCACCTAAATCTTTAGTGCTTCCACCGCGCCCACCACTTCCACCGCCACTACTTCCACCACCACCAGAACCAGCTGGTTCGACAGTACAGGTGGCCGAACAAAAGTCACCACTATCATTATTAGTATCATCGCACTCTTCTCCATAAAGAGTTTGCAAAATACCATCTCCGCAATAGGGTCCAAAATCGCAGGTAGCTGTACATTGTCGGCCAGCAATGGTTGTACTGTAGAGACCCGTTTCTCCTAATACATCACATTCTTCGCCAGCATCAACCAATTCATTACCACAAATACTTAAATTAATGACCGTATCAATATTCTGAGTTGATGTGGCAATCAATTGAGCATTCACGGTTGTAGCTGACAAAGCGAGCGCGAGTAATGCACTTATGGTCAGCAAATACACACGCATATTATTTTTGTCTTGACCGTCGAGAACGACGATTATGAATAATAAAGAGCGTTGTTACGATTAATGCAAACACTGGCAGTGTTACAGAAATTTTATGGGCCAAAGATAAACCAATAAACCCAAAACCAGCCGTTTGTAATGTGCCATACGGCAAGATACTAAGATTTAATTCACCTTCTTGTTTTACATCTTCACCATTATAGATTACATAGCGAGCAATATAGCTACCGCTAGGTAAATTAGTAGGAATTTCCGCTACCACTTCTTCAGTTGCATATGGAGCAATCTTTTTGATACGGCCGAGGTGACTGGTATCTTGTAACAAAACAGCACCAGAACGGTCATAAATTTTAAACTGTACGCGTGAAGGCGCAATATCAACGTTACCAGTATTTTCTAATAACATTGAGAACTGAATTTTTCCTGGGAAGTATAGCCAACCAAATTTATGCCCTTCATTTAAATCACTTACTGTAATTTTACGAACACGAAAATCCTCAATCACTTTATCAATAACAGACAAATCAATATCAACTTGTGCTCCTAAAGAAATACTAACCACACCTTCAGACACCTGATCGTTTGCCGGCATAGTTCTGATACGAATTTTGCCACTGTAATCACCGAATTCAGCGTCACTCGGCACTTTTACTCGTACCGTCATTGGCACCTTCTGTTCACCACGTGGCATTGGAATAGATGTTCCTTCCACAATTTCAATCCAATCCAAAATCTCAGGAGCATCAACTACCACTTCAGCAGCCAATGCTTCATTTGGGTCACCACGTACTAAAAGAATTTGCTGTTCGTAAACACTGTTACGAGTCAAACTCGTATTACGCACATACGGCGGTGTAATACCAAAACTAGCAAATGACGTAGCGGGAAAAAGTATTAGTGTAACAAGCACCAAAAAAAACAATGAACGTATATAACGGGCTCTAAAACGTATCAACATGCGTTCCCACTATTATCGAAAATAAATGTCTAAAAAGCAATAACCACTGTTAGGATAACAGTGGTTAACTTGCTTTTCAATTTAATTTTATTCTACCTGTACCCTCATTAAATCATGCAGTATCTTTATGAAGTTTGATTTACCAGTTGGCAGGTGCAGAAATCGCTCCCGTGAAGGTGTTGCGTCCAGTATATGAACCAGCAAGGCTAATGGTTCCTGGAACAGCAATACCCCAATATGTTACACCCGATGTTGGTGTGGTTGTACTTGTTGGTTTAAGAATGCGAATGTCCAAAGTTGCTGGTGTTGAGGTAGGCTGTAATTGTGTCCCCGAAGCAAAGGCTACTGCTGATGTAGCATATCGCTGTTGATCTTGTGGAATAGTTGATGAAGCAGAAACTGGACATGGATTAAGTGGCGAGTATGTTGTACACATTGAGTCGCCTCCCAGTAATTGATTAAGCCCAGTGTTACCAACAGCGCGCATGGTTGTGGTTGCGGTTAGGTTGTTCATTTGGTTACCCGGCTCAAGTTGGTCGTACGCAATTAACTGAGTCACTAAATCAATTGCTACTAATGACAATAGTTCGACAGGACTGGTAGAAGTTGACATCGAACCAGTAGCGTTATTATTATCAACTCCAGCAATACCAGCTACCCAATGTTGCGCACTAAACGGTGTACCCGAAACTGTTGGATCAGCGATAAACCATAATGGGAAAGTACAGTTATAAATGATTGTGTCATCAGTAGCACCAGTACAAGACGTTGTTGACGCCGTACATGAAAGGTTCCAGTTAGAAGCTCCAACACCGCTTGGGTAACAGTTGTTGGCGTTATAACTACCAGCAGTACCATTACATGTTGAGGTACCAATATTACTTCGAAATACTGAAGCAACGTACCCAGTGATTTCATCAGCCGCTCCTCCACCAACCGCATCACAACTGTTAGCATCAGCAACAGTAAACTGCAATGAGAAACCGGTTGTTTGTCCGGCAGGGGTAGTTAAAATAATATCATTACCACCGTTAAGACTAATGGTACCTCCAGCCACTGTTGGCGCTACATTACTAACAGTAAACGTAACATTTCCACCTTGCGCACCACCAGTTGCTTCATGACCATGTTGGTCGTATAAATACGCATAGGCATTATAAGTGGTGTCTTGCACAATTGCCGGTAACGTATAGGTAGCCGAAGCATTAGCGAGCACACCAATAGTCGTGGTAGCCAAAACATCAAGTGGGTTACAAGTATTGGTGGTTGTACTGTATGTAGGGTTACTACAGACGACTAAGAAAATATTGTCTTCAGCATCAACAACGTCAGGGTCAGTAGAGGTTGATCCAAAGACCAGGATACCTCCTGGATTTACTGGACCATTGTTGCCAAACGTTGTAAATACTGGTCGACGGTTAACGTTAAATGGTGACGTGTTAGTTGCTGCTGTTCCTTGTGAATAAGACGTACTGCAGCGTGGGTTTACTGGATCATCGTCACACACCCAAGCATACCAAGCATTTGATTCGGCAAATGGAGCTACTTCAGTCGTGGTGGTCGCCGCTCTTGCTTGTGTACCACTGATGGTACTGGTTGACACGGCATACCGTGTACCAGCACTACAGATTGGCGCTGCCGTTCCAAGCGTTGAAGTGGACATTTGCGCCGTTGGTGTCGCTGAAGTGCTGCAGATAATAAGAAAGTAAGGCGCGCCGTTAGCATCAGTGGCGGTTCCTACCCAAGAAATCGTATCACCAGAATTTGTCGGTGTGGACGTTGACGATTCATATTGTTCACGCCCCTCTTGACCGACCACCCATACTGGCGGGGTGTTCAATACTGTCAATGTGGTGGTAGCAGTACTGGTCGCTTCGGCTTTTTGCAATTCAGTTTTACCGATGTTAAAGATAAAGATAAAGGCAAAAATTAATACCCCTGTTAAAGCTGTTAATATGGTAATTTTTCCCGCTTGTTTCATGTAGTGCGGGGCTACGTATTTGTTGTACAACATAACTACTTACTTGTATATTGTATCGGAATATACACCAGTTATGCACCAGTTATGCACAACTTTTATTCTTTCATTATTATTCGTAGCGAATGGCGTCAAGTGGATTTAGTGATGACGCTCGACGCGCTGGAAAAATACCTGTGAGATAGCCAACCGCGGCCGAAAACACCGCAATAAAAACCAAAAAACCAACCGGAAAAGAAAACAATTGTACTGCCTGTCCACCAAACTGCCCAGCTACAATATTTAGAAAAATATTAACGGTGAGTCCTAATCCGACACCCATTACAATACCGCTAATACCACCCAAAAACCCTACCACGACCGATTCAGACACGAATAAATATTTTACATCGTTTGGTGACGCGCCAATAGTACGCATGATGCCGATTTCTTTGGTGCGTTCAAGGAGTGTCACTGTCATAGTGTTAAACATGCCAATAGCTGATACCACGAGTGCAATCCCACCAAACGTCGCGAGGACAATTTGAATACCTTGAAAGATTTTAGAAGCTTGTTCAACTGTTTTTGACAAAGCAGTCACACGATACCCTTCTTCAATAAGTTGCTTTTCGACGATTGGTAGATTTTCATTTGTATCAACCCGCACCTGAATACGTTCATATTCGTCAATGCCAACGTAGTTACGTAACTCCGGCAACATCATCATTGCATTAAGTAACCCCTCTTCTTTGGTAATCCCTCGTACCGTGTATTCTTTGTCAATAACGATTTCTGTATTGGCAGCAGTACCGTCATTGGCGGGAATCAGGATACGAAACGTGACTTTTTGTCCAACAAATTCTTTTGGATCATCTACACCGAATAATTTAAGTACCGCCGGCGATAACATCACACTGCTGGTATCTCCAGCATCTTCGTCATCAAACACTTCGCCAGCATTGGCAGATACTCCAGCATATCGCAAATACGGTGGTTCTACTCCTTGAATAAACACGTTCCCGGTGAGACCTTTATAGGTAACCAGCGCCGGGAACCGAGCCAGTGGTGCAGCATCAAGCACTTCAGGTAGCTCTTCAAAATTCGCTACAGTGTCATTTGTTAATTTGAGATTTTGTGCGCCCGTGGCTGACACACCAAGGGATAAAAGGGTTTCTCCAAATACAATCTGTTCAAGAATAATTTGTTGTAAACCAAACCCTAGCCCCACCAATACCACGACCGCTCCAGTACCGACACCCATACCTAAAATGGTCAACCACGTTCGCAAAGGATTGGTTTTGAACATACGTGTCGAGAGTTGGGCAAGATCTTGAAGCCGCATAGACAATTACATTATGACACACTGGTTGCGCATTAATTTTTGTAACTCACATCTACTCCTTGGGCAATGAGTTTTTCAAAGTACCGAGTAATATCGTCAGCTTCTTTTTCAGACAAGGCTAATCCATGAGTCCGCACCCCTTGCATAAGTCGAGCATTAAAATCAACTTCTTCAGCCACACCAGTCACTCGGTCAGCAATCAATTCAACCAAATTTGCATTTTGGTCTTTTGATAATTTCATATTCCACGTATGGAGCAAATGGTCACGCAATCGTTCAGCAAGTGTATGCTGACTGAAAAATACCCCGGCGTTGTCTTTTTTTGCTCGAAACCGCCGAATATCATCAGCTTGGTGAATCATCTTTTCACTACGTTTCGCCATTTCTTTGGCAACTTTCTCTTCTATTTGTACTCCCCCTCTCTCTAGTGGCAACACGAGTGATTTGATAAAAGCATCCCGATCAATTTTTCCTTTTATAAAAAAGCCAATGGCACGCTCGAGGCGTTGTAATTGATCAAACGTGTAATCTTGAGTTAAATAGTTGACCATGCTTTTGATACGTAACGTATCAACCGAATCATAGGGAAATAAACGAGCTAATTGTTCTAACTCAGTCACAATTGTTTCACCTTCACGCACTGGTTTGATTTGTTTTCGTTGTGGATTAACGACTTCACGGACAATAAAGCCATCCTTGAGGTAATACACTCGGTGAGCGTACGACAAGTGAGCCGCGTTGTGCGATACCATAATAATGGTCCGTCGATCAAACGTATTAATTTCGTCAATTTTGTCCATTACTTGTTGTGTCGAAATAGAATCAAGGTTACCGGTTGGTTCATCCGCAAGTAAAATTTTTGGATCATTCACCATACTTCTTGCTACCGATACACGCTGCTGTTGACCGCCAGACAACATTGAAGGAATTTTATGTGACACATGCCCTACCCCAAATCGATCAAGCAGTGACTGGGCGCGACGATTACGGGCTTGTTTGTCAGCGTTACAAAAAATCATTGGGAGTGCTACATTATCAAGCACCGAAAGAGACCCAATGAGGTTAAAGGATTGAAAAATAATCCCCATTACATACCGCTGAAAATATACTCGTTCTGATGGCGGATACGAATAAATATCGTCACCGCGAATGAGGAGGGTTCCATCGCCAGGAGGTAACGAACCTTGAATGGAATACATGAGGGTTGATTTACCCGAACCAGAAGCACCGAACAAAATAATATATTCGCCTTCGTAAATGTCGGTATTTACATTTTGGAGCGCTCGAAACTCGTTGCTTTTACCTTTGTTATATATTATCGAAAGATCCCGACAAACGATGAGCGGTTTTGCCATACGTGTGTATTATGACATACGGTAAGTAACATAAAGGTCTTTTGTATCCCCATTTATCAAGTTCTAGTTAGTTATATTCTTAACCCAACCAAAAGTCGACTCGAAGTTTTCGAGAATCAAATCAATAATATTTTTCTCTTGTATGGGCGTAAACAAGACAAAATTTTCTGATTGAATAGCATTTCCAGCCTCATCAGTGCAATTTAACCAAAATTGGTACACTGTCGCCGGGGCAAAATCAACGATTACTTCGACGTGATTGGTTTTATATTCAGTCACTTCTTTTTCCAATACCACCGGATCAACGCCCGCAGCCACTCCTTCACGATACGTCATAATGCACGAAGCCGGTTCATCGGTATTCCACTCCACGATCGTTTGAATTCTGGATTCACCGCCTGGGAAAATTGTTGATTCGTTTGTAACATTTGAAATAATTGGCGCGGCGGTGTCACGGACAGTAATAAATTGAATTGGTTGACTGCGAACCCGATCACCACCAGAATTTTCGGCAATCACAAACGCTACATAGCGAGTACCAAGCGTGAGATCAGACAAACGCATTTGGTGTGTCGTGGCTAATGTTGGTCGCCCAACGGAATTTTGGGTACCGGTCGTCAGATCTTGAAACTCAATCAGAGCCTTGGCCGGAACAGTAGTTTCCCAGGCCAAAGTAGCCGCATTCTCTTCTACTTTTACAATACGTAAGTTACGAATATCTGGTAGTGCCGCTTTGGTCTTAAAGGTATAGGTACGACTCTCGCCAGTGATTTGGTATTCATCAGTGGAACGAACTTGAAAACTATAGTCAGTATATGGTTCGAGTCCAATCAAGCGCACTTCATGATCGGTCGTTGCACCATTGGTTGACGCCTGAGAAAATTCAAATGTTGATCCGTCAAAACCATTGGTTTTAGCAAAGCGCACTTCAGAATCCGCCGAACGATCAGTTACCCAGGTGACGAGGGCCGTTGTAGTTTCAGGTACAACCGTCGGTGGTCCAATGATGGTTAAATCTTCGGTAATACCTTGAATGGCCTTAACAACTTCATTGAGAATTTCTTGTAATTGTTGTGGGTCTTGGATTTCTTGAATTTGTTCAATAATTTCCTCAGGGGTTTTGGGCACTTCGCCTGGACCGACACCGGTACCATCATCAGCCGAATCACTTTCCGTTTCAATGCGATAATCAGCGGAAATCCCTTGGTTCCCTTCTTCATCAGCAGAAATCACTCGAAAATAATAGGTTTTCCCTGGCTCCAAATTATCCAGTGTGACTGAATGAGTGGTCCGGTCAGCCACCGGTACTCGCACCATACCGTAATTTGGCTGCAAACTATAATTTACGGCTGAATCAGCTTTTTCGTTGGTCTGCCACGTGATAGTAGTCGAGGTATCAGTGGAAGAAGCGATTTGCACATTGCTAATCTCTGGCGCCGTCGTGTCGTCTGATTGCGCGAGCACCAAGAAATGACTTGGATACACCATTGTAACCATTAGCATCACACCGATAAACCTCTTTAACATACTTGATACAGTATACATGACAGTTATGGTGAAACTGGAGTAAAAACGTTGATACCTTGGTGTGGCGCACTATTAACACCAAGAGGTACCGAGATTCCCCAATACAATTGTGTCGAGACGAGAGGGCTTTCAGTTACTGGTTTGTCCAGATTAACTGCCAATTCAACGGGTGTCGTACTTGACAGAAGTGAACAGGTAGCACAAGCACTATATGAGAACGTTGAAGTTGCCAGTTTTTGTTGTGAGGCTGGAATCACTGATGAATGTCCGTCAGAGAGATCGGTTCCGAGAATTTCGAGATCAAAGGCAACATTACCAGTATTTGAGACTGTCGTAGTTGGATTATAGGTTCCAGTGTTATCATCAGGCGCTAATGACCCATAATTAATCGCACTATCAACAGTTAGAGCACGCAACGTGAGCAACTCGACACCGAGCGCTGAGGCAAAATCATACCCACCACCCGTATCATTGACTTCCATATAGGCCATCCATTCTTCCCCTTCATATGCACCGGCATCAGTTGGATCGGCATGGAAGTAAATATCAGATGAACACACCAATGAACAAGTGTTACCGCTACATGCCGTTAAGTGACAACTATTATTGGTGGTTGAAATGTAACAATTGTTTGTGTTTGCCGAACAAGCCGCACCGGCACCACTGCGATACATGGTTGAGGTACCACTGACAATATCAGCGTACCCATTAAAGTCAGTAACTGTACTTGAAGCAACGATCGTTGTGGTTGCGTTTGGTGTCAGCACAATCGGCTGTCCATTATTTAGCGTCACTGGACCAAATACCGGATCGAATTGCAACCCTAATTCAGGAACCGCTTCATAATAGTCTAATGGAGTACCATTATTGGTCACACGGAAACAATAGCTATCGGACGCCGCTACAGTCGGAGTGATGACATACTCTAGTTCAGTATATGTATGTTGAGGAACATCCATTGCGCTGGTACTCGTGGCTGGACTTTCCACGATTCGACCAGTGGTATAGCCGCCACTCATATTTGCCAGTAAGTCAGTAGTATTGTCGTCACCAGTAATATATGACGATGATTGCATACATACGGGTGAAGATCCGCATGAAGCCTGGTTTGGTACTGGCGCAAACGAACCTTGAGCCACTGACTCGCAACTTGGAGCCGACGCTTTCGCTGCGTAATCTAGGCGGAATTGTTGACTGGTAATATCAAGACCAGTGTTTTCAATACCAATACGTAAGCGACGAGTTTCACCCGGAATGGCTCCACCCATAGCATTTTGAGCCGCTGCCCACGTAGAGCCACCAGCCGTTTGCTTGGCTCCAAAGTACACTGTTGGTCGCCGTGGACTAAGACCGCGGACAGTGTAACTATCCCAAGAACCGTTTTGGAACCAGAAAGTAAAGCCCATACCGCCAGAAGTGTAACTACTGTTAATAACAGTCGTACTCGCCACCAATGATCCGGCGGTGTTATACAAGTAGGCACTGATGCGGTTGTTGGTAAACCAATCGACTTCAACTTCGTACCAACCCGTAGCGTACGTGACGGTGGTCGATGCCAAAATAGTTCCAGACACATCGTTATCATCAACGTCTTTTGATATCACCATACGATCTGTACCGAATTGTTCCAAACAAATTGCGTAATTATTATTTGCATTTTGTACAGCAAACAATGTACACGCTTCATCACCGGAACCAGCACTAATATCAATATATTGCATCCAACGGATTGTTTGATCTTGCGCTGTTTGCGAACCAGTGCGGTAAATACCATCAGTGGTACGGCCACTCTTATTTGATGCTTCAAGCGCATAGGTACCACCGTATACTGGAGCAGTATCCGTTTGGAAGAGACTGGTGTCACCACTATATTCAGTAATATTGTTGTCTTCAAACGTATCGACAAAGGTAAAGGTATTACCTGCATTACTGGTTGATGAAGCCGTTCCATTACCATAATACATAAATACAGTCGCTGCACCGGTGGCTGGAACACTTGGTACTTGCACCCACACTACGGCTTCGGTACTCGCCACATAGCGTTCGATCCAATACGGTAACGATGTCAACCCATTATTACCAGTGAATCGTAGATCATCGAAGTCCGATTGCATACTGTTATCGTACGTCACTAACAACTTTACAGAGGTTGTCGCATACGAGTTGCCAGTAGCATTATGTACGCGAACACGTTGACGATAATCCCAGTCTCCGTCAAACCATTCGCTATCTGGGGCTCCTTCTCCACCGTTGTCCATACGCCACCGAGCATCAGATTGGGTGGTCAACAGACAAGCACTGTCATTAAATCGAATTGATCCACAAGCATCAAGACCGTCAATGTCAAATCCTTCAGTTCCAAGTGAGCCGTAGGCATCAGTAAACCGCCACGCGTTTGTTGTCGTACCAACCAACTCCACACCGTATCCAGATACGGCACCCGCATGCATTCCAATCGCGTTATAAATTTCCGATGCGTTGGCGTCTACCACACTACTGGTGACAGTAATCAAAGATCCAGTATCAACCACTAATCGTAAATTATTATTACTGAATTGTGATAGATTGACATTTCCTGATAACGCAATACCTTCTGACCACATATCAG
This sequence comes from uncultured Candidatus Saccharibacteria bacterium, assembly GCA_964469295.1. Lineage (GTDB taxonomy): Bacteria > Patescibacteriota > Minisyncoccia > Phycocordibacterales > UBA918 > OLB19. The sequence goes on from CAYXYJ010000001.1 coordinate 63,674, forward strand.
TCACTGAGGCATACCGCATTGACAATGAACCACCCATAGCGCTAAAAGCATAGGTGCCACCATTAAGCGCTGCTATCGATGTGGTTGCGCCAACGCCACCAATAATATCCAGGGTACCAGACATCAATGTACTTGAAGCTGACGGGGCAAAACGTACCGTTACCGAACGTTGGGCTGGACCAGTGAGTGTTGTTCCATCAAAATCAATTGAATAACTCCAATATTCAGACGTCGTAGCAATGGTAAAGTCACCATAAATATTAAGTACCCCATCAACCGCTCCGTGATCTTGTGAATACAACGAAGCAGTCAATCCAGTCGTAGTCGTGGCAGCTGAACTGTTCCACATACGAACGTGCGCCGAATTAATGGTTACTGTTGCATACACATCGCCACCAGCAGTCTTGGTATTAATGGTAAATGGATTAGTTCCAGTGAGTTGCAACGTACTATTTGTCCAATTTGTCGCACTACCACCAACAAGGTTAGTAAAGACTCCACCAACAACGAGGACGGTACTCGAGGCTTTCGTGAACGATGACGCTGACGAGAGCGTAACATTATTAGTAGCGGTCGCATTTCCAAGCCAGGTCCAACCACCAGACGCACTACCAAAATTAACATTGTACAGTGTACTGCTACCAACAGCGATGGTTTTACCTGTCGTCACCGCATTAAATAACACGGTGCCTGATGAATGAGTAAAGTTGGTACCGGTTATACTCATTGATCCACCAATCGACAACGTTCCAGTCGCTGCAACTAACGTACCAGAGGCAACGACCAAATCATCACGAAGAGTTAGTGAATTATCCAACATGGTGAGGGTACCGTTACCGGTCTTGCGGAGGGCAAATAAATCGGAATTATTCGCTCGCAACACTAACGATCCTGAACCGGTCATAATGATATCTGAGGTGTTATGAGTGACGGTCCCGCTTGCCACTTCAAATGAACCGCCAACGGTCAAAGAACCGCTTGGAAGCGTTACCGCCCCACCAGCGATATATACCGAACCAGTGGTTGTGGCGTTAGTATCAGTCATTGACCACGATCCTCCATTTCCGGTGAATCGGACTGGTGGCACGACACCGTCATCAAAGCGTACAACATTACCCGTTGAAGTGCTGGTAAAGATTAAAGCGGTGCTTGGCATAGTAAAGCTGCCGCCAGTCGCATTAAACGAAGCGCCTATTGTTGTAGTGCCGCTACCAAAAGTAACTGAACCAGCAGACTGTGAGTATGATCGTTGTGTAGTAAAAGTGTTATCTGTTACGGTATACGATCCCGAACCAGTAAATCCAACGTTGTAGAAATGATTACTGTTCACATCAATCGTGCGACCAGATACCGACGACGTAAAGGTGGTTGTCGATTGCCCCGCTTCAAAGACGGCTCCCGTTCCAAATAGGAAGTCCCCGGCCACGCTATGAGTTTCACCGTTTGCGGCTCTGAATCGTGCATTCGTAAGCGCTTCCATGGTGCCATCGACAGCATCACCAGCGCCACCACCGGCGAGCGTGACATTACCATTTGGGGCAAAGGTTTTACCGCTCCAAATAATGAGTTTGCGATTAGCTCCAATATCGAGCGTATCATTTCCGGAATCAACCGCCGTAAATGGAATATCGGCATCATCAGAGCTATCCCATACGGCCATATCAGCAATTGTTATCGGATCAGTATTTTCGTGACGAACGATAATTCGGTTTTCATACAAATGCATGTTGCTAATTGATGAAATTGGCGATTTAGTAACATGGGCGGCTTTTTGGGTTTTGCCATCAATGTACACAATCAAACTATCGAGAGTGTTAAAGGCCACATTACTGATACTATATGCACCAGTAGATGCATTACAGGTAGTACTGTAACTTGTAAGACCAGCCACTCGTAATGTTACGGCATTGGTTACCCCGTCACAGACCATTGATACCGTACTCCCTTCGTCACTATACACATTACCAGACACAGTAATGAGTGCTTGCGAATCATCCCACACCAAGTATCCTGGGTCACCGGTTGGATCCACGTCATAATTTTCACCAGCAATATTTCCGACGTGGTTAGTAAAGCGCCAAGAAGTTACCGCCGTACCCGTAGCCGTAACGTTACTCGCGCCAGTAACACCAATATCCGCCGCAAATACATTATTTGTAAAGTTTCTAGCTTCGTTCGCATTGAGGACTGTACCACCAACAGTAATACCAGTACCACCGTTGACTTGTACCAGGTGATCGGTTCGTGAAAAATCAACGACTGTCGGGGTACCAGAAAATTCAAGTCCACTACTCTTTAGATTGCGTAACACCACGCGATTCCAACTCGTTGACGCCGTACCACCAATCATCAAGTTATATGAACCACTACCTTGATTTTGAATCGTCGTCGATGCACTCGTGCTACCAATGACAGACAACGATCCACCAGTCCACGTACCACGAGCATTATCAGCAAAAGCTACCGTTACCGCCCGACCATTTCCACCCAAAAGAGGTGTCCCATCAAAGTCCGTGGCGTAACTCCAATAATCATTAGCAGTTGTTTCGTTGAAATTACCATAAATGTGCAACAATCCATTGGTGCTATTGTGATCCTGTGAATACAATCCACCGTCAATAATATAACTCGAGGCATCAGAGTTCCACATTCGTACACGAGTGCTCGATGCAACTGATAACGTTCCGTAACTATCGGCGGTTGTTGACGCGTTGATGCTCATACTGCCACCACCAAACAAATGGAGTCGGGAGCCAGTCCAAGTCGTTGATGTTCCACCGATACTGTTAATGAAAGAACCTCCAATCGCCAACGACTGACTCGATGCAACAGTGAAATTGGTATGATTAGAGAGAAGCCATGAAGCGGTCGCAGTGGCATGTTCGGTCACAGTAAAGTTACCAGTACCGTTGATTGTCACCGAACTAAATGGTGAAGCTCCGGCAGCGATAGTTTCCGTACCACTACCAGTGAAAGCGACCGTACCACTATTCCCCACAAAATTTCCGTTATTATCGTAACTACCAACAATAGTGAGGGTGGAGCTATTACTGGCTAACACTGTTCCGCCGGTATTAATCAACAAATCGTTTCCAACCGTCACCGCCGGATCGTTGGTGTTGAGGTTGAAGGTAGTACTCGCTGTGCCACCAATTACCAAATTATTAAGTGTAGCGAGACCACTGCCAATTGCCGTCATCGTTGAACTACCAGCGGCCGCATTTATTACCAAATCATAATACGTGGTACCGAGTACCGTTGCCGAGTTACCACTGTAACGCACTCGACTGGTTCCTTCTATAAAAGTACCAGTTTCAGTAAAGACCGTACCAGTGCCTGCCAAATCCCACGTCGATGACCCCGCCGCAAAGAAATGAGAAGATTGGATGAAGAGTAGCCCTAATACGGTAGTAGTCGTGGCGGTTGCTGGTGTGGTTGTACCCACTATTGATCCGTTTCCTAAGGTGAGATTGTTGACCGTCCACGCAGTATTACCACCAAAGGTATTTGATTGTTGTAATGTCAGCGTGCCACCACCCAATGACAACACACCGTTACCAGTAATTGAACCATTGGTTAAAGTGATATTACTCGTACCGGTAACAGTTCCCGCATTAACATTCATTGCGCCATTAACAACGAGCGGTGCCGTAATATTCCACGCCCCACCCGCACCAACAAATTGCAGGTTATTGAACGTAACGGTATTTGGAGCAGTAATGCTCTTACCGGTGGTAGTGGCTGTAAAGACAAACGTTGATGAAGCCGGGGTAAGGATCGACGTTGTGGCCATCACCAATCGGCCGGCCAATGAATGAGTTTCTGTACTAGTTGCCAAGAACGTGGCGTCAGCACCAATTTGTAGGGTCCCTTCAGCACTTGAGGTTCCGGCGTTACCAAGCAATGATACATTGCCACCCGGCGCGAAAGTCGATGAAGCAAACACCGACAACCCTGACCCTGACAACACTGACAGCGAAGACGTCGTCGCGATGAAGCGAATATCCGTATCATTATCGTAGTCATACAATACCAAATCAGCAATCGTTAACGGTGCGACATCTTGGTGTCTTGTCGTCAAATAATTTGCATAAATATTCATATTGGTGATATTGGCAGTCGGCGTTTTGGTCACACTCACCCCTTGCGCACCACCGTTGGTATTGAGGTACACCGTAATCTTTGGATCGCCAATGTATGTCACATTACTAAATGTGTACGCACCAGTGGCCGCATTACAACTCGTTGACGCCGTGTATGAACCGCTATTTACCACTAATCGAACATTTGGTGTGGAACCGTTACAGGTTGGAGCACCGATTGGTGAACTACCGTTAGCACCATAGACAAAGCCAGACACGGTGATGGTATTCGAACTGTCGTCAAAACGAATTGACCCCGGATTACCATCATTAGTATCAAACGATTCGCCGTATAAATTCCCCACCCCGTCACGGAACCAAATAAATGATGAGGTAGTGCCAACCAGCGTAACGTTTGACGCTAGACCGGTTGAGGTGGCAAAACCGATACGGTATAACTGGGCTGACGCATTTTTTGTCACGGTGCTACTACTAACAGTGATAGCAGTTGAACCAGACGCGACGGTAAAGAATCCATCTCTAAAGATACTGAGAGTCGATGACGCATATAAACCAAGTCCAGCGTTGTTCGTACCAGACACCCTAAATTGTTCGGCGGTAACAGTTGTATTTGAAGCATTTAATGTATAAGTACCTGCCAATGCATCAATAGTAGACGATGCCCCAGCCACACCAACAAAATTGAGTGATGAGTTTACAAATCCAATATAGCCACTCGTTGCTACTCGTATATCCACTTGTCGAGCACTACTCGTGCCCAATGCTGTGCCGTCAAAGTCCGTGGCGTAACTCCAATATTCAGTACCAGTTGAACGAATATAATTACCATAAATATTCAAATCACCATCAACGCCGGCATGATCTTGTGAATAAATTGAACTGGTATCAAGTGTACTGTACGTAGAGGCACTACTATTCCACATAGCCACATCGGTATCACCAACCACTTGTAACGTGCCGTACACATCACCACCATGAGATTTATTATTCATTGTATGGTCCGTACCAGACAACCGCAAAATCGAACCCGTCCAGGTTGTCGCTGTTCCCGAAGCGGCGTTGGTAAACGTCCCGGTTGATTCAAGAATGCGACCATTCTGTAGCGTAAACTGCGACGCTGCTGACAACAAGATAGCCGTCGTGGCGGTGGCGTTTTCGGTTACGGTGAAGTCACCTGATGCACTATTAAATTCCAATGTCGCAAAGGTGGAACTACCCGCGGCAATTGTTTCAGCTCCCGCAGTTGAATTAAAGCGAACCGTTCCCCCGTTAGCAATAAATTTGGCGTTATTATCAAATGAGCCACCAACGCTCAGGATTCCCGTTGGGAAAGTAGCATCACCAGAAGTATCCAGGATAAAGTTGCCGAGGATTGATACATTTGTATCTGTGAAAATTCTTGATCGCACCAATTCTACGCCGCCAATTGTATAAAAATTAGTGGTAGTACTGGTATTTTTGTATTCAGCATCCTGCCAAGCCGTACTACGAATAACGTTTGAAATACGAATTTCATCAAGCCGGCCATCAAATTCAATATTACGGTTATCACGCAGGTCTCCAATTGTTGAGTAAGAGTTCCAGGTGGCTGCACCATCGTTGCTAAATGAAAGCACAGGATTAGCGTTGACTCGTACTGTTGAGGCACCACCGTCAATGGCCGTCGCTGACACGAAATTCCATTGTCCGGTCGAAATACCCGCGCCTGATGTTGTGTTACAAGTTGAATTTGATGTAAAAGCACAGAATTTCAATTCCGAGGTAGCTCCCGTCCCTCCAGCCGTTAACCAGGTGTAATTCGTATCGTGGGCTGAGAAAATGGTAAACCCATACGTTGCCGTGTCGCCAGAACCAGTTAAATCATCCGGATTAAACCAAGCAGATATAGTGATATTTGCCGAGCCGTAACCAACATTTGGAATAGTAATATCGTCACCGCTGTAATCTTGGGCATTATATATTTTGCCGGTTGTAACGACTTGTGGGTTATTTGCGCTATCTTTTGTTCCATCTCGTGATGTCGTTGCACTGTTTTTGATGCTACTGGTAGTAAGGTCATTCATGTGCGCTACAATAACGTACCCATTATTCCACACTGCTAATGAGCCATACGTCGCATTGTTGGCATAACCACTCGCCGCAGCGTTGCCGTAATATATATAGAATGTTGCATCAGTAGTAGAAGAAAGTGCGTTAGCTCTAAAATATAATTCTCCGACTTGCGTACCAGTGTTGATTGACACCAATTCAATTGGTACTTCGGTCATACCATCACTTTGAGTAACGCGAATATCACCACCATCAGCTTTAGTATTACTAAAGAAACTACTTGGCAAATCATGCAAATCAACATAAACAGGGAAATTCGTAAGACCAGCACTGATTTGATTGGCTTTGACGACAATTGGTAAACGATAATTCCAACTATCGTTATACCAAGAACCCGCTACGCCACCACGAGTACGCACATGATTAAAGGCTGAACCATTGGCACGAACCGTATTCGCATCCTGTACCAGAAATACTACCTCACCATTATTGTGAGCAAAGGCGCCGGTACCACTTACATTAAAATCACCGCCGACTGTTAGGGTACCTGTCGGCATCGTCACCGTACCTGATTGGATGCGGAAATGTCTTGTGGTAGTAGCAGCTGATTCACTAAAGCTCCAGGCGCCACTACCAGCAAATACCACGTCATAAAATGTATTGAGGAACGCCGTTGCCCGTTGTGTGATTGTTCGTCCACCGGATGTACTGGTAAATCGTACTTCACCATTATTGTGAGCAAACGTACCACCAGTATTCAAGAATGAACCAGCGATGGTTGTTGTGCCTGTCGGTAAGGTGACGGTTCCGGTAGCAATCGTCAAATTGCCGGTTAACGCTAGTGTCGATGTTGAAAATGACCAATTGCCCCCCACGCCAGTAAAAGCGAGGTTATTAAATGATGAAGCACCTCGGTAAATAACCCCGGTTGATGTTCCCACAAAAGTAACGGTACCGGTTTGAGGAATAAACGAATTGTTATTCACCCATGCTTTATAAACATTGATATTATACCCACTACCAGAGCTATTTAGGGTATCGTCAGCACCAATCGTAACGGTATCAGCACCAACGTTACCAGACAGCGTAATAGTTTTAGCGGTGCCATCAACCACCACATACCCGGCGTTAGTACTTGTAGTAGCAGACTTAGCATCACCCCAGGTATGAGCACCACTTCCAGTAAATGACGTTGTAGCCAGACCGGTCATTGTACCACTACTTCCCAAACTCAGATTACCCATAATGGCTATAGTTTGAGTATTTCGCGCCAATGTTCCGTAATTAATTGCCAATGATCCCTTCACTGATAATGGCTTGCTGAGTGTCCAAATTGCTGCCCCAGACGTTTCACCAAAGGTAACGTTAGCAAACTCAATACTCGTCGTTGCTGATTCAATTTGTGGACTGGTACTCGTTGCAGTGAAAATAATAGTTGATGCATCAGTAGTAAAGGTGCCGAGCTGCTTCCAGTCACCACGGACACGCAATGTGTTCATGGTTGGCAAAAATGTTCCGTTATTTTGGAAATGAATGACCGAACCATTAGCCCCAGGCTGGTAGGTACTACCAGAAAGTACACGCAAACCAGCATCACCACAAGTGGATTCATTACATAGATTTAATATGTTGCCGCCAGCTACATCGTAAAAGATGTCTTCATTATCAGAGTTTTTGTAGACTTCCAAATCATTATTCGCAATAATTGGAGCATCATCAGAGCCAATCGTTACATGTCGGGACGACAATTGCATACCGGTAATATCACCGTTACCGTCATATTTTGTTACGGCGACCGCTTCGAGCGATCCGTCAACACTTTGTCTAAAAATTGTCACTACATCACCGACGGCAACGTTTACGTTTGGAATATTCCACACTCCCGGCGTTGTTGATCCTACCCAACTAATAACTACTCGTCCGTTACCACCAGCAGTACCCGCACTTCCTGCAGCGCCTCCAGCGCCACCGTTACCAGCGCCGCCAGCATAATCAGCATCACCAATATTGGCTGCTCCAGCGCCACTACCAGCAATCGTACTGGTGGCAGTAGCACTGGCATATATATATGACGAACCACCAGCGCCGCCAGCACCAGAATGTAACGCATTCATACCGCGCGCACCGCCACCGCCGCCAAAATATCCAGCGCCACCGCCACCGCCGCCAGCTTCGGCCGTAGCACTATTTCCAGTTCCGCCAGCGCCGCCACCAAATACTTCGGCAGTACCACCGGCACCACCACTGACTCCGCTGTCACCAGCGCCACCTAATAGGGACGCGCCGGATGTAGCGGCACCACCGGCAGTACCACCGGCACTTTGTGTACCACCAGTACTGGCCAATAGTGGAATGCGATATCGAGCAATAACCAATCCTGATCCGCCGCCACCGCCATATTGAGTCGCCGATGTACCGCCAGCGCCGCCGCCGCCGCCGCCAGTGTTAGCCGTAGCCGTTACTCCATTATTATTACCAACGCCACCATTACCGCCACCGTGACTAGCTGTTCCGGCAGTTTCTGCATTTCTTTTTCCACCACCACCACCGCCGCCAAACCAACCACTCACACCCACACTGGTTCCCCACCAAGCACTGAGATCACGACCAACGCCACCATTACCGCCTGAGGTATTAGAACCAGCACTCCCAGCACTTCCAGCGCCACCACCACCACCGCCAGACTGGTCATTCGTCGCATTCGCCGAGCCACCCGCCCCTCCATCATTACCAAATCCCGCCGTACTCGTACCACCAGCATGCGATACTGCATTAACATTAGTGCTACCACCACCACCACCTGAGGCACCAAAGAAACCAGTTGATCCATCATTTGGTCGATCTCCACGTAAACCACCACCACCACCAATAGCTGTATTAGCAGCGAACGACGTCGTACCACCAGTCTGGCCATTTCCATTGGCGGTATCAGTGTTATCGCCACCAGTTCCGCCCGCGCCAATCGTTACTGCATAAGAACTGGTTCCGAGGACTTGGTTTTCCAATATTTTTATCGCGCCAGCGCCGCCACCACCACCGCCGTACCGATAGCCACCACCACCACCACCACCACCCACAAGGAGTAAATCAACAGATCGGGTGCCGCTCGTCACCTGGAAAGTGTCACTACTCGTAAATACATGGTGTCTAAAGCCGAACATATCAGTTGTCGCACCACCAGTAACACTAAAGACAGTATCGTTAGCGCCACCATTGCCACCAACTAATCCACCACCAGCACCGCCAGCGCCAGCACTTGCTAATTGAGTCGCTGTTTCTGGACGCAGATTAAAATTAAATGATCGTCCGGCGAATGCCGCTGATTGTGTCATACTTGGCACCCCAAGAGAACCGGCACTATTTGTCGGGGTATCATCAAAACATAAAAAGATAGAGTTATCGTTACCGTTCGTGTTTGTCGAATAAAACGCTGTATTAACGCCACTCGGCATACCACAAGAACCACCTGATGGTCCCCAATCACGGTCATCAAGCGAACCACCAACAAACACCAACATTGAATTAGCTACCGTGCTGGAAAGATTTGGACCAGTGTACGTTGTCGCCGCGGTTTGGCTATTGTTTGCACTCACTTGGTCAAATGGATTACCTGTTCGCGCTACCCCACGGAAAGCCCAAATACGACCAATGTAACTATCCGTTGCCGGTCCGCCAAATGTTGGCATCAAAGGAGTGGTCGTACCTTGTCGTAAATACCACACTGACAATTGTCCATTGCCACTTGTCTGTGAAGAAAATTCAGTCCATCCACTACAGTTTGTTACACACGTGTGCGCTGTGGCCGTACGTGAATGCAACACCGCAATCAGTACGTCATGTTCAGCAGTTCCTTGTGGAATATTTGGTGAACAATTGGTTGCGCTTACGGCACATTCAATTCCCACTCCAACATACCCGATACCGCCGCCGCCGGCACCACCACCACCGCCGGCACCCGCAATCACAAGAGGTGTCGAACTACGGTATATCCCAGCGTAACCGCCGCCAGCGCCAGCGCCAGCAGGTGAAGCAAACAATCCGCCGCCGCCGCCGCCGCCAACTCGAACTGACAAGTTCTCTGCCGGTGTGACTGGTAATGTTGCCTGCACAAATCCGCCGCCGCCGCCAAAGGCCCCAGCATTACTCACACCACCACCACCGCCGCCGCCGCCGCCACCCCAGGCTTTCACCGTCACGGCAGTTACACTCGCTGGCACCGTAAAGGTGGAAGTACCGGTGCTTGAGAAGATAGCTTTTTGTGTTCCTGTCGCTGCGGATATATTGGCAGTTTTACCAGATTGCAATACACCATTAATCGCAACTGCAATAGTGCCTTCGGTTAATGGAGTAGATTGATCATACGCAAAGGCTATTCCTGAAATGGAAATACCTTCAGACCATTCCACATACCAATCAAGTAATGCCGGGCAGTCACCACTATCACATATCAGTTCAGCTTCTAATTGTAATTTTTTATATATGACGGGTTCGAGATCAGTGATATCAACTGGACCACTCGTAATCCCGGCAGCATTACCAGCAATTTCACTATCTGGTACCAATGCATATGTTCCAGTAGACACTTCGTAATAGACCCGATATTTAATCAAACTAGCCCCCGGAGTAGTGTCGTTCCAGCCAATTGATTCCCAACGCGGACTACCGCCATCGCTAAAATTAATTGGAGTTGATCGTATGGTACCGTCAACGAAATTAGGGGAAATTTGTGCGGCCATGGCAATAGAATCATGGAATGGCGTACCATTAACAGACGGTAGACTGCTTATTACCTCTTGTCCCGTCCACGCTGTTCCATCCCAGTAGGTAAATAAATATTGGTCAGCCGGGGCAATACTGTCATCTTTCAAAAACATCGCTAAAATCAAACCATTTGCCGTACGAATCGTTTGTGTTGTCCAGGCTCCGACGTTGAGATTAAGACCGGTGATATTTTGTTCACCAGAATATGATGACGTGGCGTAATATTGGTAACGAGCATTTACGGTGTCAGAATAAGGAATCATTACATACCCATCACGACTTGGGGTGGTTTCAAATTCACAACTTACTGGTCGACCTGCTTGACTATTACCAGCGGTATCAAGGGTGGTGTACGTATCCCACGCGGCACCGTCCCATAACGTTGTACTAATTTGTCCATCAATGTCAATGGCACAGAACGCTAATCGGTCAGTACCAACGTCTCTTTTAATAACGCCATGTTCAAAATCATCTTGCAACGTTTGAGCAAGAGTCCCAGACCAATTTGAACCATCCCAAGTGTTGTAAAGAAAACCGGCATTATTACCATTACTTACGACTATTATTGCTTGATTACCTGAAGCTTCGTAGTCAACGGCAATACCTTCGTTAGCCGCCCGGCTCATATCGCCGAAGGTTAAACTATGTCCCCAACTTGAACCGTTCCACACCAACGCTTCATAATCTGGTGAACCGGTAATTTCGTGCTTAAATACGGCAATAATTTCATCTGAGGTCGGATCAGACGCGGTTTGAATAAACTGACAGTTTGTTCCTTTTGTAAGAGAAATCGAAGAAGTGGCGCTCCAACTTGAACCATTCCAAACACTATAAACAGCATTAGTACCCTCACAAGCAATCGCGAGTAAATCGCCGGAATTAGTTTCGTAAGCGATACTTTCCCCGCGATATCCGGTATTGGCAATACTCGTCACTAATTCGTTCATATCACCCCATGTCCCCGTCAATCCGTCGTAGATTTGCACATTGACATCCCCGTCGGTACCTAACGTTGCCAGAGCGTATTCATTACGTTTTGGTGCTGCTTTGAGGTCAGACCATTCAATCAGAGCACCCACTTCAAGGGCTGTTTGTGGATCACTCCAGGCGGCACCGTCCCAAATGCGGTATCGTGGCAAAAATGATGTGGATTCACCATACGCTACCATCGCTTCGGTAATGGTTGTCGTGATTTGTGCTTGTGTTTCAGTTTTTTCAATATTGCGATTATCATTGGTTAAAAATTGATCACCAGTAGTTTGAAACCACGTTGACACACCTAATCCGACACTGACGGTAAAGCTATTTGGAGCACTCCAATCTGAATACGCGTTTTCGTCGTTAATATCACGGGCCCGCACTCGCCACCAATAGGTGGTGTTGTTACTAAGAGGAGATTGGAACGTATACGAAATAACTTCATTGGAATTAAATGGTGTGGTGTCTGCTGGAGTAATCTCATTAGCAAAACCACTAACGACTCCAGACACATACGTTGTAGAAGAGACAAAATTTGCGGTCGTAGAAATCTGTACCTCATATTCCATACTATCTCCCTGAGGATCAGCAGTTTGGAAACGCAAAATCGGTGTTGCAGAATTTACTTTAGCGTTATCAAACGGGGTAATATGATTTGGCATTGTGATACGCTCGCCCCACAATAATGACCAGCTTTCCAGTCGTGGTAAGCTATCATTCCCCGTCATAATCGCCCTAATGCGAATAGTGTGATACACCGTAGTACTGAGACTAGCGAGACTCACACCAGACGTATCAAACCCAGCCGCATTACCAGGCAAATCAGCATCCGGTATCAATTCCCATTCGTTTCCGGACACCAGATATTCAATCGAATATTTTATATCTCCTGATGATTCATTGTCGGTAAATTGTAGTAAGCCCCACGCATTGCCGGTATCAACATCAGAAAAATGAATAGCCGTACTTGTTGTTGTGGCCACCGTAAAGCCAGTAGCAATACGAATATCGTCAGCAACATTAATAGCGGCATCGATTAAATCATCGGTGTCAAATTGTTCTTTGGTAGTTTGGAACCACGTCGTAATAGCAGTGGCAGTATTGATGGTGACACTTTTTGCCGTTGACCATTCACCATAGGCTCCAGAGCCTTCATCATCACGGGCTCGCACTCGCCACCAATAGGTGGTGTTGTTACTAAGAGCAGTTTCCGGAATAAAACGGATGATTTGGCCAGGTGTATACAATCCACGTTCAGACGGACTTGATAAATTGGTGAATTGAGAGAAATTAGCTCCCGATTCACTGACAACATCTGGCGAACCAAACGTGTAGTCAGTATCCACTTCAATTTCGTACGACAACATATCATCCAAAGCGTCAGTAGTAGCAAATTCAAACCACGGTGTTGTTGATGCTGTTTGTTCGTTATCAAATGGCGCAAACAAATCTGTCGATAGAGGCGGTGCATTAGTGATCAGTCGAGGGTATCGATTATATACACTTAACAACGCATCATTCTCATACACTAAACGGAAACAATAATTAGTATTAGCAACAGCATTGTTATTTTGAAGGACAAAATCCCATTCAGCACTACTTCCGACCACAATTTGGTGTTGATTTTCACGAGTAGGATTTTCCTCTTCATACGTTTCGGCATAGGTTGAAGACGCAAGTAATGTACTTGGTAAATTGCGACCGTCACTAATCAATTGTTCTTCAGAAATATCGTAAAATCCAGTTGGATTACCTTGGTTAAAATACTCCGTTCTTAACCAACCATTGGTACGACGAACATTTGAAAAACGTAATTCATCGATATCTCCTTCAAAGCCTTGTGATGGATCACCGCCAAAATTGTGCCAATTTGAATTACCGTTTTGAGCCACATCTCCAAATAAACGGGTGGTTGAACCATTAAAATGGACGTCAACTTTGTTGCTACTGTCTCGTGTAACGACAACATATGTCCACGTACCATCTGCCGGGTGATTAATTGCCGTGTCACTGGAACCTCCTGGCAACACCCGCACAAAGGCTCGTCCGTTACTTGGTGTATTCCAAGCACCAATTTTTTCATTTGAACCGCCATCAGCACTCGCCAATGCAAAACCATTACCATCAACAATATTTTGGGTTCGCCACCACAAAGAGACGGTGAAGGTTCCTGAAAAAGTAAGTACATTTTCAAAGAATGCCCCATCGTTTCCATCGTGATTTATAGCTTGACCAACCTTACCACCAACCACATCTCCAGCAGTCATACCAGCAGTACCTCGCACCACCGCATCATTACTATACGACGTACTGTCTTTTATTTGTGGACTGGACGCAGCCGGATTATCGTCCATAGCATACCGCAATCGATATCCATTAGACCACACATTTTCCGAGCCGTATGTTCCATTTGCAGCATACCCCGAAGCACCGGGATTGTTGTAGTAAATATAAAATTCGCTATCAGTAGTTGAAGATACCGACGCTTTAAAATGTAGCTCTCCCGTTTTGCTAATCGTATTAATGGCTACTAAATCTCGCGGTACTTCAGTCAAGCCATCAGCAGTCGTAACGCGAATATCATCACCATCACTTTGAACACTCGCAAAGAAACCGTCAGGTAGATCTGCTAAATCTACATATACCGGGAAATCCGTGAGGTCTTCGCTTACTAATGTATGATCAACGGTAATTTTTAATCGGCGAGCCCAACCAGAGGCATACCAATCATCACCAACCACCGCATTAGCATAACCACGCCACAACGCAGTCGTACTGCCGATTTCTCCTACATCTTGCCAATTTAGCGAAGGTGAACACGTCAAACCAGGAGCATATTGCAACTTTAATGTGACGGTGCTGGTTGGTGTATTAATATTCAATCCCCGCAATGATGTCCGTAAACGAATTGTCTCATTAACACTAATAGCATCTCCCGCACCAAACGATGTATTGATGGGAGTATCAATGATACCAACCGGCCACGGATCAGTCGGCGTCAAGAAACTACCATTTACAAACCACTGATATTCATTTTGAATTAACTTTGGTTGACGTACCCAAGTAATATTCCAATCATTGAGAGAGGCCGATACTTCAGCGGCGGTCGTAATTGCTGCTTCAAGACAAATTTGTGAATAGGTAGTGGTACTAAGACCAGAAAGATCAATCGGAGCAGAGGCCGCTGAAAAACCTGTATCATTTCCGGTGAGTACACCATCAGGAATATAGGCATCACATGTTCCCACGTTTGAATATTTGACTCGCACCTTTATCGTAGCGCCAATTGGCTCAGTTGTCGAAAACGACAAGTCGCCCCATTTTGACTGACCAGCAACACTAGAGAAAGCGACTGGGCGCGTAGTCATCGTACCAGCCGAATAACTAAATCGCCGTGTAGCAATTGAAAATGATTCACTACGCGGATCAGCGTTCGTTTCCGCCGGATTAGCTTGAATCAGTGTATTTGGGGACCAATTTGTACCATTAAACGTACTCGCGCGTAATGGATCAACGCCTTGATTTTCCATTCCGACTGCCAATATTGTACCGTCCCCAGTTCGCGCTGTTTGTAGGTACCAAAATTCCTCCATATCCGACATATCGAGCGGACCCGACCAACTGGTATTAAGATACTGATATTCATCAGTATTGGCATCAGAATAAGCCACGATAAAATTACCGTCCCGGCCAGGTATCGTTTCAAATTCACAATCAAATGGACGACTTTGAGTAGATTCTGTTGTGCTTTCAAGTTGGACCTCAGTACCCCACACTTCACCATCCCAAATAATTGCGTTGATATCAGAGGCGTCGTCCACCATACAAAAACCAATTCGGTCAGTACCTTGGTCACGCACCAGCTGTCCATTTTCAAAATCATTAGTATTCCCAGATACCTGCACCGTAAAGACCGCTGACCAATCAGCTCCATTCCAGGTAGCGTATCGGAACTCATTATCGTTACCATCAGATGATACGACCATGGCCTGATCACCAGATTCTTCATAGACCACACTCATACCCTCAGTGGCAACGTTGGTCCCGGCTACCCGTCCAAGAGCAATACTATCAATCCACGCAGTACCGTCCCAAACATGGGCTTCGTAATTATCAGCCGCATTTTTTGTCACCAGAATCAATTCATCGGACGTCGGATCAGCGGCAATCGTGAGCCAATTACAGTTATTGGTTGATGCGACATCAACCGAGCTTGTTGCCGACCAAGTACTGCCATTCCAAATAGTGTACACCGGATCTGCTCCAACACTACACGCCACCACCATTGCATCTCCAGATGTGGTCTCGTGGGCAACAGCTAGTCCACGTCTTGCTGGGGTATTTAAATCTGTTACAAACTCGTTTTGATGTCCCCACGATGATGTACTGGCACTGTACACAAGAGCATTCACATCACCGTCAGCAGTAATAAACGATGCCACGTATTCATCACGAATATTGCCAGCAGATGATTCGGCCCAATAAATTTCCGCTCCAAGATTAGGTCCGTTGGTTTGTGCTCCCCAGGCTGTCCCATCCCATAATCGGTACATCATGACGGTTTCAGTTTTTTCACCGTATACCAGCATCGCTTCCGTGTTATCGATAACATCAACCACAGCACCACCAGATCCATTACCAACGACACCAACTAAGTTATTACTTAAAAATTGCGCGTCGACAGTTTGATACCAATCAGGCAATGTCATCAATGTATTGACAGTAAGACTCTGTGTCGTCGACCAATCGCCAAATTCATTTGAACCAGACACGTCCTTAGCCCGTACGCGCCAATAATAAGTGTTGCCACTTACCAAAGCATCAGCCCCTTGTAATTGATACCGAATTTTTTGTCCTTCAATAAATGGACTGGTATCGCTTGTTGAAGCAGTATTAGTAAAACCACTGTCAATATTAGAAAATCGCTCTATCGCTCCAACGAAATCACTCGACGTTGAAATTGAAAATTCGTACACCAAATCAGAACTGCCATCAGGATCGGTTGTACTAAAATCAAAATATGGCGTTGTCGACGCAAAGCGAACATTATCAAATGGAGCATTGTAATAGGTAGCAGCACCTGGTCGAAAATTGAGCTCCTTCTTTTTCCATAGCATTAACAATGCGTCAGTACGATCATTTACGACAGTAGTATTGGCATCCCGTAATGCCTGCACACTCACGATGGTTCCCGGCGTTAAACCAGCTAAATTATAAACCAGTGAACCAGAAGAATCTTGGTGGCCGGAGCTGTTTGTTACATAGTGAGATTTCGTTTGAGCGCCCGGCACTGCCACTCCATTTACAAACACACTAATTATAACGTTATTGGTTCCTCCTGCAGTGTAGAGCGCATCGTTATACGTCAAGAGATAGTCTCCACTTTCGTTAATTGTCACATCACCAGTGTTGGAAGATGTAGAATGAGTAAAGGTGATGTTATCGTACGCTATTTGTGTATCCCATAGTATCTTTTGAGCAGGACTTGGGTTCCAGTTAGTACCACCAGAAAGATCACGTCCTCGTAAAGCAATAACGTCATCAGTCGGGAGTTTTTGAATAAAAACTGATCCAGTAAATCCATTCGGCACGGTTGTGGTACCCGCCGACGCTTCTTGTTCCATCGTGATAGTCAATATTTGGTTGGTAGTGGTAGCCACAACAATACCCGACCAGTGGTTTGTGGAATAATAGTCAGCATTGGCCGTAACTATTTGTAATCCCTGAGAAAAAACTCCTCCAGGCACTTGTGCTCCATCAAGAAATACTCTTCCGAGCACGTTACGGTAGGCAGTCGCTCGTGAATCGAATGGCATATTAACATACACTAAATACATACCGGGGTCTGAAATAGTGATATTCTCAGGATTTATGGTGTCAGAGTGAACATAGCCAGAATCTTGGCGGGTTTCTGTCCACAATAACGCCGATGTCGCCGTGTTAAGACTCGTTGATGCTACCGTTCTGGTCGCTGTGGCCGCAAACACATCAGCGGTTGTCGGCATATGCTCGACATAGAGACTGGCCTGACCGCTAATAGTAATCGGTTGCGCCACATAACTAGTAAGTGCTTGTGCATATACTTCAATATAATCACCAACATGGAGATTCGTAAGTAAAAAACTACCATGATCAGATGATTCATTTTGCCGATCAGTGGAACTAGCGTTATAAATTAAACCACTTCGACCAATAGCGTGTGGCACCACGACACCATTCACTCGCACTTCAAATCCAACACGGGCCCATTGGTTATTAATTGTGTCATTACGTTCCAGCGGTATAGTGACAGATACTTGATAATCACCATTTTTCTGAACATACAATCGCTGTGGCGATGAACTCGTCGAGTGCGCAAAATAAAATGAATCAACGGTACTTGTACTCCATAATAATGCACTTGGTGACACTTCATTAAGATTGGTTCCCAACTGTGAACGAGTGCCAGTTAACCACGCTACCGAAGAAATCGCATCAGAAGCAATTTGCCATTGACGCAACTCCTTAAATCCATCCATGTCAAGTGGCCCAAGCAAATACAAATATGGACTAATATCCGGAGCATCAAAGACATACGTTAGTTGCTTGGTTTCACCAACTTCCATCGTCACATCTTTCCACGTAATAAGCGTCGCCTCTTCCAGTGTTGTCACTTCTCCACCACTGGTGTCAGCAAAAACAAATCCCCGAGGAACACGTTCGACAATATCGCCGGTAAATGATCGATTCGCTTTAATATCGAGTGTCACTGTATATGGTGCAGGCGGATAAATACGCGTTGGTGCCGTGCGCGTAATATCGTACGGAATGTAGTCACTCACCGTAAACGAATCAGAAATTTTATGAACAACTTCCCCTTCCAGATTTCGATTTTCTAGTTGGATGGTATAGACACCCCATTCGTCAGTATCAGTAAAGGTGGCAATATAATCCGGTTCTTCGGTCACATTATTTGGTCCACAGGCACCAGTTTGTGTCACAGGCACTTCAAAAATTTCATTTTTGGGATCAATAATTTTAAGTGACAAATCTGCATTACAAATTGTGTCACCCTTGGCTGTCAAAGCCGCAATATCCAGCTCTACAGTTTCGTTCGGAGAATATTGACTTTTGTGTGTGTTAATAGCAAGCACTCCCCAATAAAATTCAAAACTATCAGAATATTCCGTTTCGTTTTCATTAACAGTAACTCGCAACCGATAAACGCCAGGTACAAATTTTTGTGGTTGACGCATGACTTTTATTGTCCAGGTTGTTTCGTCTTGGTATACAATTGAAAATGGCACGTCAAGAACGTCACCGTTCTTGTCGACTAATTCGATTTTATCTACAGCGTATAAATTTTCTCCAAAAAGATTATTAAAAATCCGCTTTATAAACGCTTGTTGTGGGTCATAACTCATCGTAAACGATGGCAAATTATTCACCGTCATGTCCGTCCCTTCAATGGAAAGTTCATGAAACTTCGGTTTCTCCAAATCGCGTTCATAATCAAGACGATCGGTTAAAGCCGGGTCAGCTGGATTTTCATAAAATTGACCGGACGTTACTTCCAACCATACGCCATCAACATACACAGCATCGAGATCTGACTTAATACCTTCATACGTCACTTTTACTGCCAATGCCGATAAATCTTTGGTGTACGATGGCACTTCTAGTGAAACAAGAAAATGATCACCATTGATACTGTTGGAAATTTCTTCGTTAATATCAATAACGGTTCCAGTTTTCCACGCCACTCCATCAAGCGCATATGATACGACGATTCTTTGCACCTCACTTGATACTTTGGCACGCGCTGCCAAAGACAATCGTAACTGTACAGTATCAAGAACGGTACCAGGCAAAAATTCTGGCAAAGCAAAACCTTTGAAAGTAAGTGTATCTGATTCACATTTAATGATTTCACTACAAGGAGTCACTCCAAATACTTCAGGTAGTTGCGAATTTTGGTCTGTTGTTGACGAGTTAGTCGACTCATCTATTGGTATTGGTGAGGATTCAGCAATAGAAGAATCTTCAGTGGTAGTTGACGATACAGCAGCGTCAACTGATTCAGTTTCGGTAGTATCAATTGTCTCAATAACTGCGACAGTTTCTTCTTCGGTAGTAGTAACATCATCAGACGTCATTTCATCTTCAACGGATACCTCATTGTCATATTGCGCCCAAGGAAAACGATCGGTGGTGGTAGTGTACGTCGGAATACTCAATGGCACAACTACCGATACTGATTCATTAGTGGCTTCTGAATTATTATTTGTTTCAACTTCAGTAATCGGCTCATTATCGTCTGTTGGAACTACTGTAGTTTCTTCGGCTCCAGCATCGGGCACTGCGCCATCAACACCAGAATCAGTATCTTCACTACCGTTGTTGGTTGATTCGTTTGTTTCATCAATAATTGGTTCTTCGACACTATTTACATTCTCACCAGTATCAATAGTATCGTCAACAATATATGTTATGTAAGCCGAATTTTCTTTTGAAAAGGATTGGTATAGCCCATCACCAGACACATCTTCAATTAATACCGAACCGAGGCCCTGCCAGGTATCTGAGGTTACTTCACTAGGAACTATAATCAATTGTTCAGTGGTATACACCGTTCTATCAATCGTGGCCGCAAACGCCAAAAAGCCACTGATAAAAACAATTACCAGTAGGACCCTCCAAGTCACACGGTTTAAAAATGGAATGTGGTGTAACACAACTCTAACGTCCAACTCATTGCAGAGATTGGACTGCATATAGTATAACGCGCCGGTCACTCATGACCGGCGCGTTTACCCCGTTAATATGTGGATTCCGAAGTCAAACTACTTCAAAATTGATTTTACGTCATTGATTTCTTTTTCAATCAAGGTCTCAGATACTTCGAGTGCTTGATTTAATCCTTCGACGGCTTCCTTTTCTTTTTTCGATAATCGCGGTCGTTTGGTAATCAAATTAATTTGGTCATAAATTTCATCCCGTAAAGCCGAGAATATTTTTTCCATCTGATCTTGAATTTCTCGAGTTTCGCGGCGCAATTTATCTTCTCGTAATTTATTTTGTTTGCGATCATACCAAAGGAAAATGAATTGCAATAAAATGATGGTCAACAATAACGTCGTGACAATATTTCGAGTAGTAAAGTAATCCCAGATGGTTGTTTCTACTACTACTTCTACCGGCTTAATCCACCCGGCGGTAATTTGCACAGCCACACTCGCTTCACGCACGTTACCAGCTTTATCATACGCTACTACTTTAACAGTGTACGTACCATCTTCTAACTCCTTTAGGAGATATCCGACTTTAGCTTCGTCAGGAGTTACTTTTATTGGCTCATTGTCAGCAATGGTCATTTCGTAGTAATCAATGCCAGAGGTGACATCCACCGCTTCAAAATTAAGTTGCGGGAATCCAGTTGGTGAATTTGACACCCGAACATCAATGGCAAACTCTTCTGGTGGTGTCGTGTCAATCATGATTTTTCGATTTAACACAGTCCCCCAACCAACTTGATTTTTAAATTTGATGCTTAGGTATTGTACCCCATCAACGACAGTATCTTTGTTGATGGCAAACTCTTCGATTGGTGGGTCATACACTGCATCTTCTGTTTTTTCCGGTTGATTATCAGACGATGTCGCAATCATCACCGCAACCACATTCACGTCAAATGGCAGCTCCCAAGTAAATAATCCATCGGTAATGTTGTACCACAATTCAGCATCAAGGAAGGCTTGTGATCCGACTTCTGGCGCCCGTGGCGGATCGCCAAATATAATCGCCTCTCGGTCATCTGTTGGTTCTGATTCCGTTGGAGTTGGCGTTTCTGGTTGTGGCGTTGATGTCGGAGTTGGTGTCGTTGCTGCAGCTACGGTGAAAGAACCATTGGTGCTCTTTTGATAGACATCCGTTCCCCGACCATCGGCTGCCAGCACCGATGCATTAGCCACCGACACCGCACCAGTTCCCGCTGCTACCGTACGAAATGTCACACTAACCAAGTTTGATTGCGCGGTAAATGGTGAAGGGCTACCACCGCCAAACGTAATTGTTCCGGCACTATTGGAAAATGTTGGTTCGGTTGTCCAGAGAGAAAATACCGATCCAGTTTTACTGACACTAACTACTGACAATACCGCCGGATCAAATTTTAATGATGCTTCCACCGCGTTAACGCTGGTGCCACCTGGGTTAACGCGCACGTTAACGGTAAATGTTTGCCCAGGAGTGTAGTTACCAGTGGCTGGCGCCACCAAAAGATCCGCCGCTGATGCGATGGTCACCCCACAAAATAACAAACCTACAATACACAACGGTACGACTATTCGATAAATGTTATGAAGGATGTCGTGAACAAAATTGAAGAGCATAGGAACTAACTGCATATTATGAATAAATTATTTTACTGGTCGTCGTCTGTCCGGAGTAATTTTTAATCTGACCTTTTCTTTTTCTTCCGGTTTTAATAATGGCAATATCAATATCAAAACGCCATTTTTAATTTTGGCTTCAGCTTTTTCAATTTCAACACTTTCAGGCAAAATAATCCGGCGATAAAAATCTCCCCACACGCACTCTTCAGTAAAAAATGCACCCCGTGGCTTTGTTTTTGGAAACACCAAAAATTCTGGACGCACTCGTCGTCCTTCAATTAAAACAATATCAGCATCGCCCTCAATAGAGACGTGTACATCGCTCATATCCGCGCCTGCAGCTTGCGCATAAATAACAATTGTTCGTTCAGTTTGAAAAACGTCAACATCAAGCTGAGCAATTTTATCAACCGCAGTTTCCTCCTCACTTGATTGAAGGGTTTGGTCCGATCGAACACCCTTTCCTTTTAGTCGTTGTAAAAAAGACATATGTACACTATTCATTTACTATTATATAAGTCGATTTCTGCAAAAATGCATACTTACCCACATTAACCGCTGACAATACCGAAAATGAATGATCCCTATTTTTTCGACATACTTCTCTACTTCCTACCAAGCAACGGTATCACGACGCTAATTATGATAGGATAGAACTTTGTTGACACTTACCCTGTCCAGTTAAATAACAAAATCGAAAAGTCAGTCAGATTAACTTTTCCGTCTCGACTAATGTCAGCTGGAGGTTCTGAGTTACCGCCGGCGGTATTCCACCAATACAACAAAATCGAAAAGTCAGTCAGATTAACTTTTCCGTCTCGACTCAAATCAGAGGCGCCACCAGCACTGACCGCAGCTTGCCCCACACCATAGAGTGTATACGTTGAAAACGCACTCGTGCTGCCACCATCAACCACACCTTTGGCACGCACTTTATACGTACCATTTGAAAAGCCACCAGTATCAACCGACACAGACCACGCTCCGTTACTGCCCGCGGTGGCTGTCAAAACTTTGCGACTGGCAGTGTTTTTATCTTTTTCATTTTCGAGAGTGATGATCGCATTAGGAAACGAGTACCCCGAAATGGTTAATGGAGCACCAACATCAACCGGATCAGGGGTAACTTTAATCGATGGCGCCAAATTAATATTTGACAATGCAGACGTTCGAGCACCTGCCACACTAAATGAGGTGCTAAAGGTAGAGGTTTTGACAGCAGCCGCGTCAGTGGCGTAGATACCAAAAGTATATGCTCCGCGCGCGATTTTATCGACGGTAATTTCATAGCCGCCATCAACACCGGCGGTTCCTGATTCAGCAATTTTTCCATCTACCAAAACAGTTACTTTGGCGCGCGGGAAAGTCCTACCGGTAATGACCACTTGTCCATCACCACTACGATATGGTCCGTCGGTACTTTCAAAACCGCCTCCGCCACCACTGCTGGATCCACCACCGCCTCCACCACCGCCTCCGCCGCCAGACCCACCTGAGTTATTTGAAGATGATTCATTAGAACTTCCTGATCCACTACTATTACTGCCTCCAGTATTATTACCCGTACCACTACCGGAATTACCAGTGCCTGACCCATCGCCGTTATCACTTCCTTCAGAATTCGTTTCTCCAGTTGGACGCGCGTTCACACTAAAGGTAATTAAATAATCGTCAGTGTTAATGTTAAATTCATCGTCCATACATCGGACGTACACATTGTTTACTGATTCGGGCACCACTGACATAATGGTTGTATGCACGACTAAGCCTGTATTATCGAATCGGTGTGGCATATCATTATACAAAACATCCGGCACAAGACTGTACCGACAGATTGAAAACTCGTTGGTTTCTACTGACACCTCGACATTTACGGTTGTCCCGCTCAACTGTCCACTCGGTTGACCATTAAACCGATCTGGAGGGATATCTTCTCGCGTATCTGCTGGACCGACGCCAACCTGTTCGATCATAAACACCACAAATCCAGCATCGGCTATTTCTGTATGAGCCGCATCATATGCCCGGACCATAATGCTGTGACTGCCAACAGTATCACTATTTTGAATCGGCTTAATATCACCAGGTTCAGTGGTCGTACCCGTTGAGGTACTGTATACATCGTACGGGACCTGAGTTAAATCAGTATGGTTACCAATTTTAAATTCCAATCGACTGCCAGTCGAAATACCAGCCGATTGATTTAATTGGTAGCGAATCACTCCATCAGGACCTGGTGTGACGGTAACCAAATCGTCGGATAGAGATAACACGGCTCCCACTTCACGCCGCACACCATCAACCGACAATTGCACATTTCTCAGACCAGAAAAAAGACTGCTCGTTGAAATACTAAAATCTGCTGGAAAATCTATATCAATGTAGCCCTCGGCAGGAATATCAGTATTAATAACAAACGATAACGTGTGGTTGGCGTATAAAGACGGGGCTGACGTAGAAACCACATCACGATACTCGGCAATATTCCGAGCGCTACTATGGTGAATAAAAAAACCACCAACAACGATAATCGTTGTTACAGCCAACAACAACGCAAACCTCATTGGTGCCATTTTTTTACTCATCATCCGGTACATATATATGTATACCTATTGTACCGTGTCATTTACCAAAAATGCACGGTCACCCACAGGCTCATTTTTCGTTTACATTACAGAAAAAGTGCCACAATATAGAAATACAGCACGAGCGTCAGCACATCTCGTACCACGGTAGCAACCGGACCACTCGTCAGTGCTGGATCGTACCGCAATCTCGTGGCCACAAACGGGATAAAAAGAGCCACCAACATTGCCGCTACCAAGGTGACGATAATCGCAGTAAAAATAACCGGCACTAGTTCCGGTGTCTGAAACCACCACGTGGTTACCACACTCATACACAATCCTAATAGCAACGCCAACGAAACAGAAACCACACACTCACGAGCCAGATATGCTTTAAATCGACCAACCGAGCGCAGACTAGGATCAAGCGCCAACGCCCGAACAAAAATAATTTCCGTTTGCGACCCCACCGCATCCGCCAAATACACCACCAAAGGAATAAAGGCAATGATAAGCACGTGCGCTGCCAAGGCGGTTTCAAAGCTTTGTACGATTAATGCCGCCACAAACCCACCTAATAATCCTAATAATAACCACGGTAATCTTTTACGGATGTGTAGGAACGGTGACCCAGACAATAACGATGATTTTGGATCATCAAATGGTCCAGCTCCCGATAACTGTAAAAGATCATGAATTCGACCATAATGTAAGACATCACGGATGGTTTCAGACGTCACCACGCCAAGTAAACGATTTGATACTTTATCAATGACAGGCACTGCTTTTAGATTATGGTCGATAGCGGTCAAAGCGACTCGTTCCATCGACACGTCTCCTGACACTGACACCAAGGATTTTTTGGCGGCAACGGCGATAATCGTTTGCGCTGAATAGACAAAAATGTCACGAATAGATACCACTCCTACTAACGTACGATTACCATCAACGAGATAGACATACGATATACTCGCAAAATCACGCGCATGCTGATGTAATAATGCCAAAACATCTGCCACCGTCGTCTTGGACGAAACTGCAGGCACATTCTCTACCATACAATCAATGGCTGTTTTTTGTTGGTACCGGGAAGACATAGGAACGTATAATTTTTAGTGACAATAATTTCCAGACTAATAATCAGTATTACTTTTACTTTGTAGCAAAACGCTGTTCCCGCGCCCGGAGGTAATCAAGAAAATAATTTAATATAATTAAAATGAGAATAATAAATAATAGTGTGGCAATCACAAAAGTTGAACGGTTGACACCGACAGATTCACCACTCGAGAGACCAATTTCTATTTCTCGATCTCTGATTTTTGATTCTCGTTGCTGTAATTGTTGCTCGTACTCCGTCAAAGCGCTGGTGAGTTGATTCAACTCAGTCGGCGCCACTCCAACGCTCACTCCCACCGAATTAGCAACATAATATCCCGCCCGCGATGACAAATCACT
The DNA here is from genome assembly GCA_964469295.1 of uncultured Candidatus Saccharibacteria bacterium. Taxonomy (GTDB): domain Bacteria; phylum Patescibacteriota; class Minisyncoccia; order Phycocordibacterales; family UBA918; genus OLB19. The sequence goes on from CAYXYJ010000001.1 coordinate 89,963, forward strand.
GGTCATGGAATTAAGCAATCCACTATCCATCAATAACACAAACGCCAACACTGCTCCGCTAATGCGTAGCAAGCTATGATAGGTAGTGTTCGAGAGCGATGACATGGTGACAAATCTACGAAAATAGCACCAATAATATGAGGAAGAATACAGCAGTGACTGTCATCATAACTAAGAACATCATCAAGAAAGGATTCCCGGAATTTTTGCCGCGACGGACAACGCGACGACCAGCCGTCGCTTGGTAATACGCCAACTGGCGTCGCACGTACATTTTTGTGGCCACATAGATGATAAGGAACAATACCGCCAAGACACCCAAGGCTGGACCAATAATATTCATCGGCAAAATCCAAAACGTTACGGTACTTGTCATGGTTTGTTTAGATCCTTCTTCACCATAGACCGCACTCAACACTGCTTCATATCGACCAAATCGTGTATCACTTCCCACCCACTCCAACACGAATTCTCGTGATGTTCCCGGAAAAACTCCGGCAGCGTCAGTGTTAAATAAGACCGTTCCAACCTTTTGACCAAACATGTTATTTATTTCCAACGGTCCAGTTGGGCGAATCAACGTACTTCCATTATTTTGAATATGGACGTTAAATTCAACATTTTGTGAACTATAGATATAATTATTGGTTGATAGTTGTCGAATTTCTGCTTTTTCAATAACGTCACCAGCAACACGCATCACAACAATGTGGGCGACCTCATAACCAACCGCTGCTCCACTTTCGCGAATTTCCGGCGCGTCCACTGACACAAAAATTCCGGCAAAGTGACTTCCTGGCGTAGCGTTTGCTGGAGCATTCACCGTATATTGGATAGGCACTTCTTGACCAGCCGGCACAAAAATTGAATCCGTTGCAATTGTAATCCACTGACTTAATTCAAAACCGGTTGTTTCAATATTCTCGACAGCAAAAATTGGTACATTACCATCACGAACACCGGTAATATCACGTTTACTTAAATAAAACGTTTGATCAATATTGCTTTCGTTCCGAACGGTGACAGTATGCGTTTGACTCGTTCCTAATTCAATTGCCTCATCAAGTGTCGCTGGCTTTAAGGTAATGCCGGCCCCTCCTTGTGCCATAACTATCGTAGCCGGAGACAATAACAATAAAGAAACAAACATTCCCAGGATAACAAGCAACGAACGCATAACAAAAGATACATTAATGGTAAACAACAACAGTATATCACTTGTCTGTCATCATAGATTACTCCTATAAACAGGTACACAAAAAGCCCCTAAAGGGCTTTTTGTGTACCTCTAATATTCAATTTTAGAACAGTGAATCTTTAGAAGGTTGGTGTTGCGATGTAGGTCAAAATCGTATTGTAGTCATCACCCGCTTCCTGGAGTGGCGTGATTTGAATTTGATATGCTACATCAGTTTCACCAATATCAACGGTAGTTCCATCTGATGGTCCGGTATGTGAGAACACTTGACGAGGTGTGGTACTAGCAGCTACGAAGAGTGCTGAACCAAACTCATCACCATTAAGGTTTGAGTCTTCTGAAGTAAGACCCCAGTGACCCCAAGTGTTTTCGTTAGCAATGTTATTGGTTGGTGTTACCCACGCGGTTGGCGTGTTGGTGTAAGCACCATCAATAAATCCATCAATATCAGCTCCTGTTGATGACTGTAGGTTTTGATCCTGTTCAACCGTTACTACGAATCCGTTACGAGCGTTCGTGGTGACGTTAAGTCGTTGACCAAGGGTCTTGATTTCACCAGCAGTTAACACACCGAATGGGATTGCGGTTGGAGTAGTTGAACCAGTGGTACTCGTACCGTTAACCGCTGTTGATGTTGCCAATCCACTTACAGTGAAAGTGAAACTGGTGTTAACAATAGCGGTAACATCTACGTTGTCGAGAATTGCCACACGTGTGCGACCGGTATCAACAGTCCCCGCTGTCACGTAGAATTCGTATGAACCCGCAGTTGGGTTAGTGACACGGTTAGTACCCGTTGTACCGAAAGTAGCATTCGTACCGACTTCGATGACCACTGTTTGTCCAGCAGTTACCACACCTGTACCTGAAGTAAGCGTGAGCACTTGTCCTGAAACAGCTGCTCCCCAAGTGGCACCAGACTGTGTTGCTGCCAAAGTTTGGTCAACGCCGTTGATACTGAAGTCAACGTCTCCGAACGCAACTGATCCCAGGTTGAATCCAGCTGGAAATGTGACAGCAATAGTTTGTCCAGCGCTCACACCACCTGACGATGTCGCCATGGTAAAACGAATCGTATGATTCGAAAGAGCTGATACATCAGAGTCTGATAATGTGTTGCTTAACACGGTAAGGTTAGCAGCATTAGCGATATTGTAGAATCCAATGGAAGCTACCATAACGGCTGCAGCAACGAGCATCGCGACTACTCGGTGCAAAGCTTCAACAGATGTTGAAATTTTTTGCATGAATATATTATTTTAAATAACTAATTATGTAGTCGCAGGCGACTCTGCGGTACAAGCTCGGTTGTGATTATTGTGGAGAGGTATCTATCCATTTTTGTGAAAAACTCAGCCAATGGACATCTACCTTCACAACCGATCTACCCCTAGTATAAAAAAGTTTCATTCTTCTGTCTCTCACATTCTGTTGATAACTTTATGAGTGACAGCGATTGTACGATACAATGCGGTTTATTTTCCTCATTTTTTGATTGTAGCAATGACGTTTATACCAAAATCATTTCAAGAACAACTGTCGTTATTACGGTATTGCGGACACTACGGCAATATCAGACCACCGTGTCGTGTATGATGGCGACAAAGCGTCTTTTTTGTTTTCCCACAGAGGCTGTTTGGCAAAGGCGCCAATCCGAATCACATCGGTGTGGTGTTTATCATTAATTTTTTGCAATACCTGATCAATGGCAAAACGCCTTGTAATTGTTGTGTCTCCATAATCATTTTCCCATAAAGCCGGTGTTACATAGTGCCGCGGAATCAATCCGCCAACTACACACCCAACTTTGCTATAGACAACTCCTGGTTGGTACATAGTATCGATCATCCGCATCGCTAACTTCATTCCCGTCATGACATCTCCTAATGGCGTTGTGGGTATTTCGACCATTGCCGTTCCTTGGCGAGCAAAATCACCGTGGCGACTCGTCAATAGTAAAATTCTTATCATACCGACCAATAATGATTGCTGTTGTAAATCATTAAAGACATTACGGACATGATGAGCGAGAGCGTCCTTTATGACCGATAAGTCTGTCGTCTTGGTACCAAAAGATCTCGTTGACATGATACTTTGTGGTAGGACGGATGTTATTGCTATGTCATACATGGAAATTCCTTGCAATTCATATTGCAAGCGGACGCCCACCACTCCAAACAACGTCTCCACTCGACGCGGTGGTGTATCAACCAAATCACGAACTGTCGTGATACCTGCTCTATGGTACCGTTCTCTTAATTCACGACCGACACCCCAAACATCACCAATCGGCGTACTACCATACGTTGCCACAAAATCACCAAGACATATACCAATACCGCCCGTACGCTTGGCTTGGGCATTCACTAATTTTGCCAGGGTTTTTGTTTGAGCAGCTGCTACTGACACCGGAATACCAACTCGTTGCTCGACGGCATTTTTAATCCGAGATAATTCCGATTGAATAGTGGCGACGTCAGTTCCTGTCACTCTAAAAAACGCCTCATCAATTGAATACTGTTCAACGGTCGCACAGAGCGATCGTAATACCGTAAATACCCGGGCTGAGATATCCCGGTACAGCGCGAAATTTGAAGAAAAGCAGGTAACACCGTTGTCTTTTATGATGTCCTTTATTTGAAAGTAAGGGACACCCATGGAAATACCCATGTCCTTTACTTCTTGTGACCGAGCGACCACACACCCATCGTTACTTGACAGAACCAAGACCGGCCGATTCCGCAAATCTGGTCGAAACAGTCGCTCGCATGACACGAAAAAATTATTACAATCGATCAAGCCAACAAGTTCCATATTTCTTTGAGTATAACAGAATGATTTATAGTATCCTCATTATTGCCTGTTTGTAGTATCGAAATATCAACTAATCTTTCATCAATACAGATGATGACAAAAAGCGAAACGAACACATGTAAAGACACCGCCCCGTCGAATGTGGAGCGGTGTCAGAAGTCACCTAAAAGTTACTGGTCACCCTTTGATAGCAGTTCGCGCTCAGCATACTGCAACAGTATCCTGTTGTTTTCTGCCTTAAAACCTGGCATGCGCGCGAGCGCATGATCAATTGGCAAAAATTCAACCACATCGAATTCCTTGTCCGGCGCTTCTGACAGGTCAATGACAACCGTTGGCTTAAGGCGCAGATACCACCACTGATGTATCTGACCTTGATAGTATTCCTTCCCCGCTTTCCCCAAGTCTCGAGACTTGGTCGTTTCAAATGTGTAGCAGGTGAGGGCCGGGTATTGGCCGATGATATGATAATCAATCGGTCGCAATCCCGTTTCTTCCTGTAGCTCGCGTTTCATTCCCGCCAATGGTATTTCCGGTGTTCTTTTGACCAACCGACCCCGATCCCGAGTTTCTTGGCAATCAAGTCCACCTTGCTGCAATTGCCAGATGGACGTACCGTCCCGCCGAAAGACAGCTACCTCGTTGCTGTCAGCAGCAAAAATCACCGTTCCAACACCCATTCGCATTGAAACGATATGAGATGCGGTGGGTTCTTTCTTTTTTTTCATAGCGTTATCCTCTTTACCATTCATCTAGACTGTACAGTACAGGCAAAACACTATTACTGTCAAACGATATATTTTATAAATTATTCCACAAGTCCATGTCTTCTTCTCCATCAATCTTAAATAACGCAATCCCGCGGACTCCGTACTTTTTGACCAAATCCATTTTATCTTCAATCGCCGCCGCGTCACTGTAGGTAATAAATCGCACTGAGACTGTTTGTCCGGTTTTATTGGCATACGCCAGGGCTTTCGCTGCTGCTTCCATACCTTTTGGTGTTCCTTTTGGTGTTTTGGTTTTGGCTAGATGCGCATACAATCCATCCGTTGGGAAATAACTCATCACCGCTTCCCCGCCAGCACTCCGACCAATTGGTGTCTTGTAGATTTTTTTTGACAGTTCTTTAATGCGTGGAGGATTTAAAGTCGCCACTCGCGTATACGCTTGGTACCAGTCTGGCGACACCGTTACGTCCCACGCGCGACCATACGTGGCTGTGCCAATCATCACTTTTTCTTTCGAAAAATCTTCGAGAGCAAGTTTAACCACTTTTTCCACCCATTCGTTATCAGCGACTGGTGCGTATGGCACTCCGGAACGCTTTTTATTCAACGTCAAATCAGCGCGTTGTTGGTCGTACGTCATCAACTCGATTCGATCGCAATATTCACCAATCGCCTGATAATCGTTCGCATAGCGCAATGGATTGGGAATAGTGGTGTATAAATCTTTCGCTGGGGTCCGGGCTTCAATGGCACAGGTCAATACTTTGTCACCAAGAGCCTTATTTAAATCACGTAAAAAAATGGAGAAAAAATCCTTTGTCTCGGCATTTTTATCTTCGTAATCAATATTCACGCCATCAAATTTTCCGTTTTTTACTAATTTTACAATCGAGGCAATTTGTTCATTTCTTAACTTTTCATTACTAAGAACCGGATGAATCTGGTCGCCATCAAACCATGCAATCGTGGGAATAATTTCCACTTTGTTCTTGCGGGCGGTTTTAAAGAACGTCTGCCACTGTTTTTCTGACAAATTAGCTTTGTCAATGATGCTCCCCGCAGCATCCACTTCGTACACAAATGGATAGACCGTATCAAGTTTTTTAATATTTTTGGTAGCACTTTTGAGGCCCGCGGTATCACTCCACCACGGTATCCATCCGGCGACTTCACCTTCGTACGCAGCCAACGCAGGCGTTGGCGCCAGTATACCAAGCGTGATACCACATACCATCATTCCAGCGGTAATAAACTTTTTGGTTGTCTGTGTGTGTGTAATCATATTCGTAGAGACGAAGCTACCGGGAAATTCTTACGCGCAATATATAATATATGTACTGTATCGTACGTGTTTGTTGCTGAAAAGAGGAAATACTTTTATTAAAACTGTCGCACACTGCCAGTAACCGCTCCCCAAATAAAACACTCTCGGGTATCTGCAACAAAAATCGGCGCATATCCATCTTGTTCCGAACACAACCACATACCAACATGATCAATGCGTAATCGTTTTACTACCAATCCGCCATCTACCGCCGCCACGACAATCATACCGGAACGTGGTTCAATACTGCGATCAATCACGAGCACATCACCAGAAAATATCCCAGCACCTTCCATGGAATCCCCTTCAACTCGAACAAAGAACGTGCTTTCGGGATGCTTGACGAGTAAATCATGAACATTCAGTGACATTTCTACCATATCGTCGCCCGGAGCCGGAAAGCCCGCTTGGGGAGCGCTTTGATATAACGGTACACTACCAACAACACTTGACCCGGCAGAAGTCCACTTTTTAGTCACTTGAAGCATAGAAGATTACTTTTTATAAGATAGTGGCGCCACTGGTAACAACCGTATGGATGTAAAAGAGTATCGACATTCCCAACAATAACGCTACTCCATACCACACATGTCGCATCCGTTGTTCGCGCCACTCAATAAAAATCGAAGTGAGCAATAAACCGACCACGATACTCCCGATACTCACGTATAACCACCACATAAGTTGCTGTGATGAAGTGAGGAGACCAACAAGACCCGGATTATCTCGAGGGGCGGCTGTCGCCGCCACTGGTATCGGAGCCAAACCACTAGTGGTGGCAATTGTATCGCTTACAATAGCAATACCCTCATCGGTGACCACTGTATCTGCCACCACCAAGCGTTCGGGCACAATCGGATCCAAAGATTCGGACACTAATGTCGTTGAATCCGTCTCATTATGAGCCACAGCGGGAGTAGCGGTAGCGACTGTTTCTGTTGACGCAACATCTCCTACATCATTGGCCAACTCTATTTCCGCTCCAGCAATTTCTTCTGCCGGTTCTGACGAAGAAACATCGGTGGTCATGGCAATAGTTTCAGCATTTTTAGGAGCACTATTGGTCGCAACCACAACATCAGTGGCACTCGTTGACTCTAATCCATTAGTCAGACGATTAGGTACCAATCCAGTAGCGACTGGTGAGACGTTCCCGGCCGCTGGGGTACCAAATAATTGCACCACAAACACCGTATCATAGCCCTCGTAGCGACCGCGGGCGGTACCGACGCCAATTTCAGTAAAATTAGCGTTCACAATATTGGCGCGGTGGGTTGGTGATTTCATCCACGCAGTCACCACTTCATGTGAATCGGAAAAATGCACTGCCAGATTTTCACCAGCATTAGCAAAAACATATCCCGCTTCCTCAAACCAATACCACGGTGACACTCCCGTTGGGCTGTAATGAGCAAAGTAACTGTTTTGGGCCATATCCTCAGCCTTTAACCGCGCCGCCACATCCAACACCTCATTACGACGTAACTCTGGAAGTGCTTCATCGGCGCGTTCTTCGTTCGTAAGCGTTACCACGACCGCCGGTAACACGGCACCAACCAACCAATTAGATGATTGCCATAAAATGGCTTGAAGGTTGGCCGCGAGAAAAGTGAGCAAAATAAGACTGGCCATTCCCATCAGGGCCGCCCGCTGCAATAAGTGCGGCGTGTAGTCATTATCCTGACTCGGAATAAAGGCGTCTTTTGTCAATTTCATACGTTATATGTCTACTAGTATAGCATTTTTACGCTCGGACAAATACTAATACGTTCAATAATCGGCAATCAGACCCGCACGTCAATCACTATCATGATATACTCCCCTCATATGAAACGATTTTTATTGTTGGGTAGTATACTATTCGGATTAATAACGAACGCTTCGCTAGTATCGGCCAACACCTTGCTTGCCAGTCAGGTAATTCCCTTGAGTGACCAACACACTCTCTATGTGTTAACCTTTACCATACACGAAGAAAAATCTCCCTTGATCATTCCGAGTACTATTACGCGCCAGAGCGGAACGGCCAGTACCACCGGTGACATTCTCTACAGCCTACGTACACCCGAAGGTCTCCGAGTGAAAAGCGGACTCACCGCCGCTATGATTATTCAAGATGCCACAGCCAGCACCAGTGTCACAGGCTTTACTGTCGCTAACCACCCCACTACGTTCAGTTTACTCGTGCTTCACCAACAGCCAGGATCAACTTCACGAGCCAATACACTACAAGTGGACCAACTACCGTTTTACTTGACCTCCCCGAACGGATTGCAACGTTTAGAATTCACTCCTCAAGAATTACGAAAATTAACCGTCAGTGCCACCATCACCGTACCGCGTCTTGATGACAAAGATTAGTCGTTCCTCGTTAATGATTTTACAATCACACTCCTACCCCCCTGACCACACATTCTCCATTCCCTGCCAAGCGACTACAGTACGAGTATGTGGTCAGGGGGGGGTAGGAACTAAAAATCTCTATTGCAAATAGATGATTTATATGCTATAATACATATTATATGAACCCCTCGCGCCGTCGCCACACCGGCAACCTACGCCGTACCCACAACACCGCAGATTCTGTCTCCCGTCAAAAATCCCGGCGTACCACACCGGTTGGTAATTCACCACGTCGCCCGAGTACCACCACAAAACCAGACACTTCCCCAGACCGTATCCGCAACGATGTCCGTCTCAATAAGTATCTTGCCGATCGTAAAATTGCCTCACGGCGAGAAGCGGATGACCTGATAGAAAAGGGATTAGTAACGGTTAACGGAAAAGTAGCCACAATTGGTGATCGAGTAACCGCCACGGATGTGGTAATTGTGACCGGCCAAACCAAACAAAATCGTTACCTCGCGTATTACAAAGGGCGCGGGATTATTACCCATTCCCCGACTGACAGCGAAACCGATATCATGACGCGACTCAAAAACGACTATGGTATTGTCGGGGTGGCGCCAGTTGGTCGTCTTGATAAAGATTCTGAAGGTCTGATTATTTTGAGTAACGACGGTCGGATCACTGGACCACTTCTTGATCCAGATGCTCAACATGAAAAGGAGTACACGGTCACCGTTGATAAAAACGTCACTCCAGCTTTCTGTAAATTAATGGAAATTGGTGTCGATATCGAAGGCTACCGCACCAAAGCTGCCAAAGTCATTCCGTCTCCTAAAAACCCAAAGCGCTTTAATCTCGTCATTACTGAAGGCAAAAAGCACCAGATTCGGCGTATGTGCGCGGCGCTCGGCTACCAAATCGAATCCCTAAAACGAATTCGCATCATGAACATCACCATTGGTGCACTAAAACCCAATCAATATCGAAAAATTACCAGCATTGAACTAGATACACTTTTGACAACACTCGGAGTTAAATAATAGTTAACACGACGGCTGGATTGCACGCAATCCAGCCGTCATTTCGATGTCAGTCGCATCAAGCTACTTCCCCGTCTCCGACACATTGTATATCCGTCGTTACTCCCTGTCTCTTGGTGAGTTGCGACCGCTGACGCAACCGATCGGCCTCGGTATATGTCATAAACCGATACCCACTATCGCCAATGACAACTCCGACTTCATCTTGCCACACGACCCGACACCACTCTGGTTCATGGTGATGGGACAACACGAACAAGAACGCTTGGAGCAACAGAAATAGAAATTCCGGAGCATCTTCCAAATTCATCATTCCCTCCCGTTTTCACTGATAGCAATCAGTCGCTGTCAACGCGTATCTTCATCAAGTATAGGCTCTTCTGGCAAAAGCGCAACGACCGTAAACGGTCGTTGCGCTTTTGCCGCACCTTGGCCACTCCTTATCCTCGTTTGCGATCACTTTCTTTTAATTTGGCTTTCCGCAATCGCACGTTTTGTGGCGTAATTTCCAAATATTCATCATCAGCCATAATTTCAAGACCAGTTTCAATCGTGACGACTTTTGGATTAACGAGGACAATCGCGTCATCAGAACCAGACGCTCGCATGTTCGTCAATTGTTTGCCTTTGGTAGGGTTAACGGTCATTTCTTCACCTTTACTGGTATTGCCAATTACCATACCTTCATACACTTCAGTCCCGGGAGCAATGTACAACTGGCCACGGTCTTGCAATCCAAAAAGCGCAAATCCAAGAGCCTTACCTTGCACCATCGAAATCATTGAACCGACTTGGCGTTTTTTAATTTCACCAGCATATGGACGGAACCCGAGCACTCGAGACGCTAAAATGCCGTCGCCTTTAGTATCAACAACAAACTGGTTTTTGTATCCCAACAAACCCCGAGTTGGACCTTCGAGCATAATGCGAACTTGGTTTTCGTGGGTTACCATATTGGTCATAATAAATCCGCGAGTACCTAATCTTTCAATCACTGCGCCCTGAAATTCACTCGGAATATCTACGGTCACTTCTTCAAACGGTTCGCTTTTTACGCCATCAATATCCTTGATGATAACTTGCGGTTGTGATACCGCCAGTTCGTAGCCTTCCCGACGCATATTTTCGAGCAAAATGGCAATATGCATTTCACCCCGTCCACGCACTTCAAATGAATCGCCCATATCGAAATCCACCTGCAACCCGACGTTGACTTCAAGTTCCTTTTCCAATCGATCTTTGATTTGTCGACTTGTTACATATTTGCCTTCACGACCGGCAAATGGTGAGCTGTTCGGCATAAATTGGAGCGCAATGGTCGGCTCATCAACACGAATCGCCGGTAACGCTTCAGCAGTTTCGCTATCGGTAAACGTATCACCAATATTGATATCTTCAAAACCAGCAATCATCACAATATCGCCCGCAAAGGCTTCAGGGGCTTCAACTTTTTGAATGCCTTTAAAGGTATTTAGTTTCACCACCTTACCTCGCCTGATGGTATCATCACCTTCGTGCTTCACAATCAATTGCTGCCCACCTTTTACCGACCCTTCGTAAATACGGGCCACGGCCAAGCGTCCAAGGAAATTGTCATACCCAAGATTAAATACTTGCGCCCGCAAGGCTTCTCCGGGCACATATGCCCGGGCGGGCGGCACTAATTCAAGTACAACATCGAGGAGCGGTGAAAGGTCAACCATGTCATCACTTAGATTGCGCTTCGCCTTGCCTTCACGACCAATCGCATACACCGTAGTGAAATTGCATTGTTCATCATTGGCCCCAAGTTCCAAAAACAATTCCAATACTTGCTCCTCAGTTCGAGGAATATCAGCGGCTGGTTTGTCGATTTTATTAACTACGACAATGGGCTTTAACCCCAATTCAAGAGACTTTTTAAGCACAAACCGTGTTTGAGGCATTGGGCCTTCTTGGGCATCAACAATCAAAAGCACTGAATCAATTGAACGTAACACTCGTTCAACTTCCGAACCAAAATCCGCGTGCCCCGGAGTATCAACAATGTTGATTTTAGTGCCTTTATACTCAATTGAAGTATTTTTAGCGTAAATCGTAATACCACGCTCCTTTTCCAAAGCGTTACTGTCCATAGATGACTCACCCTCGCGCGCGCCGGTTTGTTCCATTAACGCGTCAGTAAGGGTTGTTTTGCCATGGTCTACGTGTGCAATGATGGCAATATTACGAATTTCTTGGGCCATATTAATACTTAAAGGTAATAAATTTGTCTGTTAGGGACAGAAAAGGCGCGTCCGTTGGTGCTTACGCGCCTGTAATAACCGGGGAATCATACTACAGATTCTGATGGTTGTCGAGCGAATTTATTGCTCATTACGCACTATTTCAGCATCAATAATTTTGAACATGACATTTGTCAACGTTTCGTATAAAAATTTTTCTTCCCCCGTCAACGCGCGCGTACTATATGACGGAGTGATGCGATTCAAAATTTGATTAATTTTTTCTATTAATTCACGGCGGAATTTTTCATCATCAGCCGATACATCGTCAGGAGTAGCGTATAATAATCGTTTGGCTTCCTCGCTTTCAGTAAACCGCGCAACCTCTAGCCAGGCGTTAAATTCTGGCGGTCGATTTTGATTTTCTCGTTTGGTGGTAAATTGTTCGCTCATAAGGATTGTGACAACTGCTGCTTTTTTGTACTCGAGAAATGGCGAATGACATATTCTCGTTGTTGCGCCAAACTACGATTATTGACGGCTTCTTGGTACACCAACATCACCGGGCGACGTGATTTGGTATATTTTGCCCCTTTGTGCATTCCCGATTTTCCGTTATGTTCGGCGACTCGTCTTTCTACATCAGTCGTTACTCCGGTGTAATACGTACCATCGCTACATCGCACCAGATAGACAAACCAGCTACTCATAGCGAGAGACGAAAGTACGTCCAGATGGATTCGTCGGCAAATTGTGGAAATACCCAAATGATAAACAATGCCGCAGCTACTAGTATCACCAAAAATTTTATCATATTCTGAATATCATTCATTCCTTACTGGGTGCGTGACCGAAGAAATCGATGTCGTGTCCGATATACGGTGTACCCAAATCCAACGATAACCAACATAATGAGTAACGGCATATACAAGAGCGACGTACGAATCATGCCAATTTTACTCACTCCATAAAAATCGTATACAGAAGCCACCGCTTGCCAAGTTGCGCCGTACCCTGCGTACACCGGTCGATTTCCAATCACCAACATATATTTTCCAATATTATTTGGTGTGCTCACTTCCACTCGATACGTACCCGCCGCTGTCGCCGTAGCAACAATTGGTCCAGCCAAGTATGACAATTTGGAAACGGGGTCAACACGCTCTTCCCAGGTTGCTTCTTCGGGTAGCAATCTGGCCACTTCTGCCACCCCACGAACATCAAGCACCTTGACTACAATACCGTTTAAATCGGGTACCGGTTCAAAGGGTAGCGCTCGAATTTCCACCGACAATACAAAATCAGTATCTGAAACCACCTCAACCATATCGGGATAGTCATTAAGCTCCCCGATGACAATCTGTTGTGTCTCGGGTGATCCCGGCAAAGACAATACTTCGTAGGGTTTTGACACGACATGGGATGTGACACTATACCCTAAAGAAACATTCGGCCAGATACCTAAAATAATTAAAAGCGCTACGGATAAAAACGTCTTCATACTCCACTACGAAACATCGTTATTCGTCTGATCGGCGATAATTTGGTTCCAAATGTTCAATAAAATAATGCCCAGTGGTGATTCGTGCGTAAAATGGGTGCCACAGGTATCCAATTTGTACGTTTCCCCTTTCCAAGTAATAGTGTAACGATAATCAACACCATCAACCATTTGCGCACAAAATTCTGGCGTGTAGGGCGCAGCTGAATCAGCAAGAACGGTGGCATTAATACTAGCCACCAAATCAGCCATCGTACTGGCACGAATCATGCCAGTAGCTGGAGAAACCGTTTCACCAGCGGGAGTGAGTGGAACGTACCGATACACCCCATCATTTGTCAGACGAAATGTCGGTACCGATCCCGCCACACGCAAGCCACCGTACTGCTCACTTTCAATCACTAAAGCGTCTGTAGCGGTAGTACTGTTATTACTTGGCAATTCAGCTTCTTCAAACGTCGGGGCAAAACCAGAAATAAAAAAATATGATCCGGCGATTATTCCAATAATAAAACTCGATATCAACACTATTATGTCCTGCTTTTTATTTTTACTTTTTGGTGCGCTCATAAGCAATATACTTATTAGTATATCATTACGTTTCTAACTGTCGCAAAGTGCGCTATGATAACACCACTTTGGAGAGATGGCAGAGCGGTTGAATGTACCGCCTTGGAAAGGCGGCATGGGCGCAAGCCCATCGGGGGTTCGAATCCCCCTCTCTCCGCCAAAATTGAAAATCGGAATTGGAAGCCGAAATGGGGTCGCGCCGCAGACGCGACACAAACGCATTCCCGCCAAAAATTCCCGAATCAAAAAGGTTTTTCCATGCTCCGCATGGCTCAAAAAGTACGGTTCGATCCTTAATCTGAAAGTTCGAACCGACTTTTTTGAACAAATGAAGTTTTTCTTCATTTGTTCCCTCGTTTGCCAATTCTATATTGTATTTCAAAAACTTTTCGGTCAGTTCGAACTGATTATTCGCTTTTTGCTCAAAAACCGATAATTTCTCTTTGAGAAGCTGTTTTTGATTTACCCGCGCACTTTCAGCCTTCCGATATTCCTCTAGTGAAAGTGCGCTCTCAAGATAAGCATTCATCAGCTTCTCAATCTTGGAATCCAAAAGAGAAATATCGGCTTTTGTTGAATCCGCAAAAAGCGTAGACGATTGGGCTTCCACCAACCTATCTTTTTCATTTTCAGCTAACATCCAAGAAGCCCAATCGGCCGGCAAAGAAACTTTTTTGATTTCCTTTTGAATTTCGGAAGTGATGATTTCCTCGCGAGTATATTTTTGCGAGCAAGGATTTTCCGTTTAGTACATCGTAAATAGTTATGACCTTTCTGCGTTTCGGTAAGCAACTTTTATCTCCGGTAATTAAATTAACAGACGTCATAAAAACATATTAAAAGACTCCCTGCCACGATTTGCGGTTGCTGGCGATGGATTGCCTGTTGATCCAGTGTATATTATTTTTGTCGTCAAATTAGCTGAGGTAGAAATGGTCTTTCAGCCTATAGATCGGATACCAGCACACGATTAAACGCTGTATACTTTTAATATTATATATTCTACCACTGTGCTTTCTTTTCTAGATACAACCGATATAGCACAATAAAAACCACACCAATCAGTGGTCCAAACACCACTCCAACAATGCCAAATGTCGATAATCCCCCAAGGGTGGCAATAAAAGTGAGTAATTCCGGTAATTTAGTGGTACCACTTCGAAACAACCACGAACGAATCACATTATCAGATGATGACGTCACGAGCGTATGCCACAATAAAATAGTTACACCCGCAAACACATTACCGATTAACAAATACACCAAACCGATTGGCACAATAATGAGTCCTGATCCAAGTGGAATAAACGAAGCAAAAAACAATGCGAAGAAAAAGAAAATAAGTGACGGCGTACCAAAGAGCGCCAGTATAAACACCCCGAGCAACGCTTGAATAGCCGCGACGATAATCGTGCTTCGCATAATAGGGCCAATCGTACTCACAATCGACGAAGTGATAAAATCAGCGTCACGGGTATCGAGGGGTAACGTATTTGAAAATCCTTTGACTAACGTGTCTTTTTGAACCAAAAATATTGCTAACAATAAAATAAAGAAAATCAAATTGATGACCGTACTCACCACCGAACCAGCCAGTGGCACGACAGCATTTTGTAAAAAACTAAAAACCGATGCGGTACCATTCTCAAGGATTTTTTCAATATTTTCCATTGGCACGACAGCGGCAATTTGCTGTTGCCACGCGATAATTTGATCAGGATTGTCGGTAATAAATTGTTGTACAGACGAACCCAGTGATTCGGCCTGTCCAATTGCAATGATCGTAAACGTCCCAAGTGGCACCAATATTCCCAACAAAAATAGTAACGCGGTAATAGTGGCCGACACTCCATTCCTGTTAATTTTTTTATTTACCCACGTATAGACCGGTACGATGGTCACGGCCGTACAAAATGCCAGCAAAAACAATAACAGATACGGTTTGATGACCACAAAAAACAGTACCAAAACGAGACAAAATATAAGGTAAAAGCCGATATCATGAGGAGAGAGTTTCATATTAAAATACTATACACTCATTATTAACTTTTTTTCAAGCGGCCGTATAACTTAACTACCCAAACCACCCGATCACCACATCATAGTAATAGTATCCAGCATAAGCGAGAGCAATGTTGTATATGATATTGCCAATCGTGAGCGGAATAATAATGCGTCGGTATGAGTATCCCATCAGAGTCAGTGAAGCCACAATAAAATCATTGGAGAAAGGCGACATCATGCCATACACCACCAAACCCGGCGTCAATAACCGCGGATAGGCACTCATTGTTTCAGATACGGATGCGAGCCAAGTCGCTATTTTGCCGGAAACTGATGTTTTCACTCCCCGACTGAGAAAATACGTAGTGGAATCACCAATCATTACTCCAACCGCCGTTGACAACCCTAACAACCACGGCGATGCACCACCGGCCGCTAATCCCATTAATACAAGATGATACGGAATACCAGTAAAGGTCGATAATCCCCCAATCATTCCAAGTAAAAACATCAGAAACGGGGCTCGTTCAACACCGACATACGATACAATAGTGTCAGTGGGTATGGTAGAAAAAATATAAGAAAAGACAATCAGTATGGTCAGTACGCCCAGAATAAGTAAAATTCTTCGCATACGTTATTGCAAAATTCTGTAACTCACTATTTCGTGTCTATTGTCTTTGACACCATCAAGCTCGACCATAATACGTTTCCCCACCAAATCATCAGTTACGGGTGGTAACGTCGTCGGCGTACCATACATCGTTACAACAGTATTATGCCGCAATCGTAATGTAACAACGTCATTATCAACCGCTTCCACAATACCTATCAATGGTGGTCGTTCAGTTTTAAAATGTGGAATGTACCACAAAAGAGGCAACAGCGCCGCCCCGACGGCAACCACGGCAAAAAATGCAAAGGCGTGACTTTTCTTGGCAGAAGCACCATTTAAGCCAGTCTCAACGGCGTCGAGCACCTTGGCGGCCACGTTTACCGGTTCTCCCATCAATGGATCATGGTGCAAGTTGATAAACGGTACGGAATTACATTCAATAATCCCCCACCGGACAATCGCTGGATCGGCTGTCACATCCGGTGAAATGAAATCAAATCCTAACAGTGGATCATTAACGGCTCGGGCTGCGCGTTCTAATTCGGTGCGCAGTGTTGGATGTATATCGGCCGTGACTTCCCTACTTGATCCGCCGTATGACAAACCAATTTTTTCCGACAAATCAATAGTTCGTCCGTTTTTTAGTACCGCACCAAGCGACAAATCTTGAGTACGCAAAAAGGCAAGATGTTTTTCAGTGACAATCACCGCCGCGACGCGGTCTGGTCTCGTGGCATTTTTGTGTTCAATCAGTGTCGCAATAGTGGATACCCCATCGCCAGTAATTCGTGGTGGATCACCAGCCAGTACTCCAACCAGCTTACCATTAACGCACGTTGCGCGATACACACTGCCATACAGATGTTCTTCCACCATCACCGCTATTCCCAATTGTTTGGCTGATTGGTAGCCAATACGCAAATCATCAATTGTATTAATGTTCGTCATCGAATGACGCCCCCGCGAACCAAAGCGCGGCTTGACGATTACTGGTTTTTCTAACTGTGCAAATACTTTTTTGGCTCCAGTCCACGTATAGACCACTCGGCCCCGTGACACCGGTACCGAGGCTGCGAGCAATCGCTTTTTGAGCCACCACTTATCGTCCATCCATGCACTGGTGAGCGCATTTATACGATTCAGTCGTGGTAATCCGGCAAACATGATTTGTTGACCATATGGTAACGTAAAGCGATACGTATCTTGAATTCGACCAAAAATTCGTAATGCTTCAACTGTGTATCCGCGAGAAAGGGCTTCAGTAGCCAATACTTCTGCCCGATCTGAATGTAATTGGACTGGTAATGGACCAAAATAACAAAACTTAAATTTTGTTCCTACCCACAAAAATATTTTAAATAATCCATCGATTACCAGCACCACCAATCGTCCGAGCCACGTTGATAGTACCCACAATATTGGTGCATTAAACAGAAAGAAAAACACACTATCAATCCAACACATTGTGTGATTAATTGGGTTATTACCGCAACGCAAACACGTTTGGCGGGAGACAGAATCTTGTGACATAAATATATCGTCTATGGTACGCGAAAAGTACCAATCTGTACAGATAAAAGTATGGCCTGTCAAGATACTGTTCCTTATCTTGTGTAAGGAAAAAATGTGTGGTATAAGAATCAGGCTTGTTCTACTGTTCACAGGAGGTGTACGTATTTTGGCAAATGAAATGCCTGACCCGGTTTTTTACGGACCGCCGCCGTTTGACGAATTGATGGAGGGAGGCGTAATCGGCGGTGGTGATTGGCGTCTCACCATCCTCCCCGACACATCATGGAAGGAGGTTCCCGGCAAAGAAATCCCCCCTTCCGAGGGCCGGGCGCCCAAGTCCTAGCCAATGAAGATGCCGGGCGCCTGCGGCGCCCGGCATTGTCAAATCACCCCACCAAATTTATCTACCGATACCATGCCCAAAATTATCCCAACACTATTTTATTTTTTTATTTCTGTTATTACCATTATTTTGGGTATATTTTGTTGGGAAATGGTCGAGACAATTTCATACAAAATCGTGGATGTTTTTATCGTCATCATCATACTGTCTAATTGCGCAGCCAAATTATTTGTCATTCATTGCTATCAAGATTCGATATGAAAAAAAAGCTACATCGTAAATTGTATGTTTACGGGTTACTGTACACCCTCCTTACGGTATTAATTGCTGCGGTTTTTCTCCTCACCCCACACGAAACCAACGCCTATGCGTCTCTGCGTATTGTAATTATTATTTTTGCGTCAATTTTGCTTAGTAAGTATTTTATTTACATGGTGTTAAGCCCATGGAACGAAATTCGGCAACTCTATCGCCAGAAAACGCTGGCTAAAATTCAGCCGTATACTGATAATCATACCTATAATCCAAAAGTGAGCGTAATCGTTCCGGCCTGGAACGAGGAAGTAGGTATCATTACGACAGTGCGTGCTCTCGTCGAGAGCACGCATAAGAACCTAGAGGTTCTTATTATTGATAATGCATCCAAAGACAAAACCGCTGAAAATATCCAAGCCTTCATTCGTGAGCATCGAAAGAAAATGAAACGTCGCCCACAAAACGAACGAATCATGGTCAAATACCTTTATGAAGGAAAACAAGGGAAAGGTCACGCGTTAAACCTTGGTCTCTCTCATGCCACGGGTGATATTATTATGTCGATTGACGCTGATTGTTATATTCCTAAAACCACAGTCGCAAACTTTGCTAAATATTTCTTTGATCCATCAGTTATGGCCGCGGTTGGTAATGTCCGCATCGGTAACACCGATACTATTATTGGTGTGGTGCAGTACCTGGAATTTTTATTTTCTTTTTATTTTAAAAAAGCCGAGTCACTGGTTAATACGATATACATTATTGGCGGTGCCGCTGGGGCTTTTCGTCGAGAAGTATTTGCAACAGTTGGTCCCTATAATCACGCGAATATTACCGAAGATATCGAGCTGTCAGTTCGCATTCAGCGAGCCGGGTTGCGTATTGTATATGCGTCAGATGCTTTGGTGTATACCGAGGGTGCCGCTACCCTAAAAGGTCTGATGAAACAACGACTACGTTGGAAACGTGGCCGATTTGAAACTTTTGCCGAACACCGCGATTTATTCTTTAGTATGGATAAACGACACAACAAATTACTTTCTTGGTTTATCTTGCCTTTGGCTTTATTCGGGGAATTACAACTGTCAGTAGAAATCCTCTTTTTGACATTCTTATATATTTTCTCATTTATCACCGGTGATTTTTCATCATTTATTTCTGGCATTGTCGTTGTGGGAGCGATGTTTATGGTGCAAGTACTCTTTGATGATCACCAAGATGACCGATTATCGTTTTTACTTTTAGCGCCGATTGGATGGCTGTTGTTTTATCTCAGCACCTTTGTCGAAACAAGTGCTTTATTCCGATCATTGTGGGGATACCTCAAAAAGCAAGAATTAACCTGGCAAAAATGGGATAGACAAGGAGTATTCTTGCAAAACAGCGAACAAAACGTATAGTTAAGCTATATGTATCAAAAGAAAAAGATTCTTCTTGGCAGTATTGGTGCCTTGACTGTATTGGCAATGTATTTGTCGGCAATAACTATATATTCTGATATGACACACTCTCAAAATGCCGTTTCCGTTGACGCGACACAGGGTAGTTCACCCGCGTCGGATTCATTTATCTCGACAATGGTACCTACCGCTTACGCTGCCGAAGACATGTCCGTGATGGGTTGGATCTATCCCGGTAATCCAGCGTGTGGCGCCAATGCCGAATACACCGATGGACGAACCATCGATGTGCTCAAAGCTGAATTTTTCACTATTGCCGGCGGTGTTCTCACCTTACTAGATACCAAGAACACTGTTTGTAATGGCTACTCACCCGCGGTTATTAGTAAAATGAAACAACACTCCAATGCTCAGTACGCGACGATTTCGTCGGCAAACGTTAATGATATGGAAACATTTATTGACGAAGCACTCGCTGCTCATAATACTGACATTGAAATGCTGGTTGATTTTGTTGTTACAAATGATATCGACGGATTGGAACTCGATTTTGAAGATTTTAGCAGTTGGTCAACTGATTCGTATACTAAATACAAATCATTTGTCTATGCACTAGGCACCGCTCTTCATGCCGTTGATAAAAAACTAATGATTGACGGTCCGGCCGTTTCAAATGCCCGTGAAGAAAAATGGTTTATTTGGCGATATGCTGATTTTGTCACTCTTCCAGTCGACCAAATCGTCGTTATGACCTACGATTATCAATATGATTATGGAGCTGGAGTGCCTGTTAGTCCGTTTCAGTGGATTCGTAACGTGATTACCTGGACCAGCAGTAAGTACCCTAAGGACAAAATCGTCATTGGCTTACCCTCATATGGTTATCAAGGAATTAAAGGTAGTTATCGAGTAACCATCCTTACCCACGAACAAATTACCAAAAAAGCTGGCTACAATAAAGCCAAACGTGACAGTAGATCAGGCGAAATGACCTGGCAAAGCGGTAACACGGTGTACTTTTATCAAGACAGCGTCAGTCTACAACAAAAACGTGACGTAGTGGCTGATATGGGAATTTCGGCTATTTCCATTTGGCATTTGGGTGGTAACCAATGGTTTGAGGAGTAGCATTTAACATTAACGAGTAGAAGCCCGGTGTCCAAAGACACCGGGCCTTTACGTATTTGCTCCCGAGTATTCTATAAGGTTTTTAAGCGCGCAAAGACAATCAAATTGTGACTATACCGAGCACTGCCGTGGTTATATAGACCACTACAGGTTATCAGTCGCAATTCAGCGGCATCAGTCGGCCCATACACCGCCATCGTTGGAAAATCGCTTTGTGGGTGTCGTTCTAGTTTATATACCGTAAATACCGCCTCGGTACCGTCAGCACGTTCTACTGTCACTTCGTCACCAATATTCACTTGTCCCAATGAATAAAAGATCGCCGGCCCGGCCTTAGAGTCGACATGACCCAATATGACAGACGATCCAATCTCTCCTGGCGATACGCCGCCACTATACCACCCCACTTGATCAAAGGTAGCCGGCACCGCTACGGTCTGATCAGGCATAAGCCCCAATGGTGACACGAACGTCGTATCAATATGAATTGATGGAATGAGTAACCGGGTTGGCATCGATCGCGCATAGGTCGAAGTAGCCGTATCAGCAACTGGCGTAAATGTAACGTCGACTACTGGTTCTTGATGTGGCAATACGTACCACCAAATATAGCCAAAAATAAATCCAATACAGACTACGGCAAACGCTACTACGAAACCGTAGTGGCGTTGTGCCGATATGTTACTTTTTATTCCTGCTACTATCGGAATGCGTAATCGCATGTGCGCTATTTAGCAACGCGACGAATAGCGATACGGTCAGACAGAATTCCCGGAATAACGATAAAGCCAATCATCGGAGCCGTTCCACCAGCCCCAGTATTAGGAGCACCAATTGGTAGTGTTGACGTCGCGTCACCAAGGACTTGTCCCGTTGGGGTACTGGTGGCGATACCAAGCACTGTACCAGTTGGGCGAACACGAGTACCGCTACTACTGCCACCGCGACTCGCGGTTCGTTCATTACCAAAGTTATATGGACCAACTTGATCAAGTACTGCCGCCATAGCAGTTGGAATAAACCAGCCCAACAAGGTAAATTCTTCTGGTTCAGCCGGAGTTGGCACCGTCACTGTATATGTACCATCACCATCGGCATCAGAAAGCAATGCCCAGCCACCTTCCACTTCTTCGGAAATTATCCATGTCCCCGCCGGAACAAAGAGTGTGTAACGTCCGTTGCTATCAGTAACTGCAGTGTACACCTCGGTAGTATTACTAGCGTTTTGTGCCCGAACCGTCCATCCGCTCAGACTGCTCTCTCCACCATCAATCGCATCATCTTCATCTTCGTCATGCCAGACATACCCGAAGATTTCGTATCCGTCTTCTTCACCCTCTCCACCATCATCTGGTAAACAAGTTGTTAACGAAACGTTATCAATAAGCGTTCCGAAGGTGTCAGACCGACCAGCATCACCCAATCCGAGTGATGTTGAGGTGCCAGTAGCGATAAATTCAAATGAACGACTAGACCATGAAGTTGAAGTGGCCCCTCCGGCCAATGATGCAGTTTCGGTATCAACGACACTGCCATCGACGATAACATTCACTTTGTTGTTGTTGACTCCACCATGACCTGGTACAGCCGAGAGATCATACGTCAGGAAGTATTTTTGCCCAGGTACCGTTGCAATCGTTTGATCAATTTGGACTCGAGCATCACCCGCAATCACCGCTTCACCGGGGCGAGTGTAATTTGAGTCAAGTTCCGCATATTGAGTACCTTCACTTGCGGCCCGACCGTTTTGCAATTCTAGCTTCGCTACTTCCGGAGCATCCTCACTTGGATTAATCCAACGCACCATCCATGACAAGCCATTAATAACTGAATCAAACACATCCCAACCATCTTCGTTAGTAATCGTTGGTGTCTCAAAACCACCATTAGTCAACAAATTACCACTAAGTTCGCAAGATGGTTCAGACGGTCCACCGTCATCAGGACAAGAGTATGGAGCTACGTCTTCAGTAACCACCGCAACAGTTGCACCATCACGTGCACCATACGTACGCCAATCAAATTCCATCGTTGTTGGAGTATTTTTAATCCAAGTATCACCAGGACGATCCTTTTCCTCATCACCACTTTCCAAACGGAAACCTGGAGCAACGGTACGTTCGAGCGCGCCGAATTCACCACCGACAATAGCGACTGTTCCCTTCACCAGATCATACCCACGATCATTATCACCGTTTACTGCTAGTTTCAATAGACCATTGATTTGATCTCGTTCAACTGCCAATCCATACGTTCCCATCGCGACAGTATGTACTGATGCATCACCAGCGACTGCAAATGGGAACCATACATTGTTTGGTACCATAATATCCATGGCTCCAAGATAAATGTTGCCGTCAAATGATGGTGACTCTGTACCCTCTACATTGATTTTTACCAACGTCAGGTCTTGGCATTGATTATCAAGGCGACAATACTCTGTACATCCTTCATCACCAATTTCACACTGTTCCCAGTCTTGATTAACCATTTCGTCACCACAATAAGCACCATATTCAGCAGCCGGCGAACAGGTTAACGACACAGCATCAAGCAGGGTGCCTAGGCCGTTACTCGTACCAAGGTCGGCAAAAGCAACTTCGACATCGTCACCAGTACCGGTGAATTGATAAGTGCGAGAACGCCAATCGGTGTTCGTGGCCGTAAAGGCGCCCGCTTGCTGCGAAACGACTTCCGTACCATCGACATAGACGCTAAGTTTATTGTCAACTTGGCGAGTCCCTGGACGGCCAGAAAATTGCCAATCGAGGGTGTATGTCGCACCAGCAATAGTCGGAATCAACTGTGAAATCCGAGTTGAGGCTGAACTATCCAACTCCGCATGTTGCAATCCTTCGGCTGGTGCCCAGCCAAAGACGCCAGCCTGTAGTTCTAAGTTTGGAGTGTCAGCTGAAGGACTCACCCAATTTACTAACCATCCCAATCCACTCGTAAAGGTGTCCCATAAGGCTGGATTAGTAATAACCGGATCTTCAAATCCGCCATTGGCCAAAAGGTTTACCTCAGGAGTACACACGAGCTGAGCATCGTACGTATTCGTAATGTAGCAGATTGGTGATTCACCGACACCTGTAACGACCATGTCATCACAACCTTCGGCATATTCAGCAGTATATTCATTAGCATCGATCTCTCTAATTTCATAGGTACCAAGTGGCACATCCAAACGAATTTCTCCAGTTTCATCAAAAGCTACTGGTTCGCTCCATTCTTCGTCGCCAATCGCGCGATATTGTACCGAGAAATCACTTGACACCGCATCACCACCAACTACCACTTTTTCGACGTACAGAGCGCCAGAATCTGGAATCAGACGATTTGCAATCGTGATGGTGGTATCTTCAGAAACGGTATATTCATCCTCTCCAGAAACGTTCATCCAGCCTGCTTGCATGATTTCCGAGGCTTCGTATGTACCAGTGGGAATATCATCGAGCGTAAAGCACCCGTCTTCACCAGTAACGCTGGCATATCCTTCATAAATGGTGACTTCGAGCTCGCCGGAATTATCACCATACCAACTTGGTTCAACCTGGTCTCCATTGCCGTCAAAAATACGGAAATTGACTGGGCCAGTAGCGTCAGGTGTCCAACTATATACGTAGGTGTGATCAAGACCATTATACGCACCCCAATCGCCAAAATCTTCATTGATTTGTAATTCAAGTATATTGGTGCCGTAGCCATCAAATCCATCCATATGGGTCACCCAATTGTCTTCGGTTGAATATTCAGCATCCACGTAATTATCCGGATCACGATCATTCAACCACGTACCAGTCACTACCGCGACATACGAAGCACCAGCATTTAAACCTACTGGCGTATCAATACCGGTCATACTATTTGCCGGCACAGCAAACGAAGTTACTTCCGGTCCAGTTAATAGCAATGTCCAATCAGACAATGGACGTTCGGTATCGACATCTATTTTACACATTTCCACCATGGCGGTATCGTCACTCATTGGTTCAAAGTCATAGGTGGTCGTTGTCCGTTCCATTGCCACAGCGTCAGTAGTAACAACGACGGCTTTATCAAAGAATCCATCAAGCCCAACATCGTTAGCCGACGTATCACCGAGACTAAAGGCAATTGCGCGGATAGTCGAACTAGCACTCAAATTATCCATGTCAGCTGGTACCGCAGGACAGGTAAAAGGTGAAGCACTACCACCAGTGCGAGTCGTAACCGGATAAGCCATCGCTGGATCAAAAGTTAGTGTTGTGTACGAACCAGTTGAACCAGTGGTTGCCACGACATCGTACCGACAATCATAGTATTTATCATCAGCGGATACACCAAAATTAGCGTACACATTTAGATAGACTTGATCAGCATCACTACTATCACCGGCCGGTCCGATTTTAAAATCAACACTAAATGATTCGAGGTCGGCCAGCGCGTCCATGAGGAAATACTCGGCAATAAATTTTTGGGCTGGGGTAGCACCAATCGGCAACACATGGAGAGCACCATCGCCAATGTTGGCATCAACGGTGTCAAAGGCAAATGGGGTATCATTTGTCAAATCACGTCCAAACATCCAACCCGGTTCATTTTCCGCCGAGGCAGTGTTTCCGGTAACGGTAATAGTAGTCGCTGTGTCATCATATTCAGGATCAACCTCTACCGCTTCACCGCTAATTTCAATGTCATCCAAGAAAAAGTCATCGTTATTGCTAGCGACAACACTACGAAAACGCAAAGCAAAATTAGTGTTTTCTGCAGCCTGAGCGGGAAGCATAAATGACGACTGCACAAAACTTGCCATATCATCAGCAGTACCCGTAGCACCGGCCACGGTTTGTAGCGTACTCCAGTTAACCCCATCAAACCAATCAACCGTCACAGTATCACCCGCTTCAAAGTCAACCATCTTATACCAGTACGATACCGTAATATTTTCGTACCCTAACGTAGAAATGTTCTTTTGTAGTACGGCTGGAGTTGCCACCGTGGACGTACCAGTAATACGTACACCGTAACTGCCGCTATGAAAGGCAGAACCCACATTTGATGGTTGCCATTCTAAATCAGCGGTTGACCACATTGATAATGGTGCCACTTCTTCAAAACCAGTACTAAAAATTGGAGTCGGCGCCGCTTTGGCAACAAAAAAAGCGACCGGAAAGGCGCTCAACACAACAGAAACAGCCACCAATGCCGCAAGCATTTTCGCTGACCAAACTGGTACCACGCGCATATAGTAGTAATTCATGAATTAAATTAAATTATTTATTATTAATAGTAATGCGTTTTTGCAATTAATTACCCCATTCCTCTTTGAATGTGCCCTTATGCTACGCTGACCAGCCAAAAACGCAAGAAAAAATCTATTGATTTTTTCTTGCGAATGTGTTATAATACAAAGAACCAGGCCGCTTTTGCGGTCTTTCTTGTTATTACACCAGCTGGATCGATTTTATTACTTTATTGATCCATTCCCCGGAGACGACGAATTCGTTCGGTGGCGGGTGGGTGGGTGGCAAATAAATTGCCAATTTTTGCCATAACTCCCCCATTATCAGTAAATGGATCAGCAATAAATAAGTGGGCCGTAGCATGACTAGCACTTTGCATGGGTTGCGCATAGCGATTGATTTTTTCCAAGGCAGAGGCTAGACCTTCGGGATATCGCGTTAATAACGCCCCACTGGCGTCGGCTAAATATTCACGTTTACGCGAAATGGCGAGCTGAATCAGTTGTGCCGCAATCGGTGCCAAAATAATTCCAATAATACCAAAAATTAAAAACAACGGATTACGATTTTCTCGATCTCCTCCGAACAATAATGCCCGTGAGAAAAAATCCGCCACAATCGCCACAAACCCGGCCAGTACTACCGCCACCGTCATCAGCAACATATCACGATTACCAATATGGGACATTTCGTGCGCAATCACTCCCTCTAGTTCAGTACGATTCAGAATTTGTAACAATCCGGTAGTGACCGCCACCACCGCATGATCGGGGTTACGACCCGTCGCAAAGGCATTTGGTGATTGATCTTCGACAATGTAGACCTTTGGCATTGGCAGTCCAGCGGTAATAGCGAGATTTTCCACAACGTTGTACAGCTCTGGCGCTTGTTGTTTTGTTACTGGTTTGGCATTAGTCATGCGCAACACTAATTTGTCAGAAAACCAATAACTACCAACATTCATTACGAGCGCAAAGATAACGCCGATATATAAAATGGAAGGATCGTTTAGATAAAACGAAACGGCGTAACAGATAGCGATCACAAACACAAAAAACCCAATCATTAATAGCCACGTTTTTCGAATATTGCTTCCTTTTTCCGTATAGATTGTTTGTGCCATAGATATATTGCCATTATATAACAATATTACCCTGTTTTAAATCAGGAATAAGCAAAACCCTTATGGCGCATTTACCAGCTACCGCCGCCACCTCCCCCGCCACCGCCGCCAGCACTGCCACCGCCACCGGACGCTCGCGTTGAACTGGCTACGGCCGTAGAAAATGCACCAATATCATGTGCCAAGGCAGCGGCCGCGAATGGGGTCCCAGCCTGACTTTCATACCACGTAGGATTACTGATTTCCATATCAGCAAAAATATTGGCCCACGCATCCTCCACTCCAAACGCAACCGCATACGGTAAAAATTGCATAAATTGTTCCGGATTTCGTTCTGGTGCATTATGAAAAGCAAAACGTTCTCGGTCAGTAACTGATAAAAATAATTTAAAACCAGCCAGATGCCGAGCAGCAGTAAAAGATTTTGCGGTTTGACGACGAAATGTTCCGAATCCATACATCACGCCACAAATCAGCACGCACCAGATAAAAGCACTAACTATGACCGGTACGGTGAAAAAATATAAAAACATACTGAACACTAGGCTGGCGTTCATGAACGCCAAAATCATCCAAAAAGATAATGTACTATATTCATAGTAACCAGCTTGTTTTAAATCATTATTGATGGCTTTTCTTAATGCGGTCAGACGTGTCTGATTGGCTTGTTGTCGACGGGGGTCGTATTTTATTGCTGACAATGGCACGACCGTACCAACAACATCATTGGGAGCAAACATCAATTGCGCAATTTCAAGCAAAAAAGCACTGGAGATATCGGATACGGGTCGACACAAAGTCACTTCGTAATCCTTTACATTAAACAGCCATAAAACTGGTCGCTCGGTTTGTTTGATTTTGAAAAATCCTTGTTCCGCTAAATACATAATGCCAGCACTAATATCGCGAGCATCTAAAGTATTATCAAGCAGTATACCAGCCATCATTGGTTCAACCTCGGCATAGGGTTCGTATTCAACAACAATCGTCGCACCATCGTCGTACTGACGGCGATATCGATGGAGTGCAATCAGAGTGCTACCCACAATAAAGAACATGAGTGGTAAGAATAACAATTCCAGCCGTAGAGACTCAAACACCGTCTTTGCTACCGCTTCAGGCGGTAACGCCACCGCTATGGTCAACTCCTCTCCTGGCCTAAGCGTTGTAGCGTGTACCGTGTACGTGTCAGTCTCTAATTCACCCAAACACTCCTGACCAGTACGATAACAAAATCCAGTGGTCACAGGGACACCAGCCACCGTCACAACTACGGATTCAAGTGGCACTTCCCAATCATTACCGGTTACATTCCAATATAATTCAACTCCTCCATCATCATGGTAAGACAACGTCCCCTGTAATTTATAAGAAATTTGGTAGGTATGTTGACCGGTGATCGTCACATCCCCGTCGCCGATTTTAATTTTTGGCTGATCTGTTGATCCTTCAATGGTATAGGGTTCTCGTACGCCATCACGCGTGACATCAGTAATAGTGAACAAAATATCTCGGTTTTTATACCACGCGGTGGCTGATTCAGCGTGGCGTAATGACAACGTACGAAATAAGCCGTGTCGTTCACTGTTATCAAAATCATAGGTAATTGTTTCAACCACCGCGACTGAGCCATCCGTATTAATTGTGTAGTTCGCCTGAAATTGTGCGATTGATTCAGAGGCATAGGTTGTGCCACTCTGTATAAACAAACTGGCAGCCACAAGAAAACCACCAAATAAACATTTTTTAATATTTAAAAACCGCACCATAATACTTACGTTGTGGCGGATTCTGTCCATTCAAGAAGCTGGCGGTTTTTAAATAAGCCTTTTTTCTCTACATTTTCCGCCATAGCGACGCGTAATTCGGCCTCACTAATTTCGTAACACCCGGTCAACGCATCTAATACCACCATCAAATCACAGTATTCTGCCAAAAATTCGGCGCGACTAGATGATATGGCCAATTCATTCGCTTCTTCAATTAACTTTTGGCGCAAGCGGCTGATAAATTCAGCTTCATCAATGATGGTTCGTATACTACAAATATCACCAGCACGTTCGATTTTATCTTTGATATTATCTCGTACTAATTTATTGTACTCTACTCGAGCCATAATACGGTGATTAAAACTTTACAGTAACGTTTTCGCGTTCAGTACTATTTTCTGGCAGTTCAAAGAACGCTTCTTCCTTGAAGGCGAACATCTTACCGATGATATTGCCAGGGAATGATTGTAGACCAATGGTCAGGTCACGCACATTCCCGTTATAGAAACGACGAGCCGCTTGAATTTTGTTTTCCGTGTCAGCTAATTCAGTTTGTAATTGTGCAAAGTTCTGGTTGGCCTTGAGATCAGGGTAAGCTTCCGCCACTGCAATCAATTTACCTAACGCCCCTCCAAGAGCGGCTTCGGCACCTGCCATAGCTTGGATCGCTGCTGGGGTCACGTTTCCAGCGTCAATATGGGTAGCAGTCGCTTTGGCACGCGCTTCGGTTACTGCATCAAGAGCGGCTCGTTCGTGCGCAGCGTATCCTTTCACCGTTTCGATCAGGTTTGGAATCAGGTCATACCGGCGCTTCAATTGCACATCAATATCTGCCCAGGCTTCTTTTGTGCGTTGCGTAAGCGCAATAAAGCGGTTATAGGTCACAATAAAGTACAGCGCCAACGCGCCAACAACACCAACAATAATCCAAGTCATCATAGCCAACAAAAGTTATTTCAAAATAATAGTGTAATAATTATACCATTGTTAAGGCACTAGATACAATATTTGCACAAACCTAGCCGAGACAAACGTTTTAACGATCATTTCGCAAAAGTTTATCAAGCAGATAGATAAAACAACCGCCAACTAATATTCCAACAAAACGGCCGAGGAAATGTGAGAAAAACACCGCCACGAATAATAGACAGAAAATGCCGAATAACAATTCCGGTACCCACGGCATACATTAGCTGGTCTCCGCAATTAATCACCCAATCTGCTATACTACAGCGTCACCAAAACGGAGGGACACATGTGTACAGATCAAATTGATCGACAAACGATTGCCAAGCACCAACAGGCCAAACAGTGGGACTGGTGGTGGCAGTGGTGGGAATGGCTGGGTGATCTTACCACCAGCCGACAACAGTTCTTTGGAAGAAAATGACAGGATAATGTCGACTATTCACCGCCATGGGGTGTGTTTGTTGCAAAAGCATGCGTGTGTATTTGTTTTTGGTCGAGCCGTTTCCCTAACCGCTACGGAAGTAGCGTTTCTGCACGCACTAATGAACCGACCGGGTCAAATATTTTCCCGAGAGAAGCTCACACACCATCTCCCAGAGCACACCTCCGGCAAACCAGTGCGAGTTGACGCCCATATCAAACGGTTGCGGAAGAAACTATTTCCAGACAACAAACAGGCGGGGAGACTCTTCATCCGATCGGAATACGGCAATGGGTGGTATGTACCTTCACGTCGAGAAATGCAAGCGGGCCACTGACGTGGCCCGCTTTTCCTATTCTGTATCAATTTGTATACCACCAATCAACTTCAACATTTTTGCATTGAATATTTTTGACAGAACACAACCGTTCTTTGTTTGCTAGGTTACTAGTACATTCCGCCCATACCACCACTCATGCCAGACATGTCAGGCATTGGTTTGTCGTCTTCTGGTTCGTCTGCGATCGCACATTCAGTCGTAAGGAGAATCGCTGCTGCCGAAACCGCATGCTGGACGCCAGCGCGTTCGACTTTGACCGGATCAATGATACCAGCCTTAATCATATCGTCGACCATAACGCCCTTGGCCGCGTCATACCCGGCATTACCACCAGCTTGCTTCACTTTATCAACCACTACCGCACCATCAATTTTGCCCGTATTGTCGGCAATTTGCTTTAATGGCATTTCGAGCGCCTTAAGTACAATGTTGTATCCAACCATTTCTTCCATCGTAAGGCCCTTTTTGTCTGAAAGTTTTTTCTCAACAATGGCAGAGGCTCGAGCAAGTGAAGTACCACCGCCAGGCACAATCCCCTCTTCGATGGCGGCTTTAGTGGCATTCACGGCGTCTTCAATCTTTAGTTTCAGGTACTTCATTTCCGTTTCGGTCGCTGCGCCCACTCGAATAACCGCCACGCCACCTGAAAGTTTTGCGACACGTTCTTCTAATTTTTCTTTATCAAATTTTGAAGAACTTGATTCAATTTGGGCTTTCAGTGCAGCCACCCGATCAGCAATTGATTGCTTATCGCCCGCTCCACCAACAATCACCGTGTGGTCTTTGGTGGCCACGACGCGATCAGCGCGACCAAGCATCGCAATTTCAGTATTTTCGAGCTTTAATCCCAAATCTTCAGTAATTACCTGACCGCCAGTGGTCACAGCAATGTCAGCCAGCATTTCTTTCTTACGATCACCATAGCCTGGCGCCTTAACCGCGAGCACATTAAATCCACCCTTCAGTTTATTCACCACAAACGTGGCTAACGCTTCACCTTCGACATCATCAGCAATAATTACCAATTCCTTTTTGCCAGTTTGCGCAATTTTTTCGAGGAGTGGCAAGATTTCTTGCACACTGGAAATCTTTTTATCGGTAATGAGGATATGTGCATTCTTCTGCACTGCTTCCATGCGTTCGGGGTTACTCACCATGTATGGCGACACATATCCCTTATCGAATTGCATTCCTTCAGTAAGCTCAGTTTCAATACCAAATGATTGTGATTCTTCTACTGTTACTACACCATCTTTACCGACCTTATCAATCGTTTCAGCAATTTTTTCACCCAGTTCAGTGCTTTCAGCAGAAATCGTCGCCACTTGTTTGATTTCTTCGATGGACGAAATTTTAATGGCGATACTATGTAGGGCTTCAACGACATCATTGGCGGCGTGTTCCATACCACTTCGTACCGCCATACTATTTAATCCCATTGTGGTCTGACGCAGTCCTTCAGTAACCAAGGCTTGGGTGAGCACGGTCGCGGTCGTTGTACCATCACCCGCTAATTCGTTCGTTTTGTTGGCCACTTCTTTAATGATCTCGGCGCCCATGTTTTCGAATTTGTCTTTGAGAGTAATGTCTTTGGCAATCGAGACACCGTCATTCGTCACCGTGGGGCCGCCAAACCCTTTATCAAGGATTACATTACGACCGCGCGGTCCAAGCGTTACCTTCACCGCATTTGCCACGGTATCAACTCCCTTTTGTAGTTTCTTCTTTACTTCTTCTCCGTAAATTACTTGCTTTGCCATACGAGTTTATGTGATTGATGATTATTTAGTAAATACGCCAAGAACACTTGATTCAGACACGATAAAATAATCTTTACCGTCAACCTTTACTTCGTCATATCCATATTTGGAGAACACTACTCGATCACCAACCTGTACATCCATCGCGAGTCGTTTGTCTCCATCTTCATTCCATTTACCTGCTCCGACAGCTACCACAATTCCCTGTTCTGGTTTTTCCTTTTTAGCCGTATCGGGAATGATGATACCCGAAGCCGATACTGACCCTGCTTCCACATCAGTGAGCGGCCGAACCACCACACGGTCGCCTAAAGGTCGAATGGGAGTGCCGCTAGTGTTTGTTTCTGACATAGTATTGCTCAATGAATTAAAATAAATAACAAAATTTCAGTTGGACTGGCGGGAAAATTTTTTTAAAAATTTTCCCGCCAGTCGCGTCCGCATTATACGGATACTTGCAACGAACGTCAAAAATGCTACCGTAGCAGCAGATAATCACTGAGGGGAGCATAGCTATGTCAAAACACTTCAACCTGCGTTTGGTCAATAAACGAGCGCCCGCTCGATTTTTCTGGTTAAAAATTAGGCCGAACACTGGTAGCGCTCTACGCTTTTGTCATGCACTTTTTCCTGACTTTCAAATCCGCAATACCGTCACATCGCTCAAGCTGACAGGTACTCTACAGGGGAAACGTGTCCACTTTCATTTCGACAAAAGAAATCCTGACTGGATAGAGAATCTGATTTATGTCCTTAAACCGTACGTTCGCAGGCTATAATATTGTATGACCGCAGCATCGTATGCCATATCACCGGGTTAGGGGCAGCACACTACTAGTGCTGCCCCTTCGATTTTTTGTAATCATCGTACTGCAAGTTGAACATTTTTTTTGGTGTGCTATAGTATGAGCCACATGGAAATCATTCAGACCATAGCTCCGGCGTTACCATTTATCCAGATATTCCTCGCTGTTCTCCTTATTGCATCGATTCTTATGCAACAGCGTGGCTCAAGTCTTGGTGGTGCTTTTGGTGGCGATAACTTTAGTTCTGCTTTTCACAAGCGTCGTGGCGCCGAGCTTTTCCTTTTTAAGTTTTCAATTGGTATTGCAGTACTATTTGTACTCTCTGCTTTTGTAAATATTCTTATCTAATCCATAAGAAAGAGGTCTCTAGCCCTCTGTATAAGGATCACGGTCGTGTTTGAAACAAACACTGGTTGATACACTCCTGTGCGTAATTTGTTATTGTTGTATGACGTTATCTCTTATAAAACACGAAGTTGGCCCCCGTCGACGCATTGGGGCATTTGGTCGAATCGTGCAAGCAATTGAAAATAAGCCGATCAGTGATCGACTACTGCTCCGAGTCCTATTTTTTGCGATATTAGCTGGTTTAATCTACGCTGGTTTGTCACTTAATAACCAATACCTCGCCAAAACCCCCGTTAACGGCGGCATTATTACCGAAGGTATCATTGGCATTCCTCGCTTTGTTAATCCGGTACTAGCGGTCACTCGGGCTGATCAAGATTTATCCGCACTGATTTATAGTGGCTTGATGAAAATTGATACAACCGGCAATCTTGTCCCTGACGTTGCCGAAAGCGTTACCGTTTCTGATGACGGAACAACGTACAACGTTATTATCCGTAACGATGTACGGTTTCATGATGACACCCCTCTGACTGCTCGTGACGTCGCATTTACCATTGGTCTCATCCAAAATGCTGATTTAAAAAGCCCACTTCGTGGCAATTGGTCAGGTGTTACCGTTGAAGAAATTGGTGAGTATGAATTAAATATCGTGCTTGATGAACCATATACACCGTTTATTGAAAATTTGACAGTTGGAATAGTCCCTCGCCATATCTGGAATGATCTTCCGGTCGAGCAAATTCCCTTTAGTAAACGCAATACTGATCCGATTGGTTCAGGTTCATTTAAAATTCATAAAATTATTGAAAACGACAGTGGTTTAATTGACGAATACGAACTCACCCGCGCCAACGATACCGTTAAACTCGACGGAATACACATTCGATTTTTTCAAACCGACACCGAATTAGTGACCGCTCTCGAAAAAGGAATTATCACCGCCTCAGCAAATATTCCCCTAGCAGCAGTCAAAGCATTCAGTGAGAATAATGATTATATGGTTATTACCGAACCACTTCCCCGTTTGTTTGCGGTATTTTATAATCAAAATAAATCCCCAGCTCTAAGAGATCAGGCCGTACGATCCGCTCTTGAAATTATGACAAATCGTGACCAACTGGTGGCAGAAACTCTCTTTGGTAATGGTGTCCCCAGCGCGTCATCTTGGAGTCCGGATAATTTTAAGGTAGCATCAACTAGTTCAGGGTCTACTACTGACACCCTTGCTGTTGCAACTGAAATACTGAGAGGAGGAGGGTGGCAATTATCAGCCACCGGTCAGTGGGAAAAACGTATTGATGGTACATTGATACCACTCACTATTACTATTCGCACGGCCAACTCCACCTTATTTGAACAAACATCTGCGTATTTAAAAACCACGTGGGAGACTCTCGGTGTTGTTGTGCAAGTAGAAAGGTACGAACAAAGTGATTTATTGCAAAGTGTCATTCGACCCCGAGATTTTGAAGCATTGCTATTTGGGATCGACATGAATCGATCAATGGATTTGTACCCATTTTGGCATTCTTCACAACGAGAAGATCCCGGTCTCAATATAGCGCAATATGCGAATATTGAAGTCGATCGTCTCTTAGCTGAAGCAAGAACTGAACAAAGCGCGACAACAAGTAGTGCCCTCTATGTTGCGGCAAACACTATCATTACCCGAGAACGCCCTGCATTATTCCTCTTTGTCCCGACACTCACATACATCACCACCAGTAATATCAAAACGGCACCAATGACGGCCATCGGAAAAGCGTCAGAACGATTTGCCAACAGCAGTGAATGGCATGTTGCCGAGGAAGATCGCTGGCCGATGTTTCGCTAGATATGAATAACTATATTTGATACACCTTACAAATAATTTCACTAAATATGACAGAACAACAAAATCAAAAACCAACCGCTTCAAATGAGTCTCGAAGACCCTATCACAATAATAATCGTGGTCGTTTTCGACATGACCGCACTGAATCGCACCGTAGCCCTCGACCGCACCACCCGGCAACCGCTACTACTCGCAAAACAGCAAACGCCCAAAACGACGATACTCGTAAACCCCGTCGACGACGCAACAATGATCGCGGTCGGCGACCAATGACGAGTCCAGCCCTCACTCACCGTATGACTGTAAGCGATGAGAAAACGCCGATCATTCCTGAAATTCTTGACGATGACACCGTGCGCATTATTACCGTATCTGGAGTTGAAGAAATTGGTCGTAATATGAATATCATCGAAACCAAAGATGACATCATTATTATTGACGCCGGATTTCAATTCGTATCCGAAGAAAGTAACGCTCCCGGAGTAAATTACATTCTTCCAAACACTCAATATCTCGAGGAACGAAAGCATAAAATTCGCGGATTGGTTGTCACTCACGGTCACCTTGACCACATTGGTGGTATCCCTTTCATTCTTGAACGAATTGGCAATCCGCCAATTTACACCCAATACCTCACATCATTGATGATTCTTAAGCGGCAAGAAGAATTTCCACACCTTGATCCGGTAACTATGCATATCGTGAAAGAAGGCGAAACCTTTACCGTAGGAAACATGCGGGTAAAGACCTTCCCCGTTACACACTCGATTCCTGATGCGATGGGATTATCTTTTGAAACGAAGCACGGTAATATCGTCGTCACCGGAGACATCAAAGTCGTTACTGAAAATGGCGAAGTAGTCGTCGAAGAAAAAGACGCCTGGGAACGAATCGGTAAAGATAACAACATTGCGTTGTTATGCGATTCTACCAACGCTGATCGCTCCGGATTCTCAGCTTCAGAAGCAAAGGTATACCAAACGCTTGAAGACATCATCCGCACCACTCGCGGTCGATTAATCATTGGTACATTTGCGTCACAATTTGACCGTCTTACTTCTGTCATAAAAAGTTGTGAACTCCTGGGCAAAAAGGTGGTGATGGAAGGTCGTAGTATCAAAACGAATATTGATATTGCCATTCAGGCTAAGTTACTGGAAGTTGATCCAAAGACTTTTATCAATGCGAATGACATCAATGATTACCCAGCTGACAAAGTCGTGATTCTCTCTACTGGTGCCCAAGGCGAAGAATACGCGGCTCTCATGCGTATGGCCATGGAAAAGCACAAAGCCATTACACTTACTGAACGTGACACGGTGGTGTTATCATCATCAGTAATTCCCGGCAATGAAATTGCTGTGCAAAAGCTCAAAGATAATATTTACCGACGAAACGCCCGGATTATCAACTACCAAGGCTCACATGTTCACTCGTCGGGACACGGCAATGCCGGTGATTTAGTCTGGGTGCACCAAGCCGTCAAGCCACGATTCTTGATTCCCGTGCATGGTCATCATTACCACCTTAAAAGTCATGCGTTTGTCGCCGTCGAAAATGGCTTCCCGAAAGATAATGTCGTTGTGCCCGATAACGGCAGTATCATTGATATCAAAAACGGCACCGAAATTACCAAATTATCAGTAAAGATACCGAACGATCAAGTCCTCGTTGATGGATTTACCGTTGGTACTAGACAAGAAGTAGTCCTCCGTGACCGCCTGTCACTCGCACAAGATGGAATGTTTGTCATCATCGCCACCGTGAATGCGAAAACTGGTAAATTACGGAAGTCTCCTGATATTATTTCTCGTGGTTTTGTGTACCTCCGTGAAAACCAACAGTTGCTATCAGAAGCGCGAATCTTGATTAAAAAGACCATCGAAAAATACACCGAACACATGAATCCAATTGATTTGGATTACGTCAAAAATGAATTAACAGACACGGTTTCTGGCTTTCTCATGCAGAGAACCCAAAAGTCACCAATGGTGATTCCGGTACTCATCGGTCTATAAGTGTTTAAACTTTGGCAAAACAGTTGCTCTCACCAAGCAACTGTTTTGTGTATGGATAGTTATGTTTTCTTGACTCCTCTCCTTTCACGACAGATTCTCCATTCCCTGCCAAACACCACAACACAAATATGTGGTGCAGGGTTTTCTCCACATTGAACCCAACCGCACCGGGTGATTTTCTAGTACACTTAGTTTATCTATGGATGTCTACAAACACCCGTCTTTGTTGGTGCCAAGAACCGATATTCATTACAGTTTTGTCTATTTTTTGGCGATTGTTTTTTCGTATCACACGTTATTGGTCGGGTACGTTATATCAAGTTTTGTGAGTCCGTGGTTATCACCAGCGATGATTGGAATCTATCATGGAAGCGCGGCCATAGTAACCATTATACTTTTTTTAGCTGTCTCACCCATCGTACGAAAAATCGGCAATGTTCTTCTCGGTATTAGCGCCATGAGTATTTCGATTATCGCATTACTCGTGACGGCGATTGCGAGCAATGTCAGCACGGTGTTAATTGCTTTGTTCATCTATCTCGCCGTTCACCCGTTGGTATATTTTGTCATTGATATTTTTTCCGAAACACTAATTGGTGACAAAGAATCCGGTACCGGTGCCAAACGCGGGTTAACCTTGGCCTTTATGAGTTTTGCGGCGATGTGTGCCCCGTTAACGATGAGCGCCATCATGACCGACACTTCCGATTTTACCCAACTATTTTTTGCTTCAGCGGGTGTTGGCTTGTTATTTATTGCGGTTGTGATTGGCATCTTCCGTCGTTTTTATGATCCAGTTTATGCCCCAATGCACTACAAAACAGCCTTTACTGTCTTTCGACATAATCAAAATTTGCGTACAGTGGCCATTTGCCATCTCATTCTGCAAATATTTTTTTCCTGGACAATGATTTATATTCCGCTTTATTTAATTACGGTAGCAGGATTATCGATTGCCGAAGTCGGATTTGTGATATCGGCCGGTTTGCTATCATACAGCATTTTTGAGTATCCTATTGGCATCATTGCTGATAAATACTTTGGCGAGCAAGAAATGATGACGATTGGGTTTGTCATATTAGCAATCACTACGAGCTGCATTGGCTTTATGATGTCGGCTCCATTGGTTGCTTGGATGATACTTATGTTCGTTAATCGTTTTGGCGCCAGTTTGGTTGAAGTCACTACTGAAAGTTATTTTTTTAAACAAGTATCTGGCGAAGATTCTTCGTTACTATCTATGTTTCGACTACTCCGACCAATGGCGAATGTCATCGGGGCATTAATTGGAACCATCTTATTATCACTCGTGTCATTTCCTTTTTTCTTTATCGTTGCCGGCTCGATTCTTATTGTCGGCGTATTTATGCCGCGATATCTCATTGATACTAAATAGGCAACTGGTACCGTTGCCGGTTTTTTGTGACTAATTTTTCAGCTACCAATTTTTGTAATTGGGTGACAATCCGTTCTCGATTACCCGACAATTCCTCCACCAATTGCGTAATGGTATAACTTTTACTGGTATCAAGAGAAAAGAGACGAATAATGGCTCCACGAATTTGTCGATCACTACCAACAAATACTGGCTGCTTCTTATAGTGGCTACTTTGCGAAGCGGTATTCCCTACCGTTTTTTTCAAATAACTACCATAATCCATTAACGCATAATACCAGTGGCGAGCATTTGTGGTCGGCGTCGTTGCGGTAATTGGCACCATCAATTCTGCATCAGAAACAATACTGACATTAGTAAAAAAGTGGTGGATATAAACGGTACGAATGTTTGTTTCGATAAATGGTAATCCGATATCGTACGCAAATGCCAACACCGCCCGAGCGGTGTACACCCCCACTCCAGGCAGTGACCGTAGCGAATATTCATCGGCTGGAAAAGTGCCGCCATAGCGTTCCATCACCGCCACGGCCAACTGATGTAAATATTTTGCTCGACGGTTGTATCCTAATCCTTGCCAATGTTGTAACACCTCACCAAGCGACGCTCGGGACAAATCACCTACGGTTGGAAAGCGCTTCATGAAAGTCACATATTTTGGAATCACCCGGTCAACCTGCGTTTGTTGTAACATTATTTCTGAAACCAAAATTGCATACGGATCAGTGGTCAAACGCCACGGTAAATCACGTCGTCCATGATTGCGATAATATCGTCTCACTATAGTACGAAACCGACGATAGTCGGCCACAGAAAAAGTGGAATTATTGATTGACGGCGACAACATTATACATACGTTAGCTTGCTCACTGTTATTACTGAAAAATGATTTACGAACGATTCGTGTTACTAATATGGTACACAACATCCTTACGTTCAACAATTATCGGCCAGTTTCGTTTGACGGCTTCTTGGTACAATGCCCGGTTCGGATTAAAGCAAATCGGTCGCTCCACGGCTGACAGGAGCGGAATATCACCATCAGTGTCACCAACAGCCATCGATCCAGTTCGGGTGAGTTCTGGATGGCGCATAAATACCCGCTCAACAATCACGTCCTTTCTTTCAATCAAATGTTCATCGGTCACCTCTCCAGTAAACCGATCTTGTGGTCCAATTTCATAAATACGTCCATATACTTTATCAAATCCATAGTCTGCACAGAACGCATCCAGAATCGTTTTGGGTGATTGTGAAATCGCAATCACGACGTAATTATCTCGTTTTAACTCACGTACCAAATCTCTCGTGTAACGGTACACGCGTTTGGATTGTTGTTCAACTACCGCTTTGCCGACATCAGCAAACGCGCCATAATGCACTCCTTTAATGTGGAGTAAAAACGCTGAGACGAGCGCCCCGATATATTGATCATATGATCCTTCTCGATTGATCCAAGCATCTCGTTCACGAAGATATTCACGCTGTACTTCCGTCGGAAAAATACCGGTGTCAACAAGTGCGTTTACTAATTCGATAAGTAAACTTGACCGGAAGAGCGTTCCATCAATATCAAAAAAGGCTACCCGTTTTTGCATAGATACTCTTATGATACTACAATAAATACCGGACGCCACTCACGCCAAATTGATATTGGTAACGTCAGTTGACTAAACTCACCAGCGACCGCTATTCCCACTCCCGAAACTTGTATTGTTTTGTCCGGCCATACCTGTTCGACGTATGCTACCCGACCATCACCATCTTCTGCCACCCATTCAATAATGCTATCTGCTAATGGTTCAACCCCCATTTTTATACCAATATGTCCGCGGAGTAATTGATGCCAATTCCCCGGCAGACGTGGCCGGGCACTCGGCCAGGCAATAGGTAATTGGTCAGCCAATAATCGCCACAAAACGTACTCACCAGCTTGTAATTCCAATCCTAATAACCCTGCCTGAAACTCGTCACCGATAAGCAGGCGGATTTGCGTAGTAGCGACCTGATCAACGGCATATTTTGTGCCAGCAATGAGGGATGGCCAAACGGTAGCTCGATCAACAGTCAACATATCCTTTTCAATATACCCCAACTGATTGTTCACCATTACTTCAGCATAGCGACCAACATACCCCCGCACTAACACCGACTGACCATACGAT
Source organism: uncultured Candidatus Saccharibacteria bacterium (assembly GCA_964469295.1). Classification (GTDB taxonomy): domain Bacteria; phylum Patescibacteriota; class Minisyncoccia; order Phycocordibacterales; family UBA918; genus OLB19. The sequence goes on from CAYXYJ010000001.1 coordinate 131,129, forward strand.
ACCGTGTCAATTTTCCCATCAAAACTGTGGTATGGATGGAGCAAAAACGCGGTTGGTGCCATACAATACGCCACTGTTGTATCAACTGTCGCCGGCAACAACACTGGAGTAACGACCCGAGGTAACTCCATGGGTGAGGTCACGGCTGGCAACGACGTATAATCAGGAGTAGCCATCAACGCCAAGCGGGAATTCATTGGATCACTATCGCTCTTTGCGGTTTTGGATATTTGTAATGGCTTTTGTTTATCCTCAAGTACAAACTTTTTTACTTCGTCGGTATCTTTTGACTCGATACCAAAAATCGTATTTATTAAAAACTGCCACAAATCAACCAGCACTAACAGAAAAATGCGTACCATACACGCAATTATAGCATTTTCCGACCACCACCTACTAGCCACGACGCAATAAACGATAGGCGGTTCGTGTGAGCCACCCCACAGTAATTGAAAATACTAACAATAAAGAGATGATTCCGACCACCGGCACTAATGATAATACATACATCCCAATTGTACCCAGAAAAAGTGCGGTCAATTGGACTGTTGGGGGTTTACGAAGAATATGCATCACAAAAGCATACAGCACAACCGGTAAAAAAGTAAAAGCGATGACAACGGTGACGACATACAGAGAAAAAAGCAGTACGCCCAGCACAGAACCAAGAATAGTGACGAGCAACACGACTGCAATAAATGGCACAAATATAATGACAGCCAAGCCCAACATGGCTAGTTCTAACGTATTATGTTCGACCGAATGCGCGAGCTTGTTTAAAATTTTGCGAGCAAACAAATATATCACGACAACGGTAAACAACGATACTAAAAACATCGTGGCGATGGTTTTATGGTTATTGGATGTATGCGTGGCGACGGCTACGTCGCTACGAGTGATAGCTCCGGCAATAATCGCACCAGTACCCCGGACTAACTCAGTATTACTTTGATAGCGAATATCACCAGTGATGTTTGCTCGATCACCAATCTGTAAATTTTGTGTCACCACGTCTACGGCACCAACTGCCCCATCAATTCGCAGCGATTCATAATGACCTAATACTTGACCAGTCACCACTCCTTCAATTGTCGCATTACCGCCGACAAATAACACATCGCCGTCAATTTTTGCTCCCGACAGAACTTTTAAATCACCAGCTACCACCACCAACCCGCCAGAAACCTGGCCGTCAATCACCGTATCCGCAGCAATAACCCGCACATCACCAGAAACATCAGCATCAATATTTGCTGACAAAGCGAGCGCCAAGACATCTTCGGCCACTGGTCCGGTCAGATTGAACTTTGCCGCTACCGCTGTCACATCCCCCTCTGATGCTCCAGATAATAACGCCGTACTGGCCAAAATGTAGAAATTTCCTTCAACTTTTTGATCAGTATCAACCGCCACAGTGTCTCCGGTACGCACGACAGTGGACGCCAAAGCGAACTGAACGGAAATAAAGAAAAGTGCAAAAAAACAAAAAATATACCGCATCATAATGGCATTACTATAGCATACGTCATGGTCACTTCCGCTTCATATCGCACTGGTTGTTGTAAAATGGAAATCAATAACAAGCTAAGAAAAAACAAAAACAACCCGCTACAAAAAATTGCAAATCGCGGCCGAGACAACTCACGCATACCGGTCTCCCAGTTCCGAACAAATAAAAATGGAAACGCAAATTGCCAAAAGCGCATACGTGAAATACCTTTATAGTGTATCGTAGTTACAAAATTGATACAGCCCACCCCAACTTCGCCCGTGGATAACCAAGTCTCCATCTTTTGCGACACTCACATCAATGTAAGAGACGACTTATAGCAAAAAGTATTTTGTTAGTTCGGCATTGTACTTAGTGTCAAAGACACTGTTTTTTCTGTGCCCTGCGATAGAAACCGAACAGTGATTGGTGTATCAATAGCAAATTGGCGCAAGACCGTCGCCAAATCACGGTCACGGAGTGACACATCATTGATAGCCAAAATAATGTCATTTTCGCGCAACCCGGCTGTATCGGCCGGCGAGCCAGAGGCCACAGCAACATCATTCACACTGTTACCTCGGATAATGAGTGCTCCATAATCAACCGGCAAATTATTTTGTGACTGTAGCCCTGGTGTTACCATCGCATACCGTACCCCCAAATATGGTCGTTTGATTTCACCGTACTGTTTTACTGATGACACTACCGCTGTGACGACATCTGCGGGAATGGCAAAGCCAATATTTTCGGCACCAAGTGACGCCGCAACATTAACACCAACCACTTCCCCATGCAGATTCAGTAACGGACCGCCAGAATTCCCCGGATTAATAGCGGCATCAGTTTGCAGTACATTCGTGAGCTGTTCTGTCGTTCCCAACCCATCAGTCGCTTCAATTGATCGTGATAAACCAGAAATAATTCCTACTGATACCGAATTCCGAAACTCGGCTAACGCGTTACCGATAGCTACCACTGACTCTCCTAATCGCACCGTACTCGTCGCAAATAGTAAGTACGGCAATGACGTTGTTGGTGTGCTTTCTAACTTTAAGACTGAAATATCTAATACCGGATCTTTGGCTAATATCGTTACCGTTTGTGAAGTACCATCGGTAAAAACGACCGAATACCTCGCTTCATCATCTGCAACAACATGACGATTGGTTACAATCAGTCCATCCGCCGACACCAAAAATCCCGTACCGCCGGCCACTTGCCGTTCTTCAGTACCATTTTCTCGCACCCGAGGCACTGAAAATCCCCCAAACCACCCGTTAAAGGGATTGTATTCTTCGTAATATCGTTCATAAATCGGCACGTCTTTCGTCGCAACCACTGATACCACGGCATCATTTACTCGATCAATCATATCAGGAATTTGCGTGGAGGCTGACACAGCAAGTTGACGATCAAGCGTCCATGACGAATCATCTCGCAGATACTGCCGTAATGGCTCACGTCCGATGTACAACAACCCACCAATAATTACCGTCGTTAAACAACTCGACAGTACAATGACTTTCGCAATATTCATAATTATTATTTTGAGTTAGTAAGAAACCGTCGTCTCCTCACCTTTGAATAATTCTTGACCACGATTCCACATCGCTTCTTCGCCCTGCAAGTGTAACCAATACCACCATTCTGCACCCCACAGGTATTGTTCATTATATCGAGTATTCTTGGCGTACGTCAAAATATCGTTAAATTTTTCCAAATCCATCCGGCCATACTGTACAGCGAGCGGAACATCAACAACTGGCTCAAGTAACCATGGTTCAGCAGATAATTCAATTAAAAACGTTGGTTTATCGCCATACCACAATTTCATGACTCGCTCTTTTACTCGGTAAAACCACGGGGGCAGTACCGTCCTAAATTGTCCCAACTCCGGATTCCAGAAATACACATACACACTGGTACCAAACGCATCGCCGTGACGATACGCACCCGCCCACGTACCCAGATTACCACTATCAGTCACCAATATCGGTCGGGTGGGATCCAGTTCTTTTACCAGAGCAATTTCTTCGGCTAAAAACTCCTCATCAAGTGGCCCGCAATGTTCGAATGCAAATAGTGACAAAAACGGCTCATTTTCCACCTGCCAATAAATAATTGCCGGACTATCTTTATAACGATTAATCACTTTGGTCATATACTCGCGCTGAAGCAACTGTTGGGTGTCTGTATCATTTTGTCGTACCCAATCTGGAATATGACATTCCGGCCATCGTGGTAACCGTCGCCCTACTGCCATAATAACGGTCGCACCGACAGCTTCGGCTTTCTGTACTTGATAATCCAACTCAGTAAAATTCCATTCACCATCAACTGGTTCAACCATCGGCCAATGGGCCGCGAGTCGCAATTTTCTCACCCCTAAATCATCCAAGATTGCATCATACGTCGCCTGCCAATCAAGCCCCAATTCGCGCGCATACAACGTATTAAAAGACATGCCGTACGCAATACGCTCGGGTGTCGGTTTATACGCCAGGAGCGCCACTACCCCCGCCGTTAGAATACAAAAAGCAAAAAATCCAATCAGTAATAAACGAAATACTTTCATGCGTTACAAAAACAAAATAAAATACCCGACCACAATCACGGCCACATATAATACTTTACGCATCGCTTCATGCGGTCGCGGTTCATCAACTGCCATAGAATTTGGCAACAAGTGAGCAAATAGTATTGATATAAACAATATAAAGACAAACTTCATTCCATCTAATGCTTGTACCACCGCCACGTCGCCCCAATCAGTTGCCTTGAGGAGCATAAATGCCGCGACACCCGCCAATAGCTTTGTCAAAATCACTAACAAACCAGTTTTCGCCGAAGTATGTTCTGATTGTTCACGAATTTTCTTTAAATATGTTGGTACCAATAACAATGACAACGCAAATAATACAAAAGCCACGCGCGACCAAAAAAATCCGTCATCAAAACTCGTTTCCATAAATAGTCCCTTCATAGCCACAAAATGGAGAGCAAAAAATACACCGCTATGCACAACATGCAAAATACTATCGATGGTTGGGAGAGTTTGGGCCACTAATAATGTTCCTAACGATAAAACGACCACGCCCCACATAAAATTATATGACACCGTTGTATCAAGGAATAGCCAACTCATTCCAAAAGCCATCATCGCCGATACCGTTCCAATCACGGGCATTACGTCAACAGCTTCGGATTCTCGTAAGGCGGTGTACATCGACACCAGCGCCATAAAAAAAGTGTAGGCCGACAAAAACGCCATCGCCACAACTTGAATTGACGGCACTTCTAAATTACCCAAATGAGGTAACCCAATCGTCGTTAAACCCGGAATATACCCAAGTAAATAAATAATCACCCAACCGCCAGTGAGTAAACATGAATAAAAAGCGTACACAAACGGTCGCGGTAACGCTTTTTCATCAGAAACAATATATTTGTCCAAAAACGCCACGATGGCATTCAAAAATTGTCCGGCGGTAGCAATAAGTATCCAAGACATGTCTTCATCATTCTATCAGACCATTATTAAGAATGATTTCTTTATACACGTACGCTGATGGTCGAACCTGTCGCTCTAAGGTGCTGTAGTCAATTTCTACCAAACCAAAACGCTTTTCAAACCCCAACGCCCATTCATAATTATCAAGCAAAGACCAATAAATGTGACCACGCACATCGACTCCATCACGAATCGCGCGCCAAGTAGCGTCAACTTGCTTGGTGATATATTCAGCTCGATCGGAATCATCATGATCGGCCACCCCCGCTTCACAAACGATAATTGGTTTATTGTATCGTTTCAAAATCATTAACGCATCATAAATACGGTCAGGCGCAAAGTTCCAATCCATATCGGTCTTTTTCCAGGTTCGCGTGTCCCCAAACTGGGTGTAGAAATAATAATTGAGACCAATCGAATCGTAATGTCCTTTGGTGCGGCGCATAAAAACATGGGTCCAATTATAATTAGCCACCCACGCTTTGGCTTTTTGCCAAGGGTTATTTATTGCATCAAAAACAATCACATGGTGTACAAAATTTACATCCACCGTTGGTGCCACGGCTTTAATCGTGGTATACGCAGCATTGTTACTTTTTGCTAAATTCTTCATGACATACCACCAAGTAAACAATTGTTTAATACCCTTATTGACTTTGGCTTCATATTGACGACCCGAATTAGTAATCGCCACCAAATCTGTCAAAGCAAACCGTTTAAATGGTGGCCAACTGCCACGCAACCAGCCGTTACTGCCATAAACGCTCGGTTCATTAATCGTTGAATAATGCGTACACAAATCTTGTAATTGACCAACGACAAACGCGCAATACCGCGCAAATATTTCCGGTGCGTCTTTCCGTTCAAAGCCACCGGATTCAGCAAACCAATCCGGTAACGTAAAATGCCACAACGTAATAAATGGAGTTATGCCCCGTTCTCGTAACGCTATAAGCACTTGGCGGTAGTGTTCAATTGCGTCTTGATTAAATTTTCCAGCTTCCGGTTCGATCCGCGCCCACTCGACCGAAAAGCGATGGGCATTATGTGCCAATGATTGAGCAATATCAAAATCTGCTTCGTAGCGATGGTAATGATCGCACGCTATTCCGCACACCGGCACGCGTCCTTCCCGCGCCGCCTTTGCCCAATCAGTATTGTCGATACCACCCTCGACTTGGTACGCCGCGCTCGCTGCTCCCCAATAAAAGCCATTCGGAAATTTTTTCATAACAAATTTAGTTATTTAGACATCCGTAGTATAGCAGATATAGCAAACGGCGCGCCCTTGGGCGCGCCGTATCGTCTTCCTAGAGCAGTGGGATGTGGGCATATTTCCCTGCCGATCCGACAGTACCACCACCACAACGTCTAATCGCTACTTGCGATTCATCAGGCTGGATCCCAAAAACCGTATCGGACCTGGCCCCATGAGGACGCGTACCGGACCACGAAGCGGAATGAGAGACACTCCGGCAAAATTGCCACCCCGATCCCAGTTGTGCCAACCGACATGCCAGCTGCCTACATCATCAATTGGTTCAAGAACATGAAACCGTCGCCAACCGCCGAGAATCGGTGCGTGGAAACGAAACCAGGCTACTAGTCCCCGACCACGCAAAATCGCTTGGTCGTCACCCGGACAGAGATACGTCACCGTATCGTCCATCGGATAGCGCCAGTCCTGGAACTTTTGGTTGTTCCAGACATGGGTGCGTTGAGGCACTTCCGCCAGGTTACCCTGGAAGAAATACATAATCGGCACCATTGCCTGATCCGCTAGCCGTCCTAGTCGATCTTGCGGCTAAAATTGAAACGGTGGCATACCTACCCCTCCATACTTCATTTTTTTTATTATAGCATAAAATTTGCTAAAAATCAATATTATCAGGCAAACGACGAAATAGTGACGGAGCCAGATGGGTTTGCCATTTTTTATACAGTCCGGCAATTGCCAATAAATCAGTGGCGTTGTAATTGGCGAGGTCGCGGAATTTTTTTGCCGAAAAAAATTCCGCGACCGTATCCCCCATCATGTCCGCAGTTTTCGGACTCGGCACACCATATAATCGACAGAATAAATGGAGATTTGGTCGACGTTTCATCGCTCCATAAAAAGTCAGTTGGTCAAGTAAATCAATGTGATACGGCGGCTGTTGATTAGTCAGATACCGATACCGCAACAAATCAACCACTGGTGTCAATCCATGCGCCACACTACGGTGGATAATAAATGGCACATCAAACGCTCGACCATTAAACGTCACTATCGTGTCATAATGCAAAACACCAAGCCAAAATTCGCGGAGCATTGTCTCTTCATCTCTGATTCGATAATAAAATGGTCCTTCTTTTACATCCGTTACTACTTCATCAGACTCATAATATATAGTCCCCTCTTTCCGGGTTATATCGTACACACCAAGCGTCACAATCCGCCCCGTCATCGGTGATAGCCCCAAACTATTTTTGATTCGTTCCAAATGTAATCGCTTTTCTTCTGCCGAACACACCGCAGTATCAAGCCAGCGTATTAAAGAGATTTGAGTATCATCATCTAACTCATCCCACTGCTCACCCACCGTTTCAATATCAACAATGAGTGTCGCCATATTAATTAGTCAATCGTTACCGGAATGCCCGAATAACAATTAATGATGGTATTTCTTTCGCTCGCAACAATGTATCGATATGATCCATTAACCATTGCTCCGCCGCACGCGTCGGTAGCAATATCACTCTGTCCATATAATGGAAAGCCATCAAGAGCATAGCCAACGAGCGTATCGGCCGAGAAGATGGCATAAGTGGCCACTTCATTATTCCGAATTAATGACCCATCGAGTGCAATCCCAATCACATCAGACGAAATACATGAGGCAGTAGACAATGGCCACTGACGCATAGGGATACGTACCCGTACGATTTCGTTGCCAGTCAACGTACCGTCAGCAGTGGTCATAGAGTCAGTAACGATGTATAGACGCATTCCTTCTCGTTCTATTTGGGTGATTAACTGCGGAAACCAGCTAATGTATGCCGAGCTATAGCCACTGCACGTATTAACAGAAATAGTATCCGTAGGCGTTGTTGTGGGAGTTTCCGGCATCGACACGTCTGCCGCCACTTCATCAGCTACCGGGGTATCAGAAGCATCTGCGGTCGGGGACACAGCGCGTGCTTTGGCCACCGCTTCACGCATATGATTCAGAGCCATTAATCGCCCATCATCACTCGTCGGAATTTCGGCAGTATATGATTCTCCGTCCGTTGTATCAGCATCACTCACCGCCGCTGTTTGGGCGGACGTCATGGTGGCTACCAGTTTTTGTTTTATGGTCGTTGCCCCACCGCCAATCGCCAGTATCGATATAATCAGCAACAGTATTGCAAAATCTCGTGTCCGTACCATAAGTATTATCGTATCATAACAAATAAGTGACTCGAGTGCTTATCTATCCCCGCCTCAAGTACGCCATAAGCCAAATGGTTACTTTAGTTTTATCTTCACCATTTGTTCAACCCGTCTGATATCAGCTAATAATTTTGCTCGATCGCTATTAACAAGATAAAGATTAAAAACTGATCTTCCCCCATTGCGAGCAAATTTCGCTCGATCACCAATTTTCTTATTGACTTCAATCGAATAAAACGAGTCCAGCTGCTCAATTTTTTTAATCCCCTTCATTTCCGTGATAACACCCTCTTTTGGCAAAAACCATTTCATATACACCGCGTTGCCAACACATTTTTTTGGGATTTTTGGTTTGCGCGGAATACGAATCAAAACGTCATTCAATGCATGATTAATCCCGCAGCTCATTTTATACAAAACATCACGAGCACCACCCATTCGTGGCCCCACCTCTACCACTTTCCATTCGTTATCAATTTTCATCAACTCAGTATGTGTCGTGGTACTCCGCAACGCCAAAGCATGAATGGCAGTTTCAGTCGCTTCTTCGGCCCGTCGAATCGTATCCGCTTTCAAAATCGTTGGCGTCATTTGCAAATACCCATAAAAATCTTGATGTCCAATATCTTTCCCTGTTTTCACTCGTACGAGTGGCAGATGATATACCACTCCCCGAGAATTGACGTAGCTATCAATCGAATACATATCACCTTCCATGTATTGCTCGGCAATGATTTTTGGTAACTCCATCCGTTTATCTTGTTCGTACGCTTTTTGCAACTTCTTAAAGCAAATTTTTAAGGCTTTTTCGAGTTCATCTTCATGATAACAAATCGTAACAAACAAACTGGCTGCCAAATTAGTTGGTTTGATAATCATTGGAAAACCAACTTTCGCTATCACGCGTTCACGTTCACTTTTGGTGGTCGCCGTTACTCGAGTAAATTTTGGAGTGATTTTTGGGTTGTATAGACGAAACCGCTTCCGCATCTCGTATTTATCCGTCGCCCAAATCAATGATTCTGACGTTGGGGTTCGTAAATATGGTACAAACGGGATGATTCGGGCAAATCGAGAAATATTCGCTTCACTACGACAACTAATCGCTAGTAGCTCATCTTGGTATGGCAATAACGATTCAGCAATGTGTGATGGTTTCTCAAAATCAATACTAAGTAATACATCACAATCGTAATTTCGGTGTGCATCTACTTGTTTTCGATCAATGATATACATGATACGAAAACTTTTACCAATTGATTTTCCATACGCACGAATACTCTCCACCGATGACTGTTTTGGAGTTGAAACAAAAGCAATGATATTTTTTTCCGCTTTTTTGCGCATAGTGGAAAGGATAATTTTGGAGTGTTACGTCTTTTAATTTTACCACGATTAAATCAAAAAGTCGATGGCGGTGACGAACAGTCACGATTAGTGCTGACGTGGTCTGAGACGCTTATAGGCCAAATCGTACTGTTGGTGCATTGGTATCTACGGTCGCTTCAATGGTTGAACTAGTGCCCGTTTCATTACCAGCGGTATCAGTCGTGCTCATATCAGTATTTATTTGAACCGTTGGGTTGATCGCTTGTTCAATCTGGGATTTGAAATCAGCATAAGAACTAAACACCATTTTTTCTCCATTTAAGGTAAATGACGGAGTGCCGGTGAAGCCCAAATTGCGAGCCTCAGAAAATTGTGACCGAATGCGTTCAGAAAGCAAGCTTGACCGCTGTTGCCGGGTAAATTGTTCAATATCGAGTCCTAACTCTTCAGCATATTGCAAGAAATACTGACTAGGGTTACCACTGGCGGACCAAGTTGTTTGGTTAGTAAATAGTAAATCATGGTATTCAAAGAATTTTCCTTGTTGACCGGCAGCTTCAGCCGCTCGGGCGGCTGGTTCAGCAAATGGATGAATTTGCGTTAACGGAAAATGACGGTACTCAAATGAAAGTTGATCGCCGTACGCATCCATAATTTCAATTATGTAGGGATGAAATTGGGCACAGGCTGGACACTGAAAATCACTGTATTCTACTAATTTTACTGCTGCATCAGGATTGCCTTTGATATGGTCTTCCACCACCACACCGTTGTTATACCGTTCATTAACAGTACCAGAGTACCAAACAGCGGTTCCAATAAGTAACACGGCGATAACCCCAATAAGAATCCATGGATTTTTCATATTTGCCTATTGTAGCAAACACCATCCCGAAGAGCGACCAAGAAACATATTGCAAAAACTCGTATTTTATGCTATAATATAAACAATATGGCCAAACGCCCTTTCATTCGGAAACAAAAAAAGAAAGTGCACGGTGCTACTTTTTGGGATCAGGAATACAAAAATGCTGATCACTTACGACTGTCTACAGACGTCAGTGAAGATTTAGCCAAATTCACCCGTTGGCTTCCCCGCCAAGATCGAGGCGATATTTTAACGCCCGGCGCCTCGGCACTCGATGTCGGGAGTGGCAACGGCCGCAACTTAATTTACCTCGCTCATGAATTTGGTATTTCTGGTATTGGCTACGATATTTCCGCCACCGCCGTTGCCCAAGCAAAAATTGCTTCCCAGGGTCTACCGCTTGAATACATCGCTCGAAGTATCACTGGGCGGATTGAGGTACCGGATAATTCACAAGCGTTGGTGCTTGATATGATGACGTCACATTTTTTGAACGAAGCCGAACGAACGATGCTCCGTGACGAAATCTATCGGGTGTTGCAACCGGGCGGTTTTCTATTTATGAAAACGTTTTTAGCTGATGATGATTTACACACCCGTCGGTTACTAAAAGACGCTCCCGGGAAAGAGACGGGAACGTACATTCACCCGATTATTGGTGTGGCTGAATATGTGTATACAGAAGAAGTGCTGACAGCGTTTTTGCGTGAAAAATTTATTATTCATAAAATCTATCGTTCGCATAAGCACAAATTGCACGGACGAGCGCGCAAACGGCGCACTATTTCTATTTATGCTGAAAAAGATTGGCAAACGATTTAGGGCCTTTACAAAATAGCCATATCATCTTTACCGTCACTGCCGGTGCCATTATTGCATTGTCGGCCACTCCATACCCGCATCGTTGGGACCATGTATTATCGGCGCTTCTACTGCATTAGTGGCAGTCGCCGACGTATCGATAATTATCGGTTCGGTCGTGGACGATGATGGAGTAGTTGCTGGTATCAATACCGGAACAGTCGTCTCCTCAGGTTGTGTATATACCCTTGTGTATATCACATACGCACCAACCAAAATGACAATTGTCTGTATGATAAGAATGATTTTCATACAATTAATATAACACAAGCCGTCACTTCTTTTGCCTTATGAAGGTTAATCCGGAATTCGACCAGCCGACCGACCAGCCACCATCCCAGTTGTCCAACATAACTGTAAACTATATCCACCGGAAGGACGATTAATATGTAACAGATCGCCTGTTACGTATAATCCGGGAATGATTCGTGACTCCATGGTGCGGAAATCGATTTCCGGCAATGTCACGCCACCAGAAGATACCACCGCGCGTGATTCATCGTGTAATCCCATAACGGGAAAATCGCAGTTTTTCATTATTTCTATCAGCCGGCGACGCATCGGTACCGTGAGGCTATGCCCCGGTAAGCGGAGCGGAATGTCGAGAACACCCAACAGATAATCAACAAGTGTCGCCGGCAACCACTGTTGTATGTGTGTCCGTACTAACCGGTTTGGGGACGCCATAATCATAGCGATTAGTTGTTTCATTAACACGTCGTCAGGGATATCGGGAATAAAATCGAGTCGAACGGCAACGTCTCGTTCGGTTTGTAACGCTTCACCAACCGCATAACTACTTTGCAAAATCCCCGGTCCACTAAGCCCATCGTGAGTGAATAATACTTTACCAGTACGTTTCAACACTGATTTTCCAGCCACCATCACGCGGATACCAATATGAGGAAAAGACAGCCCAGCCACAGACGACACCTTTGTTGCTTGGGACACAAGCAACGGCACTAACCGAGCTTCCGGTGGTACGACAGTGTGACCTAACTGCTTTAACCAGCGATACCCATCGCCCGTTGAACCGGTCTCTGGGTGTGAGGTACCGCCCGTAGCGAGTATCACTTTTGAAGCGATATAACAGTCCCCTGATAGTGTTTCAATCCGAAAATGTGCTGATTCTTTTTTGATTGCAGTTACCGTGACGTTTGTCCGCGTCAATACTTTAACTCGTTTCATTTCAGCAATGAGGGCGTTCGTGACGGCCGTTGCCGATTGACTGGTGGGAAATACCCGTCGTTCGGCTTCTTCCACCGTTAACACCCCAATCGTTGCAAACCAATTACGAGTCTCAGTCACTCCGTGTTGGGCAAATGGTGAAAATAAATATTTTCCCGATTCTTGGTACGCGGACAACAAATCTCTCACTATAGGCGTGGCGTTGGTGATGTTACATCGTCCTCCACCAGTAATACGCAGCTTTTTACCTAACACGGCGTTTTTCTCTAGTACTACTACTGTCGCACCAGCATCTTTCGCCGCAATACTAGCCATCATGCCGGATGCTCCACCACCAATGACAATGACGTCAATCGTATATTGTGTGGGTTTCTTTTTCATGAGCTTGTGCATAGCGTCGATAGATAAACCGCCCTACTTGCATCAGATACAATGCCAGAAATAAGACGATAATGATATCAGCGATGGGGTTCATGTAGGTTTCGACAATATGATAATCATTGAGAAAAAAGTATCCAACAGAAATGAGTATCGTATTCCAAATCGCCGTCCCTGCTGCTGATAATACAATAAACGTCATTGGTGACATTCGTACACATCCGGCCGGAATGGAAATCACTGATCGAACGGTTGGAATCATACGTCCCAAAAAAACTGCCGGTAATTCATATTTGGTAAAAAATCGCGTCGCTAATTTAAAATCCTTGACATCAATCGCGACATATCCACCAAACCGAGCAAAAAAGCGTTCGAGTACCGAAACCGGTATCATCCAACCGAGAACAAACCACAGTGACGTTCCTATCATCGACCCAATAGTTGATACCACTACCGCACCAACGAAAGTAAGGTCGCCAGTTGCCACTAAGTGGCCCATAAACGGCAAAATGATCTCTGAAGGAATTGGTGGAAACACATTCTCTAACACCATCAACAAAAATACCCCGAGATACCCCTCTGCAGACATAAATGCCAAAATGGAATCCGCCATACGTGATTGCCAGTATACCTCATTTAGAAAAATGAGCCATGAAACAGCGGGCAAAAATCTTTGATTTTTGCCCGCTGTTTCCGCAATCAAACACTCCTTTACTAATAACTAAAATATTCGTATGCTTAATCATATACATGCCTAAAAATCCTTTTGTCGTCATACTCGGTGTCATTACTATGACGTTTGTAATATTTAGTGTTTGGCAATGGATACAAACTGACCGCTTCAGTAACGAATCCTTTACCTTGGTGCCATTACCACCAGACAAAAGTATTCTCGACACTATGTACCCACAACGTTCTGCAGCAGCGGACGAAACGGCGCCATCTTCTGTAATCATTACCCCATCCGCTACCACAGCGTCACCAGCGCCCTTGCGCAAATATATAGAAATTACCACGGGGTGTAACCTCGCCATTAATGAAACGTGTGTCCGTGCTTATAGCCGACCAACAGCAAGTAGCACCGAACGATACAAATTACGGGTCGGATCGGTATTATTAATAAAAACGAGTACCACCACTGACGATGGTAGCACCTGGTACGAAATTGATTTTGACGAACCGCTACGGTACGGAGAACGGGTCACGATGCCGTGGTATGTCAGCGCATCAGCAGGGACAGTAATTGACAACATCGGCGTTCGCGATTGGTCGACCTCGACCCCGACCACCACCAAATATTTAGTGGTCAATAAAGGAACCCAAAAACTCCATGCGTATGACGGTGAGACTTTGGTGAAAACGTACACTATTTCCACTGGATTAGATTTAACCCCAACACCATATGGTACATTTCGAGTCTATAAAATGACCCCAACGCGATATATGCAAGGACCAATTCCAGGTATTAGCACAAAATATTACGACCTCCCAGGCGTCCCATGGAATTTATATTTCACTAAAGAAGGTGCTATTGTCCACGGAGCGTATTGGCATAATAATTTTGGCCAGCAACATAGTAATGGCTGTGTGAATGTTAATCCGGCTGAAGCTCGAGAAATTTACGATTGGGCTGACTTGGGAATGATGGTTTTTGTCCGACCGTAATAAAAACCGTCAGTGACCGTCTTCATAGATGAGATAACCGGTATGATTTATTGACCATAATCACCTTACATCATGAATACCTATTCAATACGATTATTACTCGCTGTATGTATCGCTGGTGTCACAGGGATCGCTTTCCCAACCACCAGTTATGCTCTCAGCTGTTGGCCGCAAGAAGAGTGGTTGAATGCGGTTGGAGATAATCAGACTTTGATTTTTACCGGAACCGTAACGCAAACCAGTAACTCTGAAACCGCTACACAAGAGACAGTGACGGTGACACATGCCTATCAGGGTACCATTCCGAGTCATGTCACTGTCTCACATAAAAAAGATAAAACCTGGGGATACATGTGCAATGTTGGTCCGCAGGGAAATCAGACAACCAACCTATACCTTGTCACCAAAGATGACAGTGGTGCCTATCAAGTAAACCAAACCGCAGCCAGCGCGAGTGATTTTGCCAATCTTATGGTTGCAAAAGTAGCGACCAAAAACGTCACCGGCACCATCACGCCAACTTCAATAAAGCCACCCGTCACTAGTACACCAACATCATCCACCACCATTCATGCAACTACTACCCGTACGTCAACAACGACAGTCACCACCACGACAACTACGCCAACCACCACATCCCCTACCGAAGCAATCAAATCATCACTCTTGACGACAATTATCAACTTACTCCAACAACTATTTGGTCTACTGAAAAATAGATAGATCAAAAAATATACAAAACAACTACACCACTACACGTTACTAGTGGTTGCTAGGTAAGTGTGACGTACCGTACTGATACTCGCGTTTTATTGACGAACGGTTGTTGCCCTCTGGTTTGGATTTATCCACAAGGCATCGGGATATTTTTTCACCAACATAAACTTCCCTCCACTACCAAATAACAACAGCAGCACAACCGCCGCAAAGTGCGGCATATGCCCCGCCAATTCGATTGGCCCCAAGAGAAATAGCGGAATAGTAAAGATAATCGCCACCACCAGTGCGTTTAGTCTCGTCACGATACCGAGAATGAATACGAGTCCGAACAATGACTCCACCGCACCAGCAGACAGTACAAATAAATAATCAGAATACGGAATTCCTAATAGGGCCATAAAATTCCAATGATATTGGGTTAAAAAATTTAACCCAAGTTCGGGTGCTAAAATTTTTTCTGAAAATCCCAACACCAATAATGTTGTACCCGTACCCAGGCGCAAAATAGACAACGCATATGGTTTGTATGGAGCGAGATGATTCTTTAGATACGAAAAACCAACCAGAGAAAAATAATCATTTCCCATAATAGCGATAAATAGGGCTGTCGATACCACCCAAATATTTTCTATCGCTGATTCTAGACCGCCAACCGGAATGGACAGAAGCCAAACCAACAGCAATACAACAGCAGCAGTTCGAGTAAAAATCCCTAATAGAAATGCCAAACCAATAGCAATTTGTGTATAGATAAGCCACAACGGCACCCCAGCCGATGCCGACAGATTTGGCGAAAACAAATAATAATGCGTTCCGGCGATAATAAAAAAGGTACCACATACCATAGCAAATGTCGCCGCCGCTCGGTCATACGCTTGTGACGCTTTTGGCTTTAACCAGACCAACCGACCGATATTCCTAGCATGCAACCACATCCCTACCATGACAATACAAAGAGCGGCAACACCCAAAACACCGAGATACATGGCGGTTGGTTCGTGTGGAGTTGGTACGATGATATGATCATCAGCAAACCACCGAGTATGCGCCAACGATACCAATGGTACACACCATACCAGCATCATCGCAAAAAGACGTTTCATTGTAAAATAAATTAAAATGCTAAGAGAGCAATACTGTATGACACTATTCTGATGACACAGTATGCATTTTTAGGGTGTATAGATACAAAACCAGTAACCAGGCAAAGATAATCGCTGACAACAAGGGAAACGTCACAAATCCAAATTCATTAATGATTTTAGCACCACAATCAGCAGTGCCATCAGCCAAACACGGCATCATGTTGCCAACTACATCTTTTGGCACCATTTGGTACATATAGTGATATAGCGCTACGACTAATCCCAACACAGAAAAAACTACCCCATAGCGTGGAAACATGAGCGAGTCATGCACACGATACGCCACTAGCGCCATGACAGCTTGTGGGTACAAGGCTACCCGTTGCATCCAACACAATGAGCACGGCACAAACCCAAAATATTCAGAATAAAACAACGTGATGGCGACAGTACCAGTAGTGGTCGCCATAATCAGCCCCGGAAGAAAGTGACCAAATAAAGCCAGTCCCCGTTTCCCATCATGACAATAATAATCCCAATACAACACAAGTGTAATAATCGCCAACACGATTCCGCCTAAGGCAAACGCGGTGTTCAGCGTATCAAGTAAATATAAATACATATAACCACAAATAATTCTTCATCATTATATACCCCTCCCCAGCTCTTTGCACTCGATGATCCGTGATTTAAACAACATTTGACATATATATAAATATTGCCGGTATTATGAGGTTAAATTTGACAAAATATTGTTTGTTATGCAACGTACTCACATCATCAACAGGAGGTAATGATGAAGTCCTTTCTCAAGACGCTTCTGCACAACTGTCGCCAGGCGCTTGCCGTCACCATCGTGATGTTTGCCACCTTGGCGATGACAACCCTGTCGGCGGTTGCCGACCACATTTACGAAGGGGAATCGTTCTACGGCGGATGGGAACTTTTCTCCAGCGCCCAAGGCGATATCACTCTGGGCGACGGCGATGGTTCCGGCTTGGAGCTCTACAGTACGCCCGGCTGGTGTATCCGTCGCGGAAGCTCCTATTCCACGATGCGGAGCTATATCCAGAGCAACAACGGCTGGGTCGAATGGTACATCGACGAGATCTGCACCCAGGGCCATGTGCGCATCTGCGTCTATGACGCCTGGGGCAACGTTGCCTGTTCGACATTTATCGAACGCGGCTGGGTTCCGTTCTGAACCCGGCAACTGGGCGTGGCGGCAAAACCGCCACGCCCTTTCATATTATTAGATCATCACTTACCCCGGAAACAATTGCCGTCAAATCTAAAGAAATCGCAAATATATTTTATTTAATTCAACCACCAAATTGCGGTGGTGAGGTAACTCGCAAATGACACCCAAGCAATATATGGTAGAAGCAAATACGCTGCCGGCTTGGAAATTTTATGGAAAGCGACAATGGTCGCGACAATGCTTACCCACAATATCGCAATAATAATTAGTCCAAAAAGTGGTGATTGCAGGCCAAAAAAAGCTGCTGACCAAATCACATTAACGACTAACTGAAACAAATACAATCCCATGGCACGAGTTTTATCTTGTGCTCGTTCGCTCGATTTCCAGATCAAGAAAAAGGCTACTCCCATAAGTATATAAAGAGCTGTCCAAACCGGAGCGAAAACAAACGAGGGTGGATTGAGTACTGGTTTAATCAACCAATCATACCAAGTTGGTATGGCTGGCATAGTAACCAAAGATCCAATATACCCTGCTAATAATGGAACCGCGACGGATACAATAAATTTAATCATGGTATTATTATATCGCATTTTTAATTATCAAGTGAGTCTTGATACATATGAAAGAGGCGGTCGCTCACGCTCCCGCCCCTTTCACCTGTTTATGTTCCCACCCTCGTCAGGTCTTCGTTGCTGGC
>CAYXYJ010000002.1:0-82802 GCA_964469295.1 uncultured Candidatus Saccharibacteria bacterium
GGAGCAACGAAAATCCCTTCGGGGATTTTTTCGTTGTGTAGCGAGAGAAAGTGCTGGGAGCACTTTCGTCAGGATTCGAAGCTCGATTGAGATACTTTGGGAGCGAAGCAAACCAAAGTATCCAATTGGGATACTGAGACTGTAAGTTTCGAATCCTGCTCGCAGTATTCTCAAAACGTACCGTTCAGATTTTTACCTCAATCTGAATGATTTATTTCCCCGCTAATTTGAGCACTAATAATTGTTGCAACAAATCAATCAGTTTGGTCATTAACGCAATCCGTAATTGGTTGTATTCCTCAGAACCATTTGCTGTCGATACCGGGACACAAGATTGCCACGGAGTGACACCAGATTGTTGGTAGAGTTGACGAGCATAACCCAGATTACCTTCAAGTGTCGTTATATCAAAACCGGCAGCTAACGCAGATTTGGTATGCACAAAAACGTCAAATTGGAAGACACCCACCATCGTCCGATTGCTGTTATAGAACACATTACCAGCATCAGTGTATTGTCTAAAATTCGATTCACATTTGGCAATCGAAATCATCACCGGTATATCCGCAAAATATTTTCGTACTGCGGTTTCAATGACAGCCGGAGTGGGTGTGGCTGATGTAACTGGGAGAGTAGTGGTAATTGTTGTTGTTGTAGTTGCGACTGTTGCAAACTTTGCGGACGAGGTTGTCATTATTTCTTCTGCCGTTGCCACAGATATACTACTCCCAATAAAAATTATTGTGAAAATAACTCGATAAAATACTGTATACATAGGTAATAGTATATCATTTTATCGTCTTGATACGGCAAATAGCTAGCTATGTACATATTTAAAACTTAGGATACACTGGCGACAGATACGTTCAACCTCAACTTGGGAGTTTCCGATGTCTCGCAATTCGCACGTTGCAAAAAGTGTTCTTTCGATCCTCAGCGGCACCGACCTAATCGCACAATCTATACTTGATCGGAAGGAGCCGCTCTCGATCCCCCTCCTTCGTACGCTCGTGCACCTGCCACAATTCGGGATTGCCGAACGTCGTCCGCGCAAGCGCGTCGATAGAAAAGGCAATCCCCGGCCAACGGACATGGACCTGGCGTCGCTCTTGGTCCAGCTGGCCAAGGGACAACAAACCGTGCTCCAGCTGCCAACCTACGAAACGACGCTACCCCGTAGCGTCGACCCATCTGTCACCCATCTCAGTGAGCTGCGGTACGGACGTCTCATCGCTCTGTCCTCCCACCGCGAACACCTGTCATTCGGGGTGATGGTCGAAGACGTAAGTCTCGTACAACGCACGACAGAGGAAAAAGATGCAATCGGGGCGCCGCGGACGTTTCTCATCATCAATCACAATGGAGACTGGCATGCCGGCTGGAAAGGCATTACTTGGAAGCCGCGGGTAACTGAAAGCGTGTTCCGAGAGCGATACGATCTGGTGGACGACCAAAATCACCAGGGCTACCAGTATTTTGTCCATCCGAACCGGCGACAAAGCATCTTCTCACGAGCTCACTTCCTGGCCAAACTCGCTCTCATGCGTCTTGATGACGAGAGCAAGGCCCGGAAACCACAGGGCGACGACACGGTGGGAACGGTCGCTGATCGACTTCCCGGTAAAGACGAACCACGGCCGACCTTCACGATGCAACTGCGTGGACTCTCACTCCTCGGAGAATACCCGGCCATGAAGTGGAGCAAGGAGGAAGCTGGTCAATACTGGTGGTATCGGCGCACCCTGCAATTCATCGTGCGGGCCAACGAATTCGCTTGGTATCAGCACGGTATGCACGATGGCTTCATCGCCAACTGGATCCGTGGGTTTGCCTGGGAGACGCTCCACAAAGACAAATGGCAGGAGACCGGGCAGTTGTGCCTTCCCTTCAGAATCACACTTTCGTACCGGAAAGATGTGGTGATCAAAACGGTGGCGGCGCGCTAGCGCGCCGCCACCGTGGCCGGGCACCCTTTCAGGATGCCCGGCCTTTTCTTTTTGCGGTATACTATTCCCATATGGCAGATTGGGATTCACTTGGAACACGCGGCTCGGTCGACGATCGACGGGGTCGACGTGGCGTGGCGCTCGGTACCACCAGTATCACGAGTGTTTTGCTCCTCATGGGCATGACATACCTGCTTGGCGGCAACCCGTTATCGGTACTTGAAACCGTGCCACTTGATCAAATCGTCACCACCGAAACGGGCCCAACTGATACCTCTGAATTTGCGAGGCTCGATACCTACGAAACTTTTGCGAGTACCGTCGTTGGTTCGCTCAATGAATTTTGGACCGAGCAACTGGCGTCAAGCAGTACGCGCTATGCAGAACCAACACTCGTCCTCTTTCGCGATGCGACCGATTCCGCCTGTGGCGGTGCACGCAGCGCCTACGGTCCACACTACTGCCCGACGGATAGCACGATTTACCTTGATGAAACTTTTTTTGATGAGCTAACCTCGCGGCTCGGGGCTACTGGTGGCGATGTCGCTGAAGCCTATGTGATTGCCCACGAAGTTGGTCATCACGTACAATCACTCACTCATACACTCGATCAGACCGATTCGATTACGACCGAACTACAGGCCGACTGTTACGCGGGATTATGGCTCGCGTCACTGCCGGATAGGGTCCTCGAACCAGGCGAAACCGCTGAAGCCCTCAACGCTGCTGCTGCCGTTGGTGACGATCATATTCAAGAAGTAACGACCGGTACCATTCATAAAGAAACCTGGAATCATGGCTCGTCCGCTGATCGGCAGGCAGCCTTTACCCGCGGTTATAAAGCCACTTCGTATCTTGCCTGCCGTTAATATGTGCTACTATTATTGGTGATTACTGATATAACATACAGATATGAAAGACGTAGCCAACTGGCGTCGCAGTAAAAAATCTCGACTCATCATTATCGTCGGGTTACTCGTTATCGTAGCCGTCATCGCGTTCTTGTTTGAACAAACGCGCCTATGGATGCTTGGGATTGGTGCAGTGTTATTGATTGCACTCGGACTGGAAACAGCCAATACTGATGTCGATCTTGGGCGACTGATTGAGACCGGTTCCCTCTCTGAATCAGTTATACAACGCGACGAAAATGGCAATGCTATCTATGGCGCAATGTGCGAAGAAAATGTCTACAATTGCAGCAATTTTCAAACCCAAGCCGAAGCGCAAGAAGTCTATGATACCTGCAAAACGGCCGAGCAGCCTGACCGCCATGGCCTAGACCGCGATGGAGACGGGATTGCCTGTCAAAGTCTTCCTGCTGGTAGTTAATTTTGTCCCCAAGACACTCACCTCGCGGTGGTGTTTTTGATATAATGTTATCGTTTAGAATTATTCATTTAACACATCTATGACAATCACTGTTTCAATAAAAACCGCTGTTATCGGCACTTTCATGCTCGCGCTCCTTGTGCCAGCCCTGTCTTTTGCTGCCACCCCAACGGTCGCTGACTTACAAATGCAGTACCAGACTTTGATGAGTCAGTTTGAACAACTGAAGAGCGAACGACGAAGCATGAACGGCTCAAGTGCGACTTCCAGTACTGAAAAATCTTCACCCCGTCGCGACGACAAACACGCCTCTACTACTGTTGACCGAACTTGTATGGCGGCGGCCGTAGCCACTCGTGAATCGGCCATCAAGACCGCGTGGACAACCTTTACGGGCAGCATCACCACCGCTCTTGATAAGCGAGCTGCCGCTCTCGAAGCTGCTTGGGGAGCCAGTGCCGACGGCAACCGCGAAGCAATAAAGAAAGCTTGGGCAGAATGGAAGAAAGACCGTACTGCTGCTAACAACAAACTCAAAACTGACCGCAAAGCCGCTTGGGACGCTTTCAAGAAAACCGCCAAAGAATCTTGCAAGATGAGTACACCAAAAGAAGAAGGACTCGAGAAGTCAGGCAGTGACAGTATCAATCTCTAAGACGAGAGAATCAGCGATTGAAAAGAGCGACGCCAAAGGCGTCGCTCTTTTCTTTTGTCTTATTTCTGTTACCCTAACGCTACTACGTGTATGCCGGAATTACCTGAAGTTGAAACCGTCCGCCTCCAACTCCTCCACCGTCTTAAAAACCGGACGATTGTTGCTGTAACCATCCACCACCCCAAATCAGTCGGGAACGACAGTCGCTTTGTGCAGAAAATTAAAGATCAAACAATTGATCATATCGACCGCATCGGCAAACTAATGATTTTTAGTTTTATCGGGGAGGACAATCTATTTCTCCTCGCCCATCTCAAAATGACCGGACAGTTTCTCATTCTAGACAAGAATGGCAATGTCGGCGGTGGCGGACACTCACTTTCCCCAACTGATACCCACCTCCCAAATCGCCATACTCGTATCAGCTTTTCCCTCGATAATGGTATGCAACTATTCTTTAATGACATGCGCCTCTTTGGCTATGTGAAGATAGCGGATACGGCTGAAGTAGAAGCGGCCCGTAGCAAATTCGGCCCAGAACCAATTCATGCAACATTTGATACGGAGTACTTTATTAAAGGTCTTAAAAGAAAAAAGACGCCGATTAAACCCGCTCTCCTTGATCAATCATTTGTGGCTGGGCTCGGTAATATCTATGTCGACGAAGCGCTCTTCGCTGCCAAAGTTCGTCCCACGAGGCGCGCAGACAAGGTCACCAAAGCCGAAGCTCTCGCGCTAGCGAAAGCAGCCAGTGAAATTATGAACAAATCGATTAGTGTTGGCGGTACCACCTTCCAACACTTCGTCGATACCGGTGGCGACAATGGAAACTACACGGACTACCTCCAAGTCTTCGGGAAGCAAGGCACCCCCTGCCCCCGCTGCGGCACACTCATCAAAAAAATCCGCTGTGCCGGTCGCGGCACTCACTATTGCCCCGGCTGCCAAAAGTAAAACAAGAAACCCCATCAACAAGGACAGGATTCCTTGTTGATGGGGACATCAATACCCAGGAGAGTTCTTGATGGCCAGGAAGCTTCTTCTATCGCTAACCATTACGATGCTTCCGGCAATAATGCGCTCATCGTCCTCATCAAACTTATCATCAACAAACAACTTTTGACCTGCAAGGAATTTAAACATCATTGTTGAACGAAAGTAGCCAAAACCCTCGAGCAGATACGCTGACTGCGGATCTTTTTCATCCATCGCACTTTTCGACCATTCATGATGAGCATAGTAAAGCATGCCCATCACAAACGTATGTCCAGCATCATGTAGGCGAAATACAAGATTATACCTCTTATCGACAACTGGATACGAATCATCGCCGTACTCGTCATCGAATTGTGATGCATACTCAGCTCGATACGCAACGCCCGCAATTTCGATTGGCCAGATTACTTCAAACCAACGAAGCAACACTTTAGCCGAGACCTTACGTCCACTACGCAAATGATTTGTCACACCGATGTTAAGCTCGAAGGTTTTCTTTGATCTGATTTCAAGTATTGAACCAAGCAAGGACGGGAACTCCTCAAAACGTTCAACGAACGATTCAGGAGTCATCCAGATGGATTGTTGGGTCATCGTTAGTACTCCTGACTGAGGTTTCTGGGTAGTACAATAGTACAACAAAGCTCCCATGGCAAGGCCTTGGGAGATAAGAGGCGAGATCTCGAACTTTGGTGATTATCAATACATTTCCCAGTGTTCAATATGGGGTGGTGTTGCTCCATCAATATAGGCAGTTGCTTCGCCATAATCGTACTCAGCCGGCTCTGTAAAGATTACTACAAAAACGCCAACAATAAGCAATCCACTAAAACAACTAGCAGCAATGATCCAAGATTTCATATTAATTTATAACTTAGACTCAATCCAAAACGTCACATACCCCAATCGATTGGGGTATTGTTCGAAAAGATCTGTCAATTACTTCATTTACATTAGTGCGTAAACAAAAGACCTTTCTACCGAAAGAAAGGTCTTTTGTTTATATGTGAACGAAAAGCTATATCAGGACAGTGGCGTGGTTGTCGCGGACTTCGACTGTGCCGTTCGTGAGATCGTACGAGGCTGTGTCGCCGGTGGCAGGTCGAACCGTCACTGTACCCGCCTTGAGGGCCGACACGAGTGGTTCGTGGTCAGCCATGATAGTCATCTCGCCTTCGGTACCCGGCAAGGTCACCGAAACCACTTCCCCGTCAAAGACTGGTCCGTCCACTCGTGCGATAGTTAGTTTGAGATTTTTTGCCATAATAATTTATTACATTCCTCCATAACTTAATGCCAATAATGCTACCAAAATTGCAACAAAAGACGGGATGATAGCTACGTATAGCATTATTAGCTGGTAATTTGTAAATTCTTTACCAGCAAAGAACCTTAAGAATAGTTGGTATAGAATAACTGGCAACAGGAGCACAGACACAAAAGACAAAACTATTCCGAGTTGCCAAGCAATAATGCCAAGAATATCAAGGAAACTACTTACAACCAGAAGTAACGCAACTACCGGGATTGTAAAGATAATTCCCAACATAATCTATGCGGCAACTTCATCGATACTTCCCTTCATGTAGAAGGCAGACTCGTTCTTATCGTCGTGTTTACCATCAAGGATCTCACCAAAGCCACGGACGGTATCAGCCAGTGATACATACTTACCAGGTGCGCCAGTAAAGACTTCCGCTACTGAGAATGGCTGAGACATAAAGCGTTGGATCTTGCGCGCGCGGTATACGGTCTGCTTGTCTTCTTCGGAGAGTTCTTCGATACCAAGAATCGCAATGATGTCCTGAAGGTCCTTGTAGCGCTGGAGTACCATCTTCACGCCCTGCGCTACTCGGTAGTGCTCATCACCCACAATCGCTGGATTAAGCGCTGACGAGTTACTTTCGAGTGGGTCAATGGCTGGGTAGATACCGAGAGACGCAAGCTGACGAGAGAGCACCACCGTTGAGTCAAGGTGTGAGAAGGTAGTGGCTGGCGCTGGGTCGGTGAGGTCGTCCGCTGGTACATATACTGCCTGCACTGAGGTAATCGAACCGTTCTTGGTTGAAGTAATACGTTCCTGCATACGACCCATTTCCTCAGCCAAGGTTGGCTGATACCCTACCGCAGAGGAGACACGACCAAGGAGAGACGATACCTCTTGACCAGCCTGGGTAAAGCGAAACACGTTGTCCATAAAGAAGAGGACGTCCTTACCACCCTGGTCACGGAGTGCTTCGGCCATAGTAAGACCGGTGAGTCCAACACGCGCACGTGCACCCGGTACCTCGTTCATCTGTCCGAACACGAGCGCTGTTTTATCGAGCACGCCTGAATCTTTCATTTCGTGGTAGAGGTCATTTCCTTCACGCACTCGCTCTCCTACTCCAGCAAATACCGAGTACCCACCGTGAGCAGAGGCCACGTTGTGGATGAGCTCTTGGATGAGCACTGTCTTCCCTACACCCGCTCCACCAAAGAGACCAACCTTACCTCCCTTAATAAATGGTGCGAGGAGGTCGACCGACTTGATACCAGTTTCAAACACTTCAGTCTTGGTAGACTGCTCGACAAAGGCTGGCGCTTCCTGGTGAATGGCACGGAGCTTGCCACCCTTTACCTCACCCTTACCATCGAGTGTCTGCCCGAGCACGTTAAAGAGACGACCAAGCGATGGTTCGCCCGTTGGCACCGAGATAGCGGCGCCAGTGTCTGACACATCCATGCCGCGAGTGAGACCCTGCGTGTCCTGCATCGCAATCGCACGTACACGGTCTAGTCCGACATGCTGAGCGACTTCAAGGGTAATAGTCTCACCATCTGCCTTAGTAACGGTAAGCGCATTTAAGAGGGCTGGTACGCCGTCTTTGAAATGAACGTCGACCACCGGACCGATAATTTGGGTAATTGTGCCTGTACTCATAATAATTTTGTTAATGTGTAATTGTGTTTGAAACTCGGTACTACCGAGAAGAAAAAATGGAGGGTTTCTATTCTTTCTTCTCAATACTAGTGAGTGATTTTAACGTCTTGTCTGACGTACTACTCTTTACTGGTAGCTAAATAGCAACATCGCAATAGCACCGTATAACATTAAAGTTGGGAGACCGAGACAGAAATATAAAAGATTGCTTGCTAAACTATTTTTTTGTTTTAGCACTAGACCTCCCCACATTGGTGTAAATACTGCAACGATATAAAAAAGTATCATTGTTACGCTTGCTTCCGGTTCAAGATAAATATCACCAGTTGCTGTATATGAGGTCGGTGAGTAGAGCTGGTACACGGCATAAATAAAGAGTACGGTATATAGTAACAACAATCTTCGCTCAGGAATACTTAATGCTTCTTTTTTTTGATTATTGTTTTCCATACTAATTATTCCATTGCGGCGACGCCGGCAGTAATTTCAGAAATTTCTGCAGTAATTTTTGCCTGACGGGCTTTGTTAAACTTGATCGTAAGCGCCTTCACCACCTCCTTACTCTTATCGGTGGCATTCTTCATTGCCACCATACGAGCCGAGTGCTCGGACGCCTTACTCTCGAGAAGGGCGTGATAAAGTAAAATCTGCACGAGTTGTGGAATCAAAGCGTCAAGCACCGCCGTGGCGTTTGGTTCAATGGTGTAGTTGACGACACTGTCGCCCGCTACCACATCGTCACTAAACTTGCCATGCTTTGGCTTGATACCTTGCATGATGTAGTGAATCTCCGCCGGATCAAGTGGCAACACCTGACGAAGGGTCGGCGATTGCTCGAAGGTCGAAATAAAGTTTTGGTAGATAACATTCACCTCGCCGTAGGTCGCATCAGACTTAAAGGCGTTCATTGCTACATCAGCCATAGCATACACATCAGCCATTGTCACACTATCAGCGACATTGGTGTACTTGGCGACAATCGTGATGCCTTCACGCTCAGCATATTCAACCGCCTTGCGACCGATGGCAATCACATCAAACTTAATATCACTTTTGCGTAGTGTATCAGCTTGCTTCAACACCGCACTGTTTACACTCCCCGCAAGACCCTTGTCACTCGTGACCATGATAACGAGACGCTTCGCCGCAGTACGCTTCTGTGCGAGCGGATGCTGCATTGCTTCATCACTCCCCGAGACACGAGCCAAAATCCGCATAGCCGCGTGCACGTACGGACGACTTGCAAAAGCGCGCTCCTGACTCTTCCGCATCTTCACCGCCGAAACCGACTCCATGGCCTTCGTTACTTTGCCGGTCTTTTTGGTTGATGCTATTTTGTTTTTAATTTGTTTTAGGGCCATACGGAAATTGAAAAGTGAAAATTGAAAAGTTAGAAATTAAATTCAAAAACACTTTAAACTTTCTAGTTAAGAATACAGTGAAGCGTTAGCGCCTTTGAAATCTACAATGGCGGCATCGAGTTTTGCTTTGGTTTCATCGCTCAAGGCTCGTTCAGTTTCGATAGTCTCGAGGATATCCTTGCGATTCCGTTCGACAAACTCATGGAATTCACGTTCAATAGTCTGCACCGCAGTAGCGGCCGCCCCATCAAGCAGACCGGTGTTCGCACCGTAGATTGAAATCACCTGCTTGTAGAACGGCATTGGGTTACTCTGCGTCTGTTTCAAGAGCTCCACGTACTTGCGACCACTGTCGATACGCTGCTTGGTTTCTTCGTCGAGGTCACTCGCAAACTGCATAAAGGCTTCGAGTTCGCGGAATTGCGCGAGTTCAAGACGAATCTTACCGGCTACCGCCTTCATAGCCTTCGTCTGCGCACTACTCCCCACGCGGGACACCGAGATACCGACATTCAAAGCCGGACGAATACCCTTGTTAAAAAGATCACCCTCAAGGAAGATCTGTCCGTCAGTGATAGAAATCACGTTCGTTGGAATATACGCCGATACGTCACCTTCCTGAGTTTCAATAATCGGAAGGGCGGTAATCGAACCACCGCCAAGCTCCTTCGACAATTTCGCCGACCGTTCGAGAAGGCGTGAGTGAAGATAGAAAATATCTCCTGGGTACGCTTCACGTCCTGGCGGACGACGGAGGAGAAGGGACATCTGCCGGTACGCGACCGCGTGCTTTGAGAGGTCGTCAAACACGACCAAGACATCACGTCCTTGTTCCATAAAGTATTCTCCGATAGCAGCACCGGTAAATGGTGCAAGGAAAAGCATTGGTGACGCCTCTGAGGCCGACGTCGCGACGATAGTCGTATACTCCATCGCCCCCGCCTTCTCGAGCTCAGCCATGATGGTCGCGGTCTTAGAGCGCTTCTGACCAATCGCTACGTAGATACAGATGGGACGTTTTTCTTTTGGTTCGTACTTCTGGTTGATGATGGTGTCGATAGCAATCGTCGTCTTACCGGTCCCACGGTCACCAATAATGAGTTCGCGTTGTCCACGTCCAATCGGGATCATTGAGTCAATCGCCTTGATACCGGTATGAATCGGTTCGTTCACACTCGAACGATCCATTACCCCGTATGCCACACGTTCAATTGGCATATCGCGATCAGTCTTGATTGTTCCCTTACCATCAATTGGTGCTCCGAGCGCATCAACCACGCGCCCGACAATTCCGTCGCCCACTGGTACCGAGAGAAGCTTCCCAGTGAGATGCACGGTCATACCTTCACGTACGACACCGCTGTCGCCCAAGATTACCACTTTCACACTATCTTCTTCGAGGTTGAGTACAAGACCGTAAAGCGCGGTATCGCTCGCCAAAGCCGCTTCGAGCGACTGCCCTTCGGCGGTTGCAAAGACGACCATTTCCATCATCTGGGCTTTGGCCAATCCTTCAATTTCGGCAATACCGTCCCCGACCGAGATCACTGTCCCGACTGATGTTGGCAAGGCCTTGATTTCGAGGCCAGCAATTTCTTTTTTGATACGTTCAATGATTGGAGTACTCATACGAATAAGATTTATTTTGTAATAGTGTGATAAAGGTTAATCAGGGCAGTTTTGTAGGTGGCGTCAATTTCAGCGTGGTTGGCCCGAAGCTTCACACCACCAATAATCGTCTCATCAATGACAACTGTCGGGTTACCATCAACATCAAGCTCTTTGACGAGTTTTGCCACGAGCGGAGACTTAGCGTCTGTAGCGCGGGCTACGGTGAGGGTCGCGTCGTCTCCTCCGGCACCACGACCGAGCTCGCGCAGGAAGGTACGAAGGATGCGAGGTAGAAGCTGACGATGCCAACGCTTCTCCAGTACCGTCTCGAGATTTCGAAAAACCGTTTCAGGTTTTTGACCCGAGGTAAGCGCAGCTTTGAGAGCGTGGACGTAGTCGTTAATCATACCAATCTATGAGACTTGTTCACGAAGGAGTTTTTCCACCGCAAGAACCGCCGTCTTCACGATATCGCTTTCAGCGTCTTTCTTCATTTGTAGAGCGACTTCATTCGCGCGTAGCTCAGCATTCTTCACCAGGGCGTTTGCCTTCTCTTCGGCGTCACCAATAATACCGAGCGCTTTTTCGTCCGCCGCCACTTTGGCACGAGCGTTGATGTCGCGCGCTTCGTCGTGAGCAGCGGTGAGGACGGCTTGTTTTTCGACATCCGCTTCAGCTTTCGCTTTTGCGGCCGCTTCGGCATCTTTGATACCCTTGGCGATTTTTTCTTCCCGTTCTGCCAAGAGCTTTAGTACTGGGTTATACAGAAAATACCCCAACACAGTCATCAAAATTACAAAGTTGATGATTTGGATGATGAGCAATCGTGCATCAAGACCGAATGTTTGGATGATATCTTCCATACGTAAAAGCAAATGACTGAATACTAATTGTATTCAAAACTATTAAATAGTAAAAGCGATCAGCAACGCGAAAATCGCCAACGCTTCCACAGCGGCAATACCAATAAACATTGGTGTCATAATTTGCCCGGTAGCTTCAGGATTGCGACCAATTGATTCGAGGGCTTTTGCTACCAAGATACCGATGCCGATACCCGGACCAAAAACGCCAACACCAATCGCGATTGCTTTGGCAATGGCGGTAATCGCTTCGGCACTTAATTTTGCGGCTTCTAAAGCCATTTCGACTTCTGTCATACTAAATGTGTGAAATTAGTTTTGTGATTAATGGACAATGCGAGAAGAGAAAGTATTCCCTACTCGTTAGTGGCCACTAATGGGCTGGTTCGGCAACGGCAATTTTGATAAAAAACAGCGTCAAAATTGCAAATACAAACGCTTGAATAAAGCCTACAAACACTTCAAACGCCATCATTGGCACTGGCACCACGTACGGGACGAGCATGGTAATAACAAGCAAGAGCGTTTTACCCGCCAAAATATTACCAAACAACCGAAAAGAAAATGAAATCAATCGAGCAATTTCAGACACCAACTCAATTAACCCAATCGCAAACGCCAGTGGTGATGAGAAATTAATAAATTTTCCAGCGTACTTAAACGTACCAATGGCAGTAATTCCCGCAAATTGAATAGCAAAAAAGGCAACGAGCGCAAACGCGAGCGTGATATTAAGATCAGTCGCCGATGGATAAAG
Source organism: uncultured Candidatus Saccharibacteria bacterium (assembly GCA_964469295.1). Classification (GTDB taxonomy): domain Bacteria; phylum Patescibacteriota; class Minisyncoccia; order Phycocordibacterales; family UBA918; genus OLB19. The sequence goes on from CAYXYJ010000002.1 coordinate 12,445, forward strand.
GAATGGAATCAAATGGGATTCCTCTCCGTGCCCCGCATAGTAGCCAATTGATGTCACTCCCGGAAATAATCCAAACCAATTAAGTGTAAGGATGAACAGAAAAATAGTCATGATAAGCGGAAAATATTTCCGCGCGAGTGTACGACTTTCCAGAACGGTACTCATATAATCGTAGACCCCACCAATGAGCATTTCAAATACGCTTTGTAATTTATTAGGCGTCTGTGACAAATTATTTCTTACCAATAGAGCCACCACAATCAAAATCGCCATTCCCACCCACGCGGTTATAAGCGTAGACGTAATCGGCACCCCCAAAACATGCCCCACAATATACGGAGACAAGGAAACGTGAACCCCTTCTTCGGCTGCGTAAGCCGTAGCGATAAATGACATACCAATAAACAGGCACAGAAGTAACAAGGCTCTATGCGCCCGCATGATACCAGAATAATGGTTATTTGCAACGAAAAGACGAGGAAAAGTTATCCTTCAAGAATCTGCTTGGTGACTATTTTGTACTGTTCGACATGCGGTTGATCAAACGGATTTACCCGCAATAAGTGCCCAAGCATCATGGTTTCAATCATTTTCATCTGCATCCACTCACTGATATTTTCGGGAGTGAGGGCATTCATAGTCATTGTCATAAATGGCAGATTATTGGCATCGTAACTGGCTTTGGTACCTGTCATAATTGCCCCTCGTATGACATCAGCTGATTTACCCCCCAGGTACGGCAAAATTTTATCCCACACCCGATTCGTTGGTACATGTACCATTTTTGGTGATGCGGTTATTTCCAGAAACGTAGTGAGCCGGTCTTTCGGACCGCCAAGATACAATTGGCCGACTGAATGTAAATCAGTAGAACCAACCGACACTGTGGGGGTAATACCGATTTTGTCTCCAGTATCAACTTGAGATTTACCAATACTTTCTGCTAATAATTGCCGCCACCATTTACCGAGCGATTCGCACACTGGAGCAGAAACAAACAAATCATGTTGACGAATTCCTTGGCGATAGTAGTAATAATTAATGAGCGCAAAACGAGCCACGACGTTCAAAGACAAATCGGGATGCAATGATTTCTCTACGGCTATTTCAGCGTGTTCGCGCATCGCACTAATAGGCAAACCGAGTAACCCTAACGGCAACAAACCAACCGGCGTAAACACTGAATATCGTCCTCCGACCATCGGCGGTAACGGAATAGTATGCATAGACTGAAGGCGAGCTTCATCAAGGAGAGGCGAACCAGATTGACACAACACCACCACTCGTTTGGCGTTGCGTCCAAAGCGATCAGCAAACGTCGCTAATAAGATTTCAGCATTAGCGATTGTTTCGGTGGTATTACCTGATTTACTGATTACCAAAAACAACAACTCGTCCGCGCTTTCTGCTTGAGAAATAAGTAATGACGCTGCTAATAATAATTGACTATCAACTGTATCAATAAAAATAAGTTTCGTCTGGTCATGAGACACAATATCGCGGGCACCAGTCAACGCGTCATACACTGCCTTTGTGCCGAGATTAGAACCACCAATACCAATCACAAAAATGTATTTTAAAGCAGCGCTGTATACTCGATCAATCGTCGATTCAACCGCACCAAGCATATATGGGTCACTCGGAACATTTATCGAACATTCGAGCGCTGTATATCCTCCCTGTTCCACCACCCGACGCAAGACACCGATATACGGCATCAAATCACTTGCCAAAGCGTCCAACGCTGGCTGTGGAATGGTGTGACCAAACGATACCGAAACCGACATACTCACAGTATATATGACAAAGACTCACTTTTAAGCCAAACCGGGGAAAAAGTCTTCAATAATTTGTCGGCGCGGTACACCGAGCGATCGTAAACTTTTTTTCACTCCCTGTACCATTGGTGACGGTCCCGAAACAAACCACAGGCGTTCCATATAATCTGGCACGCGTCGTTTAATCATATCGACAGTGACGTAGCCACTTTCCCCATTGACAGGCACCTCACCAGTACCAACCACCGGAATAATTGTAGCCACTTGCATCAACGCCGAATGGCGTACGATATCGTCTTTGGTTTGGGTGGCGTACAACATCACAATATCTCGCATATCCTCACGATCTACCAACGTTGTCGCTTTACTCATAAATGGGGTGACGCCAATTCCCCCTGCCACCCACGCTAATTTTTGTTTGGAATTATATGGTAATAAAAAATCGCCAGCGATCTGACTCGCTATTACTGTATCGCCAACCGATAACGCAGACAACGCCCGTTTATATGTACTCGCCTTTTCGGGTACTTTCATGGCGACAGAAATAGTGTCAGTTGATGGCGCAGATGCAATGGTGAAATAGCGACGAATACCCCGATTATCTGATTGTTGATGTGGCAACATCCACTCCATGTATTGTCCTGCTAAAAATGTCGCACCTTTGGGCTTGTCAAACGTAAACAAATACGTAGCGGGAGCGATTTCAGCTTTTTCGCGTAAGGTAAGGAATAGTTTTTGTCGAGCACTCCACGGATACAGTGCAATATTACCAATCACCAATGCTAATTCTGGCGTCATGGGAATAATCGTTGAGGAGAGAGCTGTATTAGCTAATACCGCTACCACAACCGCATAGATAATTTGTAAACGACGCGTTCCCGGCATGGTAAATGGTTCGGTTAACATAAAACATGCCAAAAAAATGGCTGGGTATGATACCCAAAACGTCAGCCAAATATCCGGAATCGCCAACCCCAAACGCCACATATCGAGAAGATAAACCAAAAATGCCACACAAAGGAACGTTAGCACCATAGTTTCGCGACGCATTTTTATCACTACCAATGCCCCACCGATAAGGAGCGGAATAAAGAACAATGGACTAGCGACCCACCAACCAGCGCCACCAAGTCCCAAAAAGCCAATTACCACTGCTCCAATCGCGGCTGGATTGACGAGGTGTTGCTTGCGATATACCAAAATATATTTGCTCGCAACCGCAATGACACTCACCATTGCAAATAAAATCACATCACGACCAGTGGCCCCTGGCAGCAGTATCAAAAATAAAATGAGTGCGGTGATGACTGACGAGAGGTGTTGGGCCGTAACTTTTAGTATCGCCGCCAGAATCATTCCAATACTAACCGAAATAATCATAATGGTACAAAAACTAACCGCCAATTCCACAGTGCTATACGCTAAATAACCGGTTACTGAAAGAATAAAAGACCAGAGTGTCAATCCGAACAAACTATATAACACCACCATATACATCGGAGTTCGATCAATATAACGAGCAACTACTGATGGCAATATCATATAAATATAATTTAATAATATGTAAATGGTACTGATTAACATCCATATTAAATGGGGTAACGTATCTTCGATTATACACAGACAAATTTGCCGAACAATACCCCTTACGGGTATACTCTCTTTTGTTATCTGTATAATTTTGAATATTTCCTTATGCCAATTATTGCTATTATCATTGCCGTTGTTGCTGTCGTCGGATTGGGTAGCTATTTCTTGCATCAAGAAGACGTAACAACGACCACACCAACCACGACCGTAGTTGATACTGAAACACCAGTCGCAACCGAACCAGGTACTGCGGTTTCAACCAGCGACATTGTCACATACGCTGACGGAGTACACACGGCATCTGCTAATTATGTCGCGCCAAATGGCGCTAATCATACAGTGAACGTATCGTTAACATTGGCGAATGATATTGTCACCGAAGCTACGGTTACCTATACTGGTGACGACGTACCAGCATCCAAGCAAAATCAAGCGAAATTTTCGGCCGCGTATCCAACGCTCGTCGTCGGACAACCACTTGATAACATTAAATTATCCCGCGTTGGTGGCGCTTCGTTAACTACCGGAGCCTTTAATGAAGCACTGGCTGAAATTAAAACTGAAGCAACCTTGTAGTCTCCGTTAGGTAAAAGCCGGCAAAGCTTCGCTTTGCCGGCTTTTACCTGCCGAAATAACTCCTCATCAATATGACTTTGTGATGATAAAACGATTTGATGAAACCATGACAGTGGATGATACCAAAACAATTTCAATGGCGGCTCTTGGCACACACTGGTGGATTGAAATTTTTAATGACGTAGATACAAACAGTTACCATTCCATCACTACTGCTTGTACCGATCAACTAGCCTCAATCGAAAAACGCTTCTCGCGGTTTTTGCCTGACTCTTTGGTCTCACGCTTAAATCGAGACGGTCACGTAGCCACGACTGATACCGATTTTCGGTATCTCATTCACTGCGCGCAACAATGGTATCAATCTACCGCCGGTCAATTTAATATTCTGATCGGCGATGCCCTGATTGCTCGTGGGTACGATGCAGCCTATTCATTTACTAACCAAGAACGAACGATATCCATTGGCAATCCGGTGACTGATATAGTGATTTCTGATACGAGTATTTCACTCAAAGCCGGGTCAATGGATCTCGGTGGCATTGGCAAAGGTTGGGCCATTGATACATTGGCGACTACCTTGCGCGAACTTGGCTATGATGAATTTTTGATTAATGGTGGCGGTGATATGTATGGTACAAGCGACCAGGGGCAACCAATCACTATTTATTTAGAACACCCAACCATTCCCCATACGTATTTAGGGACGACGAATATTTTTAATCAAGGCTTTGCCGCTTCGAGTCCACATAAACGACGCTGGAAGACCACCACCGGCGTCGCTACTCACATTGTCAGTACTCACGCGATAAGAGACGCCAGTTTTGTGATTGCTCCAACCGCTATGACCGCCGATATACTGGCCACCTGTTCGCTGATGCTAGGAGACGACGTTATGGATCATCTTTCCACGCAGTACCAAGCTCATACCGCCACGTACAGTATTGCTGATGCAATTTTTATGAAAAGCCCTCATTTTGTTCATTATAATCTGTAAATACAGGCTTACACTGGAAAGCTTCTTTCTTTTGTAAGAAATGAATAAGTTATCCGTCTACTGCACTGGAGGAGGCATCAAACCCTTCAAAACGGAGTTCTTGAAATTGAAAACCCTAACTCAGATAGTGATGCGTTCACTAGTCGTCCTGTTGGCCCAATTGGCCAGCACGACGCCTGCCATAGCGGATGAATCACTGTCACAGGGGACCCAAGCAACGTATGTTGCTGGTCTTATCCGGGAGCATTTTCCGGACAACTATCAAACGATGCTTGCGATTGCCAGGTGTGAATCAACTGGCCTCATTCATCGTGATACCGACGGGACTTTGCTGCGGAATCAATCAGGTTCGTCGGCCCAGGGTGTGTTCCAAGTCCTTATGAGCGTACATCGCTCTGAAATGACCCGTCTCGGACTTGATCCTGACAACGACGAAGACTACATGACCTACGTTCGATATCTCTACGACCACCAAGGGTTGAGCCCTTGGGCAGAAAGTCGTCACTGTTGGGGACGGGCGTAACAGCATGTGGCACACCCTAACGCCGGGTACGGGAGATATCCCGGGCCGAATTTCCTTTGTGGTAGTTCGGCTTTTTTCATGCCACATATTTTGCTACACTGACACTTAATATGGAATCATCATTTAGCCACCGGGTCTGGGAATTGGCCACGAGCATTCCTCTGGGCCGCGTCACTACCTACGGGACCATTGCGAAAATGGCTGGTGGCGGATCAATGGCATCACGGAGCATTTCCAGTATTTTAAGCAAAGCGCCCAACCAACGAGCCATCCCCTGGCACCGAATTGTTTATGCTGGCGGCAAAATCTGGCTTGATGCCGAACACGAAGCCACGCGGCGTACGCTGTATAAAAAAGAGGGTATCGAAGTAGACCAAAAAGGCAAGATCAAAAACTTCGACGACGTCTTCTACGACTTTAATTAACTATTTAAAAATAGTTTTTTCGACCAAAGTACAGACACAGCTTTTATCCATATCAAAGCAATATGAATTCTGATGTTGCGAGTATTGTTCCATTTATCTGGATATCTACCTGATGTACACCTGGATACAAGGTAAATGTCGTCGCACCGGCTTTCAAACGATGTTGTTTGGTTAACGTGATGATTTCACCGTTTTGCAACTGGCAAGTCTTCCATTTAAATACTTTTGGTGCGGTTGTACCGTTTTTTTTCATAAAATGAATGACATAATCAATCAATATGACAGTATCCTCTTCAGCCAAAATCTTTGTCGTGAGCGTTATCACTGACCCAACGTTCAGGCTACGAGGAGAAGCTGAAAAATGTGTGACTTGAATTTTTGCTGGTTGATATCCTAGCAAAGCCAAAGCGTCTTTGTGGCCTTGTTTTACGAGCATTCGGAGAGCATGGTTAGTCATCCATTGCAGTTCACTATTAGTTTGTTGACCGAGAAATTTCCATTCCCGCAATACTGCCACGACAAGCAACGGATCAGTTTTCCCGATATCATTTAAATGATTAGCAACAGATCGAGTGACATACCGAGCTGTATCGCTATGAAGCAACGTGAGGAGCGGTAAGGTATCGGTGGCCGAAAGTGGCACGCGTCCGCTCCAGGGTAGTAACGGTCGTGTTCCTTCACTAACCAGTCGGCGCACGTGATAGTGTGGATGTGTCGCCCACATTCGACATTCGGCCAGAGTTTCCTCGGGATATGCCCGAAGAAAGGTTCGGATTGCATCTTCCATAGAAAATCGCATCGTTATCGCTTCAAGAGCTTGTAACGACACTTTTAGATATTTTTCTTCGCACCCATACCGAGCAATAAACTCACCATACGGCGCAAAAATAAAATCACCAAAATCATCGTCGGTACGGGTAGGATTGAGTGGCGGTGGCAATGATGAGATCATCATTGCCACCGCCGCTGTATATTCACTCGGCAATACTGTTCGTAGAACAGTCGCGATATGACGAATTCGGTCTTTTAATTCTAATCGAGGTAATTCCCTCATAACGTTAACCACAAATTCAGTCGCGGAAAAATCAACCTGAACAGATACCAATCTTTCGGCGAGATATTGAACTTTCTGTTCATTAAATAAATGATCTTTGAGCGAAAAGCGTTCCTCCATAGTAACCACCATACCACATGAAGTACAGCGTCAAAATATCGCGGAATAACCCACATTGACTCATATATGTTTCCATGCTATTATATTGTTACCTTAAGATTCTCGTGTAGTGCTCTTCGGGTGACAGGCGAATGGTAGCGATTGGCAATATGATAATCCCTACCACATCAATTGGTTTTATATAACTGCACACCCTGAGCCACAGTACTATTTGGTGCTCCGTCGCTCTCATAACTATATACAAATGGATTCATCAACTTCGCGACCACATCGGTCACGTCCCTTTACTCATTCACGCAATCGTTCTACCTCTCACCGAACCGATCGTAGTAATCATCGCTCATCTCGTTCCAGTGGCGTTTTAGTTAGTGGTGCCGACACTGACGACCTTGTTCCAGCACGCAGTAGCGGCCGAACGTATATTATGCGTAACGAACGTCCGGGTGTGACCAGTACCTATCGTTCTACTACCAACCGCTCATCAAACGACCGCTCTTCATATCGTGATCGCACCGGTCGAAGCAGTTCATTTAGTAGTAATCGGGAACGCGGTGGTCATTTTAGTAGCCGCGGCCGTGGTCGGGTAATGCAAACCTTTGACGTATCACAATACATCAACCGTAACCCTGTCGTCGCCGATACTGAACCAGCCTATGTCCCACAACACACTTTCCATGAATTTGGACTGAACAAGTTTTTAGTGCAAGCGATTGACGATCTGGGCATCACTACCCCATCACCGATCCAGGATCAAATCATTCCTCATATTTTGGCGGGTAAAGATGTAGTGGGTTTGGCCGCCACCGGAACAGGTAAAACAGCCGCGTTTCTTGTACCAATCATTCACAAAACCTTAACCGAACGGAACCGCACCACCCTTATCTTGGCGCCAACGCGCGAATTAGCGATTCAGGTCCAGGATGAACTTAAAAAGCTCACTCCAAAAATGGGAATTTATTCGACGGTATGTGTTGGTGGCACTCATATTCGTCCACAGATTCTCGGTCTAAAAAAGCGTAATCATTTTATCATTGGCACCCCCGGACGCGTCCAAGATCTCATTGATCGTGGTCATATAAAACCCGGAATATTTAGCACCGTGATATTGGACGAAGCCGACCGAATGCTTGATATGGGATTTATTCATGACATGCGTCAAATTTTGAAAGACGTCCCTACCGAACGCGAAACATTATTCTTTTCCGCCACCATGAGTAAAAGTGTTGAGGGCCTCATTCATGAATTTATGAATGACCCACTGACGGTATCAGTAAAAAAACGTGACGTTACCAGTAGCGTAACGCAAGATGTAGTATTTTACGAACCACACCATAAATTTGATTTGTTAGTGACGTTACTTGGTAAACCAGCGCTCGAAAAAGTAATCATTTTTGGAGCAATGAAACACAGTGTCGAAAAACTAGCTCAGGAACTGGTTCATGTGGGATTAAAGGCCGATGCCATTCACGGTAACAAAACACACGGGCAACGCCAGCGATCACTACAAAACTTTAAAGGCGGTCGCGTCAATATTTTGGTTGCCACTGACGTCGCCGCTCGCGGTATCCACGTTGATAATGTAACTCACGTCATTAATTACGATCTGCCGAGCACTTTTGAAGATTACGTACATCGTATTGGTCGGACTGGTCGAGCTGACAAAACCGGCACCGCTCTGACATTTGTCCCCAAACAATAAAAGTGAACCGTAAAATGGCGGGCCCTACGGGCCCGCCATTTTACGGTATACTAATTCGTATATGAAATTAATTTTTATTGCCATTGCGTTGTTTGTAGCCTTAGCTATCGTCAATAAGTTTTTTGGCGGGACACCGTTTTAAGTCACTTTATCCCTAGCAAACACAATCTCCGTTTTTTACCCGGCGACCGCGCGCCGATTGTATCTCGCAGAGCTTCATATCAGACACAGTATCAAGCCAAAAAGAAAAACTGTACTTTTTTACTTAATTATGGTATAATGGCAGAAGATGAACCGGAGATACATCCGGCATCGTTGGTGTCGAGGAGGACATCATGAGGGACTTGTTACGAGCAGCTTGCTTTCTGACAGTTTTCGCCACCGCAGCGGCTGCCGACGACTGCTACTGTGGAACGGATGTGACGATGGTGTGGTTCACCTCCGGGAACCCCGCCGAGGTGGAGCTCATGGAGGAGTACCTTTGGGCCTACCAGTCCTGCAAACCAGGACCAGAGGGCGACATCATCGCCCTGGTAGAGCTCATCATCGATCCGGCCGACCCACGTCTTGCGACCTACGCGCTTGACGCGGACGGCAACCAGATGATTTTCGTCGGGAGCGAAAATCGGTGGGAGCGGTACGATCTGCTGACTACAAGCATCGCCGCGGAATGCGGATTCGTGTCGTGAAAGATGAAGGGCCGGGACAAGTTCCGGCCCTTTTGCTTTTTATGCTACAGTATCGCTATGCCTTTTCCGCCATACATTGTTTTGGAAAAAGCCGTCGGACAAACGCCGCTTGCTTGTGTTGAACTGTGGCGGGCGGCGCAGCCGCCCGCCTACCGCTCCATTCCCCTCGCCTATGCTGGACGACTTGACCCTTTAGCATCAGGCAAGCTACTCGTTTTAATCGGCGACACCTGTAAGGTACAAGAACGGTATCATGCCCTCGACAAACGGTATGAATTTTCAATATTACTCGGAGTAAAATCTGATACCGGTGATGTGATGGGGCGACTAACGTTTGCTACTGTCGTTCCAACAGTCGCCAGCAACGACGTGAAAAGAATCGCTAAAAATTTTGTCGGTACTATTTCCCTGCCATTTCCAGTTTTTTCCGCCCGAACAGTGAAAGGAAAACCACTCCATACCTGGGCGATGGAAGGACGTTTAGCTGAAATAACGATACCCACCCAACAATCAACCGTGCACGACTTACGATTGACAGACATTAAATATCTCACCCGTCAGCAAGTATATGACGCTGCACTGTCTAACGTTAACAGTATTCCTCCCGTCACAGAGCTGCGTAAAGCGCTCGGAAATGATTTTAGACGTGATGATATCCGCAGTGACTGGCGAACATTTGTTGCCACTGGTTCACCAACCGATGTTTTTACAATAGTTCATATGGCTTGCATTGCCAGTAGCGGCACATATATGCGCAGTCTCGCCGAAGCCATCGGTGCAACCCTGGGATTTCCAGCCCTCGCTTTTCATATTCATCGTACCCATATTGGCAATTACCAACCCCTCCCCTTTCATCAGGGATTATGGCGACGACGCTTTACCTAATTATTTTTTGGTTGACAGTGCTGTTAGCTTTTTTATATATGCATCAACGGCCAACACGAACTCAGCATGGCTCCAAATCAACGGTGAAGCTGATTTATGTTCACGAGTATGTGGATGCATTTGTTCAGCTAATAATCCTCCAGGTCCTGTGTGTGATGCCGTCCATTCCAGTAGTGGTAACGCTTTATCTAAATCGGCTTTTTTCGTTGCGCTTTCAATATAATAGCGCGCCACCCATAACGTCGTAATCACCCACGGATTTGGTGACCCAGCATCTTGCATCGTGTAGTACGTATCACCAGCGTACCGCACAAAGCCACTACTTTTCGCATTTACCGCCAACTCTCGTTCCACAGTACGAAATGACTCTTGTACTCGTTCATCGGTAATCTCGAACACCCCAAATAGCATAATGCCGTAAATACTACTTACATCAAGAGTTTTATCGTATACGAGCCCATCATCAGTGTGATGAACCAACTTTACAAACATTTTTAATTGCTTGTCATAGAGATGCTCACCAATCGCCTGTTGTAGCCGCTGAGTAATCGCTTCGTAGGTGCGAGCGTCATTTTCTTTTCCTAATAAAGTCGCAAATCGAGAGGCGGCTTTTAATCCACCATAGACTGAAGCAGCGGTATACGTGGCGGTACCATATTTTTCTTCCCACAAATCAAATGATGCCTGCGGCAAGCCGGTCGTAGGCTCAATATATTCAGCCAAAAATTGTGCTGCCGGTTCAATAAACGGGTTATATAAGGATTCAATGTATTCCAAATCATGACTTTTATCATAATGTTCCCATAGGACAAATAACACCGACGCGGTTTCATCTTCTTGAATGGGTAAAAACGCCTGACCGTGTTGCAACCACGGATGCCATGAACTTCCCAATGAACCATCGGTAAGATACTTATGCATCAAATATCCAGCCGGTTCTTGGCACTTGGCGACAAAAGAAAAGAAACGTTCAGCCACATCAGTATAGCCAACAGTGTCAAACGCCAAGGCAATCATCGCTCCGTCTCTTGGCCACACATAACTATATGTATCACGACCATGGTGCAACATGTCAGTATCTGAGGAGGCAATAATTCCACCGCGGTTATCGGTATGTACCCGAATTGTTGCCAGTGAGCGTCGATACAACGACGCTACTACTGGTGGTACTAGTGATAAATCGCGGTTGTCTTTGGTAAGCCACGCCTTCCAATACGCATCAGTTGAATCAATGAGACGATTAACCGTTTCGACAAGCACCAATTCATCTAATGCGTGTGCAGCCGGGATAGATGAAGCGGCTACAATCCAGTACGAAAACAGCTTGGTATCATCTGCGCCAAATTCGCGCGTGAATCCAATAACAGAATCCACTGATCCATGTTCGATGGGATTTTTTTCTAAAATTCCGTCGTACGCGTCATGCCACGTTCCCTCTTTTCCTTCAATACCAAATAAACCAATATTAAAATCAGTAAATTGTTCAGCTCCACATAATGCGTTTACGAGAAATGTATCGGATCCTTTGTAATGAATCACTGCCCCGACCCGAGGGTCATATAAGGCGGTATCACCCCGTCTTGATTCAGCAATGCGAAATTGTTGTCCAAAAAATATTTTAATGGTGCGAGTTTCTTTTGATTTGTTGCAAACTAAAAATTCTCGCAAAAATACATTCTGTTCGTTATGAACCGCGTCGCGGGTGGTAATCACAACTCCCAATTCTGTGTTCTCAGCTGTCATGTGCCCAATGACACTATCAGTGTCATTGGAAAAATGTATATCCCAATGCCCATCATCTAACCACGACAATGTTCCGTCAATCCAGACACCGATTTTATGGACAAATGTCCCACTGGCGCCACTGACATGATTGGTTTGCCCAACATACGGGTAATAAAAATCTCGCACTTGGCCATATTGGTCAAGACCAACTAAAATATTACCATTTCCTAAAGTAACCGCTCGAGCCATAGATTATGCTTGATACGACTGTAAATAACGACCAACAATCTTGCGGGCTTCTTTACTGGTGGTTGCCAATTTTAACTCTCGAGCACACGCTTTATCATTAAGTGCTCCGGCCACCCATTTAGCAAAGTCTTGGTATGACTTATCAGCGTGATATTGGTACACTCGTTGTGGCATAGTAGCCAATCCGTCAAACAAATCTTGTAGTGAATGAAACACCGCCCCGTCAACCGTCCAAAAGGCTTGGTCTGTGGATACGACGATCAGGGTTGGTTTGGTGACCGGTTTTTGCTTTGGTGACACAGTTTTACGGGCACTGTTCGTCCTCGTTCTTTTAGTCACAGTTTTTGTATTCATACCACTACAATTATTTTGTTAAGAACTGACGCCAATGTACTTTTATCTGCTTCCACCAGCGGGCTGGAGTGGATGTCGTAATGAGATGCTGCCACGTTGCTCGTAACAACATTCCTAACGTTAACTCCAAATCAACAACAGGACCATCGGTTATTTCGGTCGAGACTGTTTCTGTAACAGCGGTGCGTTGGTTCACTCGTAATTGTAAATCAGAAAGTGCGTTCATGAAAGCGATATATGCGTCATATGGGGATTGGTACGGACTAAAGTAAGCGTGTACGTCTCCATCCGCAGACCATTTGGTGCACATATAATAAAAATGATCTGACGTTTGTAATTTGCGCCATTGTTCAATCAAATGAATATCGGCTGTTGCTAATACCGCAGATTCGAGTGCGTAAATTTTCTGGAGTGCGTCACGTTGAATATCATTTCCTGTCCAAGCGGTTAAATCACGATCAGTATCCGCCCACGTTAACACCTCCGGTACGTCATACGTTCCAACGGTACTATAGGCGCGCACGGTTTCGGTTGGTGTTAAAAATGTCGTGTCGGGGTGACGCATGAGCGTTTCCGGCAACACCCGCAAAAAATCAAAAATGCCAGTATCTTCCCATTGGTGTTCACCAAACGTTTCATAATCCATAAAAAGATTGATGGTTTGTCCGTCGCCATGATGCGAATGAACCCAACTGGCGTACGTATCGGCTGATAATGGCCAACTTGCCCAGCCGCGATTGCCAAACCGAAATGCCACATCATCAGATAATTTGTAGTTTTTAAGGAGCACTTTTATTTTTTCCGTTCCGGGTGGTTGGTACAAAAAATTGGGGCTACGCCAGCCAAGATATTTATCCCACCCCTCAGCCATAATACCGATATATCCATGCTGTTCGCACCATGACGCCAAATCATTGCGGTAGGATAATTCAGTATTGCGGAACACTTGTGGCGTCACACCAAACAATTGTTTTATTCGCCGGGCGTGCATGGCGACTTGCCTTTCAAATTCAGGAATCGAGTAAAAAAACGCCAGTGAATGATGGTACGTATCCGCCAAAATTTCCACCCGGCCAGACGCGACTAATTTTTGAAATGACTCCAATACATCGGGGGCGTACGTTTCAAATTGATCAAGGGCGGTTCCCGAAAACGACAGAGCAAAACGAAACTCTTCATGAGTATCGAGTAACTCTTGTAAAATTTTATTGGTTGGTCGGTAGGATTTATTGGCAACTTTTTCGACAATCCGTCGATTATTCAAATCAGAGTCACTGTTGTCGTTAAAATACTGATTGTCGTGTCCAATATCAAACACCTGATACCGCTTGACGCGATACGGTTGGTGAACATGAAAATACGGACAAACGGTCAACATATACTATCAAGTGTATTGTACCAGACGATTGTAAAGAGCAATGACTTTCTTGGCAGCGCCGTGCCATGACAATCGATTGATTTCGTCGCGGGCGTAGGTGCGTAGTTGTCGATGTAATACATCGTACCGTAACGCTGCGAGAATTTGATTAGCCATTTCATTTACATCCCAAAAATCAACTTTTAGTGTGTGAGAAAGCACCTCACCCACTCCGGATTGTTTGGAAATGAGAGAGGGTGTACCGTGTTGAATCGCTTCAAGCGGAACCAGTCCGAACGGTTCTGAGACCGACGGCATGACGACTAGATCAGCGGATTGATACATACGATCGCGATCATCATCCCATAAGGCTCCAGCAAAAATTACGTTCCCAGACAATCCCATTCTCCCCACTTCATTAATAATTTGAGTAGTCATATCACCCCAACCAGAAATCACAAACACCACAGCAGGGTCAATATCAACCACTTTGCGGGCCGCCCGAACAAAATAATCGACACCTTTTTGAATAGTGATACGCCCATGATACAAAACAATTTTTTTACCTTGCTCTTTTAGAGACGCTAAACTGGGAGTGTGACGAATTGGTTCATGAGTGTCACAACCATTATGAATCACCGCAATCTTTTCGGGTGAGACATGGTGCTTTTCAATTAAAATTCTTTTTGTGAGGTGACTCACGGTGACAATACTATCAGCCACAGCAAAGCCTTCACATTCAATTTGGTACATCGCCGGATCAACCTGAGCACTGGCTGCTTGGTCAAAAGAAGTCGCATGAACATGCAATACAAGTGGCTTACCGCTTGCTTTTTTAGCGGCGACTCCAGCGAGATACGATGTCCAATCATGCGCGTGAATGAGGTCAAATGTTTCGGTTTGCGCTATCAAAGACGCCTGATGCGCAAACCGATGAACTTCTTCCAAAATGGTACGGTGGCGAGTAATTTTTTGTCCGGTTACGGGATCATAGGTGACACTGTTAACCACTGAATCAGTATTGTGATACGGAACGAGTGACGACGCCACCGCTTTTACCGATACTTTGTATTCAGTATCAGCAAACAAAAATATTGGTTCCCCCATAGTGTCTTGCTTTTTTGGCAACACAAAAAGTACTTCCACCCCTTCATTTATGATTTCTCTCGTTAGTCCATAACACGCTACGCCCAAACCGCCGTTTTTAATAGGGGGAAAATCCCAACCAAAAGTCAAAACACGCATAGATAACGACCGCGTACCAAGCCGGCACTGTCTGTCCCATCGTAGCACAATTGACGAGCAAAAAAGACCAAAAAACTGGGAAAAGGCTGTTGATAATAAGGATAAATTGACGAAAAAATATTTATCTGCTATAATCGCTCTCACTATGTCACAGGATTTACTTGTCAAATTGGTTTCAGTCGGCGATAAAAACGGCGTCGGCAAAGGTCATACCTATTACACTCGGTATAACAACAAAGTTAAAAAAGATCCGAGTAAAAAATACGAAACCAAAAAATTTAACCCAATTGCCAAAGTACACACCGTGTACAAGCAAAAGAAATAAAACAAAAGCAGCCGGCCCCAAAGGGGCCGGCTGCTTTTGTTTTTACATTACTTCAACACCTGATCAGCCGCGGCGTTATATTTCCCTTGTGCAGCCAAACTATTCATTTTACAGGCATGCAAAAGAACCTGTTGTGAATGTTCGGTATTTTCTGGTTTTCCTTGCCACGCCAACAAAAACGGTTCTTCAAGCGCGCGTGAAAACGAATACGTAATCGGCCATGGTTGCACTCCTAATGCAGCAATAGCATTAAGATTTTCTGTTGATCGTTTTGGCGATTGACCACCAGACAAAAACACGATACCGCCAACTTCATACGGAACAGACATATGGAATGTACGAAGTGTCGCATTAGCGATGTCTTCGGGTGAAGATTGTTCACGACACATATCACCAGCGAGTACCATTGAAGATTTAAGGATCAATCCACCCAAATCAACACGATATTTGATGAGAGTCTGGAACAATACTTGTAGCGCCCGCGTCGTTACCATCTCGGCGGTTAAAATATCATGATCCCCCGCAAAGATAACTTCTGGTTCGACCATTGGCACAATGCCACACCGTTGAGCAATCTGCGCATACCGCGCCAACATCACCGCGTTAATTTCCAAACTGGCATCGGTTGGCAGTCCGTCATCAATCGTGACCACAGCTCGCCATTTCGCAAATCTGGCACCCAAATCATAATATTCTTCAAAACGTTCTTCGAGCCCATCAAGACCTTGGGTGACGACCTCGCCCGGAAAACCGTCGAGATCTTTGGTGCCCAAATCTACCTTAATACCCGGCAAAATGCCTTTGGCAGTTAACACATCGGGGAACGGGATGCCGGCGTCAGTAGCCGTTCGCATTGACGA
Organism: uncultured Candidatus Saccharibacteria bacterium; assembly: GCA_964469295.1. Classification (GTDB taxonomy): domain Bacteria; phylum Patescibacteriota; class Minisyncoccia; order Phycocordibacterales; family UBA918; genus OLB19. The sequence continues at coordinate 28,896 of CAYXYJ010000002.1, forward strand.
ATCATACATAATGACTCCTGACAGATACTCTTCGATACCTGGAGCAGCAAATAATAGTTCCCGAAAATCTTGACGATTTTCAGCACTATTAGGCAGATGGACCATTTCGAGTCGTTTGCCGGCAGTACTATCACTTTCATCGGCGGCTAATATTCCTTTTCCTGGTGCCATCATGGCACCAACTATTTCGTACAATTTGGCGTTGTTATTCATACTGTCTATAGCATAGCAGCCGCGCGCCCATAGGGCGCGCGGCTGCTGTGGAGATAAAAACAACCCCGCTTCTTCGCTTGCGCGAATAGGCGGGGTGTTGACCTAACGACCGGTCCGTTATCGACGTTGACGCATCATATCGAGTTGCGAGCGCCAGCAGCGGCTGCACAGGTCGTGATCTTTGTCCGGTGGCGGTCCCCAGATTCCCTCTATGCATACTCGGACAGCACGGCCACAGCAAGAACAGTATGTCGTTGCCACTCAGATTTCCTCCTTTACTGAGAGATGTACAATCTACATCAGTTTCTTATTTTGTCTAGCTGCGAATTTTCCAGCCACGACGGAATAGGGTGACGAGTAAGATGCCTAATCCGATTACTAACACCCCAATCACCAAAAACCCAACTGCTGCATTCGCTTCGCTGTATCCAATCATGCTCGATCGTATACCGTCAGCGAAATAAAAGAATGGATTCCACTGTGTGATAGTAACCGCGAGTGGCGGCAACATAGTAATCGAGTAGAAAATCCCTCCCAGGTACGTCAGTGGCGTAATCACGAACGTATTCAGAACCTGTAATTGTTCAAAACTCTCAGCCCATAGCGCCACAATAATTCCCAACATGGCGAATATCGCCGCAATTGACGTAACGTACAACAAGAACAGTAGCGGATTAACCAAAGTTACTGCGCCAAAGAGCAGCCCAACGACCAGGATAAGTCCAGCCACCATAACCGCGCGCGTCACCGCACTTCCGACAAACCCAACGAGCATTTCCAAATACGAAAATGGCGTAATAAGAATTTCTTCAAGTCCGCGGGTAAAGCGCATAAAATACAAGGCCGAGGACGCACTAGCAAACGAGGCATTAATAATCGACAGCATGAGTACCCCCGGAAAGACGAAGGTGATGTACGGTACCCCAGCAAAATCTTTAATCTGTGACCCAATCACTGTCCCAAAAATAAATATATACAGTGCGGCCGACATCGCTGGCGCAATGAGCGTTTGTGTTACCACCCGCAAGGTACGTTTTACTTCACGGCGCAACATTGTATAGAGTCCAATCCAATTTGTGGTCATAATTTTTTATAAACTAATAAATTACACAGGCCGTGTTAGCTGCACACATAGCTGGCTTGGCAAAGACCTTGCGCAGAGATGGTAAACATCATAAAAGCATTTTGTGATGTTTACCATCTCGAGCAGAGAGACAATTTTACTGAACATAAATGGACTCGTGCCTGCGACAAGATAGCTGTGGGGGCGTCTAACCAACAAAACTTATTTTTTCAACAGCTCCAAATATTTCTCTTCCACCGACTTCCCGCCCGCCATAAACTCTGCTTTACTCCCCCGCCAAATAATTTCCCCGTGGTTAATCACCGCAATTGCATCACATAACTGTTCAATTTCTTCGAGGTAGTGAGAAGTGAGGATGATCGTTTTGCCATTTTGGTTTAGTTCTCGGAGGTAATTCCATAAATCTCGCCGCTGTTCAACATCCACCCCAGCTGTTGGTTCATCGAGAATGAGTAACTCCGGTGTATGCACTAACGCACGGCCAAGCATTGCTCGCCGCTTCAGTCCACCGGACAATTTTTGAAACTTTACTGCGCGGTGTTCTGACAGATCAAAGCGAGTGATCAATTCTTCGATGCGACGTACACGTTCTTCGTGCGGGATACCGTAATACCCACCCATAAAATCCATTAACTGTTCTGGTGTGGCGAAAATATCGACATTAAACTCTTGGGGTGACAACCCTACTTTAGTACGAGCTGTTTTGTATTCACTCACCACATCAACGCCATCAATACGGATATGACCACTCGTTGGCTGAGCAATACCAGTCATAGAATGAATAGTGGATGACTTGCCGGCTCCGTTTGGACCGAGTAACCCAAAAAACGACCCTTTAGGGATCGATAGCGATATGCCATTAACGGCTCGCTTCTGCCGACTACCACTGCCATAGACCTTTACGAGGTCTGTAATTTCTACCATTGGTGTTTCTGACATAGTTCCCAGTATACCAGACAAAGAAAAAACGGCGCCAGGTGTGGCGCCGTTTTGGGGTGGCTGTGTACCGCCGCTGGAACTGTCGAGCTATTCGCTCGTGGACGCTGCGGATTCGTCCGTATCCCCCTCGATCAGATAGCCGAACACCCGGCGGAAATGCTGACCTTCACCATAGGTGTCATTGAAGGCCTGCTCAGCAGCCGTCAACACAACCCGCAAAAGAGCAAAACGCATCGGCTGCTCAAGATCGTGAATGTAGAGCTCGATAACACGCGCCTGATCCGCATATTCGACCCAGGCGCTCAAATACTCGGGGTTCAACAATCCCATGATCTCGTGATGCTGGATCGAGCGAAAGATCACCGGATCATTTGCCAAACTTCGGACGAAATAGAGGAAATCGTCGTCCGATATAGCGGACACCTCAGCCCCCTGCTCGGACAACCATTGCTCGAATTGCTTGAGCTTATGCTTAGCCGCCTTGATTCGCTTCATCGACAGGCTGTCGATCTCCAACTCGAATTCGACAGCAATCTGGTCGTCGATTTCACGCAGCACGGACATCGCACTTTTGTCGATCATCTCGCTTCTCCTCAGTGATGATTGCAGCTTGTTTTTCAAGCTTTCCTGTAGTACCATGCCACAAATATTGTGAAAAATCAAGAAATTAAGTGGCTCTTGCAGGAAAAATATCACGGCGAAAAAAGTGACGCATTTTTCGCCGACGGCGATCGTCTGGCCGCAGGCGAACCGTTGGCATATATTATTGGTCACGTCCCGTTTCTTGATTGTGAGGTTTACCTCGATTCTCACCCACTTATCCCCCGCCCAGAAACGGAATATTGGACAGAGAAAGCGATTCAGCAGATTGGCAATTCGCCACACGTAGTTGCAGTCGGATCATCTAATACACTATCGAAATCGTCGACACAACGTCACTCTCCAGCAGCTAGTTTAACGAACAAGCAAGCCGCCGATCCTCAGCAGGTCCTCGCTCGTGACATTCTCGCTGCAGATGCTTTACCGTTGCAACCTACTCATTCGCCTATCACTATCCTCGACCTGTGTGCCGGGAGTGGTGCGATTGGGGTAGCGATAGCGAAAGCGATTCCGCACAGTCAGGTGACATTTGGCGAAATCGACTCGGCACATGTACCCACCATTGCCAAAAACTGTCACGCTAATGCCATTACCCCTGACCGCTACTCCATTGTCACTTCAGACCTCTTTGCCAATATATCTGGATCGTTTGATGTCATTGTCAGTAACCCGCCCTACATTGATGCTGCGGCAGGAACAGTAGACACCAACGTCGTCGAGCACGAACCCCACCTCGCGTTATTTGGTGGCGTCGCGGGTATGGAATTGATTGCAAAAATAATTACCACCGCACGATCATACCTCGCGCCACACGGCCAACTATGGATTGAACATGAACCGTTTCAAGCTGATGCCATTGCCGCCCTCGCCGCCACCCATGGTTTTACCGCTACTCATCACCACGACCAGTACAACACAGCCCGCTATAGCGTCCTCATCCCAACTGTGGCACAATAATTTGCATGGAACTCTCATTTGCGTTTGATGTGACGCCATGGCTGAAAGTAATCTTTTACTTCACCCTCATTGCCTACACAATATTTACCATCATCCTTTACTATCATTGGCAACACTACGCCATGTCCAAAACCGCAACGACACAAACCTTTCTTGCATATTTTGTTATTTCCATTCCACTGATTCTCGGCCTCGCCGGCATTGCTTTTTTAATGATGTAAATCAGTACATATGTTATACGAAAAAATCGCACTCGAACCAGAAGAAAAAGTAATTACCACCGTGCGTAAACATTGGTTTGTGATTATGCTCGATCTTTTCTCGATTATCTTTATTGGATTATTGCCAGTCATCGGCTGTATTATTATTTTAAGCACATCGTTTAATACTGATATTGTAGAAATATTTGCCACCCAATTTCCTACTATTTTATTTTTCCTCGGAGCTTGGCTTCTTTTGACGACTATGGCCGCCGTATTGTCGTGGACCAACTACTATTTGGATTTATGGGTGATTACTGACCGCCGAATTATTGTCATCGAACAAATTGCTTTTTTCAACCGCAAAGTAAGCAATTTCCGACTCGAACGAATGCAAGATATAAAAGTATCGGTTAACGGAATTATTCCCACTCTTCTAAACTACGGTACGTTACGAGCCCAGACCGCGAGCGCATCTGAAAGTAACTTCACGTCACCCTATTTACCCGATCCGCGTGGACTCCAAGCCCTGATTCAAACGGCAATGGATGCCCGTCTCGAGGTACTCGGTAACAACCCGGTCAAAGTTGACTAGATTGTTAAAGATATAGCCATACTGAAAAAAGTGCGGGGACTGGTAGCTGAGATCGTAAGACTAGCATAGCGGCTTTGGAGCGCAATCGAAGATACCAGTCCCCGCACTTTTTTCAACGGTCTTCAACATACACCTTGCCAACGTCATATTTCTCCCCTACAATCAGACCATTCACCTGTTATGACTCAAAAATTTCTCTCCACTGACCCGTATAAAGGGGTACGCGATTTTTATCCTGAAGACATGGCCGTAGAGCGGTATATCTTTGATGTTTGGAGTCATACCGCCGAAAGTTTTGGCTTTGAACGATATGACGCTTCGGTACTGGAACCATCAGAGTTATACAAAAGTAAAGGTGCCGAGAACGAAGAAATGGTGAATGAACAAACCTATACTTTCATTGACCGCGGCGATCGCGAAGTGACTCTTCGTCCGGAAATGACCCCCACCGTGGCACGTATGGTCGCTGGCAAACGTCGAGAGTTATCCTTTCCGGTACGCTGGTACAGCATTCCCAATCTTTTTCGCTATGAACGACCGCAACGGGGACGATTGCGAGAACACTGGCAACTTAATTGCGATATCTTTGGCGCCAACGATTACACCGCGGACGTGGAAATCATCGCTCTGGCCCATCGTATAATTGTGAATTTCGGCGCACAAACAGAAATGTTTGAAATTCGCATTAATGATCGCACTGAAATGCGTACAAAGTATGCCTCATTTGGTGTCACTGACACCAACACCCAAGATGCAATCACCCGTTTGAACGATCGTTTTCACAAAATTAATGCTGATGAATATAAATCAGCCCTCTTTGATATCGTTCATAACCAAACCACAGTAGATACCATTTACACACTGGTATCCGGTGGTGATACCACCGATACCAACACCGTCGTTGACGGGCTGCGAGAATTGGGTATTACCAATGTAAAAATCGATCGTTCGATCGCTCGTGGCTTTAATTATTACACCGGCACCATTTTTGAAATTTTTGATGTCTCTGGCGAAAACAATCGTTCGATGCTTGGCGGTGGTCGCTATGATAACTTAACAGCGATGTTTGGTGATGAACCAATTACCGGTATTGGTTTTGGTATGGGTGATGTCACCATGCGTGACTTCTTGGAAACGCACGATTTATTGACTGCCAATATCACGGCACCAACATTGATGGTTATTCCTACAGACGATTCACTCAATTTAACTGCGCAAAAAATTGCGATGGAATTTAGACACAAAGACATCAGTGTCGCTACCGATATCAGTACTAAAAAAATTGGGAAAAAAATTGCTGACGCCGCTCATCGATTTGTTGAATACATACTTGTGGTTGGCGACAATGAAAGAGCCAGTGGCACCTACACCCTTAAAAATCTGATTACTGAGACTGAAGTCACTGGAACAATTACCGATATCATTAACGAGATGAGCGAGTAATTTCACTTTCTATCAGTTGACTGTTTTTACCGGTGGTACGAATCTAACAATATCCCTTGCCAGATTATGTTATACTGCAAGCCACCTTTCTATGCGTTATCTCGTATTTGATCTCGAAACTCAAAATATTTTTGAAGATGTTGGATCCAGCGATCCGGCCGCATTGGATATTTCGGTCGCTAGTTTTTATGATAGTGCCACTGATACATACCTCACCGTAACAGTGAATGACCTGCATCAGGCATGGCCACTTATTGAACAAGCAGATGCGTTAGTTGGCTACAATAGTAATCATTTTGATATTCCGCTTCTTAATAAATATTACCCCGGTGACCTCACCCATATCAAAAGTATTGATTTACTCGAAAGTATTCGTCAATCACTTGGTCGGAGACTGCGACTTGATAGTGTGGCCGAAGCCACCATTGGCGCAAAAAAATCTGGACACGGGTTACAGGCGGTCAGGTGGTGGAAGGAAGGGAAAATTGATGAGATAAAAAAGTACTGTGAACAAGATGTAAAAGTCACAAAAAAAGTTTTTGACTATGCCTTGGCGCACGGTCATGTAAAATTCAAAGATGGCAGTCGCAAACGAGAAATCCCCCTTGATACTACTACGTGGATGATTAAAGAGGATTCGGCCATGACCCACTCTTTACTTTTTTAGTAAAATAAAAGTTTACAAGGATTTAAAATGTACTTTGATTAAATGAAAAGCCAAATGGGTGTCTGAGATCGTCAGACTAGCCTAGTGGCTTTGGAGCGAGATCGAAGCTACCCATTTGGCTTTTTCAGTTAATTGCGCTATATAGAAATGTTGTGTCAAATATGCTGAAGTAGTGTGTCGTGTCCGGTGCTATGCCTCACACAACGGCAGACATGAAAGAGCGTCCTTGGCGGACGCTCTTTATCTATATTTGAACACTCGTATCTTCCTCTAATTTAATGCAAAAATATAAATGACCATGAGTGCCAAAAACAAGCGGTACCAGATAAATGGCCAAAGAGAATATTGGCGTACAAAGGTAATCATAAAATGAATCGCCAACAATCCCACAAAAAACGCCGTGCCAGCACCAATCGCAATCACGGATACCGAAATGTCTCCCCCAACTGCCAATAATTCCAATAACTTTTTGATACCTGCACCAAGCAAAAGTGGCACCGCTAACATAAATCCAAAACGAGCGGCTTCGCTACGGGTAAGACCCATAAGCATTCCCCCTGCAATCGTTGCCCCTGATCGAGAGAATCCTGGAATTAATGCCAAACATTGAAATAATCCCACTTTCACTCCGGTAGCTAACGTAATTTCACTATGGGGAACAGTATTGTAATATCGCCACTCAGCAAAAATAAACAGCAATGATCCAGCCACGAGCGATAGAGCGACCAATAGTGGATTGCGGAATACTGTCGCCATGATGTCTTCGAGTAAAAGCCCTACGATAACAGCCGGAACCGTTCCCACCAACAAAGCGACAACGCGAGCAACTTCACGCTCGTCTACCGGAAGACGCCCGAGCTTCCGCAATAATGCTTGAAACATCAACCAAAAATCTCGTCGAAAATAAAGCAGCACAGCGGTGGCAGTCGCTAGATGTAACACTGCATCAAACGCAAGCGAGCTATTTGATAACACCCCTAAAAAATCTGTTACTAATATTAAATGTCCGGATGATGAAACCGGTAAAAATTCAGTGATACCTTGAATAAGACCTAGAATAATCGCGTCTAACGTTGTCATAGTGTCTAGTATACCACGCTCTGTGGTATACTTTTGACATAATCAGTTTATTTATAGTTTATACGAAATATGCCCGAACAACCTTTTACAACCACCCAAAGTCCACTTACTGGAATGGCTATTCCTATTTCGATTGTCATTGGATTTGCGATGATTGCCGCTGCCATTTATTTTAGTGGCTTTGGCAACACTGGAAACACAGCAGTAATCGCTCCAACCGCAACTACAACTGAAAAGGTTATCACCGTCGCTCCAGTCACTGATGCGGACTATATTCGTGGTAATCCGAATGCCCCAATCATGATTGTCGAATACTCGGATTATGATTGCCCGTATTGTAAAAACTTCCACGAAACGATGAACATGGTTATGGAAGAATATGGTGTTGATGGCAAAGTAGCCTGGGTCTATCGCCAATTCCCATTGGCACAACTACATCCAAATGCTCCACGCATTTCCGAAGCGGCTTATTGTGTTGGTGAATTAGGTGGCGACGATGCGTTTTGGAAGTTCTCCGATTTAGTTTTTGAAGAACGAGAATTACGCGAACAAACCAATATGACAAGGTTACCGGAATTTGCTGAAAAAGCTGGGGTAAATCGCTCGGCGTTTAATACCTGTCTTGATAGTGGCAAATATACCGACGCTGTCACTGCATCATTAAAATCTGGTGTTGATGCTGGCGCTCAAGGAACACCACACTCGATTGTAATGGTTGGTGACCAAAAAGCACCGATTAATGGGGCGCAGCCGTATCCAGTGGTAAAACAAATGATTGACGGTTTGCTTGCACAACTCGAGGGTCAATAGTATTTTGACTTTTCATGAAGAAAACAGCGTGAGGAACTTTAGTTCCTCACGCTGTTTTCACCATCAATCAATTATTACTTACACAAAATACTTGCCAATAATAGCGTAATCACTGTCTTCGAGTAATTGCCGGTCGGATAAAAAATCTCCCGTCACCAACTGTTTTACAACACTCATAATCTGCATCTTAAGATCACTTATTTCTTCTTCCGTGGTGACAAATGTTTCTTCTTTGATTTCTCCTTTACTCGTTGGTTCTATAAACGACAACGTACCAGTTGTTGTCTGGTATCGTTCATCCTCAGACAACCGTAACAACAACGCATAAAACGTTAATTGACGACGATAATTACCATTGCTGGTTGCGGTCTTACCGATAATATCGTTTCTTGATTTTGGCTTGCCGGTTTTATAGTCAACAATTTGTAGAGCGCGACCGTTCGCATCACTATCAATACGATCAATCATACCAGTCAATGGCAAGGTTGGTACTTCGGCAATATCCGTCGTGATCGCTACTCGTATCGACAATTCTTCTTTAGTTTGTGGTGGCAATGTTTGACATACGTGCGGTATATACGACTCAACCACCTTCATACCAGCGGTAAATAAGCTATGGTATTCGGCTTCTGACAATGGTTCACGGCGAAGGGCGTTTTCAAGCATCCGTCGCACCGACAAGATATCGGGAGCCGTTTTCGTCTGTCCATACAATCGTGTGGTTTGTTCCAATACCGCATGCATCACCGTTCCAAACTGTAGGGGAAGCGATTTTGCTTCAGGAAATCTAAGGACATTCTTAAAAAAGAAATTCCACGGATTTTCCAGTGCATTATTAAATGAAGTGGCAGACAAACCTTTATCATTTAACCGACGAATTAATAATTGCCTAAGCATTTCCGTTTGGGTTGTTGATGCTGGGGGTAAAATTTCTGTCACTGGCATATCGGTACAAACCACACCGGTTGTCTGTACACCAATATCGGCCAAAAAACTGACCGGAATATTTGGTGTATCATCACGAGAAATGGTGGAATAGGATAACACGAGAGTGCGTTTTGCTCGTGTCATTGCCACATAGAGTAACCGTCGTTCATCTTCATTCAGAACGGCAGTCATGGCTGCGGTTTTGGTTAGTGGCACTTTAAAATACTCTCGATGATTACCCTTTCCCCATCTCGTATCAATGACATTTGGAATAATGACGGTGTCAAATTCTAACCCTTTTGATTTGTGAGCAGTCATCACCCGAACGGCTTTTGTGACATCATCGGTAAATGGAGCAGTAAGTGACACTCCATATGACACCATCCGAGAAAGTTGCTTGTACACATCAGCTAACGTCACTGCTTCCCCACTTAATACTATTCGCTCAACTTCGTCATATACCCGCCGCACGATTCTAGCAGCCGTCACCGGGTCTTCTTGTCCAATAGTGACAAGAAACCCTGATGCATGTAGCAAATGCGCGAGCACCCGATGTGGTGCAGCAACCATCGCTTTTTTCCTCGTTTCATCAATAACCGTCATCATATGCGTCACGCGATCGGGCTGGGTGAGAGCTATATCATCAATCCGATTAGGGTTTGCTAATAACGATAGCAACGATTCACCATACGACCGTGCAGCCAATACCGTCACAGCGTCCCCTAATGGCATACCCCAACACGGCATCAACAGCAGCGTCGCCCACGTCGTGTCGTTTTCTGGGTTGGTGACGGCTGCCAATAATGTCATAATGCCAACAAAGACAGTGTGGGTTAACACATCGCTGTCGGCCGATGGCGAAACCGGTATCTGGGAATCACGAAGCAACTCCGTTATTGATTCTACTTCTCGATTAGACCGTACAATCACTGCAATATCTTCTGGTGCGACTCCCAATGCCACGGCAGCGCGAATACGATTAACAATCGCATTCATCTCGTATGATTCATGGGGATATGATTCAATCGTTGGCAACACCCCCTCCTTGTTACTGGTCAAGGGGATACGATAGGTGGCGAGCGGAGACTCACAGGGTACCGCAATCAAGGCATGAGCTGTATCTAGAACTTCTTTCGTTGATCGGTAATTGTCAGTTAGGGAAATGATAACAGTATCTTTGTATAATGATTCAAAATACAGAAAGTTTTCCAACGAGGCACCTTGAAAGCGATAGATGGCTTGTTTTTCATCACCAACCACAAATATATTTGGATGGTCGTGATACGACGTTAATAAACGTAAAATTTCATTTTGAGCGCCGTTCACATCTTGATGTTCATCCGCCAAAATATATTGGTACTGCTCTTGGATATCAAGACGAACTGATTCGTTTGTCTGTAACAATGTAACCGTTTCCACAATCAGGTCATCAAAATCATACTTGAACTTTTCACGCATTAGCGCTTCGTATCGACGATAGACATACAACAACGCTCGTAGCTTTTCTTGCTGGGCGACGGCTTTGGTATACTCTCCTCTCTCCTTTCCTTTATGAGCGCCTTTTTCGTGATATTGAGGAATGGCCAGAATATCCATTTCGCTTTGAGTGATTATCCCAGCCAATTCGTCAGGTCCGACGTTCTCTTGCTTCATCGAGCTAATAATAGAAAGTAAACTTTTAATATAAAATTGTGGCGCCCCTTTCGGTCGTAGGATGGACACCTCTTTAGCTTCAAGAATCAATTCAATTACGTCGATTCGCTCGATATCGCTCGCAATAGTCCCGCCGATAATGCGTTCATAGGCTTCTGGATATTGCCGTAATAACCGTTCACATAATCCATGAAACGTGAAAATCGGCACGCGATATGCCACACTTCCCATAAAGGTCATCAATCGTTCTCGCATGGCGTTAACGCCGGATTTGGTAAAGGTGAGCGCCAAGATATTTTCTGGTTGGGTGTCGGTTTGGCGTAAAATATTCGCAATACGCAAGGTCAAAATTTGCGTTTTGCCAGTTCCTGGACCAGCTATGACCATCACCGGCCCGTCAATAGTATCGACTGCCCTTTTTTGCTGTGGGTTTAGACGGTTGTACGCATCTAAAAATCGCTCTTCTCCAATCGTTTGCATAATAGCCAAATCATATCATTTTGAAACAAACGAAGCGACCAACGTAATTTACCGATGATCATCCAAAAACGCTTCATACATCACCACGGCCAACAGTGGCCACACTAACAAAAACAGTAGTTCTTCTATCGGTACCACTTGTCCCACAATTGATATAGTCCAAAGGTATTCAGAAGAAAAGGCAAAAATGCGAATGCCAGCAGCGATAGCGAGGAGTTCAACAATGAACGACAACGGCAATACCGCGAGCGAAAATATTACCATCCGTCTCCATACGGTTATGGGCATATCTTTGGTACATAACCCAATACACAAAAGAGTCCCTAATAACAACAAAATGAGCCACGAAAACGCAAAGGTGACGATATGAACGGAAAACAAGTACACCGCAGTTAATAACACTGACAACACACACACCATAGTGAGGGATATCGGTTGCCAACGCACCGGCATCAGTCGATCATCATCAAAAAAGTACTCATACAGCACCAAGATATAGAGCGTATGTAACAATCCAAATAATAATTGCCCAACGGATAACGGAATACCGAATCCCAATATTGTATCGCTCGTAACGGTGTACCAGGCACCACTGAATTGAGCGAAATATTCTACAACAAAATACACTGTGGCGATTAAAACAACTGAAATTAATAGCTTCGCGGTTGGGAGAGGTGTATCATACAGCAAGATAATTACCGGTACTCCAAATAGAAGCACAGCAACGTAAACCATAGGCCAAGTACAGACAATCGCAACAATAGCGATAACCGCACTATACAGAGTGAGAGTAAGGAACCGAGACACGATTCGTTCATTAATCATACTGACAGTATTGTAACAAGCAAATACAAAAATTATTTGCTGCGCTGTTAGTTAATAAACGAGAAGGGCGGGCCCACGGGCCCGCCCTTCTCGTTTATTTCATTAATAACTCTTTAATCGACGTGCTTTTTCGTGGCTGCGGATTTTTTCGAGTGCTTTCGCTTCAATTTGACGAATTCGTTCACGGGTGACGCCAAATTCTTTTCCAACTTCTTCAAGGGTATGATACGTTCCATCCAAGAGACCATGCCGCATCTCTAAAATCTTTCGTTCCTTTTCCGACAACGTATCAAGGATTTCGGTAATTTGATCGGTTAAGATACTGTGAGATACTTCTTGATCTGGAGAAATAATTTTATCATCAGCAATAAAATCTGATAATCGTGACTGATCATCCTCGTCACCAATTGGCAGCTCCAGCGAAATCGTATCTTGGCTAATTTTCTCAATTTGATAAATCTTCTCCACCTCCACGCCCATTTCTGTAGCAATTTCTTCTGGCATCGGGTCACGACCAAGGTCTTGTGATAAGCGTCGTGACACCTGTTTGTACTTTGCCATCGTTTCTACCATATGTACAGGAATGCGAATGGTTCGTGACTGATCAGCCAAAGCGCGAGTAATAGCCTGGCGAATCCACCATGTCGCGTACGTCGAAAATTTGAATCCTTTAGTAAAATCAAATTTATCAACTGCCTTAAATAGACCCAAATTCCCTTCTTGAATCAAATCAAGGAGAGTAAGGTCTGGCGACCGTCCGACATATTTTTTCGCAATAGATACTACCAAACGTAAGTTCGCCCGAGCGAGCAGATTCCGCGCTTCTTCATCCCCATCAACAATTCGTTTAGCGAGAACACGTTCTTCATGCGCGGACAACAATGGATATTGTCCAATCTCCCGGAGGTACATTTGGATTGAATCATAACTCCCTTCGCTGCGCCGAAAAGCGTTTTTTTGGGCTAACAATTCTTCTGATACATCAGCGCCCAACATACCACCACTCTTTAACACATCAATACCGGAAATCGAAAACCGTTCATACAACTCGTCGAGGAATAAGACGTCTTTTTCAATTTCTGGAAATGATCGCAACAATTCATCATAAGTAACATACCCACGTTCTCGACCAAGTTTCATTAATTCAGCCGCTTTTAACTCTAGGATTTTTTCGTTACGATTTAAGGCTTTTTTGGCGACTGGTGCCAATTTTTTAATTGGGGCTGGTTTTTTGACGCTGGTGGTTTTTTTCTTTAGTGTCGGTGCCTTTTTTACGGCTTTCTTGGCGACTGGTTTTTTAACAGTCGATACACGTTTTGCAACCACTTTTTTAGGAGCGGGTTTGGTAACTTTTTTAGCTGGTTTTTTGACGCTGGTGGTTTTTTTCTTTAGTGTCGGTGCCTTTTTTACGGCTTTCTTGGCGACTGGTTTGGTTGCAAGCTTTGCTGGTTTTTTGGCGGCTTTAACCGCTTTTTTCTGCACTTTATTTGGTGTTTTAACTCCTTTTTTGGCAGTTGCCATATGTGCGCATACTATACAGAAAAATACGAAAATGTCCAGCCCTTATCAACTTGACGGTTCAGTAAAAATGCTCTCTGTGTAGGCCGGTTGTTGTAATAATCCAGAAACATGCCCGAGCGTCTCCATGGCTTTTTCGTTATCAATTCCCTCTCTTGACATGTGCGCTCGTACCGTTTGGATTGTTTGTTTGTAATAAGTGGTTCGAAAAATATTTAATTGGTGCAAAATCTCTTCATTACGCACTTTGGCTGTAAGACCATCAAACTGCGTTTCGAGTGTAAACGACAATTCAGAAATGAGAAAGGTTGGGAGAGTCGCTTTTAGAGCTAAAAGATTTTGTCCGGATATCTGCGTAATTTCATTTTCAAGCGCCCTGGCCACAATCGTGTCCGGCAATATTTGTATCACCGCAAGTAAATATGCAAGGTGTTTGTCTACCCTTTCAACCGGCTGACGAGGAGTTCTGGTCACCGGGGGTTTCTGATTTTCGTTAACCGTTGTCGCTATAGTTGCCTTTGTCATGATACGTTGTACTTCAAAATGAATGGCGTCTTTCGTCGTGGATAATGCTGTCGCAATCACTCCTTCAAAATGTTCTTGATCAATGTGATTAGGGATAAGTGGAACAAACGGCACCACTTCTTCTCGTACCCGCAATTTATACGTGCGATCATCAGTAATTTCTCGTCGTAAATGATCTAGCAAAAATTCAATGACATGGACGGAATTAGCAATTGCCTGTTTAAAGCCTGGCAAATCAGCAATTACCATATCTGCCGGATCAGCACCATCAGTAAACCGAGCCACTTTCACGTCCATTCCCCGTCGCAACATGATATCTGCCGCTTTCTTCATCGCATTGATACCAGCTTTATCCGTATCAAGCGCCAACACTACGTTTTTGGACATCCGCTCTAGTAATTGCACATGATGGAGTGTTAGCGCTGTCCCCGAAACCGCAACCGCGGTTTTGTATCCGGCCTGGTGACTCATCACCACATCAAACTGTCCTTCCACCAATAGCCAAAACGGTAGTTGGCGTAAATGGTGTTTGGCAAAATCATATCCGTAGAGCAATTCCGATTTGTGGTATAGTTCGGTTTCTGGTGAGTTGACGTATTTTGGTGCCTTATCATCAGGATGTAAAATCCGACCAGAATACGCCACTATCCGCCCGGCATTGTCACGCAGTGGGAACATAATGCGATCCCGAAAAGTGTCAAAGGCTTCTTTTCCGGCATCAGCAGTTTTTATCAAACCAGTTTTTATAATCAGCGCATCAGAAAAGCCAACCGCGTTTAAATGGTTTTTTACTTCACGCCAGCCACGTTTTGGTGGCCCCGGCGCAAACCCAATCCGCCATTTTGCAATAGTTTCTTTTGTCACTCCACGGTTTTCGAGATACGCCAACGCTTCAGCGTTTTGTTGTAATTCAGCTTCATAGAATGCCGTGGCGGCTTCCATAATGGCCGCCAATTTTTCTCGCTCCGTGCGCTTTTCGGGTTTTTCAGGCACCAATTCGACTCCTGCTTTTTGCGCTAAGGTTTTTAAGGCTTCTTTAAAATCAACACCATCAATCGCTTCAACAAAAGAAAAAATATCGCCTCCTACTCCACAACCAAAACAATGGTAGGTACCGCGGTCTGGTGAGACATGGAATGATGGTGTTTTCTCGCCATGAAACGGGCAGCGACCTTTGAAATGCTTCCCAGCACGATGTAATTCAACATACGAACTAACCACGTCCAATATATTAAGTCGCTCTTTGATTTGATTTACTGCATCGCCAGAAGCCATAATTGACCACAGTATACCTGATTTGAAAGTTTTTGTTTTTAATTGATTAATTTAATAAATATAATATAATCAAAATCAGTATAATCCCCTATGGCTGGAGGACTAAGTGACCTATCTGTACAACACTTCACGTATTGCGACAAGAGCGTTACTGCAGGCGATTGTAACTTTGGCACCGATTCTTACGCTCTGTGTCGCCATCTTATTTTTTATCTTGGGTATCATGCTCGATGGCAAGTGGGCAGAAACGTGTTACGTTATCGGTATCTTCCATTTGTTTGCCTTGGTACTCCTGTTCATTGATGCGTATGCGCATTACATCATCAAGACTCTCAAGTCGAAATGAAATCGTATGCTGACGCATTAGACGGCGGGCCATGACCTCATGGCCCGCCAATTTTATATACCCCAATTCATGGTAACTTCACAGACCAGCAAAAAGCCACCCCTAGGGATGGCTTTTTGCTGGTGCAGAATTTCTAACTATTCTTTATCGCTTCAATCATTTCATTTTTACGTGAACCCTTAAATCCAGTTCCGGCAGGAATCAATTTACCGATAATCACGTTTTCCATCAGTCCAGCAAGGTTATCCTCACTTCCCTTCACAGCCGCATTGATAAGAACGCGGGTGGTGTTTTGGAATGAAGCCGCTGAAAGGAAACTCTTGCGTGAGAGTGACGTTTCGGTAATACCGAGAATAAGTTTTTCGGCTTTGGCAGAATCTTTACCTTCGGCCTTTAACTTATTATTAGTGTCGATAAAAATCCATTCTTCGACCACATCACCGACGGTAAAGTGACTGTCGCCGGCGTCGGTAACTTTCACTCGCGACATCATTTGCTTTACAATCAATTCAATGTGTTTGCGAGAAATCGTTACTCCTTGCAGTTCGTAAATTTTGTTTACTTCAGAAATGATGTATTCCTGAGCTACTTCTTGACCGCCGAACTTGAATAATTCTGGGAGCAAGGCAGAACCGTCAGTCATGATTTGACCAGCTTTTACCGTTTCACCTTTCGCCACAGTAATCACGCGACGGTATGACACCACATATTCAATGTTATCTTTTTTCTTTGGTGCCCCCTTGGCGCCCATATCTGGAGCAATCACGATGACCGACTCTCGACCTTCGCGACGAATATCCACTACGACACCTTCACATTTACTCACGACGGCTGGAATCTTTGGTGAGCGCTTTTCAAAGACTTCCTCCACGCGCGGCAACCCGGACGTTACGTCTCCGCCGGCTGACGCAGCTCCTCCAGCGTGCTTGGTGTTCATGGTGAGCTGGGTACCCGGTTCACCAATCGCTTGGGCAGCAACCGTTCCAACCGCTTCACCAATATCAACAATCTTGTTCGTCGTGAGGTCAATACCGTAACATTTTTGACAAACCCCACGGAGAGTCTTACAGGTCATTGGTGACCGTACAATTACTTCACCACACGTTGATCCTTCAATCGCAATCGCGTCCCGTCGTGACAACAAATGACCTTTCGGGAAGATGACATTGCCTTTACTATCAACCGCGTCTTCGGCCAAAATACGTCCCTTAATCGCTTTACTAAAGGCAATTTCGATACCTGACGCACTGATGCGACTAATGCGAGTACCTTCTTTGGTTTTACAATCCTCTTCGGTCACAATCGCATCTTGAGCTACTACGAAGAGACGACGAGTCAAATACCCGGCTTTTGCTGTCTGGAGCGCCGTGTCCGCGAGACCCTTACGCGAACCGTGGGTCGTGTTGAAGTATTCAAGCGGTGACATTCCTTCTTTCATTGATGACAAAATTGGGAATTCCAATGTTTCACCGCGAGTGTTTACAATCAGTCCTTTCATACCAGCCATCTGCGCAATCTGTCCGAGTGATCCACGAGCACCAGACTTCCACATCTCATACGCTGAACCATTATGATCGAGTGTCTCTGGCAAAATCTTTTCAATTTGCGTTTTAGCACGGTGCCAAATTTCCACAATCATGCGTCGTCGTTCTTCACGAGAAATCAATCCTTCATCATAGAACGCAAAGACGCGACGTTCTTCTTCTCGTGACGCATCAATAATTTGTTGCTTTTCTTTGGGAATTTTTACTTCATCAATCCCCCATGTCGTGCCTGATACGGTGGCGTATTTGAATCCGAGCTTCTTTAACTTGTCGACAATCGCTGGTACGGCTTCTGGTCCGCGATCATCAATGATGTCGATAATGATATCGAAAATCATGCGTTGTACCACGACATCATTGATAAAGAGATGATCTGACGGCAATACCGAGTTGAATAACAACCGACCAACCGTGGTTTCAAACACCTTACCATCAAATTGTCGGTACTTTTCAGTATCCGTAGCGAGGACTTTGACTTTGGCACGGAAATCAATAATACCGTAATCGTACGCGTTAATCGCATCATTTGGTGACGCAAAATACTTTCCTTCACCAAGCGCTCCCTCAACGACTTTGGTCATCCAATAGGCACCGAGGGCAAGGTCAAGCAACTTTTCTGATACCACTGGTTCTGATGAACCCGGCTTCAAAATGTTCTTATTAGCAGAAATAATTTCTCGAGCCTCAGTCTGCGCTTCTTCACCCAAAGGAACGTGGACCGCCATTTGGTCACCGTCAAAGTCAGCGTTAAAGGCACGACAAACGAGCGGGTGCACTTGAATCGCGTTTCCTTCGATCAATACTGGACGGAACGCTTGGATACCTTGGCGGTGCAGTGTCGGTGCACGGTTAAGGAGTACGTGCTTGTGTTTGATAATGTTTTCAAGAATGGCCCATACTTCTGGCACGCCATCTTCGATGAGACGACCAGCACCACGAATGTTATAGGCTAACTCTTGTTTCAATAACTCCGCAATCACAAACGGACGGAACAATTCAAGCGCCATGTGTTTTGGCAATCCACATTGATCAAGTGCTAAATCTGGACCAATCACAATCACCGAACGCCCTGAATAATCAACACGCTTACCGAGTAGGTTTTGGCGGAAGTATCCCTGCTTACTCTTGAGGTAATCTGAAAGTGATTTAAGTGGGCGACGTTGCGCTTGTCCAAGAGCCGAATATGCGGCATTTCCGTGACGGATTGAATTATCAATGAGCGCATCAACCGCCTCTTGCAAGATACGCTTTTCGTTACGCAAGATAACGTCCGGCGCCATGATATCGATTAGTTTCTTTAGACGATTGTTACGGTTAATCACGCGACGGTACAAGTCGTTAAGGTCTGATGAAGCATGACGACCCCCCTCAAGCGCCACCATTGGACGAATCGCTGGCGGAATCACTGGCAACCGATTCAAGAACATCCATTCTGGTTTTACCCCAGCATGAATCATCCCTTTAACCAGCGATAACCGCTTGTCAATTTTTGCTCGCTCCATGGCTCCGGCTTTTTCGCGCGCTTCTTCAAGTTGCACTTGTAACTTTGCTAAATCCAAATTCTTAAACAACTCGTAGATTGATTCGGCACCAATCTTGGCTTCAAACAACGTACTGTATTTGATGGAATACTTATGGAAGTTGGTTTCATCAAGTACCATACCTGGCACGATACTTTCGATTTCGTGCTTCATGTCTTCCATGCGTGTTTTGAGCGCATCACGAGCGTCTTCGTTTTGTAGCTCTTTCATTCGTGACTTAAATTCAGTATCAAGTTCTTTCAAGAGTCGAGCGCGCTCGTCTTCTCGCACTTTGGTAACGATATAGCCAGCAAAGTAAATAACCTTTTCAATAGCTGATGCCGTGATACCCATCAACAAGGCAATTCGTGATGGAACACCACGTAAAAACCAAATGTGTGATACCGGTACACACAAATCAATGTGTCCCATACGTTCGCGGCGAACGATAGCGCGAGTGATTTCCACTCCACACTTTTCACAAACAATACCCTTGTACCGAATGCCACGATACTTTTTACATGAACATTCATAATCTTCAACCGGACCGAAAATTCGTTCATCGAACAATCCGTGTTTTTCTGGTCGTTGGGTACGGTAGTTAATTGTTTCTGGTTTTGTAACTTCTCCATATGACCATTCGAGAACGGTTTCTGGTGACGCAAGCTTGAGACCAATCTCCGTGAACTGGTTTGGCGTCAAAGCTGGTTTCTTTGGTGAAAATGTTGACATAGTCTAGCGCAGATTAATTGGTCTCATAAATTGATTCATCCCGTGATCGTCGTGGTGGTCGTTCACCTTCTTCGCGGTCAAGGCGTACATCCAGTGATAGTCCACGCAATTGATTCACGAGTACATTAAAGGCAGCTGGTGTATGTGGATGTGGGATTTTTTCGCCACGCACAATCGCGTCAAAGGCGGCTGACCGTCCAACAATATCATCAGATTTAATGGTGAGCATTTCACGAAGCGTGTGTGCGGCACCATATCCGAGAAGGGCCCAGACTTCCATTTCTCCAAATCGTTGTCCACCGATTTGTGCCTTTCCGCCAAGCGGCTGTTGCGTAATCAGTGAGTACGGTCCAATCGATCGCATATGGATCTTGTCTTCCACCATGTGGTGCAGTTTCAAAATGTACATGATACCAACGGCTGTTTTTTGCGCAAAGGCATCGCCAGTACGCCCATCGCGGAGTTGGATTTTTCCGTCTTCAGGGAAACCAGCGGCTTTCAACTCGGCTTTTACGTGGTTTTCATCAACTCCACCAAATGGTGGTACGACGGCTTGATAGCCGAGCGTCCCCGCAGCCATACCAAGGTGCAATTCCAAAATCTGCCCGAGGTTCATACGGGATGGTACTCCCAGTGGAGTCAACAGAATATCAATTGGTCGACCATCTTCGGTGTATGGCATATCTTCTTCTGGCAAAATGCGAGAAATTACACCCTTGTTTCCGTGCCGTCCAGCCAATTTGTCGCCCACTGACACATTACGTACCTGTGCGACGGTCACGTGAATACGTTTAATCACGCCACTTTCTAACTGATCACCATTTTCTCGCGAAAATACTTTGACACCAATCACACGACCACGCTTACCTGCTTCCAGACGAAGTGAGGTATCTTTTACATCTTTCGCTTTCTCACCAAAGATACTGCGGAGCAACCGTTCTTCTGGTGTGAGTTGGGTTTCACCTTTTGGCGTAACCTTACCAACCAAAATATCACCCGGACGGACTTCGGCACCAATGCGGATAATACCGTTTTCATCGAGATTACGCAGTTTCAATTCACTGACGTTTGGAATATCGGGAGTGGTTACTTCCGGCCCCAGCTTCGTATCTCGCACCGATACTTCAAGTTCATCAAGGTGAATACTGGCAAACTTGCTGTTCTTAACGAGACGTTCAGAAATAACAATCGCATCTTCGTAGTTTGCGCCATTCCAAGACATAAACGCTACCAAAGCGTTTTGTCCGACGGCGAGTTGCCCATGATCCGTTGATGTTGTATCCGCCAACAAATCGCCTCGTTTTACTTTATCTCCAACCGTCACCACTGGACGATGATAAAACGCTGAGAAATCGTTGGTGCGTTCGAGCGTCGTTAATGGATAGTCACGCTTCTTTCCTTCTTTGTTTTTGACCACAATATGAAGAGCATCACATTCCACTACTTCACCAGCTTCATGCGCGTAAATAATTCGTCCACTATCTCGAGCCGCTACCCCTTCAACACCGGTTGCCACAATTGGTGCTTCGGTGATAAGTAGTGGTGTCGCTTGCTTTTGCATGTTTGAACCCATGAGCGTTCGGTTCGCGTCGTCATGGTTCAAAAATGGAATCATTGATGTCGCAATTGAAAAGCCTTGGTTCGTAGCGACGTCCATGTATTCAATATCGTCACGTGATACCGTGCGAGAATCACCACGCTTGCGCGCTTCAACTAACTTGTTAGTAATTTTTCCATCTTTATCCAATTCAACGGCTGCGTGCGCAATAGTGAACTTTTCTTCTTCATGCGCATTCATATAGATCACTTCGCCAGTAACGCGACCTTTCACCACCTTTACATAGGGAGTTTCAATAATGCCAAAACGATTGACTCGAGCATACATTGACAGACGAAGAATCAGACCGATATTTGGTCCTTCTGGCGTATGGATTGGACAGAGACGACCATAGTGTGAGGTGTGGACGTCACGTACTTCAAAACCAGCGCGCTCACGAGTGAGTCCGCCCGGCCCCAGCGCTGAGAGGGTGCGGAGGTGTTCGATTTCAGCCAGGTTATTTTGTTGCTGTGAAAATTGTGACAATTGGTTAGTCGAGAAAAATTCTTTAATCGCAGCCTGAAGTGGTCGCGGATTAAGAATTTGCATTGGCAAAGACGTTTCCGCTTCAATCGTTGACATGCGGTCTTGAATATTTCGCTTCATGCGTGTCATACCAACCCGGACACGTTGTTGCAACATTTCACCAAAGTACCGTACACGGCGGAAGCCAAGGTGATCGATATCGTCAGGCAACGCCATCGGATCATGATTCATTTCGATAATATTTTTCAAAATGAGTTTCATGTCTTCGATTGACACAGTTCGGACATCAGTTGCTTTTTTATCTACTGGCAAACCATATCGTTCATTAAAGTGATGGCGGCCGATTTCAGACAAATCGTAGCGTTCTGGAGCAAAGAGTGAGCGTACAAATTCACGAGCGTTTTCAACCGTCGCCAAATCTCCATCACGAAGTCGTTTATAGATTTCGATAAATGAATCATCAGCGGTTTTGGCTGGGTCTTTGGCAATGGTAGCCTTCATGTATTCTTCACCACGCTCCACTCCTTTCATGAGGGCAATCATGTCTTTATCAGATTCAACGCCAAGGACACGAAGCAGTGATGAGATTGGGAATTTCTTTTTTCGATCGATTTTAACGTAAATAACGCCGTCGCCGTCGGATTCGATTTCTACCCACGCACCGCGCGCCGGAATGATTTTGGCACCAAAAAGCGTTCGCCCTTTATTTTCTGCCGCCGTAAAAAAGATACCGTACGAGCGAGCAAGTTGAGGTACAATCACCCGTTCAACACCATTAATGATGAAGGTTCCATTTTCGGTCATGAGTGGCATATCTGCCAAAAACATTTCTTGATCTTTTTCGCCTTCAAAGGTTTTATTCTTCAAAATCACTTGAGCACGGAGCGGAGCGTCATAGGTAATTTTATTTGCTTTGGCAAATTCAGGCGTACATTTCGCTTCACCTAATTCGTACTTTTTAAAGCGCAACTCAAACTTCTTTTCTGAATAGTCACTAATTGGTGAAAACTCAGTAAAAATTTCCTTTAAAGCGGTTTCAATAAACCACTTAAAAGACTCGCGCTGTGGTTCGATGAGATCCGGTACTTCAATCATCGCGTCAGAACTCACCGCAAACTTCTTTTGCGGCATGGCTCCAACAGTAGAATAGTCTTCGTACTTTAATTGCATAACGTATGAATAATGACACCACCAAACACACAAAAAGCACACGTGTCCGTGCTCTCTATCATGTATTAGCGGTAGGCTTGTAATATTGTCATCACGCTCGTGATTTGTACCTCCGCGACATCTCCCAATCGAAACTCATTCGAGACTGCGTTTGTGCCGGTATTATACTGACTTTATATTTTTTTGCAAGCTAAAAACTTAGGATACTTACCTATTCATCACTACATAACGCCTGCAAAACCCGTTTTTCACCGACTGCATCATGAATATACGGTGAGTAGGAAAAGAAAATAGCGTTATTCTGCTGTATTTTCACCATCACTCAATGCATCGCCACTCTGACTTGGTGCGGATTCCAGGCTAGCATCTGACGACGTTTCTACTGCATCACCCGTCGACACTGCAGTATCTTCATCCGTCGCTTCAAAAGCATCGTTTTCCTGATTGTCTTCGTCAACATCATTATTACTGGTCGCACTGTCATTAGCCCCACCTGAAGAAACCGGTACTGATACTTCCTGTAAAGTTTCTTCGACAGCGTCTAACCGGCTGCGTAATTCAGCATTTTCGACTTCGAGTTCAGTAATACGATCTTCATGTCCGCTGACGGTCTGCCATAATTCCTTGATGGCTTCGACCACTACCGCTACCATATTTTTGGTATTAAGCGACCAATAATCACCTCCCTTACTGACTACTTCTGGTAACACCGTATCAACTTCCTGCGCAATAAATCCAATTTCAGTTTGCTCGCCAAACCGTTCTGCATCTTTCCATTCATACCGCACGCCCCGCAACTGTAAAACTAAATCAAGCGCATCTTCGATTTCAACCACATTTTTCTTTAATCGAGCATCTGACGCATCGCGAATAATATTTCCGTTGGCGTCAGTGGTAAGGTTCGTGGCGCCACCAAGCAAATTTGATGCCAGAATCGTACCATCAACTGTCAATGCTGTTGATGGTGTTGATGTACCAATACCGACATGGTTGGTACCACCATTTACATACAAGGTCGGTACTGAGGAAGACCCGACTTGGAAATTACCCCAGACATCCAAAGTAGTTGCTGGTGAAGAGGTGCCAATACCGACAAATCCAGTTGTGGCCGGAATACGCATCGCTTCTAACGATGCCGATACACCGTAGTTAAATACAATCGCTGCGTTAGCGTTCGGATTAATGTTGGTCGAACTACGCAAGACTAACTGATTCCCTTGACCAGAACCACCACGAAGAAGTGGAGCAGTTACTGTACCAGTAAACGTTGGAGACGCACTGAAAACGATAGAACCAGCATTACCAGTTTCGTCAGTGATGGCGTTTGCTAGGTTTGCACTCGACATCACAGCCAACGTCGTTGATACACCACTACCCAACCCACTAATTCCTGTCGCTATTGGTAGATTCGATGCGTTGGTGAGATCAACAGTTGATGGTGTACCCAAATTCGGCGTCACCAAAGTTGGCGACTGAGCAAATACCGTTGCCCCAGTTCCCGTTTCATCAGACAGCAAACCAGCCAATTGTGATGATGTAGTGAATAACGGACTTAACCCCAGTGATGAAGTCGACACAGTAAGAGTATTTCCAGCCCAACTTAATCCGGTACCGGTGACAATGCGCGTACTTGGCGTATTGTAAAAATTATTCCAGTTGGTAGTTGACGCTACCAGCGAAATTTCGTAGCCGGAAGAAAGCACCAATTCATCCGACGCCAACGCCAATCCAGTAGCACCAACACTAAAATTGGTGTGAGCGGAAATATCAACCGACGCACTATCTAACGTACATTCGATACTGTCACAACTGAAACTACCGAAATCCGTTACAGCCATTTCCGTTGGATCAATATATGATCCAAACGCTGACCCACCAGAAATACCAAGCGATGATGTCGCTACCCACGTTGGTACCCCACCAACAACAGACAACACATCGCCAGTGTTTCCAATCGCGCGTCTTGCGAGTACGCCTGCTCCCGATGAGTACAAAATATCACCAGTGACATATACAGAGAGTCCTGTGCCGCCATAGGTCGTTCCGATTACGTCACCATTCCACAACCCATCGGTGATCGTCCCCGTCGCCGATACCAAAAATTGCGAACCGGCGGTTGGACCAACTGTGAGGAGTGATGATGGAGTGGTGGTGCCGATACCCACATTCCCCGTCAATCGATACACATCCGTACCATTACCGTCCCAAGAACTACTGGCATTACCCGCCGTCAGTGATGAACCATTCCAATACAATGACCCGCCTTGCGCGTACAAGCGATTAGTAACTGTGCCCGGCGTAAAATTATCGAGATACAACGCCCCGCCGACCACAGACAATAATTCTGGTGGCGTAGTGGTGCCAATACCTAAACGACCATTCGCGTCCACAAATAATCCTTCATCGTCACCATCACCAGACAAATGATAATTCCCAAGCGCCAGATTAGAACCAATTGGTCCAGCAAATACCGGCAACGTCAGGGTGGCGCCTGACAATTCGGAAACGTGAATATCATCAAATTTCGCTTTTACGTAATCAGACAATGAATCACTTGTGCGTTCGGCTTGTTTGTCAATTAACGTTTCTAGTCTGTTGATTTCGTGATGCCATAATTCGTTGCTTTGCAACAATAATCCAGTTTGTCGCCACAGCCACATCGTATTCAAATCGCTATCAGCAGAAGATACCGTATATGAGTTTGATAACGGTCGATTTCCAGTTTCGATTGGTGATAGTGTGGTGGTGGCAACACCACGAACTTGTGCCGTTGGTGTAAAAAGAGAAATATCCGGCTCGCCAGAAGTAATGACCGTAGAGTAATCGGTTGCGTGGTTTACTGGTGTAGGAGCAGTAGATATATATCGATCACTAATGAGTGGAGCCTCGTAGCAATGATCCAGCCATCCCAACAAGACCGGAAAAGTTTGACACCACGTTTGCACCGAAAACCACGACGCCGCCACAAGCTGTGGTAGCAAAAAACCAACGGCTACAACCGATACGATTATCGTACACAAGAAAAAAGATTGAGGCCTGTCACAACCATTCATATCATTCTAGTATAGCCTACAAAACGTACCTGATTGTTAGTTATCCAACCCCTTCCGCCACCTTTCAATTTCGGCATGATTCCCTTTTAGTAGTACTTCTGGTACTAAAAATTTTTGTTTTTTATATAACAAAACATCTGGTCGCGTATACGTTACACCGTTTGTGACTCGCTCGTCTTCAAGTGATTCAAACGTGCCGAGTACACCCGGAATTTGGCGAGCCACGCTATCAATAATGGTTAATGCTGGCAATTCGCCACCTGTGAGCACGTAGTCGCCGACTGATACTTCTTCGGCATCAAGCACTTCCTTCACTCGAGCATCAATTCCCTCGTACCGTCCACTGATTACTACAAGATGGTCGTATTCACTTGCCCATTTTTTGGCTAAACCGTTCGTGAAATTTGTCCCACGTGGCGACATGATAAGTGTCTTTACTTTCCCATTTTTAATAGCGGTTGATTTTTTACCCACCGCAGTTTGCCACGCGCGCAAAATAGGTTCAGCCATCATGACCATACCCGGTCCGCCGCCAAATGGTCGTTCATCAACTTTACGGTGTTTATCAGTCGTAAAATCACGAGGATTGTAATAAGACACAGTTATTTTCTGGCCGCGAACTTTGGCGCCTTTCCCTTTGTCAATTTTCTGCGCCCGCCCTAAGACACTGGCGTCAGTATACGCTTGGCAAAGCTCCGGAAAAATAGTAATAACATGAAAATGCATGGTCAAAGATTAACATAAAAGCGGGCGGCACTAAAGGTGCCGCCCGCTTTTATGTTTCGCCCTTTATATTTTCAGGTCGTCGATGGCCTCGTCCAAACTCTTGGTGGCCGATGTTACCATCCCTTCGTCTTCCATGGCATCACTCATGTCACGAGTCATTCCCTTACCTCCCTCTGGTTCGTTAATTTTTAGATTTACTCGTGCATCGTGTTTCATCCCCACCACCCGCAACAATGTGCGGATAGCTTTGGCGGTATTACCGGAACGACCAATAATCTTACCCATATCATCAGCATGAACATCAAGCGTGAGGAGAACTCCCATCTCATCCACTGTGCGATTGATGCGAACAGCATCTGGATTATCGACAAGTGCCTTTACTACCGTTTCAAGAAACTGCTGATCTTCGTACATATTTATCGTTACTATCGTGTAAATCGGTCAGTCGGAAGCGGAGGTACTGCATCCATAAGCGACCGTTACATATATCGTACGAGTCATTAGGAAAATCGTCAACCAAAAACCGGGCACAAGTGCCCGGTTTTTGGTTGATATGTATTACTTTATGCCGGTGTTTCTTCAGTAGTTGGTGTAGCGTCAGCCGGTTCTGCCGCGGCCGCTTTTTCGGCTGCTTCCGCCTCAGCTTTAGCTTTAGCATCTGCTTCGGCTTTCGCTTTTGCGTCTGCCTCAGCTTTTAATTTGGCTTCGTCGATAATCGGCGACTTCTTTGGCAATACATTTTTCTTCTTTCCGTCAATCAATTTTTGACTCACCAACATGTTATACACCGTTTCTGATGGCTGCACACCATGAGACAACCAGTGTTTCGCTCGCTCGCCATTAATTGTCACTTTGCCTGCTTTTGGTTCATAGGAACCAAGAAGGTCAACGGTTTTATTACTTTTGACACTTGTACGCTTATCAACCACTACAATTCGGTAGCTAGGGTTGTTTTTGCGACCAACTCGCTTTAAACGCATCATTAACATAGTGGGCAAAGGGTATCAGATGTTGATGATTTGGTCAATAGGTGAAAGCTTGCTATACTCGAGCACAATGAAAACTACATTTGAGGGAGTTCTTATGGTGCGCGGAAAAGGCACCGGTTTTGTGTCGTTACCTGACCACGAAGAAGACATTATTATCGAACGAGAATCATTAGGTTTTGGACTTGATGGCGACACTGTTGAAATTGAACTGAAGAAGAAAATCCCCGGCAAACGTCAGGAAGGCAAGGTACTCCGCGTCGTGACCCGAACGTGGCGTGATCTTATTGGAGTCGTCAAAGAACAAAAAGTTAACGGTAAGAGTCAATATTATTTTGCTCCAGATAATCACCGCATTCACATCCGCCCCCTCTTACCTGATGCGACTACCAACGATCTTGGTATGAAAGTCGCGGTTGAAATTACAAGCTGGGCTAGTGAACACACTGATCCGATTGGTACGATCATTGAAACCTTGGGTCGGTCCGGTGATCACGAAACGGAAATGCAGGCCATCATCCGCGGTGGTGGCTTTAGTAAAAATTTTCCCGAAGCCGTGCAAAAGGAAGCTCACGACTTGCACGAACGGCAAGCCACCATTTTTGCTGACGCCCTTTCTGATCCAAAACGTCGAGATATGCGAGACGTTACCACCATGACGATTGACCCCTACGATGCGAAAGATTTTGATGATGCCTTGTCCATCAAAACCCTGGCTAACGGCAATTATGAAATTGGTGTCCATATTGCTGATGTTTCCCATTACGTCACCGCCGGCAGTGTTCTCGACCAGGAAGCCAAAGAACGCGGAACATCAGTCTATCTCGTCGATCGGGTAATTCCGATGCTCCCCGAAGTCCTCTCGAATGATTTATGTTCACTCCGCCCTCATGAAGACCGACTCGCGTTTTCGGCCGTATTCGAAATGACCGCAGACGCCCGGATTGTGAATGAATGGTATGGCCAAACAATCATCAACAGCGATCGCCGGTTCAGTTATGAAGAAGCGCAAACGGTTTTTGACAGTGGTACCGGTGATTACCATGCCGAATTAACCATTATGATGACACTCGGCAGACTATTACGAAAACGACGATTTGCTCACGGCGCCATCGCTTTTGAACAACCCGAGGTGAAGTTTGAATTAGACGAAGCCGGCAAGCCAATCCGTGCGTACAAAAAAGTCCGTACCGAAACGATGCTCATGATTGAGGACTTTATGTTGTTAGCAAACGAACAAGTAGCAACACATATTCACACTCTCGCCAACAAACGTGGTCGAGATCACGTCTTTATCTACCGTATACACGATGTACCAAACCCAGATAAAATTGAAGAATTGTCAATTTTTCTCCACGCGCTTGGGTATGAATTTGAAGCACCCAAAGGCATTGTTCGCGCCACCGATATCAACAAACTTCTTAGCGACGTCACTGGCACACCCGAAGAAAACCTCATCAAAACGGCCACGATTCGCTCTATGGCCAAAGCAATTTATTCGACCAAAAACATCGGCCATTTTGGACTTGCCTTTAAATTTTACACTCACTTTACGTCGCCAATTCGCCGGTATCCCGACCTACTCGCCCACCGTCTATTACGTCTCCATCTAGATAACAGCATTATTGGTTCTGGCGAACAAGCTAAATTTGAGTCAATCAGCATTCAATCATCAAAACGAGAAATGGAAGCAGTGTCAGCCGAACGTGATTCGATAAAATTCAAACAAGTTGAATTTATGATGAACAATATTGGCAAGGAATTTGATGCCATCATTACTGGAACTGCTGATTGGGGCATCTATGTACAAGAGCAAGAGGCGCTGTGTGAAGGGATGGTGCGACTGGCGAGTATTAAAGGTGATTTTTATGAACACCAGGCGAGCAAGTTTCAGATTCGCGGCACAAAAACCGGTAAAGTATATCGGTTAGGTGACACAGTGCGCGTCAAATTAGTCCGTGCTGACGCCGAAGAACGGCAATTGGATTTTGAATTAGTAACGAAATAGCAGCTGACGCAAAAAGCGGGCGGGGCTACGCCCCGCCCGCTTTTTGTTTCATTTTAACATTCCTACACTTCCTGCGCCAACGGTATCACCTCGACCGTGGTTTGGGCTCTCGTGGCACCACAGGTAATGGTGAAGGTTTGAGTGCTTTGGAGAGGGTTTGAGGTGTGGGTACCGGCCAGTTCGTCGGTGATGGTACTTGGACTACTGGGGTACACAATAGGAGCCGTTGGCATACCAGGGCCAGTGAGGGTACAGGACGTTGGATTAACACCGCGGATACTGTACGTGATGGTGGCAGTGCCGTTGTAACGGACGATGCGGGGGTTGGCGGTGATGGTCAGGGTTGGGGGTTGTACTAGGGATTCTGAGAGACCTCCGGGGTTGTGAGAGCCATCTGGATACCAGCACGCAGGGTCAAGAGCATCGGCATAATCGTCTTCGGAATCGTCGTTATCGTGACCGTCGGAGCATTCGGGAGGAACAATTTGGTTAATAGTAATGGACACAATTGGACTTTCGTTATTGTTGCGAGTTTGTTCACCAAGTGCCGTTACATTGTCAGGATTAGCGATTAATCGGAATTGGTGCTCTCCTACCGTTAACTTATTTTGATCCAGAGAAAATGACCCCGATGATCTTCCAGCAAGTATCGGCTGTACCGTACCATTGGCCACCGGTCCCCAAGCCGACCAAGCCAGACTACCAACCGCTCGCTGACGAGCCATCAATCTATAGGGTACCGTAACGCCAGCCGGAGTATCATTACCTATGTTGTGAAGCTGACCAGTTAGCACAGTGCGGTCACATGACCCGTCAACTGGAGTGGTACAGGTACGTTGTAATACCAATGACGCTTGGTAATCTGGGTAGTCACCAATCACTAATACGTTTTCCGTATCCGTTAATGGCGTACCATCGGTACCAGTACAATTTAACGTAAAGGTGAACGAACCGAGATTGGTGGCGGGAATGACCTGAAAACCACTTTCACTCTTTATCCCCAACCAAGCGCCAGACGCACGACAGGTACCTGGTCGAATATGTTGACCAAACCAGGTTAATAGAATATCTTCACCCATTTTGACCGTTGAAGAAAGAACATTAAGATACAAAATGGGGGTATCTGCCGAAACTGTCACATAATAATTCTGCCAAGGCGTCGTGTTGTTGGCGCGAGAAGTTGGATCAGTTTCTACTGTCGATGCCGGATCAACTAGCATCCGTACCCGCCAAGCCCCAGTAGTGGTATGACGAATATTGTTAAAATTTTGATTAACAATAGCGCCTACTGCCAAACCAGAGACGGTTGTATCAATCGCGAAATCGTTGTTACGGCCGTTCGTAAAGCCATCACGACCATAATCAAATTGTAATGTTACTGGCACATCACCAGTAGCGGGTGCCGTGCCCAAATTTTGCACAGTACCGCGAATTGTATATGGTTGGTTCACAATCTGATCAGGCACAATCGGCAAAGAGCTAGCCAAATCAATAGCAGGATTTGGCAAAGCTGGACAATTCACCGCAAAGGATTTAATCGTATCATTCCAGCCCGCATTGGCCATAAGGGCACTTGTCGGAGCACTTGATGGACCATACATGAGTGCATAGATTGTATCACCACGACGGCACGTACCACCAGTGCAAGTAAAGTTGCCGCTGATATTGAAATCATTCAATAATCGCTCAGTTGTCAAAGTACCCCAGTGGGATCGATTAAGTCGGTTATTATTTCGATACAAATGACTATTGATGGTTGTCGACGCCACCGTACCGCGGATAGTGATAGTGCGAGTCCGTCCATCTTTCCACGCGACTGGAGTGGGATAACGGTAATCATACAGATAACCTGGTGACTGGCCACAATTTGGTGTGTGGTTAAAACGACTCAAATTTGCCCACCAGTTGTCAGTTAATCCCTGTGATCTAATCCAGGGACGAAATGTATCGTACAATACTCCATCAACATAGATTTGTAGTGTGACTGGATCCAGGTGATCACGAGTATCACACGACCAACCCGAAATAACCTGACAGGTATTATTGCACCGACTGGTATCCTCTCCTGGGGCGCCAGTACACGGCACATTCTTGTAATCATATCCACTACCATAGACATTCAGATCACCAATAATTCGCCATCGCTCATGAGTACGTGGATCCACGTACTCTGGTCCGTCATCGTCATCGTTCCGGGGCCTAGGCGGAGTATTATTAACAGGGGCCAAAAATGGCCCCTGTTGACCATTGGACGGTTGATAGATCGTTACCATTTGACCATTAATGTTTGCTTGACCAAATACCTGACTGCCAGGAGTTAGATGCGTACTCACTATCGTTCCTTGGGCCTCTGTATACGCAATAAAAACAATGAACGAACAACTTATAGCCATCACACTACCTAGAACTCGAGTGTATTTCATATTTTGTTAATATTATCATTCGGGACATATTCTCTTGACAAGCCTTATGTGCATAAGTTTGGACTACTTTACTTTTTCTGGCACATGTGTTATATAATATGTCTGAACGCTAGGATCGACCTAGTGCGTAAACAAGAGGAGTTCTAAATTGCATACGTGTATCATGGCCACCTTGGCCACAATCGCGCTCACGGCAACCATCGCCAATGCGGACGTGCCCCACTGCCCCACCCAGCTGCGCCCGCCGCCCGCCGCCGTCACGTTCGGGCCGTACCTGGTCACCGGGTATGCCACCCCTGATGCTCACGCATATGGGCTGCCGAACTGCGATGCGGCTATCGACATAGCCAACACCTTGCTGTCGGCTGTGGGTGACGGCTTTGCCATCACCATCGTTGCGGTGCCCGACGGCACCTACACCGTGGCCGTGACCCGGGCTCCCGATCAAGGGTAACCGGACATGTCACGACAATGAATCCGGCGTCATTCTTCTCAGAGTGATGCCGGATAATTCGTTTAATGAATTGCATCCACCACATCTTCACCAGCAGAATCGTCTATTGATGGTCCGGATGTTTCGCCATTATTGATCTCCGTCTGATGCACCGGCTGAATCTCAATCGTGTACAAATTCGTCTCAATATTTTTGCTGACTCTAGTCGTATACTGGACACCAATCGCTTTGATAAAAATCTCCTCCATTTCAGCCGCAATAGCAATAGCGCTTTGTTGCGAGGTGATACCCTCTACAACCATCGCGTTCCCCTCGCCCACGACCTCAATCGCACGGGTATATGAAGGCATAAAAGCCATGCCAACCAATACAGTCATAACACCCGTAATGATATGAGGATTTCTATACAGTCGTGACATATTCATATTATCGATTTTTATACGTACCATAAATCGTCTCATAATCTGCAGTCTGTTTTAACTGCTCAAAATACTGCACCACCAGACTCTCGGCTGCCAACAAGTCATTTTGACCGTATTCACCGTAGGCCATACCACGCTTGGCATAGGCTGCACCAAGGGCACGATAATCAACTGCATTAGCTGGATCAACCATTGACATTATTTCAGCAGTCAAAAAGCCATTTACTGCCCGGGCTGGTGGATAGGTCAAGGCAACAGTCGAATCAAATGGGCTGGTCGGAATGTGAGTCAAAAGCTCGACACCAGTTACTCGTTGATGAAATGCAGGCTGTTTATACCGGACATTCAACAAGTGCATCAAGTACCACACCTCATCTTGAATTTGGTACAACAGTTCGCGCTGCGGGTATTCAGCCAATACCATACTAAAAGGCATCTGATCGTCAAAGAGAAAATTATCGATTCGATCAAACTTGGCATTAGCAACAAGATTTGGCGATAAGACTGATCTGGCAGCTGTATAATCCGTTTTATCGCTGACTGAGGATTCACTCGGCGCAGAAATCTTTATTACGGCGTCAGCATCAGGCACCAGGTTAAAAGTAACAGTGTTTTGCTTATGCTCAGTAACTAAATCGAGAACCTCGTTGCGAATTTGTGCGGCTTTGGCTGGATCCATCGGTTCAACATACCCAAATGGCATTTCACTGACTTCCTCAACTTCTGCTGGCAATGGTTCCTGATTCCAATACAGCCAACCAAAAAATGCGCCGCCAACAACTGCGCCCAAGACACATAGAAAGAGTAGTCGCTTGGTCTGCTGCTGGCGTGTTAGCTTTACTCGCTCACCCGAGAACACTACATCATTTCCTGGTTCCATATTCAATGGTCATTAATAATACTATAAGTAATTATACTGGGTTTCCTGTAGTCACGATTGGTAATTATCCCCTTTTTATTTATTATAAGCCTACGCCGGGCGGCGACGAAGTGCCTCGTGCGCACCATAGACTTTGGCTGTGTATTCGCGCGCATGTTCTTTGTAACGCGAGCGCCATTCCTCGAGCATCGCGGTCGTCGCCATACCAGCATAGACATCATATCCGGTCAAAATATAGGCTTCATCAAACAACGCGACCGTGTCAGCCGGCGATGGAAAAGTAGCCGCAAACTGTTTAATGATCTGCTCGAGATTACCCATGCCCGCGTTATAGCTACCGATCAAAACCGGGGCCAGAAAACAAACTGCAAATGCTTCCTCGTTCCCGGCAAAATGGTTCTCGCGGATGAGCGCCAATTCGGCTCGGCAGGTGGTGGTAATATGCTGATAGGCTTGGACAAATAACCGTCCGGCCACTTTTATTTGTGCTACTACATCATCAGGCTGTTCGGTTGGCAGTGCGAGTTCATCCCAGGTGGCTGGCATGAGTTGCATGAGGCCAAAGGCACCAGCAGAACTGGTGCGATCAGACGTAAACCGCGACTCCACAAACGCCAGGCCGGGGATCAGATTCGTGATGGTGGTACGAAGCGCATAATTATCAATCGCCGAGACATCAAAATGCTCGGTCAGTAACTGGATGATGGTATCGGTATCATCAATAGTAACTAATTCCGCTGCATACTGGTCGGCAAAGGCGTCCCGTTCAGCATTGAAATACGTACTATTCGATTTGTCATATTCGACCGCTTCGGTAGTTTCGGGACCGGCCAGGGATTCTTCGACCGCTGGTTCCGGTACGGGCGGGGCGGCGGCTGGTAATTCGGGATTATCAGATGGCGCGGATTCACCAAAACGGCCGGCCGCCACAGCAGCGCCAACCGCCGCCCCGCCCATACCAGCCAAAAACCCTCGCCGTGTCCATTGTTTCCCTCGCTCCATACTATTTCGCTACCGCCACCGCATCATCAAATTTAACCGACAACAATTTAGAGACGCCATCACTCCCCATGGTCACTCCATACAAAATACTGGCTCGGCTCATCGTTTCGCGATTGTGGGTAATCAGGATCAGCTGCGATTTCTTCGCCAAGGCTTCGATCATGTCACCGTAGCGGCGACTATTGGCCTCATCAAGGGCCGCATCCGTTTCGTCGAGAATAATAAATGGTGGCGGTTGCACCTGACTCATCGCAAAAATAAGAGCAATTGATGTGAGGGCTCGTTCACCACCAGACAACATATCAAGTCCTTTCACCCGCTTATTTGGTAACGCAATATCAATCTCGACTCCTTCGGCAGTTTCATCTCCCTCCACTTCGGTTTCTGTCCCATCCTCAGCTACCTTTTTTACTTTTGGTTTAATCCGTTTTAAATCAGCACTGCCGCCACCAAACATCAGTACAAAAAATCGATTAAACTCAGTGGTAATCTTTTCCATGCCAGAAACAAATTGTTCATGCAATTGACCATTTAGTTCGGTAATGAGATTTTCAAGATTCGTCACCGATGTCGAGAGATCGGTAATTTCTCGTTCCAAAAAAGTATCGCGTTCCATTGCCCGATTGTATTCTTCCACTACGTCAGTCGTGGCACCGATACCCAGTTCTTCTAATCTGATTTTCAATTTCTCCAGCACGCGACGTCGTTCATATTGAACAGCACGATCTTCGGCAATGATTTGTTCATTACTAATTGGTTGACCATGTTCGACAATCTCATGATTAAAGTAATGAGCCGCCGCGCTTTGTATCAACGCCACCGCTTCTTGTAATTCGCGTTTAAATTCTTCCCGATCACGTTCCAATACAGCCAATTCACGATCGATTTTTTCGATATCATTTTCGATGGCACGCACTTGTCCAACTAAATCAAAGATATGACGCTCTTGCACGTGCGTTTCAGTCGCTTCACTTTCAATCGCTCGTTTGACCTCATTGTATCGTGCTTCGGCGGTCGCTTCGACCGTGACAGCGGATTCATGTTCTGCAGCAACAGTCAACCGTTTTTGTTCGGTTTCAGCCAACTCTTTCTGTAAATCAGCCACGGCAGACACGACGACCGGTGCACTCCGTTGTATAAATAGTCGTAACGAAGACACGATATCTTGTAACGTGCGGCGCAATACTTCACTGCTCGTTTGTGATTCAACAGCTGCTACATCACGTTCAAACTTAGTCACCAAATTCTCGAGCGCAGTTGCATCGACCACTGTTACTGACGATTCTTTTTCCGCCCGTTCCACCGCAGCGATTTTGCGACTGATATATGTCACCTCACCTTCAATTGCTCCCAAGGTACGCAAAATTTCATTCTTTTTTTTGCGTGCTGTTGTTAATTGTTCTTCGGCTTCCAGCAGTGCGCTAGTGTCTTTTTGCATCTCGACTTGGCGCAAAGCCGTTTTAGCAGCGACGAGCTCATTTTTTAGTCGCTCTAATTCCCTGCTTGGCGCTCGACGAGCCAATTGCAATCGATCAGTATGGTGCGCCAAATAAATATCTTCCCGTTTTAGATACGTGGCATAACAAGTTTTTAACTCCGCTTGTACCGCCAATGATTTTTCCACCCGTTCTACTTGTTTCTTTAAATATTTTAGATGTGGCGCATGTTCGCGACGGAGCGATTCAACCTGCGCGATATTTTCTCGAGTCTTTTCGAGTTTCTTTTCCGCTTCAACTTTTTTATATTGATACACCTTTAACCCAAGCGCATCTTCGATCATCTCGCGGCGCTCTTTTCCGTTCGCAGACAAAATGCGATCAGCTTCACCCTGAGAAATAATGTGATGTCCGGTTGATCCAATATTGGCAGCGGCAAGTAACTCTTGTACGTCTTTTAGTCTTACCGCCGACCCGTTAATGCTGTATTCGTTTTGCCCATCCCGATGGACCGTCCGTTCGATTGTAATCACATCAAAATCGATAGGAAACAATCGGTTGCTATTATCGAGTTCGATGACGACTGATGCCCGATTACCTCGCGACACCTGTTCACTGCCACCCCAGATCAAATCCTCACCGCGTTTGCCCCGTAATGATTTGACCGATTGCTCACCTAAGACAAACCGAAATGATTCCGCGACGTTACTTTTCCCCGATCCATTTGGACCCACAATCGCGGTAATGGCAGAGGAAAATTCCAATTCGCTTTTTTTGGCGAACGACTTAAAGCCATTGATGGTCAACTCGCGGAGGATCATAGGTTACCAAGTGGCCGCCCCACTTGAATAGACAGCATAGGTGGTTGCATACATCGTAGTCGTACTTCGTGAGTATTCATCAGTGAGGAGTTTAATCGTTTTTTGCTCAACTGAGTTCCATGCCATAAATTTATAATCCGTACCATTCGATCTATATAAATATCCTTGGCTAGCGTCAGTATTCGGATCCCATGGCAATTGTGCAATGAAGTCAGGCGTTAAACCACTGATATAGTTATTTGGCGTACAGGACGCTCCGTACGTGGCATGATTTGTACCTGACCAATTGCCACTACCCTTACACCCTAATGGATACGAGCCATTCTGTGCTTTGTATAACTCAAGCGCCAACCGTACCTCTTCAAGCGAAGACTTACGGATGTCATCTCGCGCCCCACCGCGGGCACTACCGAAATTCGCGTACACAATACTGGCGAGAATCCCAATCACACTAATAACCACCATTAATTCTACCAACGTAAAGCCTCTTTTTTGTTTAAAATTATATATCATATACAAATAGTATCTTATCGGCACGTTATCGTGGTCGTATCCTGCACATATGCTGGAGTAGTACTCGAGACATTTCGAGGAGCAGCGAATCCTCCCCAGATACCATACGAATTACTAAAAGGAGCTCGTGAAGCATCGCATACTGCAGGCAAATTATTACTACTATACGTCACTTGACCACACCAGCCGATTACCTCGCGATCCGACGATCCGCTCACCAATGAACCTCCTTCATTGGCCACCCGTACATCACAACTCTTTAAGGTGTGTTCATGAGTCACAACTTCAGATTCCACCGTCCGACGAGCAACTAATTTAAACACTGTTCCGTTACTGTTGGTCATATACGAATATCCCTCATTGCTTCCACGTTTGGGATCGTGGGGGAGACTAGGAATAAAAGTGGGTGCAAGACCAAGAATGTATTCCGAGCAGTCCCGTTCAAATGTCCACGTCGGACCAACGTTTCCGCAGCCAGCTTCGGGATAGCGACCGTTTTGTTGTTTGTATTGGTTAATAGCTACCTCCAGTCGTCGCAAATCGGCCTGCCGTTCGGCGTCACGCCCCTTAGCCCCGACACCCGAAAGATTCGCAATTACTATCGCTACCAAAATGCCTAAAATAGCTACAACAACCATCAATTCAATGAGCGTAAATCCCCCGTGTTGTATGAGACGGTTTGTCGTCATAAATGATATATTTCTAGTGTACCATACAGAAAAGCTGGCCAGGCTACGCCTGGCCAGCTTTTCTGTGCAAATCACCCTACATCAATTCCCAACCTTTCACCACAATCGCCTTCTCTGCAGCTTGTTGTTCGGCCTCTTGCTTTGATCGACCTTTTCCTTCAGCCACTAATTCATGACGCAGATACACTCCAATAATAAATATGCGGTCATGATCCGGTCCAGATTGACCAAGCGTTTGGTACGTTGGCGTTACCGACGCGTGCTCTTGAGCTAATTCTTGGAACAAACTCTTTGGGTCTTGCCATAGCCGCTTCCGGACAATTTCTTCCGTTTTGGGGAATAGGTGTTTGGCGACAAATCCTTTCGCCACCTCATACCCCTGATCCAAATACATCGCACCAATAAACGCTTCAAACACGTTCGCCAAAATATATTGTCGAGCCCGACCTTCATCTTTTGCTTCACCCTTAGACATCAAGAGAAATTTATTCACTCCCAATTTTTCAGACGCGGCCGATAGAGACACAGTATTAACGAGCGCGGCCCGAATTGCGGTTAACTCCCCTTCGGGCTTCTCCGGATACAAGCGAAAGAGATAGTCTGTAACGACCAATTCGAGCACCGCGTCACCCAAAAATTCTAACCGCTCGTTATGGTCTTGCACCGCTTCCCGGTGTTCGTTGAGATACGAACGATGGGTAATCGCGGACAATAAATGATTTGGCTCATGAAAAGTCACCTCGAGAATTTCTTCGAGGGCTTTCAGATCAGCAGTAAAATCGCGCGACTCCATAGCTAGCAATGATGTATTGAGAATAGCATTTATTTACTCTTCTTGCCAACCAACATAGTCACGGCCTTAGTCACAATGGGCAAAATATCTTCATAAAAATTCAATTCCAGAATATCCGCCACCTTAAACCACCGCCCGTCATCGAGACCACCTTTTTGTTCCAACACAATTTCACTGTATGGTGCTGAAGCGAGAAAATAATTAACCTGTTTGCGGACCTTACCCTTTTCCGGATGACTAGCGACGTATTCGTTCATCCCGAGTGGTGACTCAATCATTACCTCAAGACCAAGTTCTTCTTTTATACCACGAATAGCTCCAGCCTCCAGAGCTTCATTTTCTTCAATTTTTCCCTTCGATAATGTCCAATGGCCGAAAATATCATGGACCAAGGCCAGATACATTGCTCCGTTATCTTCGGCATAGACCACCGCTCCAGCCAATCGTTCAATCGGCATTTCGTGAAAGGGAATGTCTTTTTTCTTTTTGCGACCGATTTCTTCTTTGCCCGGTTCGCCAATTTCTTTGTACACCGCACCAAGCACGCCGTTCACAAACCGACTGCTATTTTCGCCACCAAATTGCTTCGCGAGTTCAATCGCTTCATTAATCGCGACTTTTGCTGGTACTTCCCCACGATCCGCAAACAATAATTCAAAGAGCCCAAGGCGGAGAATATTACGATCGACGGGCGAAATCCGATCAATCGGCCATTCCGGTGCCGCTTTTTCTATTACCAAATCAAGTTCTGGTTGTTTGCCGAGCACGCCATCAAGGAGCTTTTCCATAAATGGTCGGTCGGTCTTATTTGGTGCAAACTCTTCAATATTTCTATCTAAAACTTCTACAATTTCTTTTCGATCAATCGCATTCAAATCCCACTCAAACATGGTCTGAAGAACAATACTGCGTGAAAGGTGCCGGTTTGCCATAAAAAATGTACTAATCTACTACTGTCTCCCAGTATACCCTGGATGAGTATCATCACGGGTCTTTAATCCACAAAGTCCCGCCAAGAGAGCGGGACCGTGATTACTTCGTTGGTTCTGGAGCAGCCTCACCAGTTTGCGCTTTAATCGCATCGCGTTTAGCTTGCATCCGTTCGGTTCGAGCTTTGGCTTTAGCCGCCAAATCCATCACCATCCGACCGTTGTAAAAACCACAAGCAAGACACATGTGATGAGGTCGATGCATCGCGCCACAGTTCTTGCACACTGCCATTTCTGGGGTGGTAAGACCGTGATGTGAGCGTCGGTTGGCGGTGTGTGACCGCGTATGTCGCATTCGTACTACCATAATGGGCAAAACTATAGCAAATTAGCAAAAAATTGCAAGCTTATTGCCGATGTAGAGCCCTAACGGTAGCTGTTTGATTGCGTCCGAACCCAGGCCGGTACACACTCTCCGTTCCCTGCCAAGCGACTACACTATGAGTGTTTACCGGCCTGGGTTCTCTATAAATCTTCAGTGCGGGCGACTGAAATATGAAAAAGCCGCCTTGTGGAAGGGCAGGTAGGGTCTCGACCAAACCGCAACAAACCAGGCAAAAGAAAAGGCCGCCTTGTGGAAGGGCGACCGAAGGCCGGTAGAACTAATATCGGGGTGACTAGCTAGTTCCACCCCTTTTGCGCGACACTCTCACGCGACCCGAGGCCACGAGCAAGCGTCGCCACGCTCGATGGTGGCCTTAAGGCGCGCGCGAGCTGCTTCTAGAACCAGCTGGTGCGCTACGGCCAACCTGACCGGACAAGTTTTGCGCGAAGCTGGAGGATTCAACATATCTCCCCCCTTCACACACACACCATTATTGTAATAGTAGCACCTGGTGCAAATGCTTCCTTCTGCCTTCTTTTGACTTTTCTCCACGCCCCTGCTCCTCTAACTTTTTATGGAGATTGGTATGAGGGTCGGGTATCAAAGTCGCTTAGGCCTTTTAATAGTAACACATTATTATAAATAATACAATAGCGACCGGGTGATGACTTAAAATGAATATTAAAAGGGCCGGATTCCGCAAGGCGGAATCCGGCCCAATCGTCGTCCATCAGGCGACGAACTGCCGGAAAAACGGATTCATCTGCCACAGCGACAGGCCGATCTTCATTTGCGCCGCCGCCAGCGCCATGACGGCGTCATGGGCGATGGCCACCAGCTGGAGATGCGGCGGCGTCACACCAAAGCCGCTGTGCGGAATCGTATTGCCCACATGGGTCATATTTTACACTTTCTTTTCTGTTGCACTTCATCCATCGCTGACGATGGCGAAGTCACACCTTACAATATTTTAATATTTTTGCAATAGCTGGCGCGATGTTCGGTCGAAAACCCATGCTCGGCGATTAATTGTCGGTGACGCGCCGTGCCGTACCCTTTGTGCCGGGCAAAATCGTAGGGGGTGAAGGCGGGTCGCGTCGCGACTCGCCGCATATACGCATCGCGTGTCACTTTCGCCATAATCGATGCCAATCCAATTACCGGTTCTTTGGCGTCGCCTTTAATAATCGTTTCTTTGTGGATACAATAAGTTGGTGCTGTGAGACTCCCATCAAGCAATACCCGGACATTATTCCAATCGATTGTTTGTCCTACCGCGTCACCGCACTGCCCAACCACTGTCCGAATGCCTCGTTCAATACAT
This sequence comes from uncultured Candidatus Saccharibacteria bacterium, assembly GCA_964469295.1. Lineage (GTDB taxonomy): Bacteria > Patescibacteriota > Minisyncoccia > Phycocordibacterales > UBA918 > OLB19. Next base: position 70,926 of record CAYXYJ010000002.1, read on the forward strand.
TCCCGAATCACCACCGCGATACCTCGCGTATCAATCGTTTTGGCACTCGCCATCTCAACCGTAGACCATACCTTTTCCGTTTTTGCCAATTGCATCGCCATACCGTATACGGCGTTACGTTTTTTTTCAGAAATCGCTTTACTATCACCTACCCCAGGAAGCAAATTCCAGTCAAAATCATACGGAATCAGTACGACCCCGACCGCTACCGGTCCTGCAAGCGGCCCACGCCCTGCTTCATCAATCCCAATTACCCACCGTATACCCATACGATACATATTATAGCATGACATTGACTTTATACGAAAATATGCTATATTATAGGTAGAGGTCGGCGAATAGGTCCACCGACAAAAAAAGGAGTGTGTCATGAAGATTTTCGCACTGTTGGCGGTACTACTCCCGGCCACCGCGGCAGGGGCGCAGACAATGGTCTGTAGAGACGTCGAAAGTGTCATAGTCGTCGAGACTGTGTCGCTTGTGCACCCGACGGTGCGCTGCCCCTTTTGCGGAGCGGAATTCACCGTCATCCAAGGTGACGTCACCATCGAGTGTGATGGTGACATCGCTTGGATTACCGGCGTCGGTCGGGTAATCCTCCAAGGAAACGAGGTCGTAGTCTTCGAAGAACAGTCCTGATCAACGGACGGTCGTCACCATCAGTGACGACCGCCCGTATCTTATTTTGACCGACATGTTGCTGTGTATACCGACGCATGATTTTTTTGTTATACTGCTTTTATGTCTGAACCAGTGTCACTGTCGAGTACATTTATCCATCTCCATGTGCATTCGCACTACTCACTCCTCAATGCACTCCCCACCCCCAAGGAGTTGGCCAAAGCCGCCAAAGAAGATGGGCAAGACGCTCTCGCGATCACTGATGCGGGCGCCCTCTATGGCGCCATTGATTTCTATAAAGCCTGTACCAAAGAAGGTATTAAGCCAATTATTGGCCTCGATGCGTTTCTCGCTCCCCGCACCCGCCACGACAAAGAAGCGATGATCGACAAACCACGTTCCCGTCTTGTCCTCCTCGCCCAAACCTTTCACGGCTACCAAAATCTTATTCAACTCGTCACCCTTTCCAATCTCGAAGGTTTTTATTACCGTCCTCGCCTCGATCAAGAACTGATTAAAACCTACGCCAAAGACCTCGTCTGTATCATCCCCTCTTTTGCGGGCGAGGTCGTTCAACAATTAAAAAATGAAAACGACGAAAAAGCCGCCGAACGGTTAGATTGGTACAAAGGAGTATTTGGCGAAGATTGTTATCTGGAAATCACGCATCACCCGGAAATTGTTGAACATGAGAAATGGCAACAAAAAATAATTAAACTGGCGCGCACCACCAACACTCCCCTCGTAGCAGCACACGATGTCTACTATCTCAGACCCGAAGATCACATTGCCCGCGAAACGATGATAAAAATTCAAAGTGGCGGGGTCGTTGATACTTCTGGTGATGGACAGGGCGAGGATAATTTTTCTTTCCTCACCCAAGCGGAAATCATCGAGCGATTTAAAGACACGCCCGAGGCAGTCGCCAACACGGTCAAAATTGCCGAACAATGTACCGTCGAATTAGAAATCGGTACGCACTGGTATTTCCCCGATTATAAAATCGCCAGCGGTCAAGCACCAGACGATGAATTGAAAGACATGGCGTATAAAGGTGTTACTTGGCGCGGACTGTCAACCGCTGACACCACCATTATGGAACGCCTCGATTACGAACTCGAAGTCATTAAAACGAAAGGGTATGCGAAATATTTTCTCGTGGTGGGCGACCTCTTGCGTGAGTCTCGGGAACGAGGAATTTTAACTACTATCCGCGGATCAGTGGCAGGATCACTCACGACCTATGTCCTGGGGATTACAAACGTTAACCCCATTGAATATCAGCTTCCGTTTGAACGATTCTTAAACCCCGAACGGCCGTCTGCCCCGGATATCGACATGGATTACGCTGATAATCGGCGCGATGAAATTATTGAATATGCCAAAAGTAAATATGGCGCAGACAAAGTCGCGCAAATCGGTACGTTCGGAACCATGATGGCCCGCGCGGCGGTGCGGGACGTGGCGCGGGCTCTTGGTCACCCATACAGTGTCGGTGACCAAATCGCTAAACTGATTCCGATGGGCAGCCAAGGCTTTCCGATGACAATCAAAAAAGCTCTCGAAATTGAACCCGATTTACAGAAACTGTATAAGAATGACGCTGAGGCGCGTGAAGTAATTGACCTCGCCCAAAAAATCGAAGGACGGGTACGACACCTCGGTGTCCACGCTGCCGGTGTAGTGATTGCACCCGCACCACTAAATCAATTCGTCCCCATCCAGCCCGACCCCAAAACCGGGAAATTTGTCACTCAGTACGAAATGAAATCCGTCGGTGAAGATGGCGTTGGACTTCTCAAATTCGACTTCCTTGGCATCAAAAACCTCGCCATTTTAGCAGATGCGGTGAAGCGAGTGAAAGCGATTCATACTATTGAAGTTGATATCGAAAATATCCCACTTGATGATTCCAAAACCTTTGCCATTCTCGCTAGCGGACAGACCATGGGTCTATTCCAATTAAATGGTTCTGGTATGACGGCGTTTTTAAAACAACTAAAACCATCAACGATTCACGACATTAACGCGATGGTGGCGCTCTATCGTCCGGGACCAATGGAATCAATTCCGCAATATATCGAACGAAAGCATAACCCTACGCTCGTTACCTACCTTGATCCACGCCTCAAAACGATTCTGGACCGGTCGTATGGCGTCATCACGTACCAGGACGATGTAATGACGATTGCGCGCGAACTGGCGGGATATTCGTGGCTTGAAGCCGATATGTTGCGTAAAGCCATGGGTAAGAAAATTCCCGAGGTCATGGCCGCTGAGAAAGATAAACTGATGAAAGGGTTTCTGGAATATGGCCAACTTTCACAACATACTGCTGATAAATTATGGCTGTTGATTGAACCATTTGCCGCCTACGGCTTTAACAAAGCCCACGCAGCCAGTTACGGTCGCGTCGCCTACCAGACAGCCTACATGAAAGCGAATTTTCCGGTCGAATACATGTCTGCTGTTCTCACCGCCGACTCGGGCGACACAGACAAAATTTCTGAAATTATTCATGAGTGTGAGCGCATGGGAATTGAAGTACTCCCGCCAGATATCAATGAATCATTCGCCGACTTTTCAGTGGTGCCGGGCCGGCAAACAATCCGGTTTGGGCTGACAACTATCAAAAATTTTGGCGAAGGAATTTCCGAAGCCATCATCGAAAACCGCAAGTCACAGGGCAAGTTTATGTCGATGCAAGACTTCCTCACCCGGATCAAAAACCGTAATTTGAACAAAAAATCACTCGAAGCGCTTATTATGGTCGGTGCCTTTGATACCATGGGTGAACGTGGCCAATTACTCGCCAATGTGGATTTGATGCTTTCATTCAACCGCGAACAGGTCGCCGCTGCCGAAAGCGCGCAAGATTCACTCTTTGGATTTGGTGGTGGAAACAGCGTTTCTGATCTCGTGCTCGCCCCGGCCCCAGCCGCCAACAAAGCCGAAAAACTTGTCTGGGAAAAAGACTTACTCGGGGTATATGTATCGGGCCATCCACTTGAAGAATTCATAGATGAACTGAATAAGCGACCAAGTGTGAAATTCATCAAAACCGCCGTCGAAGAAAAACAGGAAGTGACCATAGCACAATTAAAGGGGTCCCTCGTCACCGCCGGTATGATTACAGCGGTGCGGGAGCTTATTACGAAAAAGGGTGACAAAATGGCCTTTGTGACGCTTGGTGACCTCACTGACACTATCGAAATGGTTGCCTTCCCCACCGTTTACGCCGAGCAAAAGGAATTGTTTACCGTCGGACAATGCCTAGCCGTCAAGGGTAAATTAACGATTCGTAACGACGAACCGAGCATTGCAATTGATCGGGTGAAAGCACTCACCACTTCACCAACAATTGACGAACCTACTTGAAAAGTAGTAGTCTGCTCCGTAGCCAGTTCCCCAATGAAGGTATCTTCAATGAACATCGCGACCATCTCACCTCATCCCGTGTCGGTTGCTGCTTTAGTTGCTTTGAAACCAAAGTTGTTTTATCAGCAACAAGCTTCTGATTTCACTCATCCGGTATTTACCGCCGAGAGATATATAGACCAGTCAATCATCACCGCCTATGGTGATGCCCATGCTTCCAACCAACTTGACTGGGGCCGATCACACAATCTGTCAGAAGAGGAAATTAAATACCCAACATTTCCATTACTTGAAACGTTGGCGTGGTGGATGGCGTTTACCATCATGCATGATGGACACAACCGGCGTTCATTCGTCACTCCATCATCTACTTTTATTGATGGATATCGGCTCGGAGTCGCACTGCTCGTCAACGACTCACTCCGTGTGGCGTACACGTTTGTGGCCAGAGACACGTCCCCACCACACCAGCAAATCTGGCCCGCAATCACTTGGTGATTGCGGGCTTTCACTTCCATATACGAGAGAGGCTTTTATATTATTTATTGACCAATTATCCCGACTCCGTTAGTATGTGTTTATACAGAGATTGTGGTAACTACCAACTACCAGCACGGTCGGACAACAGTCCCTAATCTGTACCCAAAGTGTGGGTTGGCATACCAACCTGAAGCCCGGTGGAACCGCGGTCGAGTTATTGTAACTCAATCGTCCGAGCAAAAATTCGAAGCTTCGAATTTTTGCTCGGACGATTTTTCGTTTCATTATTAATTTCACCCATCAAATACTATGAGCAATCTAGAACACAAGCGGCACACCCTGGCCCACCTCATGGCCAAAGCCATTATTGACGCCTACCCCCACGCCAAACTAACCCTTGGTCCCGCCATCGATACCGGTTTTTATTACGATGTTGATTTTTCAGGTGGACCAACCCTCGGTGATGATGATTTAAAAGACATTCAGAAAGCGATGAAAAAGCTTCTCAATACCTGGACAACGTGGCGGCACCGCGACGTCACCGTTGACGAAGCCCGCACGATTTTTGCCGGCAACCAATTCAAACTTGAACTGATCGAGGAAATCGCCAGCCGGGGTGAAACGATTACCCTCTATACCTGTGGGAGCGGCAAGAGCGAATTCACCGACCTCTGCCGCGGCGGTCACGTAGAGAACCCGGCAACCGACATTGATGCCAACAGTTTCAAACTCGACAAAGTCGCCGGTGCATATTGGCGCGGGGACGAAACCAAACCAATGTTGTCACGAATCTATGGACTAGCATTTGCTACTGTGGCCGACCTAGACGCGTATATCTTTATGCGCGAAGAAGCGAAAAAGCGCGATCACCGCAAACTAGGCAAGGAACTCGATTTGTTTGCGTTTTCTGATTTGGTTGGTTCAGGACTTCCCCTCTATACGCCACGGGGTACCATTTTGCGCGAAGAATTAAGTGCCTTTTCCGAATCGCTCCAAAAAGCCGCTGGCTTTGAAAAAGTCTGGATCCCCCACATTACGAAAACGGACCTTTATAAAACTTCTGGTCACTGGGACAAATTTGGCGACGAATTGTTCTTGGTACAAAGTCAAGAATCAAGTGATAGTTTTGCCTTAAAACCGATGAATTGTCCCCATCATACGCAGATTTTTGCCAGCAAACCACGTAGTTACCGCGATTTACCAATTCGCTATATGGAAACCACGACGTGTTATCGAGATGAAAAAACCGGTGAATTGGGCGGTCTCACTCGCGTACGGTCATTAACCCAAGACGATGCGCACGTCTTTTGTCGTCCTGATCAAATCGAAGCTGAATTCGAGGCCATCATGAACATGATTAAATCTATGTATGGTGCTCTGGGGTTAAAATTCACCGCTCGTCTATCATTTCATGATCCAGCCAATCGAGAAAAGTATCTAGGCTCAGATGAACTATGGCATGATGCGGAGACCAAAATCGAAGCAGTGGCCAAGAAACTTGAATTAAACTATTTTGTCGCCCCCGGTGAAGCGGCGTTTTATGGACCAAAGATTGATATCATGGTTATCGACGCTATTGGACGTGAATGGCAATGTGCCACCCAGCAACTCGATTTTGTACAACCGACTCGTTTTGGCTTAGAGTACACCGATAGTGACGGACAAAAGAAAACTCCAGTCATGATTCACAAAGCGCTCCTTGGTACAATCGATCGTTTTCTTGGTGTCTATATTGAACACACTGCTGGTAATTTCCCTCTTTGGCTGGCCCCAGAACAAATCCGTATCGTTCCGGTTTCGGACAATCATATTGATTATGCGCAAAATGTTTTAGATCACCTCAAACGATCAGGAATTCGAGCGACACTCGACACCGATAACGAATCCATGGGCAAGAAAATCCGCACCGCCAAAACCTTAAAACTACCGTATTTCCTAGTCATTGGTGACCAGGAGGTTGCCGATAAAACCGTTACTCTCGAAAAACGTGACGGTACCAAAACAGTCCTCAGTCTCTCAGCGCTCATTGCGCTCCTTGATGCTGAAATATCATCAAAAGCATTATAAGCCAAAACACAACAGGCGCGCCCTACGGGCGCGCCTGTTGTGTTTTCTACTTGCGTCTATGACTTACGCGATGGCTTTGATAGCCTTCAAGATAGCCATCTTCACCGCATCAGCTTCGTCAGTATACGTACCATCAATCGCTCCAGTGAGGGCAGCAATCGCTGCCTTTACTTGTTCCACTGAAAGGGTGCTACCCTCCATAGACAAGAGTCCAGTTACGGCTACGTTCTCACCTTGTTTGGCTCGATAGAGTGTATCCAGTTCAGCAGCAGCTTCCGCTAGTGCTACCATTGGACGATTACCAATCATTTGGTAGGCCGCCACAATGTTGCCAGTAACAATCGCTTCCGCTAATGAACTATTTCCTGCCGTATTGGTAACTACACTTGCTGGCGTAAAACTAACTGGAGTAGCGACAACTTGTTTCATGAGCATGGTCATTCGTTCACCAGTCAGTACTACCCATCCGTCTTCACTTGGGTATGAGGCTTTCGCATCGGCAATCAATTGAGTCAATGTTGCCACTCGATTCGTAGCGGTTGTTCCGTTCACCAATTGGCGCATAGCGTCACTTGATAACAACACATGTTGCGCGTGGGCGATATTTTCCATATCAGTCGCCACGGCATCATATTCAGTGTCACGAGTAGGTGTGGCGTAGCCAACTACCGGAGCCGGTACTGTCGCTACTTCCACTGGAGCCACAAACCGAGGCGTATTGAACGTTTCAGTAAACATCCCACTGGTTACTTTTTCATCAGCCACCATCGCCGCTACTGGAGCAACTGGTGTGGTGACTACCGGAGTAGCAAGCGCGACGCCACCGATACTCTGGCGACGAATCACCAAAATGTATGCCAAGTAGAGAGCCCACAAGAGCAACAATCCGTAGAAGAGAGTCGTAAGAATTGGACCAGCTTCAAATCCAGTGTATGGCACTTGAGTCAATGAGATTCCTGTTACTACCGGCTTTTGGTCACGGTTTTCAATCACGGTAATCTCATCATCTTCATCAACATCAACTTTTACGGTACAAGTTCGGTCTTTACTACCACGTTCAACCAATAAGGTGTAAGTGGTGTCTTCCTCTGGACGCAAGGTCATTTCACCATCGTACAAGTCACGCTTTTCTGATGATGATTTGCCATCAGTATCAACTAATGTCTTGCCATGATTGTCTCGGATGCGGAGATCAGTCGCGTTTGAACTATCCCATTCCAAGGTAACTCGTTCACCTGATTTGATACTTTTATCAGAGATTTTTAATTCACAACGTGGACTTGGTGTGCCACCGCCGCCGCCATTATTTTCATCAACGTCAATACGAACGGTACAATCACGTTCATCACCAGCACTGTTACGGATAGTCATCACATAATTAGTGTCTGATCGTGGCGATACTTCGACATCACCAGACAGTGCCGTTGAGCCAATGTTGCTGATGGTTAATGAACGAACACCACGAGTATTCCAGATAATGCGACTAGTTTCGCCCTCATCAATTGACGTACGAGTGGCATAGAATGAAGTGACGTTATTTTCGCAAGAGAACACTGGTGCTTCCGGTACTTCAACTCGCACATCGCTGTAACACGTCGCTTCGTTGGCTGCATTGTATGCGGTCAAGGTGTAGGTAATATTTGATCGAGGAGCCACGCTGATCGAACCGTCCTTTTCTACTTCACCAACACCCTGGTTGATGACGACACGTGTCGCATTCGTGGTATCCCAACGAAGCGTAGTTGATTGACCTCGGTCAATCGTTGCTGGTTCAGCACGGAAGTATTCACAACGTGGTAATTCCGGACGAGGAGTTACGGTTACGGTAGCAGTACAGGTCTTTTCTTCTCCAGCACTGTTACGCACGATAAAGGTGTAGGTAGTATTTTGCGTTGGTCGAATCCATTGTTCACCTGATACCGCGACAGTACCGATACCTTGGTTGATTGCACGGTAGGTCGCATTCGTACTCGTCCAAGTCAAACGAGTTTGGTCACCAGCAGTAATCGTCGTTGGTGATACCGCGAGGGTACAGGTAGGGTTTGGAACCGGCGCAGCGGTTACGGTAATCGTACGAGAACAGGTGACTGATCCACCAGCACCGGTAGCAGTCAATGTATACGTTGTATTGTCTACTGGTGTTACTGATTGGTTGCCATCAACTGCCACAGAACCAATACCTTGGTTGATAGTGACATTGGTCGCATTGGTGGTATTCCAAGCCAATGTTGTTGCACTACCCCGAACGATACTCGCTGGTGTCGCGGTGAATGAATCACAGGTTGGAGCCACTGGGGTAGTTTTCACATCTACCACCACTTCGTCCCGACACGTACCGCCAGCAGTTTCACCGGTAAAGACAAACCGTTCAGTATTAGGACCAACAAAGGTATAGGTAGCAGAACCTGCCGCCGCGACGCCTGAGCCATTGATCTTAAATACGCCAGTTGCTGGAGTACCAGTCCAGGTAATGGTGTAGCGGCCACCAACAGTTACTGCACTCACACTTGCAACGATGTCACAAGTCGGAGCCACCGGGGGTGTGGTACGGCGTACCACTACTTCCTTCACACAATTACCATCGCCATTCTCACCAGTCATTACATACCGAATTGATGAGTAACCAGCTGGGTATGTATACGTGGCAGAACCACTATCAGACACAGGGTCATTATTAATCTTGAAAGTCGCGTTGCTTGGACGACCATTCCACGTCAAGGTAAATTGATCCCCAACATTTACTACCGTTGCACTCAATGAGATAGTACACACTGGCGGGTTTGAAGATGGTGGGTTGGGTGGAGTCGGAGGTGTTGGGGGTGTGGGTGGAGTCGGAGGACAGTCACCACATGATGTTACCGCCAAAGCAGTTTCACCGACAACAGTCTGTGAAAACACAAAATTCGTCACACCAATCGCAAAAGTAAATGCGATTGAAGTCAGAATGATTTTATTAAGAATTTGCATATTAATTATAAGTTAGATAATTTTTACCTACACCGAATTTCTTCGGATGAAGGCGGTCGAATGATTCAACAGACTTCATCTAAATTAATTCAGAAAGTAAGTTTCGGAGGGGCAATTTCATGTATTGCCCCTCCAGCCCTTCGGCTAGATGTTTTCCGGAAAGCCCCAGTGGGGTTGCCGGACCATCGTATAGGTCCCGGCCACAGTTACCTGGACCGCCACCCACCCGTGGTAGGTGCGGCAGGTCACATAGACCGCCATCCATGATCCGGGAACCACGTTCTGCGTCCAGCAGTAGGTGTTCCGTTCAGTCCGGATGACCTCGTGCAAACCCCGGCCAGGGTCGTACACGAGGGCAACGGTATATTCTACCGTGCCATCGTCACGCGTGATGGCGGTGGCGATGTCCTGCGTGAAGCAGGCCGTTGCCTGGACCGTTTGCACCTCGACACCGCCACCTTGATAGGCAGCATCGGGGACCACCGGTCCGCAGACGACCTGTGTGTCGCAAGCCACGGCCGTGTCGGGGGCCAGCCCCAGCAACGCACTCGTGATGACGAGCGCCAGCGTCATGAATAAATTTTTCATGACTTTCCTTTCCTTTTCTCAAAGAACACCCCCCTTACGATGGGGTGCGGTTAACCGCTAGCGCTCATCGCAAGCAGCTTGGTATCAAGAATTACAGAGCAATTCCGAACACAAAGCTGAATGAAGTATAAAATAGTGAGGTGCTGGCGCAACGCCATTGAGGAGCAGGTTACATAGGTATCTTAGCATACTCGGCTATATTTGTCAATACTTTTATAGTACTGTCAACTAAAAGAAAAGACCCCTACAAAAAATGTAAGGGGTCTTGAAGGGATAGGCACCGGAGCGCCTATCTCCTATTGGCTCAGCCCCTGACCGGAGCGGCGGGCTCGGGCTCCGAGTCAGGAGCATCAGCCGTGGCCGCCGGGCCGCCGTCACGAATCGGTTCCGGATTGCCGGGGGCGTCATCCGGCGTGCCCAGACCCGGCGGACCGCCGTCGGGTTCGGTGGAATCATCCGGCATGATCTCGACCTCGTCGGGCCGGACGATGACCTCACCATCCGGGGTCACAAGGTCGGGGCGCGACGCCCATTGATCACGGTAGCCGTCGCCACCGGCCGGCGTGGCGCAGGCCGGGAGACCCGCCGTGCCACAGGTCGGCGTCACGGCGCAGGCCGACAGGCCGGCGGTCGCGATCAGGGTGATGACGATCAGCTTGGTATTGAACATTTTTGTCCTCCTTGGACATTGGCCTGTATTGGGCCATATGGAACTCGGGCACCATTTGCCCGTCTGATACTTGTATATTATCATATTTTGAATAAAAAGTCAATAGCCGGCAAATACTACGTATTTGCCGGCTATTGATCGCTCACTTCGCCACATTACCCTTATTTCTTGGCTACTTTTGCCACCAATGTGGCCTCGACAATATAGCGGTCTTCTTTGGCACCAAAGTTGTTACAGGTCACCAACGTCAAATGCTGACCTTTCACCATTGTCGGAATCGTGACTGTGGACGCTTTGGCTTGGTATACCTTTTCTACCCGGTACGTATAGGTCATGCCGTTTCCGGTTAATTCAATGGTATCGCCCCACTCCATCTTTTGAATGCCATTTAGGGCTTGAAAACTTTTATTATGTACTACTGGCAAGTAGCTAGAATGGCCTAAAATAAGGATATTTCCGTCTTCTCCCAAGAGTCCTGAATCGGGATGACGAACGACACCCTTTAATAATTCTTTATCCAGTGTGGGAATATCAGCCGTAATTGGATTAGCAATAGTTACCGTACGATCCAAGGATGGAATAGTGAGGGTAATGGGTTCAGTTGGTGACACCTGAGTTGTGGTGTCGACAACGGGTGCCGTTGTGACTGATTCGGTGACCGTTTTAGCGGTCGTTGGCGTTACCGGTATTTCTTCGTGAGTGGTTGGCGGTTCTGGCAAAAAATCAATCAAAGCCAAAAAGCCGTATGACAAGGTAAAAACAATGAAAAACGTCACCAAAAACGCCAATTTACGGGTCCAAATCAACTGCAATACGGGAGATTCAAATGTCATAAGATATTGTCATAATAGCATATTATAGGCATTTGTCAATGATTTTTACCTTAATCACGTTGCTTTTGACCGGGAGTGTGCTCTCCGTTCCCTGCCAAACGACTACACTCCGAGCACACTCCCGGTCAAGGGACTCACGCCCAAGCCACCGACCCCCTAACTACCTCCACGAGTGCCCCGCAGAAACACTGCCCGTTTCGAGGACCCGGACGAGAGGAGGTAGTTAGGGGGTCGGTGGCATAAAAACACTGAACGTGAGCGCCCGCAACCTAA
>CAYXYJ010000002.1:82902-110794 GCA_964469295.1 uncultured Candidatus Saccharibacteria bacterium
TAACATTGTCCCCACCCTACCCTTGCCAACTCATCACTTTCATTTGCTTGACTTTTACTACCAAATATGGTAATATAGAAAAACTATGCAATACAATAGTGAACAAGAGAAAAAAGATCGCGTCCTTAAATCGCTCGCGATTGCCGGATTTGTTGGGCTTATTATCGTAATTTCATGGCTCGGCATAAAATTTGTCAATGTTCTTCCTAGTGCTTTTTCATCACTCGCCTCTTTGGCTGATACCGTTTATCGGTATGAACCAGTTGGCGATTTAACCGTTGTCGCTGACAAGGTGCGAGTAAACGTAGACGAGTTAGTCACGATTACGTGGGAAGCTGAAAAGCGCGCTGGTAGTTACAGTTTCTCATACGCTTGCGCTGAAGGCGTAACCGTCGATATGCGTGATCAAACCGGTATCCGCTCACTAAATTGTGATACTCATTACAATGTTGGCGATGTCACTTCATTATCACTATTGGCTAATTCCGAAAAAAATCGGTTTGCTGATATTGCCTACACAATTAGCTTTATCCCAAGTGGAAAAGATACTCCTGCCAATACTGGCACTGGTCGTATCACTGTAACAAATCCGAAAATTTCAGTAGTGGTAGTGACTCCAGAATCGCCTATTACCACACCGGAAGAGCCAGCGGAACCAACGACGCCAACAGTACCAACGACCCCGGCTACCTCAACACCAACCACACCAACAAAGCCAACTACTCCATCAGTACCAACGACACCAGTGTACGTTGAAGTACCGGTATACGGTATCCCCGTCTCGAATCCAAATGGGTACACTGATTTGGCAGCTACTTTCCTTGGCAGTGGTGTATTAAAGAGCAATACCTTTGTCGCTACTGGCGTCATCACGAGTAATGCCGAAAAAGGCGCCATTCAATTTGCGGTACAAAACATTGGTACCAAAACATCATCAGAATGGACCTACACAGCGGTGTTACCAAACGGCACTAAATACACCTCACCAAAGCAACTCGCTTTGAAACCAAATGAACGCGCTGTTATTACCTTAGGTTTTTCAGTGCCAACTACTGGACTCAAATCCTATAACGTAGCGGTGAGTGTTAGTAACGACAGCAAAACAAGCAACAACTCATTTACGAGTGCCATTGCGGTGATTAAATAAATTGTAACCGTACAAACATATAAAACCACTGACGAAGCGTCAGTGGTTTTATATTGTTATAACTCCGTCCCTTAAATATCCAAGGTGGCCATTTTGGCATTCGATTGAATGAAAGACTTTCGATTGGATACATCTGTTCCCATCAAAATGTCAAAGACACGATCAGCAGCCTGCGCATCTTGAATTTCGACTTTTTTCAATACTCGATGTTCCGGATCCATCGTCGTTTCCCATAGTTCTTCAGCATTCATTTCACCAAGACCCTTATAGCGTTGAATTCGCGCGCGACCCGTTTTCTTGGCGGTGGTGGTTTCGGTTTCTTCGTCACTCATTTCTTCTTCGTTACTTTCTGTCGCTTCAATATCCGACACGTCTTCTTCCCCTAATTCTCGAAGCACAGCGGCTTTTTCTTGATCAGAAAAAGCGTAGCGGATGTCCTTGCCTTTTTGGATTTTGTACAGTGGCGGTTGGGCAATATAAATATGTCCCATTTCGATAAGTGGTCGGAAATAACGGTAGAACAACGTTAATAACAAGGTTCGGATGTGCGCCCCATCAACGTCAGCATCAGTCGCAATAATGATTTTGTGATACCGTAGTCGCTCGATATCAAAGACGTCGCCAATTGCCGTCCCCATAGCGATGACAAGGTTCTTGATTTGTTCACTGGCGAGCATTTTATCAATACGGGCGCGTTCGACGTTCAAAATTTTTCCACGCAGTGGCAAGATTGCCTGAGTTTTGCGGTCTCGTCCCATCTTGGCACTACCGCCAGCAGAATCTCCCTCTACAATAAATAATTCTGAATCGCTCGCCTTTTTACTTTGACAGTCCGCCAATTTACCGGGGAGTGACATCCCTTCAAGCGCACCTTTGCGTAACACCGAATCCTTGGCGGCTTTGGCGGCTTTGCGGGCCTTGACCGCAATGATGACTTTGTTGACGATGGCTTTGGCGTCATCCGGATTTTCTTCTAGATAGGTAGCAAAAGCATCAGCAAACACTGATTCCACTGCCCCGCGCGCTTCGACCGAACCAAGCTTGGCTTTGGTCTGACCTTCAAATTGGATTTCGGGCATTTTGACCGACACCACCGCTGTAATACCTTCAAGCACATCGTCCCCGGTAAACCCGGCGTCCTTTTCTTTGGCACTAAAAAAGTTGCCTTTCTTGGCGTAGTTATTCAGCGTCCGAGTGAGTGCGGTTTTGAAACCAGTGATATGCGTGCCGTGTTCGGGATTGTAGATATTATTGGCAAAGGCGCTAATCCGAGCGGAAATATCATCAACGTACTGCAAGGCCACTTCCACCGATAACACCGCCCCATCTATATCATTTTTTTCAATGTAAAAAATGTTTTTGTGCACTGGTTTTTGGTATTGATTGTTAAAGGCAACCAATGACCGCAAGCCTCCTTCAAAATAAAAATGCTGGTGTGGCACTTCAAATCGTTCATCGGTCAAATACGCCTTGCCTCGAATATCCGTCAAAAATTTTCCGACTGATTTATCCGTCGATGCATGTACGCGACCAGCCTCTCCACAAATATCCCGCGCATCAATGACCGATAGTTGCATCGCTTTTACTAAATATGCTTGCTGTCGCAAATGAGTGACGATTTTTTTGAAGTCATAATCAGTTTCGGGAAAGATACTCGCATCCGCTTGGAACGTGATGATAGTACCTTGGAATTTTGAAGGACCGACTTTTTTGGTTTTGTACAGTGGCTTGCCAATCGCGTACTCTTGGATGTAATACCCGCCATCACGATGAATTTCAGCAATAACATGTGTCGAAAGAGCGTTTACCACCGATACCCCCACACCATGGAGACCACCAGATACTTTATAGCCACTGCCTTCACCGCCAAATTTACCACCCGCATGAAGTACGGTTAAAATCGTTTCAAGCGCCGACACACCGGTTTGTTTGTGTACATCAACAGGAATACCCCGTCCGTTGTCAGTGACCCGAATGTACCCTCCAGGGAGCAAGGCAACTTCGACCCGGTTGGCAAAACCACCCATTGCTTCGTCGCGAGAGTTATCAAAGACTTCCCAAATGAGGTGATGCAGACCCTCAGGGCCAGTGGTGCCAATATACATCCCCGGACGTTTCCGTACCGGATCAAGTCCTTCAAGCACTGAAATCGAGGATGCGTCGTAGGTGCCTTTTTTACTATCTTTTGCTGCCATAAAACGGGATGCTACTAAAATAATAACGAGGTATAGTATAGCAAAAATAAGGGTTGTATGCGAGTGACGGCCGTGGTATGGTGGGGTCAGAAAACGCTCCCCGAAAGCCAAAGGAGGACATCATGGAGCTATATTGTGTGTACGTCGGCTTGAATCACAATGCCATGCCGTGCTATGCCACTCTCTACGATCAGGATGGGCAACATGCTTTTCATATAGACTCAATTTGGCCAGTTCTGATGAGTCTCCCACAGGCCGAATATCTGCTGAGTTTGGTGAAGATGAACCTGGTTGTGGCCGCATATCTGTCGGTGCATGAACCAGAAATACGAGCTGCTGGATTGTTCTGCCGGATCGAGGCCCATTCTCCTTGGTACGAAGCGGGGTCGCTGCCGGAATTCTACGGCTATGTATGCCGAGGTGAGAGTAAAGAATGGGACATCACCGATGACAGTGATGCCGCTTACTACTTTACCGATCAGAAAACCATCGACACCATGAAGAAGTTTTTTGCAGGTAATGGCGAAGACTTGAGCTTTTGTAAGATGTACTAGCGCACTTCCCATCCCGCCTTCGCGACAGCGTCGTAGACCGCGTGCATGCACGCCTCTACTTCGCTGCCGTCGAGGGTTTTTTCGTATGACTGGAACACAAGACGAAACGCGAGCGAAGTCCGGCCGTCTTTGGTAAAGGTATCCAGATGAGTCAGCCGAACCAACAGCGGGCCGGCGGCGGCGCGAAGCGCCGCCTCGACAACAGCGACCGATGTTGTTTCACCTACCCACAAGGCAACATCACGAGACACGGCTGGATACACTGAAAATGGCACGTATGTCATTGCGACAGGTTCTCGTCGCTCGTCATACGCTTTTGGGATCGCGACCGCAGTCATCACTTCATCAAGTGAATATTCCACATATCCTGGCGTCGTATGTCGTGGCGTCAGTGACAATCCAAGCGCTGCTTCCACAGCAGTGATAGCCTCCGTTAATAGTGGCCCATCAATTTTTTCTTTATACGTATTCCCGGTCTGCACACAAAGACCGATATGAAAAGCTTCAGCAGCGGGAGTAAATACCGATCCCAATTCAAATACTTTTACTGCCGGAATGCCTAACAAGTCCCGATGCGGAAGATTGCGATCACGCACATCGAGGATATTATCCATTAGCCGACTGCGAAGATATTCTTTGTCTGTGGCTAGGGCATTTTTTAAATGCACAGCATCAAGCGAACGAAATGAGCTTGTATATACTTCAGAAAATCCAAGCGCAACAAGCGCGTGACGAATGCGATCAGCATAATAATGTCTGATATTTAATTCCGGTATCGGCTCAACTCTGGGGGCAATTGATTGAATGTGTGACAATCCGTATATCCGTCCCACTTCTTCAACCAAATCTTGCATAATGGTGAGATCATCACGTTCGTGTGGTGGCGTAACCACAAATGTATCGCCGGTCATTTCGACCTGATATTGAAACCGTTGCCATATTGCCATTACCTCGGCCGTAGAAATGGTAACGCCAAGAATGCGATTAATATCAGACACCGATACCGATACCGACGGTCGTACCGTGGACGCATCGCCGGCCGTAACGTAGCCGTCTACCCTGCCACCAGCAATATCAGCAATCAGCGTGGCACCCATCAATAATCCAATTGGAGCGACTGATCGCGATAGTCCATTTTCATATCGTTTGGCGGCTTCGGTTGACAACTTATGCCGCCGAGCACTGTGTCTCGTGGCGACCCGATCGAAGTGGGCTGATTCCAATATAACCGCGGCGGTATCAGACGTCACACTAGAACCCAGGCCGCCTTTGACTCCCGCCAAGGCCAACACGGTATTACTGTTGCCATCAGTAATAACAGCATCAGTAGGCATCAACGTAAGTGATTCATTACTGAGTGTCGTAAGCGGTTCGTCCGTTATTGCTTGACGGACTACAATTGTTTTGACACCGGCAGTATCTGCCACAAAGGTATTTGCATCAAACGCATGTAATGGTTGACCGAGATGAAACATCACGTAATTAGTAGCGTCCACAATATTATTAATTGACCGTTGGCCAATTGATTCCAAATACCTTTGCAACCATTCTGGCGAGGGACCGACGGTCACACCGGTAATAACTGCGGCACCATAAAAATCACAGGTTGGCGTGTCCAGTTGTACCCGTACGTTTGACAGCGTCTGCCAGTCTTTGGCAGTCTCAACCAATGGATCGTTCGTCAATGGTAGATCGAGAATAACCGACAATTCTTTCGCTAATCCACGATGTGATAATAACCAAGCGGATTTGTCCGGAAGCACCTTCACGTCAAATACTGTATCGTCACGAACAACAGTTACCTCTTCTACTTCTGACGAATGAAAGGTAAGTTTTTCTTCAATGGCCGCCGGTGGTGGCAATGGTGTGTCGAAAAAAGTTTGCAACCAATTATACGAAAATTTCATACTAAAATATTAAAATTGATTTACAAATCGCAAGTCTCCATTGTATAACAAACGAATATCATCTATGCCATACCGTAATACGCCCAAACGATCTATACCCATACCGAAGGCAAATCCTTGATAGTTGGTAGGATCAATGTTGGCAGCAGCCAGTACATTTGGATGTACCATACCAGCACCCATAATTTCAATCCATCGACCAGATAATTTGTTACCAGCCTGCGGAGCGATCATCATATCCACTTCAACTCCGGGTTCCACAAACGGAAAAAAGCTTGGTCGAAATCGTACCTGCACGTCGCCGCCAAAAAATTTAGTGAAAAAATACTCGAGTACTCCTTTCATATGCGCCAGTGACACATCGGTATCGATCACGAGTCCTTCGAGTTGAAAGAACTGGGCTTCATGTGTCGCATCAGTTGCTTCATTACGAAATACTTTACCCGGACAAATCATACGGATTGGCGGTTTGTGTGTCAGCATATGCCGTACCTGCACCGGTGAGGTATGTGTCCGCATCACGAGCGTATCATCGCCATCAAGATAAAACGTATCTTGCATATCACGAGACGGATGATCTTTGGGTACATTTAGTGAATCAAAATTATACAAGATTTTTTCTCGTTCTGGGCCTTCGGCAAAAGTAAATCCAATCTCGGCAAAGATTGCGTTAATTTCACTAATCATTTGTGAAATGGGATGAATGTGTCCAGTTGGTGTTGTTGCCATAATTACTCGTTTGTATCCTACCCTCTCGTTATTCAGTTGGCAACTCAGTTAAAATTTCAAAGAAATATTCATCGTCACGAACAAAAATTCGATTACCATTGACAATAACAGCATCAGCCGACTCAGGATAAATCCGTTGCGAATTTTGCCAGGCGCGATCATCAACTTCAGTCACGTACACCCCATCATCACGATGAATGACCACCAAATCCGTTGTGCCCGGAAAAAAGTAAAAAGACTTTACGGTTTGCCAAGCGCGATCAATTTTGATTTCACGCCGACAGTCCCGATTGATAGTGGTCGTTGTTTCGATGTTAACCGATGCATCGTCAGCGATTTCTTTGGCCAATGCTCGTCTTGCTTCAATTAATTGTGCTTCAAAGCGTGGACTGGATGACGCTTCGATATCATCGGGGATACAAAAATAATACGGGATATTTCGTTCTTGACCCTGGTACCGTACATATATATCATCGTCACGTTGGAAGATTATTGTGTCGTTTTGGATAATTGTTGTTGTCGCCGTTGATGACGTCGCAATTGTGGTGGTAGCGGTGGTCGAAGCCGTTGTGGTTCCGTTAGTGAAGATATTTAAGGCGTTATCAACCACCCGATTAATCAGTGGCGTCGTCGTGGTAGCCGTTGTTGTCCCAAACAAATCAAGCAAGACCTGGTATTCACTGTTACGGACTAGTGTGGTGGTTGCCCGACTGGTGGTGGCGATGATAGGGACTGAGGTTGAGGCAAAGGAAAATAACGTAGTACTCGTCGCGATACCGAGGTACACCGGCGTTCCGGTGCTCGTTTGGTATTCGGTAATTGGTCTGAGATACGGTCGTTCAGGTAATAAAAACGCACTTGCTTCGGTGACAATATGAGCATAGACGGGTAATTCTTTTACCCACGTATGATACCCTGCGGCCTGTACATGCAATCGCTGTAATCCCGGCAATAATCCCTGAATATATAAGGCACTACGAAATACTCGCGAATCTTGTACTGGCGCATTATTCAAAAACACTTCCCCATCATCAATACCAACAGACACATACAAACCGCCAGTGGCCGTGATACTTGGATCTTCTGCCCAAAAGTCATACCGATAGCCATTGGCGTAAAACACGAACACCGGAACCGCACAGATAAAAATGAACAACAAACTCAAAAACAAAAAACGCCGGCGATTGCGAGGGAGAGGCGCCACTACTGAGGGCGGAACAAAATGGGGTTTTCGATTCATAGGTTTTACCAACTATACTACACTATCAGGCCGGTCTAATTTTGGGTGTAACCCAAAAGCCCATATATCGACCAAACATCAACCGCGTTTGAGCATCTAGTCCCGGAATGGCACTAAAAATAATCATCGTGGCTGGTACCAAAATCCATTGTAAGGCCATGACGACATACCGGAACCGACTGGCTCCTTCTGGACGGGGCGGAATCAGTGACAAGGAAATAATCGAGGAGATAACCAAACCAAACATCGCTAAAATAAGTAAGTCACGAACAATAATGGGAAGATTATACGAAATGACCGTTTGGTGAAATTCTCGACTGCCCAGAAAAATTGGTGCCCATCCCAAAATAAACAACATGATAGGATTCGTCACCAGAGACCAATACCCTTCCGCTTGTTGGAGGGCGATTTTTATCCGTTGACTGCGCGGAATGTTTTTTTGTTGCAAAAAGTGGTACACAATGTAACAAAAATTTTCAACACCATACGTCCATCGACGATGTTGTTTGTAAATTTGAATCATTGTAAGCCAAAATGATGACGCTGCATTGGCATCCATCGAAACTGGATATGAAAGCGGTACGACATTGTACTGTCCATCATTAGCAAGGAGTAAGTTCCAATAAATCCGCGAATCTTCACTGACCATATTTCGTTGCCAATACCCCACTTCGTACAGTGCTTGAAACGATACCGAGTGGGAAGAAAAAGTGGCCATTCGTTCTGGTCGTTCTTGTTGCACCATTTCCCAAAACGTCGACGACATCGCGACCACCCGGGCCAACGCGGGAGCTTCCCACATGTTGTTATTAAATATTGGCACTGGTTGAAATGAGCTTTTCAGTGGCGCGGGTACCGTGAGGAAATGCCACGTTAAACAATTAAAGAAATCCGGGTATAGTACCGTGTCAATATCAAAAATCGAGACAATGACTTGATCATAGGATAATCCCATCGGGTCGAGTACCTCAACCCGGACCGCTTCGGCTGCATACGAAGCATTCGAACCTTTACCAGCCATTTCACCAGGCACATTGGCGGGATGACTTGTGATTAAAAAATTAGCAAACTGAGCGCCGTATAATTCTTTCATTGTTTTGGCCAAGGCCATAGCCTCATCCCCCGCTCGTTCTTCGGCCCCAAGCACTACAATAATTTTCTTTGGGTTATATTTTGTGGCGACTAATGATTTGATCGTGGCTTCTACCACCGACCGCGGTTCTTTATAAAACGGCAAAATTACGACGTGGTAAATATGATCGTGTGCCAGTGGTGACAAAATTTCTTGCCAATTGAGAGTCATGTGATGGCGTAGTCGTTTCCAGTTGTACCGCAAATGGTACGAGAGAAAAGCGGTTTTTAATACCCAAAATAACGCAAACGCAATAATAAAATACGCAGCCAAAAACGGCGCATACACCGACAACAAAATAACTCCAATCAACGTTACCCAAGACGCTAACCCTGGCAGAATTTCCAAACAGCGATACAGAAGTCGTCGTTTCCCGGCTAATTCTGTCGCTCGGCCCACATGAAAATCAGCCCGGCGGGCATATGGCAATAGGTGCGACTGATTGTCCATCTCCTCCATAGATACCTAGTAGTATACTCCTGTTTTTAGTATAAAAAAAGTGACCTTTTGCCGGTTTTGTGGGGTTATTCCTAACCGAATAACCCCTCGTATACCATCGCTTGGCATCGATATGGTATAATAACATTATGCTCCATTGCCAATTTTGTCACAAACACTTAACTACCCGCCACCAAAAAATTTACTGTTCGAATTAGTGCCAAAAAGATCAGCAATACGAACAAGTAATTGCTGATTGGCTCAATCAATGTAAACGAGGGAAATTTCATCTAGAAACAAAGAATGTTTCTAGATATCTCAAAAAGTACTTATTGTTAAAACAAGGTGAAAAATGTAGCTTTTGTGGCTAGAACAAAATCCACAATATCACACGCAAAGTACCTCTTGAGGTTGATCATATTGATGGTAATTCACGAAATAATCACCTAAATAATTTGCGCTTACTTTGTCCCAACTGTCATTCACTTACTCCCTATTTCCGAAATTTGAATAAGGGTAACGGGAGAAGTTGGCGGACGAAAAAAGATAGCTAAATACATTTCCTCTCGTATTGGAGCCATCTGTCAGATTCGAACTGACGACCTACTCATTACAAGTGAGTTGCTCTACCGACTGAGCTAAGATGGCGTATATGATACTCTTCTTCTTTTTACTTTAAATAGTGATAATTCAAAGTGTGCCCTATTATGCCTGATTACACAAAAAACGCAAATGATAGTTCCCCAGCTTTTATCGTCCTTTTAACGCTCGATCACGCCGTTTTTTTATTTCACTTGGTGACAATTTCATTTCGGCTTTGTGTTCGGCAATTTCATTTAAGTGAGATGGCGAGGCGAGAGTATTTTGTCGTCGCTCACGGCGCAACGCGCGGGTTTTGTCGCGATTTTTAATCAAGATACTTTCTAGCATATGATAGACACCCGCAATGGCTTGCAATGACAATTTCAATGCATGATGAATGCTGTAATACCACGACAAGGTTATGACATACCGCAGGACATATCGACCAGCGTTCAACAGCATATTGATACCGAACGTTAACCCACGATCAAGACGGGCTCTGAAACCTGACAATAGTAAACGCTTCCCCCGCTTTTGTTCGATTTCACACAAGAAAAGCCACCCCATAAATGTGAGTGCAGCTATTCCGGTATATATCAGTGGAGTCACCATAGTGAATCCAACGACATTACTTCACTGAGAGCCGTTCGATTTTGACAATCGAAACATTTTCACCAAACTTTTGAATTGCACCAGTAACCATTTCTCCGATAGTAGTATCGGGATTTTTAATAAATGGTTGCTCCATAAGAATTTGCTCTTTGAAATACGAATCCATTTTGCCTGAGAGAATTTTTTCTTGCATATCAGCTGGTTTGTCTTGAATTTCAGCAGAAAATACTTCACGGGCCTTGGTTAACATTTCTTCGCTCACGTCATCTTTAGAAATATATTTTGGAGCAACAGCAGCGACATGCATGGCAATATCGCGAGCCAAAGTAACAAATTCAGCATTCTTAGCCACAAAGTCAGTTTCGCATCCAAGCAATACCATCGCAGCAACTTCATTCGTATTATGGACATACGAACCCACGGCACCAGCGCCAATTTCGCGATCTGATTTTTTCTCGGCCGCTTCGCTCCGTTTCTTTTTTAGAATGATAATGGCTTTATCCATATCACCACCAGCTTCTTCCAGGGCACGTTTACACTGCATCACCGAAATTCCGGTTTGGTCGCGAAGTTCTTTAAGTTGGGCTGAAGTAATTTCCATACAAAATAAATTATGAATGAGCTAAATAACAATAGAGACACCGCTCTATTTTGGTCTTAATTGGTAGCAGTTTCGCGAGGACGGCGAGATCGTTCGCCGTTGGCACGAGTAGGGGTCGTCGCGGGACGAGGAACATATTCCGCTCGACCAGTACTATAGGCAGTAGCTAATTCTCCAAGCACCAATGACACACTTGATTGTAACGCATCATTAACAAAAATCGGGTACGTGACTGTTTTGGCATCACAATCAGAGCTCATAATGCCAACGACAGGAATCCCCATTTCCTTTGCTTCTTTAATCGCAATGGCATCATGACGAGGATCAACCACAACCATAAGATCAGCAGGTTTCGCACATTGTTTAATACCGTCAAAATTGTGCTGTAGTTTATCTACTTCGCGGTTGATAAGTACTCGTTCTTTCTTGGTGTATTTTCGTTCCAATTCACCAGATTCTTTTTCAGCAATGAGAGACTCGAGACGATAGATACGTTTTTTTATTTCACTAAAATTTGTGAGCATACCACCAATCCATCGATTAACTACGTATGGTTGACTGATGCGTTCAGCCGTATCTTTTACTACTCGGGTGACTTCGGTTTTGGTACCAACAAAGAGCACGGTTTTACCGTTCTTCCCCGCTTCGGTCATAACATCGGTCACTGTTGTCAATAAAACGGCAGTTTTTTCTAAATCAAAAATGTCACTTCCGTCTTTGGTAGTAAATAGATATGGCGCCACAGTTGGATGACGACGACTTTTTTTGAAGCCGAAGTGCGCGCCAGCAGAGAACAAGCGTTCAATGATTGGATTTGATGATTGTGCTTTCATAATAAGACTAAATTGTAAAATCTGCTCGAGTCAAAGAGCGGGCGCATAGTACCATGAAGAGCCTTATTCCGCAACCTCGTTGGTCGCCTCACCCGTACTTGCCCCTCGCATCGCCGCAACCACGTCATCCAAACGTCCCGCTCCCAAAATACCCTCAATATTATGCCATGAGACTTTAATCCGGTGATCGGTAATGCGGTTTTGCGGGAAATTATACGTTCGAATTTTTTCCGAACGGTCACCAGTACCAATTTGTCCTTTTCGTTCACTTGCATGCTTTTTTGCCTCTTCCTCTTCATGCAGGGATTCTAGTTTAGCCACCAGAATGCTCATGGCCTTTTCTCGGTTTTTTAATTGCGACCGTTCACTTTGGCTCCGCACATCAATTCCTGTTGGGATGTGAATTAATCGTACGGCGGTTTCGACTTTGTTCACGTTTTGACCACCAGCACCACCAGAACGAGAAAATTCCATGGCGATATCGCTTGGGTTAATTTCAATCGTTGGTTTGCGACGTAACGGCAAAATCACCACCGATGCGGTTGAGGTATGAATTCGTCCCGCTTTTTCGGTTACAGGGATTCGTTGGACTCGATGGACTCCGGTTTCATACCGCAAAGCCTCATACGATTCCGGTGCTAGAATTTGAAACGCCGCTTCCTTGTATCCACCAGCGCCAGCCCTCGTTTCGTACTCGCAAGAGACAAACCAGCCTTGTAACTCAGCATACATGGTGTACATATGCGCTAATTCTTCGGCAAATAACGCCGCTTCATCTCCACCCGCACCCGCGCGTACTTCCAAAATCACTCCATACGGAATTTCATCTTCAACAGCTGATTCAGTAATAATCCGATCCATATCCGCGTATTGCGCCGTTAGTTGCGTTTCGAGTAGCGCCAATTCGTCGGCTGCTAATTCAGCCAATGACGGATCAGATTCTGCCAAAGCTTTGGCTTCGTCATATTGTCGCCACAACGCATCAAATTGCGTCATCAAAAACTGCGTTTTAGGGTGGTCGCGCCAACTTTCTAGTTTTGTCTCATCAAATTGCATATTGGGTATAGTAACACGAGAGCGCCGCGTGCTTACAGCACGCGGCGCTCTCGTACCATATATTTACGCCGCCTTTTTGCGGGTAGTGGCTTTTTCGGCTCGTTGCTTAAACCGTTCAACACGTCCGGCAGTATCCATCACCTTTTCTTGTCCTGTATAAAATGGATGGGATGCGCTCGATACATCAACGTATGCAATTGGGTAATTCTTCCCGTCAGTCCAATCCGCAGTATCTTTGGTTTCAATGGTTGAACCAAGTAAAATTCGCTCTCCACTGGAGTTATCATGGAAAATGACAAGACGATAATTTTCTGGATGAATCTCTGTTTGCATACGTATTAGTTAGGAAATAGTTGGTTCCTTTGAATTAATCTAGTGGTGTGTACTATAGCAGAAAACTATAATTTGGCAATAGTCCGCAAGTCCTATCCCCTTTATATTATCTTCATCGTATCGTTGTGGGGCGAGGAGATAGAGAATCCATCACCCAGAGTCAGGCGAACGTGTCTCACTACACTGGTTCTCTAACTCCCAGACAGAATACGGATTTGCCCTTCAAATTTTGCCTTACGATTCATCACTTGATCGCCATAAAAAGCGTTCGCTGGGTTGCTGGCACCACCCCATCCAGCATAGTAACGGAGCGCAGCCAGTCGATCACCGGTAAAGGTCCCATTCGCACCATTATCACGCAACAACAAGGCTGTCGCCAAAAAGGCATCCTGATTGTTGAATGGATTAGCTGGCAATCCAGTGCCATTAATTCGACTAATAGCGTCAGCACTCGCACTATACACCCACCCACCCCCAGTATTGACGATACCGCCATAAACTGCCCACGTCGACGGAATAAATTGTGACGGACCCATAGCCCCTCCCCAGCCGATGCGTTGTCCACCACTCACGATTGGACACGAGACTGAGCGAGTCGCCGCGTCAAATCCTAAAATACCGGCAATCGCAAGGAAAATAGGAGCGTCGCGATCCGGATGCATCACCACGCGGTCACCACGGTAATCGTTGTAGACACAACTACCCAAATTTGACCCAAGATTTGTTTCCTGCTCCAAAATTGCCAAAATGAGGGCCGCGTCCACACCCGTTTTTCCGGACGCATATTGCGCCAACTCGACCGCTTTAGGAAGTGAAATACCACCCCCGCCACCAAGCAGTTCGAACAAAGCATTTCGTAACTCGGCAGCAGTTTGTTGTTGGGCCCGTAACAGCCGTTGATACTCCGCTTCTTCTCCTTTGGTGACAGTAAGAATTTTTGACTTTTCGTTCTCTCGCGCTTCAATTTCCTTTTTTTCTATCTCCTGAATTCGTTTCATTTCCGCCTCAGTTTCTTGTTTATTGGCTAACTCACTTTTTTGTTCATGAGTATCCTGACGAATTTCTGCTAGTACTGACAATGATTCATTGAGTGATTTTTTAATCGCACCATACCGAGCATAATCAGAAAAAAATTCAGAGAAATTTTTCCGACTGAGCAGCACTTCAATCATAGAAAAATCATCCATGGCGGCTGATTTACGTACCAAATCTGCGAGCGACTGTTCTTGTCGATTCATCTTTTCACCGAGAATCTCAATAACAACTTCCTTTTCGCCAATTTGATCAGACAATTGTTCAATAGCAATTGACCGAGCTTGAATGCCTAATTGGGCTTTTTTTATTTGACCTTCAATGAGACTGATGTCTCGTTCCAATGTCTGGCGTTCGGCCTGCTTATCTTCAACCAACCGCTGTTGCGTCAAGATTTGTCGTTCAACTACTTGCAGTTCTTGTTCGAGTCGAGAACGACGTTCAGCTTCGGTTTCCGCCCGAACCGTCAAAGTTGGCGCCATAAAAATGATGACACCTAAAAAAGCCCAAACTGGTAACGATCGCATGCTATCAGTATAACAAATTTTAAAGATTATTTTGTTGTTTTGTTATCACGGAGTCTGTGGTCAACCATTAAAAATTATTGATGTCAAATGGTATACTCTCACTATATGAGTGAACAATATGATTTCGTCGCCTTGGGCGACCTGGTAATAGATGCCTTTATTCAGTTATCCAAAGATGATGCCGATGTCAGTATTGATATGGATACCGGTCGACAGACGCTCCATATGCCCTTTGGTCAAAAACTACCATACACCGACGTGTCAGTCATTAACGCCGTCGGTAATTCACCCAACGCCGCCGTTTCGGCTCATCGACTAGGACTGCGTTCAGCGTTGGTTTCAAGTCTCGGCCAAGACCGTAACGGCAAAGATTGTCTCGAGACCCTTCGTAACGAAGGAGTTGATACGACGTATGTGAAATTGCACGAGGGTAAGGCAACAAATTATCATTATGTATTACGGTACGGACCAGAACGGACTATTCTCATCAAGCATGAAAAATTCCCGTACGTACTACCGAATTTTGCTGTGCCACCTCGCTATTTATATTTCTCTTCTATCGGCGAACATGGCATTGCCCACCACCATGAAATTGCGACCTACGTCAAAGCCAATCCGGAAACAAAATTAGTATTCCAACCGGGCACGTTCCAGATTAAACTTGGATATGAAGAATTGAAAGATGTCTATGCCGTCACTGAAATATTCTTCTGTAACAAAGAAGAAGCGCAACAAATTTTACAAACCACCGAGCAACACGTACCAACATTGTTGCGGTCGCTCCGGGCTCTTGGACCAAAATTACCAGTGATTACTGATGGCCCTCATGGCGCGTATGTGGTTGATGCCAACGATCAAGCATGGCATATGCCGATGTATCCAGATCCCGCTGATCCAGTTGATCGCACTGGTGCCGGAGATGCTTTTGCGTCAACGTTTACGAGCGCCATTGCGCTTGGATTTAGTCCCGATGTCGCTTTAAGTTGGGGGCCAATCAATTCCATGTCAGTCGTTCAAAAAATTGGCGCGCAAGCCGGATTACTCACCCGCAACGAACTAGAGACTTTTCTCGCCAATCGACCAGCCGAGTATGTTGCCTCTCCAATATCTTAGTGACAGAAGATAAAAACAAAAACCAGCACAGTGTGCTGGTTTTTGTTTTGGCGCTATGATTATAATAATGATGTTTCTATCGTTTTTATAATCCCCGTACTATCAAGTCCATAGTGTTGTAATAACTCTTGTGGTTCACCCGATTGCCCAAAAACATCAGGCACTCCAACTCGTACAATCCGCATTGGATGAGCGTCAGACAGGAATTCAGTTACCGCTCCACCCAAACCACCCGCCATTTGATGTTCTTCCACGGTCAAGAGAACGTCATTGGCAGAAGCAAAAGCTAACAAGTCGTCTTTTGGTACTGGTTTAATACACGGCATATGCAAAACCGATACCGAGACATTAGTTTTCTTTTCGAGCTCAATCGCTGCCAATACGGCATCATAGGACAACTGTCCGGTACTCACGATGCCAATCCGTTTACTTCCCTCCGACCGCCCGGTATAAAATACGCTCGCTTGACCAACAGTAAATGGTGATTCAGGAGTAGTGAAAATGGCGGTATCACTGCGACCTAATCGAATATACACTGGCCCGGTGTGCTTGGCGGCCCATAATGTTGCTTTACGCGCTTCGTGTACATCAGCGGGTACCAACACCGTCATATTTGGCACCACCCGCATCAAGGCGATATCTTCAAGCGCCTGATGCGTCGCTCCATCAGGACCAACCGATACCCCAGCATGTGCGCCAATTACTTTGACATTACTATTGTTATAACAAATAGTGGTGCGAATTTGTTCCCAATTGCGTCCTGGAGAAAACATCGCATATGAAGTAATAAAGGGAATTTTATCCATCGCTGCCATCCCCGATGCCACACTGGCCATATTTTGTTCGGTAATTCCCATTTGAAAAAACCGATTCGGAAAAGCGTCAGCAAATGGCAACGTTCGGGTTGATTCGGTTAAATCCGCCGACAATGCCACCACTTTTTCATCACGCTGCCCCGCTTCTACCAAACCATCACCAAACCCATTTCGCGTTGGTGCCTTTTTTATATCTGCGGTGCCAATTTCTGGTACTAAATGTGAAGCTATCATAATTCTAACTTATATCTTGCTTACTAATAGTACCAGCGAGGGTACGGAGTTTTTCCAAAGCGACGGCTGCTTGTTCACTGCGGGGTACACGGTCTTCTGGTCCTTTACCGGGAGGATTACCATGCCAACGGAAATCACGTTCAAACACATCCACTCCTTTAGACGCTATGGTGTGGGCGATGATGATGGACGGTTGCCCGAACACGGCTTGGGCTTTACCAATAGCGTCATTTAGGGCACGAATATTATGTCCATCAACTTCTTGCACATCAAAATTAAATGATTCAAATTTTTCTCGCAGCGGTTCAAGTGGCATCACGTCTTTGGTATACCCATCAATTTGAATACCATTTCGATCCATGATGACAATGACATTATGTAATTTTTCCTTACCGGCCACTAACGCTGCTTCCCACATTTGACCTTCATTCCATTCCCCATCACCAGTCAGACAATAGAAATATTTAGCCGAATACGGATTACTCATTCGTTCGGCTAAGGCCATACCCACTGCCTGAGATAATCCCGACCCCAAGGGACCAGAAGTGGTCTCCACTCCCGGCAGCGCTTCGCGGTGCGGATGACCCTGTAATCTTGTACCAAATTTACGCAACGTCATTAACTCTTCAACAGGAAAGTATCCAGCATGAGCCAAGGTAGCGTACAACACGGGACAAATGTGACCATTAGAAAGAATAAGTCGATCACGATCTTCCCACTGTGGATTTTTGGGATCGTGTTTTAACACCGCAAAATACAACAGCGTAAAAATATCCGCCATACCCAGTGGACCAGCAGTATGCCCACTTTTTGCTTCAAATAACATTTCAATAATGCTTTGACGAATTTCATTCGCCGTGAGTTCCAACTTTTGAACGTCAACTGATGATAGGTAATGCATAGACGTATACAGTATACCAATCGTGGTACCGCTTGCTATCGTTACCCTGTTGACGACAGCAAATCAGACAGCGCATCATACGCCAGTCGTGGATCAGTTGCTTTGGTAATTGCCGATCCCACAATGACACGATGAACTGGCAACGATTCCAACCGGGGAATCGTGTCTTCATTCATCGATCCATCAATGCTGATAAGGGTATCAGGATAGGCTGCAACAATTGCAGTCACTCGGTCAAACACCCGTTCATCAAAAGATTGCCCCTGAGCACCAATTGATGCAATCCCCATCACCTGCACGTAATCAGCCACAGCGACATACGGTAATAATATATCCAGTGGTGTATCGTTATGTGCGGCGACTCCAACAGTAATACTGCTTTGTTCAATAAATCTAGAAAATGAAGCCAAGGGAATCGTCTCAACATGAAACACCACCATGTCGGCTCCGGCACGAATCCAATCGTCCGCCGCAATGAGGGGATTTTGTACCATTAAATCAACCTCTAGTGTGAAAGCGTCGAGTGTCGTTTTTACCGTCATTGGTGTCCCAGTTGGTACATAGGGCCAACTCGTAAATGGTACAAAATTTCCATCAACGACATCAATATGAATTTCTGGCACTCCCAATAAGCACTCAGTAAAATCACGAATTGACTGATCACTCGTTGGGATAAGGGCTGGAACAATGCGACTACTAATACTCATACGTCTATATTATCGAGATAGTTGCTCGATTTTTTGATTACGACGGTGATATTTTGGATCAGTTAGCGCTGATGTATGCAACCACTCCCAAATAACAGCTTTGGCTTCATCAATCGATACAAAGCGGGCACCAATTGATAACACATTAGCATCATTATGTTCGCGCGATAAACGGATAATGTCTGTCCTACCCCCGTAATAAACACTCGCTCGTACTCCCATAATACGGTTAGCCATCATCGCTTCACCTTGTCCTGAACCGCCAAAGATAATCCCTTTTACTGAAGCTTCACCATGACCAACCGCTTTGGCGGCCAAGACAATGTAATCCGGGAAATCATCGTTTTCATCATATACCGCGGCCCCATGATCAATCACGGTAAAGCCTTCGTTTAAGAGCCACGTTTTAATCGCTTCCTTATGGGCAAACCCTGCATGGTCAGTAGCGAGATGAATCGTGATGAGCGGTTGCGTCATACAAATATATTACCCAAGGTGTGTCGCAACTTTTGCCACATGCTCGACCAAGGTGTGGGTGTAACTAGTTTCATTATCGTACCATGCGAGCACTTTTACTAAATCTCCATCAACCACTCGGGTAAACGCCAAATCAGCAATTGAAGCATAGCGAGCACCAATAATATCGGTAGAAACAATTTCTTCGTCAGTCACGGCGAATATAGAGGACCATCGTGGTGACGCCGCCGCATCAATTAACGCTTGATTTACTTCTTCCACTGTCGTCGTACGTTCCGCTAAAAACGTCACATCGACAATTGATCCAACCGGTACCGGTACTCGCATGGCGATACCATCAAACTTTCCCGCTAATTCAGTATGCGCCAGCGTTGTCGCTTTAGCTGCCCCAGTGCTCGTCGGGACAATATTTAATGCCGCCGCTCGACCTTCGCGCAGATCTTTTTTGTGAGGACTATCAACGAGCATTTGTGACGCGGTATAAGCATGGACGGTATTTAAGAGAGCCTTTTTAATACCAATGGTTTCCTTTAAAATCGCAATCAGTGGACTCGTAGCATTGGTGGTACACGAGGCGTTCGAAGACACCTGACAAGTAGCCAATGCGTCCTCATTCACTCCCATAAGCACCGTAGCGCCAGATAATCCGGCTGGTAACTCGTCTTCCTTTACGGGAGCCGATACCACGACTCGTTTGGCTCCGGCGGTCACATGTTGTGCAGCACTGCTGTAGTTTGTGAATAACCCCGTTGATTCCACCACAATATCAATATTCATCGCACCCCACGGCAACTGGGCCGGGTCCTTTTGTTGCACAAACGCAATTCGCTTCCCGTCCACGATCAGATCACTGCCGGACACTTCGACTGAAAATGGCGACCGTCCGTACACTGAGTCATAGCGCAGTAAATAGGCCAAATTATCAATATTTCCCAAATCATTAACGGCGACAATTTCAATATCGGGATGATCAAATGCCAACCGAAAAAACGTCCGTCCAATTCTGCCAAACCCATTGATTGCTACGCGTGCCATATGTGTGAAATTTACTCGTTTACTAACTGCTACTAGTGTAACGATAAATAGTCACTCTCGCACTATTGGTTATCCTCATTATCGCGTCTATGCCGAAAGAGCAAAAACAGCCACCAACCAAAGAAAACCGCTAAAAATGCTATACCGATCAGTGAAAAAATGGTTACCCTGTTGGCTAATTCCGGCGGCAAAGTCACGATGCGATCATTGGTATAGAGCACTGTTCGTTTATACGAACGGAGCATTTCAGCATTAAAATCATAGATATCGATAGTAATCGGCGCTTCACCCACAGTCGCCGGTGTCTCAACCACCGTTTCGTACCGCCGTCCGTCAGCCGATAATTTTAATTGATACGTGGTTAATTTTGTATGGTCTGTCGGATCAGCGATTGACGCCAACAATAATTTTATATGGGGTGGTAGTAACTTTGCATCAATGGAAATAACCACCGTCGTTTGTATTGGCAGTGTTGTTGCCACATCAAATGATTGTAGTGTGTCTCCATACGAAATCACAATTG
The DNA here is from genome assembly GCA_964469295.1 of uncultured Candidatus Saccharibacteria bacterium. GTDB lineage: Bacteria > Patescibacteriota > Minisyncoccia > Phycocordibacterales > UBA918 > OLB19. The sequence continues at coordinate 103,626 of CAYXYJ010000002.1, forward strand.
CTTCCGCTGAGACCGGCACGGTGTTTTTGATTGGTGTTGATGAGGAAACGGCACCGGTTCCCGTCGCCGATGGTTCTAAGGTTATTTCGGTACTACTTGCCAACCGGATAACGGCACCCGACGACACCGAGCCGTCAGGTGCAATCACAAATATCGTATAATAATATGGCGATCGCTTTAGAAAAACCCCAACATCAGTCAATGACTCTCCCCGACCTTCATAAATCGGACTCCCGTCGGTAGTGTTCGCTGGATAAAATAAATGATTCCGCACCACACGAATCCGCTCATATGGCACCGCTGGGTTTTTCCATGATAGTACCGCGTCACCAGTCACCGTGACGTACCCTGTTACATTAGTCACATTAACCGGTGACACCACCCCTAAATACCCTTCAGTCACAAAAGAATTTTGATACGTGGTGAGAGCTTGTCCAAAACGATTCGTGTACGTGATTTCAATATAATACTTTGTGCCGGGTTCTAACCCTGTAATTCGTGACGTCTGATTCTTCCGCAACACACCACCACTGACACTGCCAATTTCATAGGAAGGTGTTCGTCCCCACCGGATGACATACCGAAATACTTCAGTCGCGTCCATAGCAACCGTAGCATCATATTTTGTTGGTGTGATTGTTACTGTCGGAGCAACTGAGAGGGGTATTTTGGTACCGGTAGTTTGATTGGGATCATTTGCCGGCGGTGTGATGTTCAGTGTCGTTGTCGCAACACCAATTGAAGTACTCGATATATTATTACTCAAGTCATACGCATCGACGGTATATGTATACGTGGTGTTGGGTGTTAATCCTATATCACTAAAATTAGTGAGAGTCGTCGTAGCAATAATTATCCCATCACGGTAGATGCGATAGCCATCGACGTAGACGTTATCAATTGAAGCCATCCAATATATATCAATTTGTGAGGATGATTGCGGAATTGCTTGAAGATTGGCGGGGATCGTCGGTGCCTCAGTATCATCACCGACCAACAGTCGAATTTGAAAATCATCAGGTACAGCGGCAAACGCCACTAAACTAAGACACGACCAAACCAACAGAGATAAAAAGACAAACAACCGCATAGGTTACTGTATTATAGCGGTAACACCGTCACTGTCGACGTAGCTGTGTACAAATCTGCCAAGACGCCAGCATTGGCCCCCACCCCCACCTTAAACCGTAGGGTTGTCGTAGCACCGGTTGGATGATTTGAGGCATTTCCTTCTGCTATGAGGGTATCTGTAGTCGTGAGCGGATCATAGCACGTATCAACGGTATCATTACTCCCAACCCCACACGCGACACCGTTGTCACGGAACCGTAGGGCCGTATCATTTCCTTCGACTGAAAAGCCAAAATGGGCTTCGCCGGCATTAGTAGCAAAGGTATAATCTGGTACTCCACCAGCTGGCACATAATTAGCAATACTGCCTATCCCTGATTGCATCGCTGGATTATTGGCACTTTGTATCGTCATCGCATACCCGGCCGGGCTATCCGTCACCACCACAAAACTTGTCGTACCGGACGCCACGCCACCAGTCAATCCAGCAATTGCTGGTGACATAACGACGTCATCAATAGTACTCAAACTGATGTACACTTCTTGCATTTGTTGATAGCCCGCCCGCATCGCAAAATTACTACTCGAACTATTGCCAGTCGCTACTTCACCGACTGTTGATTCCATGCGATACGACGACGATGACCCATACCCACCGCCAACATTCACACTATCGCTCTGAATCTGAAAATTGCCACTGGACATCTGACTACCTTGTACTACCGATACCGTAACGAGCACGATAATCGTCATGACCATCGCGCGACCGGTAGCATACTGTGCGGACGCAAAGAACATGGCGCTATTTCTTTTTAAATTCAAAGGTTCGGAAGAAAAGTCTCACGAGGAAGAAAAAAACAAATAATGAACCAAAAGTAATGAGTACGTATTTTATTGGAATCACCCACACCACTGTTTTTGCAGTATCAATAACATTGTCATATCCACGATCAATTTGTGCCGTAATCACATACCGACCAAACAAAAATTCACGATCCCACGTTACTTCTCGTACCCGTAGTGACTTTGGCAATACAAACCATGGTTCCAACTCTACAAAGCCGACCTCAGCGCCCAGCATGTTGCGTACCCGGATTTCTCCGGCCGGATTTAAGTGGATTGAACCAGTGTTTTCGTAAGTAATGCCAAGCGGAATCGGTCCTTTCGTATACAGCCATTGCTTGCCTACAGGCGCAAAATCAGTGAGCACGCCGGATACTTCAGCGTCACCTTCAACAGTGATAAAAAATAGCGTCCCTACTCGAGCGATAATTGGCGAACTGGCCAATTCACCGCCACGTTGTCCATCATCTTGAATCGTAGTGACTAATACCCCACCATAATATCCACCCGGTTCAGCATTCGGAGGCATTGTAATCGACACCGGAATACGCGCCCGCTCACCGAGTCCTAGTGTTAGTTTTTGTGTCGGCAACGTGACGTAATCTCGTAATGAATACGGACCATTTTGATCTCCTAATAATACCACCGCTTGTGCGCCGTCGGCTGATCCAGACATATCTTCAACATACAATTCAAAGTCACGGTTGGCACTGATACGATTGGTCACCGTAATGTCTCGAACTACGGTTTCGCCCGGTTTCATTCGCACTTCCACCCGGCCCGGCCCCACCACAAAGTCACCAATTTCCACATTCCCATTAGGAATATGCTCAGTGGTTACCTGTGGGCCGGTAGCAACCGCCAACGGAGCAATCAATTCACTGCTACTGGCAGATACGGAGGTCGTCGTTGCTATTTCATCAGCAACTAGCATCGTCGTTGCTTCCTGACTTAATACCATCGTCGCGTCACCGGTTACCATCAAGCCACTTATGATAAGCAACACCACAATGCCGGTGACTATTTGTTTCATACTAGTGCGGATATTATCGCTTATTGGTTAGTCGCTGTCAAAGTAGCCGTGGCAGTGTAAAAATCTTCATCCACCCCAGGAACAGGGTTACTTGGCACCAAGACCCGGAACGTCAATGTAGTGGTGGCTCCAGACGGCGCTGAAGTCGAGCGATTCACGATACGGAAGTTTGAGGTTGATGGCCCTTTCCAACAAGTATTCGCATTAAACCCAGCACCAGTGTTACAGGCTGAGCCGTTATTTAAAAATGATGGATCAAGGTCACTGGTCGTTGACGCACTGACAGTATAGGCAAATTGGGCTGAGGTACTGGCATTAAAGCCGTAGGTTGGTTCGGCTCCGGGGACACCGTAATTTCTAATACTGGTATTACCGGTCGTTTCGCCGAGCATCGCTGGGTTATTATCAAAAGCAATATCAATGGTAAACCCGCTACTACTGTTACTGCGTACGACCGCATAGGTTGTGCCGGTAGCTTGACCGCCAGATACACCCTGAATTGACCCAACCATAGTGACGTCAGCGGCCGCCGTTTGAAAGGTAATTTCATCGGTAATTTCCTGCCGAATCGTAAAGGTATCGGTTGCCGATGCAGCGGCCCGGGTCGCTATAGGTTCCAAACCACTAATCAATACCATAGTGACGACACTAATCATTGTTGCAACACTGACACTATATTTTGATGCCTCGATAATGTGTTGCCTTAACATATATTGAATAATTATTATTTTAGGTAATTTTATTGGTTAGTAGCAGTCAATGTCGCGGTGGCGGTATAGTAATCTTCATCTACTGACGGCGTGGCATTTGACGGCACTCGTACACTAAACGTCAATGTTGTCGTGGCTCCAGACGGCGCTGAAGTCGAGCGATTCACGATACGGAAGTTTGAGGTTGATGGCCCTTTCCAACATCGATCACCGGTAGAGTTACTGCCTGCATTACAGGCTGAGCCGTTATTTAGGAATGACGGATCAATATCAGTCGTAGTGGAAGCGCTAACAGTATAAGCAAATTGGGCTGAGGTACTCGCTCCAAAAGTAAATGTTGGTTCGGCGCCCGGTACGCCATAGTCCTTAATACTGGTACTGGCACTGCCGCCACTTTCTCCGCGCATGGCCGGAGCACCAGAAAAGGCAATATCAATAGTAAATCCACTATTACTGTTACTGCGTACGACCGCATAGGTCGTACCGGTAGCTTGACCACCCGTCATACCAGCAATAGTACCAGCCATAGTTACATCCGCCGCAGTAGTGAGGAAAGAAATTTCATCAGTAATTTGCTGGCGAATTGTAAAGGTATCGGTTGCCGATGCTGCCGCGCGACTAATTGCTGGTTCACTGATCGCATACAGAGACAACAGCATTCCCACTAAAAACGCCGCTAAGATAAAACTACTTTTACTAGTGGCATAAACGGCACTGCTGGAAATATGTGTTCTCATATATATATAATTACCGTAAATTATACTATTAATTATTTTATTTATCAGGTAATGATTAACTACTATTGGGGATAAAACGGTTCCTATCCCCTCACTATTATATTTGTATAGGTAGTCGTTTGGCAGGAAACGAAGAATATATAGTATGAGGAATAGATGTCGATAAAACTATTCAGACCCTTCCCCTTCCGTTTCACCCCCAGTATTGTCACTTTCATTATCGGTCTCTGCGTCGCCAGCATCAACATTTTCTTCGTTCTCAGCGTCATTATTTTCATCACCCGCATCAGTCGGCGGTTCTGGCGTTTCTTCTGGTGCTGGCGGGACAACCACCCCACCACCTTGTTGTTCCAAAAGCTCACTTAATTCCGCTTCGGTGATACACACATCACCCACGCATAACACTTTGGTTTCCACTCGATTCGCTTTTACTCCGACCAATGACAATACACCATCTTTGAATCCTTTCGCCAAAGCCACCATCTTTTCCCAAACCGTATCAACATGACCATCTTGCAACGATGTCAAAAGTGACGCACTTTTTGTGGTGGAACCGGTTGTCAAAAGCTCAACAAGTGTCAATTGCTGGTCTTGGATGGATTGTATAATAAGTGGTGTCACTCGACCGTAATCGACTCCCCACGCTTCAGCTGGATCGTCCGGCACCGTCACGGCTAACGGATAATGTTCAAGCAACTGTTGTGCCAAAAAACCGTTTTGTTGTGATCCAGGATACGCAATAAAGTTATAATCAGACACTGTCACTTGTAACAAATCAGACAGTCCATATGACGACGAAGCGAAATTTTCCTTTAAACGCACGTCTGACGTCTGATTATAACTGACTGCTCCGGTGGTACTCCCAACAATAGCACCAAGTGTGTTCCCGCCATTACGTTGGAAGCGGATGAATTCGTTATTTGACGTCGGCGTGGAATCATCAATCCGAATCAAGAGACCATCCCCGCCGTCAGTAGTAGAATTATTATAAATTCGGGATACAAAGTTCGTACTGCTTGCTAATACATCAAGGGTGTAGGTTGGGTTAGTTTCACCAATACCCATCCGTCCTTCTGAATCAATTAGCACCCGATTAATAAGTGTTCCGGACGCATCAGCGGTCCCAAAAAACAACCGTCCCGGCGCTACGCCACTCGAAATAGACCCCTCCGAATCCATGGTAATACGAGCAGATTCTGACCAGATGCCACTGGTATCTGTTAATGAATAGCCATTAATTCGGAGCACATCATCGCCAGCAGAAACAATGGCCGGTGAAGAGACACTTCCCCGAGCTTTATACACACCGATTGTCGGTGCTAACGCATTGGCGCTATAACGATAGTTGGAATAATTACTTGACGAAAAGTTTTGCAACGAGTTAGCAGTATCATAATGAATCGAACTATCTAATTGCCAAGCCACTGAACCACCACCAATTGTTAAACGATCTTGACTATGATCATACGATATCATTCCCGCTGCCCCATTTCCAGCATCGGCAAAGTTAATCGTAGCAACGCCACTATTTGAAGTCCCTAAAGTAATACCGACGTAACTGTTATCCATAATAAGCAACTCATTCGCACCGGAACTAACAATGAGATTTGATAATGCTCCATCTGTTCCTTGTACGGTGAATCGGGTTGCTGTGGTAGTGGCGGTATTAATCCCCACATTTCCGTTAACATCAACATACACACCCTCATCCGCACCATCTCCAGAGAGCCAATTGGACCCCAAGGCAATATTAGCCGCTGACCCACTCATGGTAAGAGCAGCAGACATTGTGATGGCGTTGGCAATAGCGGTTCCTGTAAGCGTCGGACTGGCAGACAACACCAAGTTACCCGTACCCGTCGAACCAGAGACATCCGAGATACTATTCACTACGTTGGCGAGAGTGATGGTGGTAGTGGCTACTCCGCCGGTGGCGGTAGAGATAAGACGATTGGCGGTGAGGCCAGAGAAGGTTGGGAGACCGGAGATGGTGGGAGTGGTGAGGGTTGGTGAGGTGCCAAACACTACTACCCCCGTACCAGTTTCGTTAGAGAGTGAAGAAGCGAGATTCGCCGACGTAATCGACGATGCCGCTGTACCATAGAGAGTGCCTGAGGTTGGTAAGGTAACGTTGGTGGTAGCAGTGGTGGTGAGGGTGAGATTGTGAGCACCACTACGAATAAAGGAATTGGCGCCGATGGTGAAGGTACCGGGGAGTACCGGAGTGCCGGTGAGGGTTGGTGAGGCGGAGAGGACGAGGTTGCCGGTGCCGGTAGAACCAGAGACATCGGAAATGGAAGCGACGAGATTGGCCAACGAGATTGTTGACGTGAGATTTTTACTTGAATCAGTGGCTACTAACCGACTCGCCGTAAGCGAATCAATATTCACAGTACCGTTTGAATTAATAAACATCCGCTGTTGCATCGTACCCGCCGCATCAGCGGTGTAGAACCGTAACAGACCTGGTACCGCTGCTCCAGTAATCGTACCCTCGGTATCAAATGTAATGCGACTGGACTCACTCCAAGTAGAACCGGCATTCATGCCGTAAGCTCGGAGCAGCATAATATCATCCCCTGAAGTAACCACCGATCGAGCACCGGCCATCCCCCGCGCCTTTCGGAAATAGAAAGCAAACCCGTTTGTATTGGAAGAATCTTGTTCCAAATAGAGAATGTTGGCGCTGTTATCAAACTGCATACCGCCACTTGAATCACTCGAAATAACATCTCCTGCCCCAGCCACGACTAAATCAATAACATTCGTCCCAAA
>CAYXYJ010000003.1:0-3958 GCA_964469295.1 uncultured Candidatus Saccharibacteria bacterium
CAAAACGTCCGCTTGGCAGCCAAATTAACTGGCTGGAAAATTGATATTGTGTCTGCCCAGAGCGGCGACAACCTCGCCGAAGCTGACAGTAACGGTGACACCGTAATTGACGAACCACGTGATACGGTGGCGGCTGGTATTGAAAACCTAGAAGCCGAAGATGGGATGACTAGCGAACCCATTGGTATAAGTGAGGACGACGCTACCGCCGATCGTGATGCCGTAAATCCAAACGATGACGAAATGGATGAAATCGACACCCCCGAAGAGGCCGAAGCGCTGATAGACGAAGAAGAAACGAAATAATAATTACTTACCGTTGATAGAACAATCGCCGAGCGTAGCTCGGCGATTGTTCTATTGTGTCAATATAAAAAGAAACCGCCCCAATCGCTTGGAGCGGCAAAGTGCAAGAACGGAGTGGTCTAAATCTAACTACTATATGCGCACGCCCGCCACCCGCCAGAAGTCGCGCCAGCCGTCGTCGTGCCGGCATACGTCCACGCGTCGTTCGTCGAGCCAGTCGTCGAACGCCACGTAGCACCATTTGCCCGAGGTGTCCCTCCAGTGGGTGAAACAGGGGTGACTGGAGGCGAAGTCCGAGTCGGCGGCGTTCAAGGCCATAAGTGCGTACGGATCGACGGCCGAAAGACCATGCTGGGCCAGGAGGGCATCGACCGCTTCATCGCTCAGCCACTTTTCCAGCGGGATGAACTCGATGGTTGCGGTTTCGTCCGTGCCTTGAGGCATCGTCGCCAGCACGTTTTTGTTCACTTACTGTCGACGCCCGGTGGCGGTGATGGCTGCCTCGGGCGAGAGAGTGCGGTCGATGGTGGCGATGCGGCGGATAGTTTTGGGTGGGGTCATGGTTTGGGGATCCATGGCGTCATCCTTCTAAGTAAAAGACCAAACTGTCCCAACCAGTATGAAGCTGGTTGTCAGGCTTTTATATCTAAAAAGCTCCTATTCGTGCCATTTTGGCACGAATAATTTCCGTCTTTATTATTCAGTGATAATTTTGACCAAAATTATTTGTGATTTTTTTGCTCACTCACCTTGACTTTTTTATTCTCATCAGATTAACTGTCCCGCAGATATTGTTCAACTGGCGAAAAGGACATGTTGGGACACATCATTACGTCAAAACAGCGACTGCAAATGAAACAGCTGAAAACCGACCTGGCCGCCATGTGGCAGCGGAACGGCTTGCGTCGGCTGAATCCAAAGACCACGCACAATCGCCACCTGACTGATCTCTGTCGTCTCCTCCGCGATCATTCCCCGTTTGGCACCATTTCACTTCGGACCGTCCGTGGATATGATCTTGAGAGGGCTTGGGATTTTACGGACATACTGATCGAGGGGGTCCTGGTGGCTCGGTGTGATACTAATCTCATTGACGATCGCCAGTATGGTGTCGTCAAATGGGAAGATTATTCGGCAACGCTTGAGGAGAAGTTACTGCAAAAACTAAACAGAAGGCACTTCAAGCTAAACGCCATGAAAAAACGAAGCGAGCGTGAGGCGGCGGCCAAAAGGCGTCACGAGGAGTTGTGCCAACAAGCCGAAGCCGAGCGTCGGTTGCAACAAACTATCGATAATTTTCTGGCCTCCTAGCCAATTAACCGACCCTTGAACCCCGGGCCTCATTAGGCCCGGGGTTGTCTTGTGACCAAAGTTGCACGAAGCAAACCGGTTCGCTACACTACCAACACTACTTGGTAAATGATAATTGTATGATACACGTATTTGGACACCTTTCACCGGACACGGACGCCACCTGCTCGGCCATTATTTGGGCTTGGTATTTAAATACCCACACCGCAACTGACGCCACTCCATTTGTACTCGGTGAACTCAATAAAGAAACGCAATTTGTATTACAACGGTTTGGTATCGCGACCCCCGATCTACTACCAACCTTGACCGCCGGTACGGATGTGGTGGTCGTTGATACCAACAATCCCCAAGAACTCCCAACCAATATTAATGAATTAAATCTGCTGGGACTTATTGATCATCACAAATTGGTCGGTGGCTTGGAAACGACGACCCCTACCGACATCACGATTCGTCCCCTCGCGTGCACCGCGACGGTTATCTACGACTTAATTACCGCTGCTGGGCACACCATTCCGACCGATATCGCTGGACTCATGCTGTCGGCAATTTTATCTGATACATTGGCGTTTCGATCACCAACAACTACTCCTCATGACAAAGATGTGGCAGAAAAGCTCGCGGAAATAATTGGAATCGATATTCAATCTTTTGCCAATGAACTATTTACGGCAAAATCTGATATTTCGGAATTTAGTGATAGTGGACTCATAAAACTCGATAGTAAAAAATACGGGGTTGGTAACAAAAATTTCCGCGTATCCGTGATTGAAACTACTGATCCGGCCATCGTTCTAGCCAGACAGGCTGGCATTATCGAGGCCATCAAAGTTTGTATCGCCGAGGAACAAGACATTGATGACGTTTTGTTTTTTATCGTTGATATATTAAAAGAGGAAGCCACGGTACTGACCTATAACGATGTAACAAAACAAGTCATCAGCGCGTCTTTTAAAGTGGCTACTACCGGTGATACCGAAATACTTCCGGGAATCGTATCGAGAAAGAAGCAAATTCTTCCGGCGCTCACGCTCTAAAATACTCACGATTCTAATGTGTATAGCCCCTAATGACCAACGGTCGTTAGGGGCTATACTATTTATATATGTCATTCACCAAAACGTATTATGTGTATGGAGTTGTTGTAAGCCTGTGCTTTGGTGTCGTCGGCATCACGATGGCCCAAACGACAACCGACGCCACCAGCAGCTCAAGTGCCAACGATATAAGTACCACCACTCCAGTGGTCACCACTCCATCAGCTACCCCGGTGACCAGCGCCATGCTCTCAGTCATTGCCCAAAGACGAATTACCAACCTTACCGCCAACATTAGCAACCGACTGGAAGCGTATATCAGACGGATTGAAAATATCACTAATCGACTGGAATCACGCCAACAAAAAATTGCTACTGAGGGGAAGGATGTTCGTGGTGCAATAACACATATCGCTGCGGCTAGAACTGCCTTGACCACGGCTCGAAGCACTCTCGCCACCATTGATGCCGATGTCGCAGCGTTTGTCGGTAGTCCTTCACCAAAAGATCGATTTGAAGTAATTAAAACTACTTATCGTACCGCCTATGATGCCATTAAAACCGCCCATCGTGAGTCAGTCGCGGCGTTACTGATTTTGCGTGATGCCCCACTCGTGTCTACTGATTTAGAAAATACGAGTACCACAACCGAAGAAATTTCTAATTAATGCAACGTCATATGAATAATCAACCAATTGTCGAACCAAATTTCGAAGGTGAAACCATGAAAATTCCGTCCTCGGTGGATACCGCCGAAACAACACCAGAACCAACCAGCATTTTGAATGGTCCAATTGTATTGTTGTTGGTAGCGATTCTATTTGCTCTCTTGGGTGGTATTTATTATTGGTACACTATTTTGATGGCTACTCCGGTGTCAGTACCAATACCCACGAGACCAACCGCTGAAATGAACAACGAGCCCGAGAGTACCACGGCTGAAGCCAGAACCGCCGCTGCTGATGTGGTGAGTACTTCCGATGATCTTGATGCCATTAGTGCTGATGTTGAAAGTATCAACTTTGAAGACCTGGATACTGATTTTGCTGCCGTCGATGGAGAACTCAATAGCGCCACGAAAGTATCCAATACCACTCCGTAATGATGGTAAAAGCAACGGTTGAAACAGGGGCGGGACCTACGGTCCCGCCCCTGTTTCCTTTCTCCCATCACCCTCTTGCACAAATCCCGGTCATCTTTTATGCTGTCTTGTAGGAGCAACGTAAAGGAGGAAATGATGGGTCACCATCCGTTCACCACCGGTCACTGACGCCGCGTCGAGCATCCGGGACGAGGGCAGT
>CAYXYJ010000003.1:4058-76613 GCA_964469295.1 uncultured Candidatus Saccharibacteria bacterium
CATCCGTTCACCACCGGTCACTGACGCCGCGTCGAGCATCCGGGACGAGGGCAGTTATGCTGTCTTGTAGGAGCAACGTAAAGGAGGAAATGATGGGTCACCATCCGTTCACCACCGGTCACTGACGCCGCGTCGAGCATCCGGGACGAGGGCAGTCTGGCAGACAATAAAAGGTTACCCAGCCCCTCGTTCCGTCCAGCCCCGCTATTCCCCGCCACATGGCGGGTTTCTTATTGGGCGGCAGATATCAGCCTTGACCCAGGCTGCCTCACTGCCCCACACCCTTTGCGAGGTCTCGCGGAGACCACGACAAAATCGGCACTTTAGTGCTGATTTTTCGTGGGCGAGCGGGAGGGCCGATTTTCTCCTTCCCAGAGAAAATCGGACTCGTGCCAAGTAAAGGGTGTGGGGCAGTGAGGCACAGTGACACCAGCCTGGTTCCCCGTTTGCAATTTACCGCTATCGGGGTACACTAGCCAACACTATGACACACGAACATCATCATCATGATATTGATTTTAAAAGCGCCTTTACCGTCACCCCCGAACCTGGCAGTCAAGTTAAAATTACCGGCGAAATTCCGTGGACCGAATTGCAACACGAACGCGCGTCCGCTATTAAAAAACTTGGCGCTGATATTGCCATTGATGGTTTTCGTCCTGGTCACGCACCAGAAAACCTCCTTGTCAGTCGTATCGGCGAAATGAATATTTTGGTAGAGATGGCGGAACGTGCCATCGCCCATATGTATCCTCATATCATTGAAGCCCATGATATTGATGTCATCGGCTATCCAAAAATTGATATCACCAAAATTGCTCCCGAAAACCCACTCGGTTTTACCGCTACCGTTGCGGTATTACCAACGATGACACTCCCCGACTACAAAGCCCTCGCCAAAGATAAAAATCTTGGCAAGGAATCGTCTGACGTCACCGATGCTGACGTCGAGAAGCAAATCGAGGATATTCTTCGTCAAAAGGCGGCCTATGACCGCTTGCAAAATAAGGCGGCGGCTAAAGCCGCCGCCGACACCAACGGCACCGACCTCCCCACCCCCGAAACAGTTGACACTATTGAAACTGAGGAAGATTTAGCGAAACTCCCGTTACCAGAACTTACAGATGAAGTAGTACAGACACTAGGTCAACCTGGCCAATTTACTAATGTAGCTGACTTTAAGGCAAAAATTCGCGAACACCTTACCATCGAGAAAAAGCGTGATGTGGAAACCAAGCACCGTACTGCGATTACCGATGCCATCGTGGACAAAACGACCATGGAATTACCCACCATTCTGGTAGAAAGTGAATTAAACCAAATGTTCGCTCAAATGGCTGATGACCTTACTCGTGCCAATCTAAAGATGGATGATTACCTCACCCATATCAAAAAGACCAAAGAGGAGCTATTCAAAGATTGGACACCAGCGGCCGAAAAACGCGCCAAACTGCAACTGGTCCTCAATGAAATTGCCAAAAAGGAAGCGGTCAAACTTGATGAAGTCCAATTAAAAACGCAGGTTGATCAACTCACAGAGCAATACAAAGACGCTGACCGCCATCGCGTTACCGTGTACGTCGCGAGTGTCATGCAAAACGAGGCTGTGATGAAAATGCTGGAAAGCCAATAGTAAATGCCCGCGCCTACGGCGCGGGCATTTAGCTTTTACTCTCCCTATTTCCCTTTTTGGTGACCATTTGTTAGGATGATGAAGCGTCTTCTTGTTGCTGTCCAAACGCACCAGTACATCAGCCGCAAAATTGACCTCGATCATCCCTAGTGCGACTACTTCAAACGAGGACCTGGTCGGAGCCAAACCGTGACTGATATACCACTCATTAACTTCTATGTATGAAATCTGAAACTATCCAAAACAATCTAGTACCAATGGTCATCGAAAAAACCCAAGGAGGTGAACGGGCTTTTGATATTTTTTCTCGACTATTAAAAGAACGAATTATCTTTGTGACCGGCCCGGTTGAAGACTATATGGCCAATCTTATCGTCGCGCAGCTCCTCTTCCTCGAAGCGGAGGATCCAAAAAAAGATATCGCAATGTATATCAACTCTCCAGGCGGCAGTGTCACCGCAGGGTTATCGATTATCGATACCATGCACCACATCAAACCCGATGTTGCCACGGTCTGTGTGGGTCTCGCCGCCTCGATGGGATCACTGATTCTTTCTCAAGGTGCCAAAGGCAAACGATCAATCTTGCCCAATGCCGAAGTAATGATTCACCAACCATCAGGCGGTGCCTATGGTCAAGCGTCAGATATTGATATCACCGCCAAGCATATTCTTAAAACTCGCGATCGCTTAAATAAAATGCTTGCCAAAGCTACCGGCCAAAAATTACAACAAATTGAAAAAGACGTTGATCGCGATCTCTTTATGGATGCTGAAGAATCACTGAAATACGGTATCGTTGATACGATTTTCAAGTAAACAGCGGTTATTAGTGCCGCCGTGAAGAAGAGCGGGGCCTACGGCCCCGCTCTCTTATTATCTTTACTTACCTTGATTTTTCTGGTACTGTACGTTTATCTGAATTACCTATTTTGTCTGTATTTCTGATTCCTTACCGTTAATTTGCCGTTGTGTTATGCCATTATTATCCCCCTTATTCACAGTTCTTGTGAGTCTTGGATTGGGTGTAGCGTTTGGATATTATCTGCGCTACCTTCATGCGGTCTCAACCAAATCCTCGATTGAACTTCAAAATAAAGAAAAAATTGTAGAGACCGAAGAAAAAGCGTTAAAAATTATTGAAAAGGCTGAAGAAAAAGCCGATGGTATTATTGTTGCCGCCAAGGAATCAGAAAAGCATACTGAAGAAAAACTCAACCAAAAAGAGCTTCATTTATTGAAGCGCGAAGAGCTGCTCGACAGTCGACAAATTGACCTTGATTCCCAAAAAGAACTTGTTCGAGAAAAAATTGAAGAAGTAAAAACCCTAAAATCGCGTTTGGATGGACGAAAAAATGAACTTGATGAGCGACTAGAAGAAATTGCAGGAGTCACTCGCGATGAAGCCTTTGCTCGTATTATAGCCAAAGTTGAACACGAACGAGCCACTGATCTTGTTACCCATCTACGGAAAATCGAACAATTTAATGAGGAGCAATTTGAAGCACGGGCGCAAAATATTCTCCTCGCTGCCATGCATCGTATCGGAAATAATATGCCGACAAACGTAATGACATCGCATGTGGAAATCCCGAGCGACGATATCAAAGGAAAAGTCATTGGGAAAGAAGGTCGCAACGTGCGCGCTTTTGAACGCGCGACCGGAGTTGATGTACTCATTGATGAAACGCCCGGCTATGTCGTGCTCTCATCGTTTGATCCGATTCGTCGTGAAATTGCGCGCGTCGCTATGGAAATGCTCGTTAAAGACGGTCGGATTCAACCAGCCAAAATCGAAGAATGCGTTGAAGCAGCGCGCAAAGAAGTAGCGACCATTGTTCGAAAAATGGGAGAAAAAGCCTGTTTTGATGCGGGCGTCCCGAACCTCCATCCGGATCTCGTTACTATTTTAGGACGCCTTCATTTCCGAACGAGTTACGGCCAAAATGTGTTGTGGCATTCGGTGGAAATGGCGAATATGGCTGCCATTATTGCCGAAGAAGTGGGAGCCGATGTGGCTGTCGCCCGCGCCGGCGCTCTTCTTCATGATATTGGCAAAACCGTCAGCCATGAAGTCGCTGGTACCCACGTAGAAATCGGCATCCGTATTTTACAAAAATACGGTGTTGATGACGCCGTAATTCTTGCCATGCGCGCCCACCATGAAGAGTATCCATACGAAACTCCCGAGTCTATTATTGTACAAGTGTGCGACGCCCTTTCTGGTGGTCGCCCCGGTGCACGGCGCGATTCTATTGAAAATTACGTCAAACGCCTGGCTGACCTTGAAGCCATTGCTACCACGCTGGAAGGCGTCGAAAAAGCCTTTGCCATCGCCGCTGGTCGCGAAATTCGTGTCCTCGTGAATCCCACCACGTTAAACGATTACGACACCCATACACTTGCGCGCACGATTGCCACCACCATTGAATCAAAATTGCGTTATCCAGGTGAAATCAAAGTCCACGTTATTCGTGAAACTCGCGTCGTCAGTTACGCGCGATAGCAGAAGCGCCCCTCTGGCTAGATCGGCGACGATGATAGCCCAGCCATGACCTTGCACCAGGTGTATCGCTACACCAACGATACAGACTAACGTAATCAAGAACAGTGACTGCGGCATTTATATGTACTCCTTTTGCCTGCAGTGGATCCATTACTTACTATACAACGCTCACTTTAAAAGTAAAATGAGCGACAATTGCCTCAAAAATGCGTCAGTCCATTTCATGCGAGTAAATCATTACAACACACATTTTTTATCTGTGGAGTTATTGCGTCAAAAATACGTTGCTATATAATGTTTACAAGCCACTTACGTCGGCAAGCGCGGCTCTGCGTCACAGAGCATAATGAATTAATCACAGTAAATATTTTTCTACTATGAACAAAGCAGACATCATTGCAAAAGTGCATGACATTCTCGGCACAACCAAAGCCGATGCAGAACGTGCCGTTGATGCCGTATTCGATAATGTAGTAGCTGCCCTTAAGGACGGCGACCAAGTATCAATTGCTGGATTTGGTATTTTCGAAGCCAAGAAACGCGCTGCTCGCGAAGCACGCAATCCTCGCACTGGTGAAACCGTTAAGGTTCCAGCTATGCGTGCACCAAAATTCCGTGCTGCCAAGGCATTGAAAGACGCAGTGAAATAATTAGTCATTCTGCGATAGGAAAAGTAACGGCGCGCCCTACGGGCGCGCCGTTACTTTTCCCCACCCTATCCCCACATCAATTTACTGTCGTCAAATACTGTAACGGTGTATACTATAAGAGTAGCGGAGGTAATTGCGCTACGAAAATAGTACAAGAGTGGATCTTCACTATTTTCCATCACAAAACAAAGACACCCTTCAGCCGGGTGTTTTTGTTTTGTGCTAAAATGTACTCCTATGGCTCATAATAACTATTACCTTGATTTGTGTGTGGACACGTTTGTATTGAATGGCGACGCCGTCTTGCTGAGATTGCATGACAAGTATCACTTCTGGAATGTCCCCGGCGGACATGTTGATGCAAACGAAGACCTCAACGAAGCCGCTAAACGTGAAGTTTGGGAAGAAGTCGGTATTGCGGTGACACTGATTCCACCGTCACATTGGACAAAAGAGGACACCGATTTCAACAAGGACCTTGTACCACCACATTTTATGAATCGTCATCGCATTAATGACGTGCACGAGCATTCGGCCTGTATATTTTTTGCTACCTCAACCACTCGCGAGATTAACCCACAGTCAGCGGAAGATAGACTGAGCCAATCACCCTGTGTCTGGGTCACTCTGTCAGAACTCGAAAACATGCATAAAAACGATAGTCGTTTACGGTATGATACGTACCGCTATGCCAAAGCAGCGCTTCTACTGATTGCTGCAAAAAGCTGATTCAGTAGCAGAAAAACCGTCCTCAGGGACGGTTTTTCTGCTGGCTGTGTGCGGGTGAGAAGAATCGAACTCCCGACCGCTGCTTGGAAGGCAGCTGTTTTACCACTAAACTACACCCGCAATATTTTATTGTATGCTTTACCCCTTACGAAGTCCCGAGATTTTAGCACCATTTGTTCAAAATTACCACTCTCGCCTGCTATACTACCCTCATGCAGTTCATAATTGATTTTTTGGTGGCCGGACTCATGGCCTACCTTGCGTTTACTAACAGCCTAGCCACGGGTATTACTCATTTGTTTGACGAACCGCCACTCGAAACACCGGCCACCAATTCCAGTGAAGACCATATTCCAGCAACACAGTCGAACGACGAAGAAACCACCGGTCTCACTCCACTTGCTTCAGTGTTTTCGTATATCCCGGATGTACTAAAGCAAAGTGCCGCCTACCAACAAGCGACAATCATCGAAGGCATCCCTCCACAAAAAGCCACAGTAACCGACCCTCTATCAGCCATCGTCAATATTTATTGCACCTTCACAACAGATAAAACCATTCGTACCACCACCGGCACCGGGTTCTTTGTGAGTGATACGGGAGTGATTATGACGAACGCCCACGTCGCACAATTTTTACTCCTTGATGACACCAATGCTTTAGGAGACAGTCGATGTATCATCCGCAATGGATCACCCGCTACTCCGGCTTATATTGCTGAATTGCTGTACATTCCGCCGGCCTGGGTCGCTGAACATGCGAATCTTATTGATGCCA
The DNA here is from genome assembly GCA_964469295.1 of uncultured Candidatus Saccharibacteria bacterium. GTDB lineage: Bacteria > Patescibacteriota > Minisyncoccia > Phycocordibacterales > UBA918 > OLB19. The sequence goes on from CAYXYJ010000003.1 coordinate 10,353, forward strand.
AAAACCCCAGCGGCACCGGCGAACGCGACTATGCGTTAGTGTATGTCGCTGATACCGTTTCTGGCGATCCGTTACCGTCAACCTTCCCTGCTCTTCCACTCGCCACAACCGAACTGTCACCACGGTTGGGCAACACTGTTGTCACTGCTGCTGGATATCCCGCTGGTGCTCCAGAGCTTGATACCGTCGCCGGGTTACTCGCGCGTAGCGCGACAACGACTATTTCTGAATTATTTACTTTTGGCGACAATAAAGCTGACGTTATCGCTTTACGTGGAAGTGCACTTGGACAACAAGGCGCTTCCGGTGGACCCATTGTCAATGCTGACGGCGCGGTGGTGGGTATGATTGCCACCCGCGGAAACGATACCGTTGATGGTACTGGCAGTCTTCGCGGGATTACCATCGGCCATATTAACCGTACCATCACCGAAGAAACAAATACCAATCTTTTTGATCATTTACATGGTGACGTAGCCATGCGCAGTATCGTCTTTAGCGACACCATGGTGCCCTTTTTAACCAACTTGTTAACCATCGAAATCAATACCCCGTAATATTGCGTATTATTTTCTCACCGACAACAAGCCCCGCAATCACTGATGATTGCGGGGCTTGTTGTCATCGTATCGCTCGATTATTCATTTGCCGGCGTGGTCGTCTCGGTCGACGAAGCTACACTGCTTGTAGCGGTGATGCTACTAGTGGTCGCCATCATATCAAGAATAGATGGAGTGGGTGTCACCGTGCCATCAACTACCGCAGTGGCAAAAGCCGGGAGCATCGTAAATGATCTCGTATTTTCTCGGGCTTCAATGGCTGCCTGTTTAGCAACCAACACATCATCAGTCCGTAAAGACGTTGAAGCCGTATCTAATAAGGTGACAATATGTGGTAAAGCGATAGCCACTTTATCAGTAATGCCAGCATCGGTAATGGTTGGCAGTGTCGCTTCAATACGTAACACATTGGCGACCGCTTCATTATAGGCAGTAATAGCGAGCACCTTTTCTTCCTCCGCCGTTAACACTACCGGCACAAAAGTATCTAGGGCCAATGATGACCGTACATCGATATTCGTCATAAAGGTCAGTATCACTTGCATATCTCGCCACGTCCCGCGTAAAGATGCTACTGCTTCTTCCGCTGTACCGTTATCATGTAAGGTGACACCCTGACTGACTTTCCGTTCAATATCCCCCAACCGCCGGTCAAGATCATTATATTCTTGCTCGGTAGCTGACGATTTGATACTCGCCAACAATTCTCGGCCGCGAGTGGTTTCTTGTTCCAGTCGAGCCAACAACCGTTCGTACGATACTTGTTGGTCACTTTTTTGCTTTACTTTCATTTGCGCTTCATCGAGTGCCTGGGCCAGCAACACTGTCGACACACCTTCGGTCGTACTGCCGGCATCATTCGCTTTCAAACTGGCCGATTGTACGTCAAGCACCGATGCCAACGCTAACTGGGCCAAAGTAGCGCCCTCAGCATCAGTCGCCCGCAACGTATCAATTTCCGCTTCGGTGGCGGCTTGGTGTACTTCAATGGCTGCAATTACTTCTTGTTGCCGCGATTCAGTAAGTCTACCCTCTTTGGCCAACAACCGTGCCTCGGCAATCCGTCGTTCCAATCGTTCGGTTTCCCAGGCAACTTTTTCATACCCAGAACCACTAAAGGTTCCCAACACTTCTTCGTTTACCCGTATCTTCATTGGATACAATATATCCCCCGGCACTGCTCGTTCGGCTAATACCGGTATACCAACAATCACAAACATGACACACACGAGTGACGCATAGGTAAAATAATGAGACGGAATACGTAGGATTTTAAATGGTTCGGTGGCCACCGCTGTAACTTGGTGCGTTGTTGGCAACGGATGATATTCCATAAACGCCACCAACCGTTCCCGAAGCACGTCTTTTTCGCTCGCGGTTAAAGCAATTTTTTGTGCTGATTTATGAAATTGTTCGCTAAAACGTTTCATGGATATATAAACTACGATTTTGGTTTTCGGGATATTTTGGGTATTTTGGTTGGTTTTTTGGCAGTTCCTTCGATAATCTCACGCAATAGCTTGAGACCCCGGTGAATCCGCACCGATACCACATTTTCACTTTCTTCAACGAGCTCACTGATTTCTTTTGGCCCCAGCCCATCTACAAATCGCAAAATGAGTACTTCTTTGTACACATCGGGCAACACCGTGACTTGATCGAGTGCCTTTTTGCCATCAATGGTCGCGGCCAAGGCTTCAGTGGAATCCTCCACTAATTCGGGGAACGATCCTTCGGTCACCCCCTCTTGAGCCAACAACCCATCAAGTGATTGTTCCCGCTGCTTACGATACGCATCAATAATCAGATTATTGAGCACTTTGTATAGAAACGGTCGATAATTTTCGACGTGTTGACCATTTTTTACATACATCCACACTTTGGTAAAGGTATCATGAACGAGGTCAATGGCCCGTTCCCGATCACTTATACGCAACAACGCGTGCCGGAATAAGGCATTGTTATATTCTTCGTATGCTTGCAAAAAACGGTGTTCTTGGCTTCCCGCAGCGCTTGTTGAATGAGAACCAGCCATGTGGAAACCATTATATAGGTAGACGGCGGGCAATGCCATTCCTTACGGGTTGATTGGTATAAAAAGTGGCGGTCACCACCGTGATGGAAACCGCCTTGGTTTAGGGTGCTTTTGCACCCATCCCTGCAGCCAGGGATACCATTAAGTATATCAAACCTTCTCAGAAATACCTTAAAACCAACCCTTTTTCTGAAAAACTCGACCCAAAATCACCAAAATAACGACATTTAACCCTAAAATATAGAAAAAGGCGTGCGGGTTATCTTGAAACGGCAACGCCACATTCATACCGTACAAAGACGCCAACACCAGCGGCACGGTCAACAGAATCGTTAAAACCGTCAAAATACTAAGAGAATTATTCAACCGGCTCGTCATAATGGCTTCAATTCCCCCACGCATATTCTGAATTGTCTTCAAAATAGACCGGGCCTGATTAACCACCTGATTATTGGCGATAATAATATCTTCCATATCGTCAATATCTTCATTAAAAAGCTGCATGTAATTGCCTTTTGGCACCTGTTGGAGCCAGGCATTAGTCGGCACGAGCGCATCCACCATACTATTTAAACGAGACTCATATTGTACCAACCGTTCAATTCCTCGCATGCCAATTTTGCTGAGACGCACCCGTTCTCGTTGCACGGCTTTACGTAATTTCACCAATTCCACGTCATATGCTTTGGTCAGGGCTTCCACCATCACAATAAAAAGCTTGGCTTTTTGGGTTGTCACCACTGCCTCTTTCCCATTAAAAAACGCTTCCAAAAACGGCACCGGACGCAATGCGAGGCTCAATACGAAAGACTCTCCCATCACCAGCAACAATGGTGCTGTTTCGCTGTCTTCTTTGACTTCTGGAAACGGGTAGCGGGTAAAAAAGTATGTACACCCATCTGATTTCTCAAGCCGTGGCACCTCAAAAAAGTCCTCAGCGTCTTCCATCAAATCAGCATCCAAGCCAAAATCAGCTTGTAATTGCTGGATTTCTTCAACCGTCGGCGATTCGGCATGTACCCACACCCCCGTCCGCACGGCATCAAGTTTCTTTAATTCACTGTCTTTAATGGTGCGAAAGTAATAGGTAATCATGTATACAGTTTACCAACACAAAAGCGACATCGCTGTCGCTTTTGTGTTGGTAAGTTGTCGGGGAGCCGAGAATCGAACTCGGACCACTCGGTCCCAAACCGAGCACACTACCACTATGCTACACCCCGGTATTTTGTTGTGGCTATGATAGTAGCACTCTTCTTTAAAAAAAGCGAGTGTAAACAGCCCCTTTTTCAACACCAATTGATAAACTTATACCGACAATTGAACCCACAATTCATCAAGACTTTGTATGGTTGTAAACCGGTCATCTAGGACTTTACTCCCCTTCGCCCCCGGCCGACATATACGGATCGGCGTTACTACCGGCACTTGTGTAGCTACCACAGACAGGTGCTCAACACTATCATCAACAAAATAAGCGACTGTGCCAGGGATACCAATTTCTAAATATGTCTGTATTACAGAGGCTTTACTTCCCTGTTCCACGTAGAACATTTGATCAAAATATGGCTCTAAACCACTGAGCTTAAACTTGCATTCTTGCACACCGCGACGCCCAAAGGTAACCAAATGGCAAGAAAAATTAGCCTCTCGCACGTTCAATATGAAACTGAGTACATCAGGATAGAGAAACCGTGAGAAATCAGCTCCAATACTGCCCGCGATAATACCCTCTATATAGGTAAGTTCAAGGGAATTATAAAACTGCTCTGTATCAAAGAGCGTCCGGTCAAAATCTAAAAAAATATGCTTCATCTTTAATAAAACTATTCTTAGATTGCACTTAGTTACACATGAAACTAAAATTCAGCTAATTTAGCGTGACATTATCAATAATTTTAATAGTTGCATATGTTTCACGTGGCACAAGTCGCACCGCTGCCACATCAATTTGCCAATCACCAGTCCAATTTCGTTCAATCAGCCAACTTTCGATTGCCCGTGCTAACTTTTTCAATTTATACGGATGGACATTCTCTTCCGGTCGCCAAGTTCCATATGAAACTGCCCGTTCCAGATCGGCTTTCGTTTCATATGAAACGGTTTTGACCTCCACAAAGTGGATTTTGTTGGCCCCTTTTACAATCACGTCAATTTCTCCCCACTTTTTTAGGTAATTCATCTCCACCACGGTAAAACCTTTCCGTTTTAGGTAATTAGCGGTAATTTGTTCGCCTTTAGCACCAATTATCTTGTTTTGTTGCTTTTTACTCTTATTATCAGCTAGTGGTGAGGCTAGTTTCATGTGTAACTAGTATAGCAATTACTAGATCAAAAACGTCCAATTATAATCACCATTACAACAATACCCGCTAGTTTCATGTGCAACATGTACTGAAAACGGCGCTTTTACAATCATTCAAGTATAAATTTAATCTTGTGTATCAAAACGGCATGATTATTTTAAAAGTTGTCAAAACGAATGGTAACTGCCCAAATGTTTTAAGATAAATCCTGGTTGTTCTACGTGTAACTAGCGTTAATATGTACCACGTGAAACGTATAATTATGATGCACTATCCACAGCTTTTGCAAAAAAGGGTTTATTTATAAGCATTTTTTTATTGGTATCCTGTCTTTAATCCTTTGTCCTTTATACACATGTTCACTGTTTTATCCCCACATCAAAATTGCCCTTGTTATTTTGTTGATTGGTTAAACGTTTTCTTAATCATTATAGAAAAAAGCCCTGTTTAGGACTTTTTTCTGGGTTTGGTGCGGCCAGGGGTAATCGAAACCCCGACTAATCCTTGGCAAGGACTCATTATACCACTTAACCATGGCCGCAATGTATTATGACGCTTTTGTATCTTTTTCGAGCAACTTTACCCAAGTTTCAAGCTTTTTCTTGAGCAAAGTACTGCCGATTATAATATTAAGAACGCCAAAATGCAATGTTTGTTTTTGCCCTCGTCCTTGGATAACTTGGTTTTTATAAAATTGGGCAGGGGAAATAGTGGTTTGGCGGCACCAATACTTCATACAGCGCACCTCGTCGTGCTCGGGGTATAGCAGCAGCCAGCAATGGATGGCTTTCTTTTCGGCACCAAGGTATGACAAGAGAAATGTAATAAACAGGCGGTGTAACTCTGGACGGCTGGTAGTAAGCCGGATAGTACGCGTGTTGTGGCGGTCACCGACGGTCATGTACACCATAATACCCGCGATAAATTGTGGGGAAGTACGGTAGTTTTTATACTCAATTTCCGCTAAACGTACGATTTCCGCATGCTGATGCTTACGTTCAGCCACGCGAGCTTTATTAATCAGCTCTAGGCGTTTTTTATTCTGTTGCACAGCAAGCTTTTTATTTTGGACGGCCACTCCCTGTGAAAATATTTCGTGACGGAGCCAATTACTCACAGTGCCCTTAGAAACGTTGCAAATCTTAGCTATTTCAGCATACGTGAACCCACGTTTACGAAAAGAAACAGCTTGCTCGTACGCTTCTTGCTTGTATGTACCAACTTTTGTCATTATAAACTTAGTATACATTATACATTTACCAGTGTTCAAATATAGAGTAATAACTGAGCCGGTAGGGGATACCGGCTCAGTTCGTTGATCTTATTACTTACTCACCGATGACGACCTGACACCCAGCTGGGCCGGCATGGACTGCTGTACTCTCATCAGTCACACGATACCGATCACCAGGCAAGACATCACGACACCGATCACCTGACACCACGAGGAGTCCTTCAGTCACAAAAACACTGCTACCGATCACCAGTGCTGTCAAAACTGCACCTGGTAGCACTTTTTCTTCGTAGATAGTGGTATATCCTTCTTTTTCTAATTGTTCTATACAGCGTTCAGATAGTTCCATAGGGGTAATATAGCAGTACATAGTATACTGGGAATTAATTGTCTTATGAAGTTGCTCACCCTACAGAATACGTGGATTATTGTAGCGCCACAACTGGTGCGTTGTATCGGCCGACTCACAATCGGTCGTCACGGCGGTGAGAAAGCGTTAGCGTTTGCCTGTTTCCCGTTTATTGTAGTAAAAAACCAATCAGTTGCCACTCCAATACTCATCAATCACGAAAAAATTCACTTTGCACAACAAATCGAGACATTATTTATAGGATTGTTCATCTATACATTACTTGAAGATGTGTACCACTGGTTTATTTTTGGGAAACGTGGCACCGAACGATACTTGTGGCGTAGTAGTGAACAGGAAGCATACCGAAATCAAGAAAATCTCGATTATATATACACACGACCTCATTTTGCACTCTTTCACTACCGACGTGACAAAAAACAGCTTTTTTTCATTCCTGACAAGGCACCACAGGTGATTATTCAAGACTGCTAAATACATAAACCACCCCTCGCAGATGTTTTATGTATTTATTAGATCACGTGCCAGGACTCGAACACTACATGTCCGGTACACCTTTTGGAACTTTTTTCGACTTCGTCTCAAAAAGTATCTCAAAAGGTCTTCGAGTCCGGTCGTGAGCGACATCTAGTCACTCACTCAGCTGCACAAACAAAAAATGGCAAGCTTGCGCTTGCTCATTTTTTGTCTTTGTGCACCTGCCAGGACTCGAACCCAGAATAACTGATCCGAAGTCAGTTGTGATATCCATTTCACTACAAGTGCAATATCTACATCATACGGTGACAACAGGGAAAAAGCAATAATTTCTGCTACAATGTCAACATTATGATTCGTTTGACTGATATTCCGCTCGAGGTACGAGTAGTGGCTGAGACATTGGAAGTAGCTGGCTATGAAGCCTATCTCGTCGGCGGATGTGTCCGCGATTTACTCCTCGGCAAGGTGCCTAAAGATTGGGATATTACCACCGATGCTGTACCAGACGCGATTATAGCGTTGTTCCCCGACAGTTATTGCAATAATGAGTACGGCACGGTCGGAGTAAAAACGGAGAGCGAAGACCCACGGCTCTCAGTCATTGAAGTCACCCCGTACCGTAGTGAGGGGGCATACACTGACGCCAGACGGCCAGACAGTGTCACCTTTGGGGTGTCCTTATCCGAAGACCTCGCTCGCCGTGATTTTACCGTTAATGCCATCGCCTTTCGAATTCATGACGAAAAAACCGTTGATTTATATGGGGGAATGAGTGATTTAGAAGCGCGACGATTGCGCGCCGTCGGGAATCCCAATGCACGTTTTGCCGAAGATGCTCTGCGGATGATGCGAGCGGTGCGATTGGCGGCCGAACTTGATTTTATGATTGATGCCGATACCATGCAGGGGATTTTTAGTAATCGCGACCGGCTGGGACAGATTGCCGTCGAACGAATTAGTGCGGAATTTTCCAAGCTAGTTTTGTCTGCCACCCCCATGCAAGGCATGGTATTTCTTGAAAAACTTGGCTTATTACCGTTTGTATTACCCGAAATCGAACCGGCAATTGGGTGTGAACAGGGTGGTATTCATGCCTACGACGTATATGAACACTTACTGCGCACCATGCAAGCCGCTGCAGACAAAGAATATACCCTCGAAATGCGCTTAGCGGGCTTGTTACATGACATCGGAAAGCCAGCGACCAGGCGCACTGGCGGGAAAAATAAGCATTACACGTTTTTCGGCCATGAAGTGGTTGGTGCGCGGATGGCCAAAGCCATTCTCGAACGCCTGAAATTCCCGCGAGACACCATTATAACGGTCGAAAAACTGGTACGCTGGCACATGTTTTTTGCGGATACCGAAGAAATCACTTTATCGGCCGTACGCCGCACGATCACGAGAGTCGGGGAAGACCAAATCGAAAACCTGTTAAATTTACGCGTTTGTGACCGCATCGGCACCGGACGGCCGAAAGAGCAACCCTTCCGCTTCCGCAAATACAAAGCCATGGTCGACGAAGCCTTGCGTGACCCGATTTCGGTCAAAATGCTTAAAATGGACGGGAATCGAATTATGGAACTTACCGGCGAAAAACCAGGCCGAAAATTAGGCTTTATTTTGCACGCATTATTAGAAGAAGTGCTCGTTGATCCCGCCAAAAACACTGATGACTACCTCGCAGCACGCGTGAAAGAGCTCATTGTACTTGATGAAATAACGCTTGAAACGCTTGGCAAAGCCGGTAAAGAGAAACAAGCTGAGGAGGAAGAAGCCGCTCTCAAAGCCATCGCCCGCGAGCATAAGGTGGGGTAAGACTGCAAAAAAGACGAAGAAACCACTGATTGCACAATAGCGCAATTGGCGGTTTCTTCGGTGAGATTTAATTTTTAAGCAGATTTTCGGCAAGGGACCGCGTGGAATAAAAAATATTTTTAAGAATTAGTATTGGATGAAATACGAAGAAAACAGCCGGAAAAATTACTAACCGTATATGGACATACGGTGCAGCGATTTTTCCGGCTGTTTTGTGAAGTAGTTCGCCAACAATAAGCTCTAAAAATAGAAAAAGGCCTGGGGGAATCGAAAGCTGTTACTGCGTAACCGCTACCGGTGCCCCGAGGCCTTTTCGAGCTTTAGTGTGAGGTAATTCCTCTAATTTGGTGCTACATAGTGTAGTTTATAACCAATGATTTAAGCTCTTATAATGTGAGAAATCAATGTTGCTTGCATATACATTCGGAAGTCCGTTTCAGCCGACTTTCGACACTACGTGCAAGAAGATTTCTCGTTGTGGTTGGATCTTCTTAAGTTGTTGAACGTTAGAGTTTTGGAGGTAATCTCTATTTTTTACAAGGATCTCTTTACGGGGGAGATCCAGGGTTCAGGTCGTAATGTCTTTTATGAACTGAACTCTGGATCTTCCTGCGCGCCCTCTCTGGGCCTGTCACTATAGTATGTCCTTTATAATTACTCGTAAAGGACAGACCTGTGAGTAATTGGGGATTACTCGGAAAAACTTTGTCCTTTATGCGCAATAATGTTCCTGAAAGCAAAAAGAGCCTTGCAATGCAAGGCTCTTTTTGCTTCCTGTTTCTACTATTGACATTTATGAGTTCTGTATTTTTATTTATTCAGTGGAAATTGGTATATTGATGGTTACTGAGATGGGGCAGTGATCTGACCCCAACACCTCCGGATAAATGCGTGCTTGTTGTAGCAATGGTACCAACTGTGAAGACACCATAATGTAATCAATCCGCCAACCGATGTTTCGTTCACGTGCGTTGCCCCAGTGTGACCACCACGTATAGTGTCCTGGTTCATCCGGATAATACTGACGAAAGGTGTCCACAAACCCAGCGTCTATCATCGCCGTAAAACCAGCTCGTTCTTCGTCAGTGAAACCCTTTTTTCCCGTGTTTTCACGTGGGCGAGCCAAATCCAGCGCCGTGTGTGCCACGTTAAAATCACCACAATAGATGACGGGCTTTTTGGCTTCTAATTCCACCATATACGCGAGAAACGCTGGGTCCCAGGCTTGGCGCATAGGGATACGGGACAGATCGTCTTTGGCATTTGGTGTATAGACGGTCACGACAAAAAAATGTTCAAATTCAAGGGTAGTAATCCGTCCTTCGGTAGTGGTATCGCCATAGGAATCGGTTAATGTATACCGTTTGGCAATATGCGTCGGTAATCCGTAAAACACTGTAACGGGGGTGTATTTAGTGAAAATAGCGGTACCAGAATAACCCTTTTTAGTCGCTGAACACCAATATTCTTCATATTCCCCAAAGTCGATGTTCGTATCAGATTGCTGTGCTTTGGTTTCTTGCACGCAAAATATGTCTGGGTTGTGTTTTGCTAAAAAATCAGCAAGGAGACCCTTTTTATGAACGGCTCGGATACCATTGACGTTCCATGAATACAGCTTCATCCTGGTATACTATGGTACATGAGTGAGAAATACAAACCGCATACCTATTCCGGCGAAACGCCCCATGATTTTGACCGGCCATATCGCACTGATGATTTGGAACCGGTTATCGTTCCGCCGGAAGGTACAGAAGCGGTCGCTGCGGTGCAGGAGGTAGTCAATCGTATCGATTACCAGGTGTTGCTTGATATTTTTCGCGAGGAGTACAGTAAAGCTGGTATTGACCGTGATACCCTGGTCGCCATTCCTCGTTCCCGGGTCCAGGTTATCTATGCGCCGGGAGTGACTTTTGTGGGGCGCTATCGATATTATGATGAGCAAATACAATTAAACGCAGCCAAACTGATGAAAGCAGGTGGGGTAGATGTAACTAAAACGCTCCACACGTTTATTCATGAACAATTGCACTATATTTCAACCGCTGAGGAAATAATTGACGATATCACTGACACATTACACGTCGGGGTGGAAAAAACTGCTTTTTTTACTCACGAAGACATCCCAAGCAAAATCACCCACGAATTTCTTAACGAAGGATTAACAGAGATTATTACCGGTCGCATCCTGCATGCCTATACGACACGAGTTGGTAATGGGAGCAACAACAGCACCAAAATCGACTTCGAGAACGGCTTTAACATTGCCCATTATATACAAAACCAAGGAATAATTCGTCGGTTGATTATATTTTATAGTGTCCTTACTGATGTACCGGAACCTACCGTCGAAGATAGTTTTGTGCGAGCGTACCTCAGAAACACCAGTTTGTTTACCCATGAAATGACTGCCCTATCACTTACTATTGAGAACACCACTATTTCTGGCAGTGACTTAGAAATAATCACTACGTGTCTTGAGGAAGGTATATTCAACGAAGTTGAATGGGCTGAAATCGCGAAAAGGTTTTTGCCAGTAGAAAAAAGGGTGGATTTTTTACATCGGCTATACGTGCTTGGCGAACAAAAAATAGCCGCTATTGAAAATAAAATAGCGGCTCAGAGGAACGAAATCTAATGCGACCAGCGGTGGAAAGTTTCATAGTCTGCCTACTACTGAGTAGGCACTTGTAATTACCGACAGATGTGCTTTAATATACCCAGCGAAACAATTAACTCCTTGAGGCAAGGACAACGTTGATCAGGTGTAGTGATGTTTTGTTTTAAACAAAAAATAAATAAAAAATATGACAGGTACAATTGTACGCAAGACTGATAAGGGCTTTGGTTTTATTCAACCAGACGATGGTGGAAAGGATGTGTTCTTCCACGCACAAAACGTCGTTGACGGTCTCTTTGATGAATTGCAAGAGAAAGAAAAGGTGGCTTTTGATCTTGAAGAAGGTCCAAAAGGCCCAGCTGCTGTAAACGTTCGTCGTGCCTAATACGCATAGCGTCTAGGAAAATCGCGGTGATGACGACTGTCATCACCGCGATTTTCTAAACCCCGCCGCGCCTTAACCAATCGTTAGGAGCATACAAACCTATGTAACGCTGTACCTGTACCGTCATAGAAAGGAATACGACGCCGGAAAAGGTTGCAATTTTGGCAGAATATGCTATAATGGTAGGAACCTTCGCAGGTTACTATTTGATAGTTACTGTGCCAGCATTGTGATACGGTGCGGGTATCTACACAATAACTATCCTCAATACCATCAATTTTATGTTAAGCAAACGCGTTAAAGAAAACGTTCTCAAACCAGTAAAACGTCACGATACTGACACCGGATCACCAGAAGCACAAGTGGCTCTTTTGACTCGTCAGATTGAAGAGTTATCGACTCACCTTCGTAAACACAAAAAGGATTTTCACTCTCGTCGTGGATTGTTGCAATTGGTAGCAGATCGCCGCAAGCAACTAAAATACCTCGAACGAAAAAATGAGGCCACGTATACTGGACTCATTGAAAAACTCGGTTTGAAGCGCTAACAGTATTGCTCCATTTGGAGCAATTTGTTTTTTAAGCAAAAAAGCATATCATAAGCGAAGGAGTAGAATTTTTATACAAACACACTAGTTAATTTTATATATGGGAATCATTAGACATCCCGAGCAACGCGTTGCCGTGCTCATTGATACACAAAATTTGTATCACAGTGCCAAAAATTTATACAAATCGAAAGTAAACTTCGGGGCTGTGGTGAAAGCAGCTGTCGGCGAACGAAAACTGATTCGCGCGTTATCATACGTCGTGAATACTGAAACCGGGGAAGAAGCGCCGTTTTTTGACGCCCTTGAGAAAGTAGGGATTGAAGTGAAGACGAAGGATTTACAGATATTTTTTGGTGGTGCTAAAAAAGCGGATTGGGACGTAGGCCTGGCCATTGACGCTATTAAGCTCGCTCAAAAAGTCGACGCTATTATTCTCGCTACCGGCGATGGCGACTTTGTGCCTTTAGTCGAATATGTAAAAAGCCAAGGATGCCAAGTGGAAGTTATTACTTTTGGTCGGTCAGCTTCGGGACGATTGCGTGATGTAGTGGATGATTTTATTGATCTTGACGAAAATCCACACGAATTTTTGATTGGAGCAAAAATTCGTACTCGTGGCGGCGGAAATGGAAAACTTCGTAAACAAATTAAACAAATTGTTGGCACAGATACCGATGACTAAACGTGGGACACGGGTATCGTTATCTGTATTCTAGCAACTTCTATCCGCGGTGACTTGCCAGTTTGGGATGGTGGTTGCTATGCTATGAGGGCGGCCTACGGCCGCCCTCTTCGCTATTATTTATTCACCCACAAGTGTCCGAGGTCGATAGGTTTCAACCATTTGAAATCTAAAACTTCGGACTCTTTGGTTTTACTTCAAAGTTTTCATGATTACCGAACGTTACGAGATGTCATTTGCTGGGCGGCCGTTAATAATTGAATATACTGATCTCGCCCACCAAGCCAATGGTTCAGTAATGGTGCGGTATGGTGACACGGTCATTCTCGTGACTGCGGTGATGGGACATACAGTGCAGCCGGATTTACCGTTTTTTCCGCTGTCAGTAGAGTTTGAAGAAAAATTTTATGCCGCCGGGGCGATTCTAGGTAACCGGTTTCAACGACGGGAAGGGAAACCGAGTGATGAAGCCATTTTAAGTGCCAGAATAGTTGACCGTACCATCAGACCATTATTTGACCACCGACTACGTCGTGACGTGCAAATCGTAGTGAGCGTCCTGGCTATCGGTGACGATGATCCAGATATTTTAGCAGTCATCGGCACGTCATTGGCTCTCGCCAGCTCCAATATCCCTTGGAATGGGCCAGTGGGGGCAGTGCGGATTGCTAAACGCAAAGATACTGGTGCGTTATTGCTCAACCCAACCTATACCGAACGGAATGCTGGTCCTTTTGAATTTGAAGTGTTGTCTTGCGGAAAAGGGGGTACTATTAATATGATTGAAACCGCCGCCTACGAAGTAAGTGAGGACGATATTGTCACTGTTCTTGAAGCAGCGATGACTCTCCACCATGACCTCGTATCATTTCAAAACGAAATCCTGGCCCAACGAACACTCCCAGTCAAATATGTCATTCCCGCATCACTGCCGCATAATGAAATGGAAACGTTATTCCGTGATACGTTTGCTACCAAATTGGGCGCCACACTGTTCTCTAATCAACCCGGGAAACGACACCTCCATACCCTAAAAGATGAGTGGGTTGCCGCCACAGAAGCATTGCCAGATGCCCCAAGTAGCCGAGTAGCCGAAGTGTTTTTTGAAGAGATGATTAATGATGCCATTCATGTTGGAGCGATTGAATTTGGGAAACGTGCTGATGGTCGAGAGCTTGACGAAGTCAGACCTCTCTATGCACAAGCGGGAGGTATTTCGCCAGTCCTTCATGGTTCAGGCATTTTTTATCGTGGTGATACTCATATATTAACCGCACTAACGCTGGGTGGGCCTGGCGACGCGCAAATCATCGATACCATTGAAGACCGATCATCAAGCAAACGGTTTATGCACCACTATAACTTTCCGCCGTTTTCAGTGGGAGAAACCGGTCGTGTTGGGGGATTTAACCGACGAATGATCGGACACGGTGCTCTCGCAGAAAAAGCCTTAGTGCCAGTGATTCCCGACCAAGCGACGTTTCCGTACACCATTCGACTCGTATCTGAAACCATGGCCAGTAACGGATCAAGTTCAATGGGGTCAGTGTGTGGCAGTACTCTGGCGCTCATGGATGGCGGTGTGCCCATTACTCGACCGGTGGCTGGCATTGCTTCGGGAGTCATGATTGACGGTGATCGGTACGCGTTGTTAACAGATATCCAAGGCCCAGAGGACGAACATGGTGATATGGATTTTAAAGTGGCCGGTACTCGCGTCGGTATTACCGCCATCCAGATGGATGTAAAAGTAGGCGGTATTTCTTTACCCATCCTAACGGGGGCATTAGAAAAAGCCCGCCTCGCACGACTCCATATTCTTGATACCATTGAAGCCACCATTGCAAAGCCACGCCCACACCTTTCACCCCGGGCGCCGGAAATTATTTCACTAACGATTGCTCCCGAACAAATTGGGTTAGTCATCGGCAGTGGTGGCAAAACTATTAATAAAATCAAAGACGATAGCGGTGTTGAAGATATTTCTATTGAAGATTCTGGAATCGTATTCATCACCGGAAAAAACGGCAGTGCCAGTGTCGCCGCCAACCATATTCGTGCGCTCACCAGAGTGTATACCGTAGGCGAAGAAGTCACCGGCCCCGTTACACGACTAGCCACCTTTGGTGCTTTTATAAAAATTGACGACCGCAACGAGGGATTGGTTCATATTTCGGAAATCGCCCCAATTCGCCTCGATACAGTTGAACGGGTGTTGACCATTGGTGAAACTGTCCGCGCGGTTGTCGTCAAAGTAGAAGATGGAAAAATTGGACTATCGATTAAAAAAATTGATCCTGACTTCGCCAAACGTAAGGGGATTGAATAATTATTAGTGAAAAAGCTAATCAGCGATACTAATCGCTGATTATTTTAAACGTGAAAAACTCACTGCTATTGTGGTATCGGCATGCGATACTAATAGCAAATGGCGCGTTCATCATCATCGTCAGTTCTTTCGCCCGTGCGAACCTATGCGCACGATCTTGATGATGCCCGAGAAAAGCGGAGAGTACCGAAAACGGCGACCACTAACAGTAATATCAAATCAGCGACAGCATCTCCGGTTGTATTGGTACATCACCATAGCGACAATGCTTCAGTAACACCAATAACCACTACACCATCTTTATCCACGACTGCACAACCAACCAAAACCGTTACAGCAACCGCAATCAAGTCCGCCGCGAGCGAAAAGCAGCCGTCATCATACGCTGACACAACTACCCCAAAACACCCAGCCGAAAAACCACTTCCCGATACACCAGTACTATTAACAGCCACCAATAGTCGTGATACTAGTTACGAAGCGACTATTATTACTGATGCTAAACATAAACGATTTCGCTTGTTCCCGGCTATTGCCGAAGCGACAACCAATTGGTGGCAAGATAAACAACAACAAAAACGTGACAAAAATAAACCAACGTACACTGTTCCTAGTGTGGAACACCGTAAAGGTATCGTCGAAAAAGCCACATCCGTTACCGCCCGGGGCACCACCCAAGATCACGCGGCGATTGTTGCCAGATTAAAGACCGAAAAAGAAGAGCGACTGAAATCTGGAGCAGGAGTACCGCCGCCTCAAGCAGTCAGTAAACCACTTCCGACTCCCACCTGGGATACTGATACCGCTATTTCAAAAGTGGTAGCGACGGGAATAGATCCAGTTCATTCGTTATCGCTTGATACAGCAACTGCATCTGATGTTACCCCGATAAACGTTGTAAAAGAAACGGCCCCAAACACCACAGCAACGGAAAACAATCACCGTGACACGACAACAACAAACAGCCCAACGACAATGCCGGACACAGATACAACCAGAACGACAAACACAAACATCTCGCCAACCGCACCCGTAACAAAAAAACCAGCAACCCCTGACAGGGTCCCAACTATACTTTCTCAATCCACGAATGAACCGGAATCGATGACATCCCCGACGCCAACAATAGACAACGAGGGAACAAAGGTGACGACGACAACCACAGTTGACATCACACCATCAGCAACGGCAATACCCATCTCGAATGTCGTGGTTGTTCCACGAATAAAGCCAAAAATTCCTCAGCTTGCTACTAGGGCTTTTACTCATGAAGAAGATGCGGAATCTGACAATGAATCATTAGATACGGCTGTTATTGAATCAACCGGTGTGATTACTGAACATGAAGATTCAGTCATTCCTTTGGCCTCAGACGCTACCGATGCTGTCTTTGACGCCACTGAGGAAGAACTACCAACAGGAATCACTATCACTCCAATAAAAATCAAAGACCGGATTGTACCAATGATTCCAACTCCTTATGATGTACCGACTCCGCCAGCAACACCGATGTCAGTTACAGAGAACGTCATCGCTACTCCTGCCCCGCGCACCGTTGAAGACATTGCGCCAACATTGTCTCCAAGCGTTACCGCCGTAAAAGACGCAGTTTCAGCTCGGAAAGAAGTTTTGCGCGAACAGGCGATTACTACCGCATCGTTACCAGCCAAACGCCGATTGACCTTGCCAGTAATAGCACCGTATCTCGTTGCCGGAATATTTATTCTTATTACTGTTGGTACCATTAGTTATTTTGTTGTGACGAGCACTGCGACTATTAATGAAACCGTACCGCCAACCAACGGAACCACCTTGCCAACCACCCCAATCACGACTGGTAGCAACACCTCACTGCCACAATCGGCCGTATCAGCGCGGCTGGCGACAATGAGTCGCAGTGCTTTGTACACCGCGTTAACTATTGGCACCGAAACTGAATCATTTATCACGGTGACACCACTTCATCCCAATACCGGATTACCGTTAACTACCCGTGAAATCCTCAATATTATCAACCGTCAATTACCTGCCGATTTTATTGGTGAAACCACGTCGTTGATTACAGGATCATATCGTGGCGCCCCTGTCATCGTAATTATTACGAACAATTATGATGTCGCCAAAGGGAGTATGTATGGGTGGGAAGATACCCTGAGCAGTGATTTAGCACCGTGGTTTGGACCAACCATTCGTTCCCTCGCTACATCGAGTCAACCAGTCGGTTTTACTGATTCGAGCTACAACCAATACGATATTCGAACACTAACTAATGGGGTCAATCAATTGCTGTACACCGTGACGATGCGGGGTACGATTATTATCACCACCACCGACATGGCATTATCCAATCTATTAAGTTCGTACGGTAATTAACATTTGACTAAGCGTGTTATACTGAAAGGTATATGACACCAGAGATATTGGCGAAACAATCAACAGCATTAGTGACTGAACGTGATGCCTTGATGCGAGATTTGCTCGACATTGCGACATACAATGCCGAAACCGGTGATTTTGAACCATTACCAGCTACGGATAATGTTGACGATAGCGATGAAGCTGATCTTGGTGATGGTTATGAAGAAACCGCCGAGCACATTGCCACCTTGGCCTTACTCGAAACCAGATATCGTAATGTTGTGCGGGCGTTAGAAAAAATCGATCACGGTACTTATGGAATATGTGAAATCAGTGGGGGACCCATCGAACCAGAACGTCTCCAAGCCAATCCGGCCGCCCGAACGTGTCTCGCTCACCTTGAGGACGAAGCTGATTTGCCGTTATAATATTTTTCTACTATGTCCATAGCGACAGTACACACCATTCAGCCAACGGTTATGGGTGGTACGGTCATTACCGTTGAGGCGGACATCACGCGCGGGTTACATTCGTTTACCGTCGTCGGTTTGGCTGGCAAAGCGATTGAAGAAGCCAAAGATCGCGTCAGTAGCGCTATTAAGCAAAGTGGGTTTCCAGCACCAAAAACCCAAAATCACAAAATTGTTATCTCACTATCGCCCGCTGATCTGAAAAAAGAAGGGCCGTTATTTGATGTACCGCTGGCGTTGGCGTATTTGATTGCAAGCGATGCCATTACCGTAACAACCGCCGAACAAATTATTACCGTCGGGGAATTAGGCCTTGATGGTAGTATTCGTCCCGTAAAAGGAGTACTGAATGTGATTATTGCCGCCAAAGCTGCTGGCGCCTTTGCTGTCATTGTACCCGCCCTCAATCTTGCCGAAGCATCATGTATTGATGGTATTACCATTTATGGTGCCAACACTCTGACTGAAGTCATTGCGCATTTAACCGCCACCGCAGACAAACCTTCACCATTAACTCCCGCCACCCTCACGGATCTCAATCCTCATTGGAATACCGCCGCCGTAAACCTCGAGGATGTAAAAGGACAAGAAAGTGCCAAACGAGCACTCATCATTGCAGCCGCTGGTAGACATAATGTTATCTTAGTCGGACCGCCCGGAACCGGTAAAACAATGCTTGCCCGTTGCTTTCAAGGATTATTACCACCCTTATCTCGATCGGAGGCGCTCGAAGTGGGTATGATTCGATCAATTGCGGGTGAAACGATGGATATTGTTAGTACCAAACCACCATTTCGCGCACCTCACCACACCGCCTCGTACACCGCTCTCGTTGGTGGCGGGACTCATCCTCGACCGGGTGAAGTCACCCTCGCACATAAAGGGGTCTTATTTATGGATGAGTTTCCCGAATTCGACCGGCGGGCGCTTGATGCATTGCGACAACCACTGGAAGATCGAGTCGTCAGTATTGCCCGGATACAGGGAACAATGGTGTTTCCGGCTGATGTGATTTTGGTAGCGGCGATGAATCCTTATCGCGGAGTTGAAGATGGTACTGTTGATTTAGCTCGGGCCATGACCGAAACGTACCGCGGTAAAATTTCTGGACCAATACTCGATCGAATTGATTTGTGGATTGAAGTCCCACACGTCCCCTACGAAACCCTGGCTCAAATCCGAACCGCCGTCAACGAAACCGCCGATGCCCGTGAGCTCATTACCCACGCTCGTGAACGACAATCACATCGTCTTCGGGGTCGCGGAATTACCACTAACGCCAGTATGACCAGTCGTGACATTGAGGAAACAGTACCATTATCTCCCGACGTCACTGCATTGTTAGAAACATCAGCCAAAAGATTAAACTTATCGCCACGCAGCTACCATCGATTAATTAAAGTCGCTCGGACAATTGCTGACCTCGATACCGCTGACACCATTACCACCGCACATTTACTTGAAGCGTTACAATACCGTATTAAACTATAAATCCGTTCCATACATGGAACGGATTTATAGTTGTGTCGCAAACAATCGCAAACAATTACTCATTAAAAAGGATTTTTAGCGCCACGCACTTCAAAGTGTAGGTGGGGGCCAGTTGATTTGCCCGTATTACCCGAAGCACCAATTACTTCACCAGCCGTTACATAATCACCAACTCCAACAGTATTTGCTGACAGGTGAGCATAAAGTGACTGTGTGCCGTTAGCATGTTTGATTACAATGTATTGTCCATACCCACCGTTCCAGCCCGAACTTTTCGATACAATTACTTCACCGGCGGCCGCCGCGCGAACTGACGTTCCAATAGAAACTCCAAAGTCAACCGCATTATAGCCATGGATACCCTGAGTCTTAATCGCTCCCGGCACTGGATGAGAGAAGCCGGTAGTGGTTTTGTTACTACCAACACTAGCGGTGACTTTTGCTGGTACCGCCGTATGCAGTGCACCACCCGGAATTACCAATGTCATACCAACCGTTAAATCACTTTCATTGGTTAATTGGTTGAAACTAAGAATTTCTTCTTTTTTGCCATCATATTTCTTGGCAATTGAATCAATGGTGTCACCAGACTTCACCACATGCCGCACTCCTTCAACCGGTAATATAATCAAGGTCTGTCCTGGCTTTATCGCTTTAGCACTCGCTAAATCGTTCGCCCATAAAATAGTATTGGTGGTCACATCAAACATTTCCGCGATCATCGATAATGAATCTCCATCACGAACTGTGTAGACACTAATTTCACCATTATTGCGGTTACTGCTCATTTCGTCTTTTCCTACCGGACCAGTAGCCACCAACGCTCCATCAGTGGCTAAAATGTCCGCTCCACCACGAGCATTATTCGGATCAGCATTAACGGCGGCCGTTAACACGGGTGTATCTAACACCAAATCAGTCTTGATAACTTCTGGAAAAGCCACCGCATCAGTAGTCGTTTCATTAAACAAAGAAAAAACCCCAGCATGTACCGATAATGGAATCACCACGGCGATTAGACCAAGGATACATTCTATAACAATAGAAGCTGACTGTGGGGCCTTGTGGTATGTCTGTACAATCGAACGAACGGAAAGACCGGTCGGTACATCATGGGGTTGAGGTTGAATAGAGGTTCTTTTATGGACACGCCGCACTGCTGTCATTACGGTAAAAAACGGAAGCGAGATATTGCTATCTCGCGAATCATCAACGAACGATGATTGGTGACCATAATTGTACTAAGCAACAAGAGAAGGACAATTGACGAATGTGAATTTTTGCGGTGTCAGTACTGAATGGGTGATTGGAGCTTAATTTGAAAGTTATAATTACTATTGACTTGTTCCAAAAAAATGTGTTGTAGTTTAATTATGGTCATCCCCAAGGCATTTTTTACGGTTGTGGTATAGTATGGCGGACATGGAATCTCCTTACCCGCCGTACGCAGCAATGTTAAATAAAGCGCAACGGCAAGCCGTTTTACACTTACACGGACCGCTCCTCGTACTGGCGGGGGCGGGATCGGGTAAAACTCGCGTCATTACACATCGTATAGTGCATTTAATCCACTCTGGCGTTAATCCTCGGCATATTTTGGCGGTCACATTCACTAACAAAGCGGCCAAAGAAATGCGCGATCGTGTCGAAACGCTCATTCACACCTATCTCCCCAGTGACCGGTCGAGTATCGACGCTTGGCCCACGGTTACTACCTTTCATGCGCTCGGAGTACGGATTTTACGTGAACACCACGATACGCTTGGCTTGCGGCGACACTTTACCATCTATGATCGCAGCGATAGTACGAGAGCCATGAAACTCGCGATTGAACGAGCCAATTACAATCCCAAAGAATTCGAGCCGAGAAAAATTCTCGGTAAAATTTCACGAGCCAAAGGTGACGCGGTAACTGCTCGCGAATTTTTGGACAACGCATCATCATACCCTGACCGCGTTGCCGGTGAATGTTGGATAAAATACGAAGAAATTTTGCGAGGCGAGCAGGCACTTGATTTTGATGATTTGTTGGTAAAAACTTTATTATTACTGCGTGAATATCCCTATGTCCGAGATATTTTGGTACAACGATATCAATATATTCATATCGACGAATACCAAGACACCAACCGGGTGCAGTTTGAAATTGCTCGGTTACTCGCTAGCGATCAACAAAACATTTGTGTTGTCGGTGATATTGATCAAAATATTTATTCTTGGCGCGGAGCCGATATAAAAAACGTTTTACAATTTGAACGGTATTTCCCGACCGCCACCACAATTTTACTCGAGGAAAATTATCGATCTACCAAAACGATTATTGGTGCTTCCAATGATATTATCAGTCGCAATAAAAACCGGGTTGATAAAACTGTCTTTACAAGTAATGATGACGGTGAAAAAATCACTCTGTACGCTGCCATGAATGGTACCGACGAAGCTGAATATATTGCCCGTACGGCCGGAACCTTAATCAAAGATGGAGTCGCACCCTCAGCCATTGCGGTCTTATATCGTACTAATTTCCAATCACGGGCGCTTGAGGAGCAGTTTCTCAACTATGGGGTGGGATACCAACTTCTTGGCACAAAATTTTACGAACGAAAAGAAATAAAAGACGTGTTGTCCTATCTACGATTAGCGGTTAACCCTGACAGTATCGGTGATACCGCTCGGATTATTAACGAACCCGCCCGAGGGATTGGAAAAGTCACGTTGTTAAAAATTCTTGAAGGCAAGCGGGCGGAATTAACCGGGGCAACCGCCGAGAAAGTAAACCGTTTTTATACGATGATGTCTGACATCACTGACGAAGCTCGCACCAAAGCGCTTTCGGAAACGATTTCATTTATTATTAAACGAACGGGCCTCGAAACTGAATTAAAGAAATCTGGCACTGACGAAGATTTATCCCGATTGGAAAACTTGCGGGAGTTAGTGACCATTGCCGCTCGGTTTGATGAATTGAGCCCCGATGACGCCGTGGCAGCGTTCCTTGAAACCGTGGCGCTTCAGAGTGATCAAGATGAACTGAAAGACAAAACGGAACAAGACGCGGTTCGGCTGATGACGATTCATGCCGCCAAAGGACTTGAATTTCCGTATGTATTTATTTGTGGTCTCGAGGAAGGATTGTTTCCGCATGAACGAATTGACGACGGAGAAATTGACCTAGAAGAAGAACGACGATTATTTTACGTTGCATTAACGCGAGCCGAGAAAAAAATATATCTGACGTATGCGCATATGCGCGTTATTTATGGCAGTCAAAGAATAAACGTCCCTTCATCGTTTTTAAATGACATTAGCCGAGATTACGTTGAAAGTAGTAATCCTAGGGGGTGGGGCAACACGTCGTCGGGGTACGAAACGACAATTTTTTTAGACTAGGGGGAGACCGGGGCGGGCGGCCCTACGGGCCGCCCGCCCCGGTCTCCTCGGTTTGCACCACCCTAGATACTTTTGGTATGCTGACCATACACAATATATATGTCTCAGCCAGCAAAAGACGAGGTTTCAGAAAAATTTCAACACAAAAAATCGCTTGGGCAAAACTTTCTTACCAGTGATATCGTCCCGAACTGGATGTGCGACGCCGGCACCGTGACTGCCGGAGATACAGTGGTAGAAATTGGGCCAGGCAGTGGCGCGTTAACAGCGGTACTCCTCGCCCGCGGTGCCATTGTCCACGCGATTGAAACTGACCATCGAGCAGTAGCGCTGCTATCCGACACTTTCCGCACCGCTCTTGTCACGGGACAACTTATACTGCACCACGCTGACATGCGTGCATTTGACCTAACAACAATCTCGCTCACAGTACCGTATAAAGTCATCGCTAATATTCCGTATTTTTTATCTGGGTTTTTGTTACGAACAATGCTCGAAACGACCCCGCCACCAACAACATTGGTATTTTTGATGCAAAAAGAAATGGTAGAGCGTATCACCAAAGATCCAAAATCATCATTATTGTCATTATCGGTAAAAGTCTACGGCACGCCAAAATACCTAAAAACGGTATCGCGAGGGCATTTTCTCCCCCAACCAAACGTCGATTCCGCTATTTTAGCCGTTACGAACATTAGTCACCAACACTTGCCCACTTCAACTGCTCGCGAACACTTTTTTACCTTATTACACCTCGGTCTTGGTTCAAGACGAAAACAACTTATTGGTTGTCTCGCTCATATATATGAGCGAGATCGTCTCGCAGAAATTCTCGCTACACTAGATAAGCCGATTACCGTCCGGGGCGAAGATTTATCCGTTACTGACTGGATTACTCTTGCCACGATGCTCTCCAAATAGTGACGGTCATTCTCTTACGAGAAATATGTCAATCCGAATAAAAATACCTCGGGTAGTACACAATTCGTTTATAAACGAGTAATTTATGGTTATGCCCTTGCTATACTAAAGAGTGATGCAAGTCAGTCGAAAAGTCGCCGGTGCGTCCATCGTGGGTATGGGGTTGGTTTGTGTTGCATTTGGTATGAATATGCTTTCACACGAACAATTACAAGAACAATCAACCACCAACCCGGCGACGGTCATCAATACCCCAGCCCGGACATACATTGCGGTCACTGACACAAATGGTAACGGTATCGAAGATTGGCGCGAAGAATTCCTAACCGAAGAACCCATCGTCATGGCGAGCACCACCACGTTTGTCATGCCAGAGACTATTACCGACCAAGTCGGTATTGATATGTTTGAATCAATGGTGCGCGGCAAAGCGCTTGGTCCATTTGCTGATACCGAAACAGAATTAGTCGATACTGCTACTGCCCGCGCGATTAAAGCTGGTACCGATACCATGTATACCGAACGGGATATTGTCACCACTAATACCAACAACATTACAGTGCGGGCGTATGGTAACGCCTTAGGACAAAGTGTGGTCGATAACAGCAGTAAATACGGTGACGAACTCGCCATCGTCAACCGCGCCCTCCAAACCAATAACGGCACTGAGTTAGACAAACTGAACGATATTGCCCTTTCCTATAAAAAACTTCGTGATGAAGCCCTTAATACTCCCGTTCCAGACCAATTTATTCGGGTCCATCTCGATCTCATCAACACTTATAATGCGATGTATAACACCATTTCCGGCCTCCAATTAGCTGTGAGTGATCCAATGGTGGCGCTCGTCCGGATCAAACGGTACCAAGATGATGCTCTCGGGTTACAGTATGCCATCAGCAATCTGATCACCGCACTTGATCCCTATAATTCCGTCTTTTATGCTGATGACACGGTGATGATACTCGTGGCGCTTGCTGTTATGCACGAAAATAATCTATGAAATCAATCACCTCAGCGTTCACCATATTCTTAATTGTTTGCGTTATTGGTACGTCAGTGCACGTGCAAAAGTCGAACGCCTTCTTTTTTGGATTATTGGGTGGGGGCATTGCTAACAATGCCTACCTTGCACAAATTGCGGCGAACACCCAAATCAGTTCCACCATGGAAAGTGCCCAAAACTCCCGAGAATTGGCCGACACTATCGCCTGGCAAGTGGCCAAACAAATGGTGAGTAACATGACCCGCAGTTTGATTAACTGGATTAATTCAGGGTTTCAAGGGCGACCAGCCTTTATCCAAGATTTAAACCAGTTTCTTATTGACGCACTGGATAACGTCGCCGGTGAATACATTGCCGAACTGGCGGGCAGCGATTTTATTTGTTCACCGTTTCGACTGGATGTGCAAGCCGCGCTCACTATTAATTATCAACAAGCCCGCAGTGGCATGCCCTCCGGTGGCGACGAGAGTATGTGTACGGCTACTGGTATCGTGAGTAACATCGAAAATTTCCTCAATGGCACCATTAATAGTTGGGATGAGTGGCTCACCGTGACCGCCAATCCGCAGAATACTCCATACGGCGCCTACCTTGAAGCCGAAGCCAAATTAAACGCTCGACTGGTTAATGCCGCTGGTCAAGAAATAGAAATGGCCGACTGGGGTGACGGTTTTATGTCTCAATCTGTTTGTGAACCAGTCGAAGGGGGCGGGGAAACGTGTACGGTATCCACTCCCGGAACACTCATTAACGAAGCCCTCAGCTTCCAAATCACGACCGGCCCACGATCACTCATCGAAGCGGACGAAGTCAATGAATTAATTGGTGCCTTAGTCAACCAACTCGCGCTTCAGATGGTTAATGGTATAAATGGATTATTGGGACTCAGTCAACGAAATCCTTCCACTGGCCGATCGTATCTTGACAACGCCGTCGCGGACGTACCCGATATTGACCTCACCCCTTATCGCACCGAACTTGATGCTGCCCACGCTCGAGAAGTCGCGTTTCTTACCCTGATTGACGCGACCTATGCCTCAGCGACCGCCAATCATGCCAGTACGAGTAGTAGCACCGTCGCGGGCATAGTGCGAGAACTTGAAACCTTACGTCCCCAAGTTGTCGCCAACATTGCGTCAACCTCCGCCTTACGTAACCGTTTTATTAATGCGACAAGTAGCACCGGTACGAGCACTGATAGTATCTACCAACGTATCGTTATTGATTTTCTTGCCTTAAAGAGTAACGGAACCTTACATAGTCAAGCCTATGTCGATAGTCGACGCGAATATTGGCGATTAGTTCTTGACGGTACCGAGGTTGAATAATTTGCCTATCAATTACGTGTTGCTGGGGAGTGGTTTTTGTTACTTATAGACAGTTTTTAGATAAAAAGGAGCCGCAAAACCATCATCACAATGGTATGATAGAACAGACACTTGGAGGTCAACTGTTATGTTGTCGCGTCTTTTTGCAAAACCGCTTACCCGCACCATCTGTATTGGGTTTTTTGTCGGAATTTGTTTATTTTTTGTTGGGACAATCGTCGTTTCGGCCCAAGTTACTCCTAATAGTGACTATCAGGTCGTACAGTGTACAGGTGAGGAATGTTCCAGTGGGCTGCTGAAATGGTTATTGGATTTCGTGATTGTGGTATTTGGTAGTTTAGTGGGACTATTCGGTTCTGCTTTTGACTGGTTTATTGGTAATTTTATCATTGATTTTGGCCTTCATTATCAATCAAGCAACTTCGGGGCAGTGATTGACGGAGTCTGGTCGACTGTTCGGGATATTTTCAATTTGACTTTTATTTTTGGTCTTATATATATCGGTTTTCAAATTATTTTGGGTACCAATGATTCTCAGGCCAAAAAAACCATTCCCATGTTGATTTTGGCGGCTCTCCTCGTTAATTTCAGTCTCTTTATTACCAAATTTATCGTAGATTTTTCCAATATCGCTGCAGTGGAGGTCTATCAATTATTTGAAAGTTCAGCGAATGCCTATGGTAGTAGCGTTGGTGGCTATGGCGGAGCCAGTATTTCGCAAGCCTTTATGAATGCCCTCGGTATCTCTTCGCTTTTTGGTCAATTACCAGCCGGAGCAGAGTTGCTCTACATTTTTGGCATGCTGATTGTGTTTTTAGTCCTTATTTATGTGTTTCTGGCCGGCGCCATTTTAATTGCTATCCGGTTTGCAATGTTATCTTTGTACCTTGTATTTTCACCCGTAATGTTTATTGGGTGGGTATTTCCAGGATTTAATAAATATCAACAACAATTTTGGAGTGGATTCTTAGGTCAAGCATTTTTTGCTCCGGCGTTTTTATTCATGTTGTATTTGTCTTACCAAATTGTCTCGACATTTAGCGGAGATACTCACACTAATTTTAATACATTAACTGTTAGCAATGGGAGCACCGTTACGAGTGGATTTTTGGCGGTAATGCCACTATTTTTAATGACGGTGGTTTTTTTACTCGCTTCTATGGCTGTCGCCAAAGGCATGAGTCGCCAAGGCTCAGAATACGCGGTCAAAGGCGTTGATTGGATGTACAAAAAGGGAATGGGTGCGGTGAAGGGTGCCGGGCAAGCAGTTTCTTATGTCCCACGTGCTGGTGCACGATATGGAGTTAATAAAACTGGCGAATGGAGTGAAAAGAAACTTAATAGTCTGCAAGCACGGGATGGAAAATTAGGTAAACTATTAAGTACAAACGCCGTGGATAAAGCGTTGAGAGGTGGAACAACAAAAATGCAGAAAGCCGAAATGGGTACGGGTACTACAAACAAAGCCGAGAAGGAATATAGAGCAATTACCACTAACCGTAATGCGGGTCTACAAGAAAAGAAGTCTCGTGAAGCGGCGATTGCTACCGCCGCGGCGAATTTTGCTGAACTTGATGCGTTACGCAATAAACCAAACCGTACTAATAATGAAACAAATCGATTAATTTCTCTTGAAACTGAGGCTGCTCAAGCTCAAAATTATATTAATCAACTTGACAAGGGTGAAATCGAAAAACTCGACAAAACTACGCGTAAGGCATACGCAACTAAATTTAATGCCGATCAAATGAAACATATTCTCGATAGCGAGAAAATTACAAATGACGAAAAGGAATCAATTATTGAAGCCCGAAGAGAGAAAATTAGAAACAACACGACATCACCTGGCAACATCATGAAGTTGACTCGCGACGAACTTGAGACATTGGGATTTGATTGGATGACAAATAATGTCCAGAATTTAACACACTCTCAATTTGATGATTATATTAAAAACAATAAAAAACTCACTCCTGAATTAGTTAATTCATTCAAGTCAGTTAGAGAATCGAAGATTTTGCAATCCATTGAAGACGGCTCTGCGGGTGGTTTACTGACCGAATTGAAAAAGAAACCAAAAGAATTTGCTCAGTTACCCAAACAAGTTTTCACAGATAGACGCTATGTAAATATTATCCCTTACCTGACCGTTGGAGTACTTGAACAAATTGCGCACGAGAGAATTCTTGATCAAAATCAACGGTTTGCTATAAAAGGATTTTTGACTCATGGCGGACGCGGTAGTACCCCAACTGAAGTGATTGCATATTTAAGTTCAGATAAAGGAAAAGAATATTATGGACCATAACATTTCCAACATAAGAATGGATATCATTAAACAGGCCTCTGATAAGGTGCTGTATCTTTATAATCATGTCAGTTTGAGTAATTTTGCTTCAACACTAGACAGTGTGTTCCACACAAATGTAGCACAGGATTATACGTTTGATTTGTTGGTTGGCGACATTATTCTCGGATTTTACCGGATTGAAGACACGGTACCACTGTTACAACAAGAGCTCGGGCTTGATCCAAAAACCGCGGCGTTATTAGGCGCAGAAGTGTTGGAATTTCTGGCACCATTATCTGATCCCAATTGGCAACCACCAGCTGAAGAAGAAATGGAGGACACGCCCGGCGAAGGGGAGGTCCCTGTAGTCGCTGCTACTGTGCCAGCTTCAACCACCACTGCTACCACCAAAACAACAGAGACCACTCCAGTCATACCAACCACCCCAACCCCACTCCATACCATGGCGGCGGATATGGCTACATTGCGACAATCGCCAACTCCGGCGCCAAGCTACCTGGGAGCACCGACCCCGGTCGAAACGGTTTATCGTTCTGAACAACCGCCGTTGCGGCAAACGTTATCTGATTTGCCAACCTATCAATCACCATCGACACCACCGGTTCAACCGCCGACTCCAGCCGCATCTGATCGACCACGATGGAGTACTGACTATTAAGTGGAGTAAACAGTGGGCGGGCATAGCCCGCCCGCTGTTTACTATTCCCATGTATAATAAGCGGACATGCAGTTTGAAACACCACAATTTATTGAAATTGATGATAAAATCTTTGGCCCCTTAACATGGAAACAATTTCTTTATGTATTTGGTGGTGGCATTATGACCTTGGTGCTTTTTTTCATGGTACCATTTATTGTCTTTTTACTCATTGGGGTACCGATCGCCGCTCTTTCTGCCGCTTTGGCGTTTTACCCCATTAACAATCGACCTTTCGAGAATTTTCTCGAAGCGATGTTTAATTATTTTAGTCGGCAGCGGCTGTATCACTGGCAACAAAAGAAGAATGTCGTGTATCGCGATACTGACACCACCAGTGTTCACAATCCTATTCTCACCGATACCCTCATGAAAAAACGCGACATCAGTGCGATTGCCCGCCGACTGGAAATTGATGCCATTCAAAAGAAACAATAATTACTATGGCCAATTCTTCTACCGCTACCCAAGATTTTGTTCCAATCCGTGATATCCAAAACGGGATGGTGATTCTTAAAAACGGCCAGTTATGCAAAGTCCTCCTCGCTTCATCCATCAATTTTGCGTTGAAATCAAGTGATGAACAACGAGCTATTTTGTTTCAGTTTCAAAACTTTCTTAACACGTTAGATTTTTCGATACAAATTTACGTCCAGTCACGACGGCTAAATATCGAACCATACATAGCAAACCTTGAAGCGCTCGAACCTATCCAATACAACGATTTGATGCGAGTGCAGTTGCGTGAATACATTGAATTTATCCGCACGTTTACCACCGAAGTGGACGTCATGAGTAAAAATTTCTTTCTCGTTATTCCGTACACGGCGCCCCGTATTGATATTAAAAAAAGCGTTGCTAGTGTACTTGGTCGTGGGAAAATTCTGGAAACAAACACTCTTGAAGAGCAACGGTTGCAACTTGAACAACGACAATCAGTCGTCGAACAAGGATTAAATCGCATTGGTGTTCGTACCATCGAATTAAATACCGACGAATTGGTCGAGTTGTTCTATCACATATACAACCCCACTGATGTCACCGGCGCCGCGCCTAAGGTACAATAAAATGTATGGGACTATTCGATAAACTTGCGGGCAATAATAACACCAGCCCCATTGAAAACGTCAGCGAGGGGTTATTAACCCTCACCGATGTGATTGCGCCGTCAGCAGTATCCATCGGACCACGTAGTGTCAATATCAGTGGTACCATTGCTCGGGTATTTCATGCGGTGGCGTACCCGCGGTTTCTTACTGATGGTTGGCTTGAACCAATTCTAAATCTCGAAAAGGAACTGGATGTATCGATTGTCATTCATCCCATGGATACCGCCGAAACGTTAAAACGCCTCCAGAAAAAAGTGGCTGAAGTCCAGAGCCAAATCAACGTGCGCGCCAGTAATGGTCAAGTGCGTGACCCCCAACTCGAAGCCGCCTATCGCAACATCGAAGATCTCCGCGACAAATTACAACAATCGGAAGAAAAAATGTTTAAGGTGGGATTGTACATTGCGATTTATGGCGATTCTGATACCAAAGTAAACAAAGTGGAAAATGATATTAAAGGGATTCTCGATTCACGGTTAATCTACATCAAGCCGAGCCTCTTTAAACAAGAGCAGGGGATTCATAGCGTGTTGCCAACTGCCACCGATGAGCTCCTCGAACACAGCCAATTTAATTCTTCACCCTTATCTAGTTTCTTTCCGTTTACCTCATTTGATCTCACCTCTGATAACGGCATTTTATACGGTATCAATCGTCACAATTCCTCACTCGTGCTCTTTGATCGTTTTTCTCTGACGAACTACAACTCCGTGACGTTTGCTACCTCTGGTGCCGGGAAGTCATACAGTATCAAACTGGAAATTCTCCGGTCACTCATGTTCGGAACGGAAGTCATCGTCATCGATCCCGAACGAGAATATGAATATCTCGCCGAATCAACTGGCGGCCGCTTCTTTAATATTTCACTGTCTTCCGAGCACCACATCAATCCGTTTGATATTCCACCACCCAGTGATGATGAGGAACCTGCCGACGTATTACGATCGCAAATTGTTCATTTAATTGGCTTATTCCGTTTGATGCTTGGTGGTCTATCGCCTGAGGAAGAAACCATTATTGATTTGGCCGTCCGGGAAACGTACGCACTTAAAGATATCACTGAGCAGAGTAATTTTGCTGAACTCGAACCACCGTTGTTATCGGATTTTGAAATGGTACTCGCTGGGATGAACGGGAGCGGGTCACTTATCAGCCGGCTACAAAAATACACCTCGGGTACCTGGTCTGGGTTTATGAACCAACCAACCAACGTTGATATCAACCAAAAATTTGTCGTCTTTAGTCTGCGTGACATGGAAGACGAATTAAAGACCATCGCCATGTTTATTATCACCAACTACATTTGGGCCGCCATTCGGCGGCGGTTGGTAAAGCGTCTTCTCGTCATTGATGAAGCGTGGTGGATGATGAAATCCGAAGATACCGCTTCGTTTTTATTCTCGCTTGCAAAACGCGGCCGTAAATATTATTTGGGTATCGCAACTATTACCCAAGACGTGGACGATTTTTTGCGTTCTCCCTATGGTGTGCCGATGATCACGAACTCTTCGCTCCAATTTCTGATGAAGCAGTCACCGACGGCGATTGATAACATTCAACGGACTTTCAATTTAACGGATGAAGAAAAGTACCTGTTACTCGAATCCGATGTGGGGGAAGGGCTTTTCTTTGTAGGATTGAAACACGTCGCCATCAAAGTCATCGCCTCCTACACCGAAGACCAAATCATTACGTCCGATCCGTCGCAATTGCTCAAAATTCAAACCGCTCGACGCGAATTACGCAAACGTGGTGTGTAGTATACTAGTGACATATGGCCGAACCGCGCTACCAAACTATCGATAGTGATTTTCGTGATGAGCAAGAAAAGCGAACTGGATTTGGCATCAGAAACGCTCAAATGCAAACCGGCAACGTACGCCAACAACCAAGACAATTAATGGCAGAAGAGGGGAAATCCCCAACACCAACCCGACCAGGGAAAATGAGTGTCCCAAAATCAAGCGCTTTCGGTAGTCCAAAAAAACTGGCGGTTAATCGAGCCAAAGCAACAGCCACCACCCTCCAAATCGTATTATGGGCCGTTGTGCCATCGTTTTTTGTGTTTATTGTCTGCATTGTTTGTTTAATAACCTTTGGTGCCTACAATATGACCCCAACCTGGATTCAAGAAGGGGTAAACAAAGTAGCATATATACTCGGTTGGCAACAAGACGTCCTCCAAACGTTGTTTTGGATTACGTATATCATACAAATGGTAACGGTCCTTACTATCATGGCTGGTGTTGTTGCTCATTATTCCATTCGGGGTGTCCGGTGCTTGGGGGGAAGAGAGGCTGGTGTGTTTAAAAAAATGATTTTTGGCATGATGGCTGTTTTTTGTTTTATTCCAGGCACGCCGATACTTGTCATACCAATTTTTGGTACCTGTTGGATGTTATTGGTTTGCGCCTATCCCAACTAACCACTCGTAGAGTGACTAGTCGATTGCTATACTTATGATGTATGCGATTGTTATGTAGCCTGTTCATTTTGATGTGGGTGTTGCCCCTGACTACCAACGCTCAATTTACGCAATCATTGTTTAATGAGCAATTTGCTATTTCGGTATCGCCACAATACCCGAATCCTGGCGACACCGTCACCGCAACAGTGAATGATTATTCACTTGGTGCTACTGGTGGTTCAATTGCCTGGTTTATTGACGGGAAAGCGGCTACATCAAGCGTGAACGCTCGATCAATCACCTTTATTGCGGGGGCACCACTTACTCCCACAACCGTGCGTGCTGATTTACGGCTCGGTACCGGGGAAGTATTAACTGCCTCACAAACTATCGTCCCACGCTATCTCGATATCATTGTCGAACCACAGACATATGTACCACAATGGTATAGTGGTCGCGCTTTACCCACCAACGGATCTTTGGTGCGACTTACGGCACTGCTCCACGGCCAAAATGGCCCAGTTGACCATACGGCCTATACGTATACTTGGAAAGTAAATAATAATGTCATTGGCGGTGGTGGGGTTCGCGGTGGCTACCAAACCACTTACACCGTCCCGATTGGACAATCACACTTGGTATCTCTAGAAATTACCGATACTACCGGTCGGATGGTGAGTAAAAAAAATATCACAGTCGGTACCGGCGAAGTTGACGCAGTTTTATATGAAGCCAACCAACTCTATGGTCTCGGTCACCGGGCCATCGGGAATAATCGTGTCATGACTGGAAATTCATTAACCATTGAAGCCGTTCCTTATAATCTTGATCTGCGAGCGTTATACGGCAACATTTTTACTGAATGGAAAATTAACAATCAAAAAGTCACTGAAGTGGGTAAAAGTCCTTTTACCATTACTCTCGGTCGACAGGGTTTTGGTGCGGTAACCTTAGGTTTCAAGGTACGAAATCCTGACGCCCTCCTCCAGGGTGACGAAGTCAGTACGGTATTACAATTTTAATTATGAAAAAGATTTGGCTTTTTATCCTTGGCGGTATCCTCATCATTGTATTGGGAGGATTTTGGATATACAGTTTTCTCTATGGCAGTACTAGTAACAGTAGTGCTGTCTTTACCGATTTTAATCTCTTTGGTGGCAATGACACCCCAATAGTCACCGAGCCACTGCCACCACCAGTCACGGAAACACCAACCGTTGATGTCGCCAGTGCACCATTGCGACAATTAACGACGAGACCAGTCATTGGTATGCGGGCGATTACTGTTGGTACCACTACCGTTATGCGGTATGTCGAAGCGGGTACCGGACATGTCTTTGCGATTGATTTAACCACAGGCGCCGAAACGCGAATTTCACAAATTTCGGTACCGGTGGCTAGTGAAGCGGTGTTCAGTCCGAGTGGCCAATACGTCGCCATTCGTTCTGGGTACGATACCACCAACGAAGTGAGTGTTATCAATCTTGATGCCATGACGCCAACATCTACCGTTTTGCCGTACCAAATTGAAGATGTTACCTTCGGGTACAATAACCAACTGTGGTTTACCG
This sequence comes from uncultured Candidatus Saccharibacteria bacterium, assembly GCA_964469295.1. GTDB lineage: Bacteria > Patescibacteriota > Minisyncoccia > Phycocordibacterales > UBA918 > OLB19. The sequence continues at coordinate 44,782 of CAYXYJ010000003.1, forward strand.
AATTTGTGAGTGGTAAAACGGTTGGAAAACAGTACGACCCTACCACTCGGCTCACAACAAATTTATTCACTATTCCATTTACGGCCGTCACCATTGAATGGAGTACCAGCAGCAGTACACCGCACTACGCGTATACCAAACCAGCGCCAGATTTTATTGGGTATGGCTACGAAATTAAAAATGGTGGCATCGTGCGCCTACCCTATAGTGGCTACAATGTACGACTTTATAGTGTCAACGCTGGACTGGTTATTACCAAATCAGAAGGGGTAAATGGCCAAATAGCAAGCTATTTCTATCATGGTGATGATAACGGTAGCCGATCAGTCTATCCAATTTTGGGCCACGAAAAATGTGTGTCCCTGACTCGAACCGGAGTATTTTGCGCCACCAATGACAATACGTATCAAAACAGCACTCAACTCACCCGCTGGAGCATGGGGGTATTGTCAAGTTCTGACACCTTGTATCAAATTGGTTTCAGCGGATCGGCACAACGGATATTGGAATTAAAAACGGAAACTGGTCGAGATATTGATGTCATGAATATGGACAAAACAATCGACGGGAAAATGGTATACTTTACCAACGCCAACGATAAAACCCTGTGGGTCTATGACATCGATAATTAACCGCGGTACATTTTTTGTAGCTGGCCTCATTACCATTATCTGGTGTGGTTTTTTTACTGTAGCTTTGGCTGCTGACTATGTACCACTCGTGAATATCCCGGCGGTCGCCAACCCCAACAACATCAACGACTATATTAACGCGTTATATAATTTATCGATTAGTATCGCGGCCTTGATTGCGGTGGTCAAGATTGTTATCGCTGGTGCCAAGTGGATGTTTGGAAGTACTTCGATTAGTAGTATTCAAAGTGCGAAACAAGACATTCAAAATGCGTTAATTGGGTTGTTGATTATTATTGGTGCCGTGTTGATTCTAAATACTATCAATAGCGATTTGACCAACCTCACCATTTTTGATGAAAGTGATAGGGTAGTGGTAAATGATACGCCGTCCAATGGTTTGTTTGTCACTATGGATCAAATAAAGGCAGCTTGTGAAGAAAATCCTGAGGCTATGGATTGTAGCCTGGAAATACGTTGCAATGACAATGACATTGGTAACTTCATTTTTGGTAGCGCGTTTTGGGGAAATATGGAATATATAACTAATCCCAACGATATTAGCTTAAGTTGTGGAGTGATTTGCAAAAACATCGGTGGATATATGGATTACGGCTTGGCAATAGACGGAACAGACGCAAAGTGCCATATCAGTAAAACTTTAATGAACAATTTAATTAGCGACTATTTTGAAAAATTAGTGACAGATCAATGCTCATCTGGACGGGTTGATGGTGAAATCTGTCAGATTGAACTTTGTAGTGAACACGACTTAAACAATAATACCTACAATGGAAATAGCCAACAAGATTTTAGTAGATGCGAAGCAGAATGTCTAGAAGAAAGACAGGGCTCTTATTTTGACACTCGTAGTGGTGCTTGTATATTTACGGGTGATTATTACCTGACCGAGGAAGAATGTTCGGAACGCGTTCATATGACCTGGTCTGACGAAGAAAATGTTTGTTATGACCAAACCACGACTCAAAGCATTGCGTGTGATTTCTTTGAAAGTACTGGTACCTATGATTGTAGTATAGCGAGAGGCGAGTGTATTGATAATACTGATGTACCAGGAACACCAGTTACCGCTGCCGACGGGCGATCTATTTACTGTGTACAGTAGTTAGCGTCTCTATACATTTATCGATGCTTGCGAACAATGAGTTCCTGCACCACCATGGTGAGGTTACTAACAATAAAATATAACGCGATGGCGGCTGAGAAGGTGTAGGAAATGAACGTCGTAAAGATTGGCATGACGTATTTCATCTGCAACTGCATATTGCGCATAAAATCATCTTTAAAATCTGCCGTTTCACCAGACTTTTTTGGTGGTAATGTAGGCAATGATAGCGACGTACTGGCAAACTGCGTAATCCCTGCAAGAAGGGCCAAGGCCAGACTCGCTTCGGCGATATTAAAGTGACCCAAAAATAACATCGATATTTCATCCGGCATCGGAACAAACGAATATAAAATTTCCGGATTAATATTTGGTAGTTTGATACCACCACTACCATACATCGCCACAATACCTAAAGCAATAATCACCGGAAGCTGGATAAACAGCACAAGAATACTGGCAAACGGACTGACTCCGGCCTCTTTATATAATTCCATCATCGCTTTCGCTTGCGCTTCACGGTTGTCTTTGTGGGAGAGTTTAATTTCTTTAAGTTTTGGTTCAATCTCACGCATTGCTTTTTGTGTTTTCACCATTTTAATTGACAGTGGAAAGAGGAGTACCTTGACCCCAATAACGGTCGCAATAATCGCTAACCCCACATCGCCGTGCGGAAAAACATCCAAAAAGAAAACGAGGGTGTTGTAAATTGGATCAAAGAAAAACGAGTGCCAAATAAATGAAAACATAGTGTGGCTATTTTAGCGCGATTTACTGATTCGCGCGAGAAGCCCGACTAATTCGGTCTGTAATATCAGTCGATTGGCTTTACTGGCACCGGGTTTATATAACACTATTACTACTCCAGTTGGTATGCTAGCAACATTGTTAGCAAGTGTGCCATACGCTCGGCGGCGGAGCTTATTTCGCACTACGGCTCGTTTGGATACCTTTTTACTGACAACAACACTGAATTTTGCCAATTCATGCGGGACAAAAACGACCGATTGCCATTGACCATGAAAACGGAGGGCGTCGCGTTTGGTAAAAAAATTGCTAAACTCCAAACGAGAGAGACGGGCAGAACGAGCAAACATACCAAATTATACCAAAACGACTACAGCAATACGTAAAAAAGCTCTTATCGAGCTTTTTTAACCGTCAACTTGGCCCGGCCTTTGCGACGACGAGCTTGGACTACTTTTCGTCCAGAAGTAGTAGCCTGGCGAACGAGAAACCCGTGAGTGGTCGCCCGCTTTTGCTTACTTGGTTGATACGTTCGTTTACTCATAGCACTATTTCTAAATTATCGCCCAACTATACATGAATATAGCAAAATAGCAACCGCTCTCGTAAACGACGGTATTTTCATTACATATTCCTACAACAATAAACAACTCCTAACAAAAGCTATGTAAAACGAGCACTTTATTTTTATTAACACCAATCCATCAGTACATATTCGTCATCTAGTCGCTTGGCAGGGAATAGAGAATACGGAGTGAGGTGTCGGTGTCATTTTATACACAGCTTATACACAGTTGCAGAGTCTGAAGAAAAAATGAGGGGTACTTTTCATTCATTTTTTTTGTAACCGTTTACAGCAAATATGGAACGGGTATAATGCTTGGTACGTTACCTTCCTGTATGCAACCAACCACTCATCAACCAACAAACAGCATCGTCCGTACCGAACAGATTGACGTAAAAAAACTGTGGGATGATGCGTTGGTAAAAATTGAGTTGGGAATTACTCCCGCTAATTTCAAAACTTGGTTTCGCGATACTCAAATTATTTCACTTGAAGATGGTACTCTCACGATTGGTGTGCCTAGTGTCTTTGTACGTGATTGGTTGCAAGACAAATTTCAATCAATGATTTTAAAAACTCTCCGTGAATTAACTCCCTATGTGCGGAGCCTCGAATATGCCGTGGTACAACGGAGTGATCGACGGACAGAAACTACTAAGACTCAAACCATCAACGCTGCGTTGCCACTTGAAGATTATTACATCAATAAAAGTGATAACTTAAATCCAAAATATTCTTTTGAAAATTTTGTGGTTGGTCCCTACAATGCACTGGCTCACGCTGCGGCCAAAACTGTATCGGAAAAACCTGGTATTGCTTATAATCCACTGTTTATTTATGGAAAAACCGGTCACGGTAAAACTCACTTGATTCAAGCGGTGGGTAATCAAATCAAAAAAACTGGCAAAAAAGTATTTTATGTAACCAGTGAACGCTTTGCAGTTGATTATTTTAATGCCCTCCAAAGTGGCAGTGCCAATAGTTTCAAAGATAAATACCGCCAATATGATGTTCTCATCATGGACGATGTACAATTTTTAGCCACCAAGGAAAAAACTCAAGAGGAATTGTTTCATCTTTTTAATGCTCTCCATGATACGAACAAACAAATCGTTTTCTCGAGTGATATGCACCCAGCATTATTATCTGGCATGGAAGATCGATTGCGATCGCGGTTTGCTCAGGGAATGATTGTTGATATTCCAACCCCAGACACCGAATCCCGCGCCGCGATTTTGCGTGCCAAAGCGGCCCAAAACAGCATTACTTTAAGTGACGATGTAGTGGAACACCTCGCCACCACCATCGAAGGAAATATCCGTGAACTAGAGGGGGCGTTAAATACTATTATGTGTCAGTCACAACTACTTGGTCGGACACTTACGATTGATGAAGTAAAAGCTATCATCAAAAACAGCTCTCGTCCGCGCAAAACCCTCGCAGTTGGGGATGTGGTTGATAAAGTGGCTCGGTTTTTCGACATCGACGCGGCCAGTATTTACGAAAAAACCAGACGAAAAGAAGTAGTGAAGCCCCGACAAATTATCATGTTTATTTTACGGGAAGACTTCCAGGTATCATATCCCGCCATTGGTAAAAAATTAGGTGGTCGCGACCACACCACAGTTATTCATTCCTGTGAAAAAATTAAACACGATATCAAACTTGATAAAGAACTTGAAGAGGAAATTACCCAAGTGCGATTACTCCTTAAATAAAAAATCACTTGTAGAATTACAAGTGATTTTTTATTTTTAAATCAATATCCTTACAAACCACTGTCTTATAAAACTATTCTTACTGGGTATAACTATGCGGATAAACTCGGGTAAAACCACCCTAAAACCTGTCTAGAGTAGTGGTAAATAAAGTGGTAGTATTACCATATTGCGGTAAAAAGTTGGGGAATAATCATTAGAGTTATACCCAACAAAAAGGTGTCCTTGGATTCATCCACACCAATTTACCCACGATACACAAGCTAATCACCAATATCTGGTTAACGATTGTGGATGAAAAACATATATAATAGAACATATTTTTGCGTTATTAACACTTCCACACTCCTAATAAGAGAGTTTAAAATAGTTTTTAAAAATGAAAGTAACGGTCAATCAACAAGAACTCATCAACACCCTTGAACTCTTAACACGGGTGAGTACCAAACACGTCACCTTACCTGTGTTGCAGTGTGTTCATATTAAAACGTTTGATACGAAAATAGTTTGTACTACCACCAATCTTGAAATTAGTATTGAATCACCAGTAACAGCAACCGTAATCGAAGCTGGTGTGGTAGCGGTCTACGCACAAACTTTATTACAGTCAATTCAATATAATACCCAAAAAGACATCACCTTAACGGCAGTTGATGGGGTGTTAAAAATTGAAAGTGGGCGAAGTGTTACAAAAATTAATACAATGGTGGCTGATGATTTTCCGATTATTACTCACCTTGAAACCACAGGGGTGATGGTAAAAAGACAAACATTTGCTCTTGGTATTAAAACTGTTGCTTTCGCAGCGTCGGTATCATCTATTAAGCCAGAATTAGGAAGTGTCTTTATTCAACAAAAAAAAGAACATTCCCTTACCTTTGTAGCGACTGATTCATTTCGTTTAATGGAAAAAACCGTGCCACAACAAGGGGTGATATTATCACAATCGCTTCTCGTTCCACAAAAAAATGCGATTGAATTAGCGCGGGTGTGTGAGGTGTTAACGGAAGATCCTGAACTTCTGGTTACTGATAATCAATGTGCTTTACGGTTTCCGAATGGGGTGTATGTTATTTCTCGCTTGGTAGCAGGAACTTTCCCTGATTATGAAGCAATTATTCCAAAAGAATATACCACTCATGTAACAGTGTTAAAACAAGACTTGGTGCAGTGTTTTAAAAAGACACAAATTTTCTTAAATAAATTTATGCAGGTGACTCTTGGAGTGTCTGATGGATCTTTGTTAGTATCGTCTCAAAACGGTGAATTAGGTACTACCGAAGATGTTGTGCGTGTGGATACTGAGGGATCTCCGTTAACACTTAATTTTAATCAGCAGTACGTTCTTGATCCACTTTCACATATTACCGACGACAGTATTGTTTTACATTTTGCTGGGATTGGCAGACCGTTGGTATTAGGAGGGGTGGCTGATATATCTTTGCGGTATTTAGTGATGCCGATGAATCGATAAAATAAGAATAAAAGAACGGTGGCCATGGCCACCGTTCTTTTATTCTACATTAATCAACACTCGATCTTTTTTACCGCGTCGTAATACGGCCAATCCTGAGGCGTATGATTCCAGGTTTTTCTCGCTATCAGTGATAATAACTTCATTAATAGCCACCGCACCGTTTTGAATAAATTCTCGCGCCGCTCGTTTACTGTCTGCTAACCCAACACTGATAAGGGTATCTGTAAGCGAATTATTTGCTGATAGTGTGACTGCTTTGCCACTTTTTGTGACAGCGGCAATAGTTTCGGCAGAAAGTGAAGAAATGGTAGTAGTGCCAAATAACACATCAGTCACAATCTTGGCGGTTATTAAGGCTTCCTCACCATGAATAAAACGAATTACCTCGTCCGCCAGTGTCCGTTGTGCGAGACGAAGACTCTTGTCATTGGTATGAGTTTCGGCAATAGCCGCAATATCATCAAGTGATAAGAATGTAAATAATTTTAGATAATCAACGACACTTTCATCGCTTGTATTAAGCCAGAATTGGTATAATTCGTATGGAGTGGTTTTGTGATCGCTTAACCACACCGCATTTCCCATACTTTTACCAAATTTTTTACCGGTGGCTTTATCAACGACCAGTGGCATCGTTAAGGCGTAGGTAGTGTCTCCGGTGACTCGACGAATTAAATCAATACCCGCGACCAGATTGCCCCACTGATCAGAACCGCCAATTTGTACGTCAGCGTTGTGAGTTTGGTGTAAATGTAAATAATCGTAGGCTTGTAAAAGAGAGTACGAAAACTCGGTATACGAAATACCATTTTCACTTTCCATTCGCTTCGCTACCGATTCTTTTTTAATCATCGCGTTAACGGTAAAGTGTTTTCCGACATCACGCATAAAATCCAACGCCGATAGTTTTGACAACCATTCATAATTATTTACAAATGTGATGTCGCCGGTACTGACGGCACGGATGCCCTTTTCCATGACGGCGCATTGATCGGTGATTTTTTCTACTGACGCTAATTCCCGTTCAGTGTCACGACCAGAAGGGTCGCCAATCAGGGCTGTCCCGCCGCCAAGTAAGAGGATGACTCTATGTCCGTCATTCATAATGTGGTTTAACAACATAAACGGCACTAAGTTTCCGATATGAATCGCATCTGCTGTTGGGTCGATTCCTAAATACACCGTCCGTTTGGTACCGTCTAATATGTCTGCGACAGTCGGGGCTGAATATTGGTAAATAAAGCCTCGAGCGAGTAATTCTTCGGATAAAGTCATGCGTTTACTGTATCACAACCGTATCGTCAAGTAACTAGACATTTTGTGCTACTATTGTTGGTATAATGAAATTATTTTCTAAGTCTGTATGCGTTTGTTACAACGAAGTTGGTGGAAAAAGCACTATAAAGACGTCATTATCGACGGGGTTATTGTTCTATTTGTTGGAATGGTATTACTTGTCAGTGTTGTATTGATTTGGGTATCAACTTTGGAAATCCCTGACCTGTCTTCATTTGAAGATCGTCGAATTTTACAATCAACCAAAATTTACGATCGAACGGGTGAAATTTTACTCTACGATTTACACCAAGACGTTAAACGAACGATTATTCCGTACGAACAAATTTCTCGTCATCTTAAAAACGCTACGGTCGCCATTGAAGATGAACGATTTTATAGTCATTTTGGAATTGACATTCAAGCGATTCTCCGGGCGGCGTTGGTAAATACTTCCCAAGGAGATTTGCTTGGTGGACAAGGTGGGTCTACGATTACTCAACAAGTAATTAAAAACTCAGTTTTAGAAAACGAAAAGAAACTGTCTCGTAAAGTAAAGGAAGCAATTCTCTCAATAAAATTGGAACGGACTCTCTCAAAAGATGAAATTTTAGGTGTTTATTTAAATGAAGTGCCGTACGGAGGTACGATTTATGGGGTAGAAGAAGCGTCGCAGTCATTTTTTGGTAAAAAAGCGGCTGATGTGACACTCGCTGAGGCAGCGTATATTGCGTCACTTCCCCAGGCTCCAACCTATTTATCACCATACGGTAATAATCGGGACGCGCTTGAAGCGCGCAAGCGAACAGTACTCGCCAAAATGTATGAACAAGGCATGATTACTAAAGAAGAATTTACGGCTGCCAATGATGAAGTCGTCACATTTTTACCCCAAGCGGTAACCGGTATTCGAGCGCCACACTTCGTGATGTTTATTCGAGAACAATTGGTCGAAAAGTACGGCGAAGAAGCACTCGCCGAACGAGGATTTCGGGTTATTACTACTCTTGATTACACCTTGCAACAAGAAGCGGAAAGAATTGTGGCAGAAAAAGGTGCGTCAAATGTGGAACGCTTTAAAGCCGATAATGCCGGTATGGTAGCCGTTGATCCAAAAAATGGTGATTTGCTCGTTATGGTGGGGTCACGCGATTATTTCAGTGAAGATATTGACGGTAATTTTAATATCACTCTAGCAGAACGACAGCCGGGCTCTTCGATTAAGCCGTTTATCTACGCCACCGCTTTCAGTAAAGGGTATTTACCAAATACGATTTTATTTGATGTAAAAACGCAATTTTCGCCACAATGTCCGCCGGATAGTTGGAGCTCTGAGTCACCATGTTATTCACCCAACAATTATAACGGTAAGTTTCTTGGTCCAATATCAATGCGTAATGCCTTGGCCCAGTCGCTCAATATTCCAGCGGTAAAAACTCTCTATTTAGCTGGAGTAAAAGACTCTTTAAAATTAGCGGCTGATATGGGACTCACAACACTTAATGATCCTGATCGGTATGGACTGACGCTCGTGCTTGGCGGCGGCGAAGTGCGATTGATAGATATGTCTTACGCCTATGGGGTGTTTGCGAATGAAGGGGTGCGAGCTGAACCTCGCAGTATCCTTAAAATCGAGGATGCCCGCGGTAATTTGGTCTATGAAAGTAAAGTGGAAACTAAACGGGTACTTGATCGAAATGTCGCATTGATGATTAGTGATGTGTTAACCGATAATGTCGCGCGTACACCGTTGTGGGGAGCTAATTCTTTGGTTAATTTCACTACCCGAGATGTTGCTTCAAAAACTGGTAGTACAAACAATTTACGTGATGCGTGGCTGATGGGGTATGCCACCAATATTGCGGTGGGAGCGTGGGTAGGAAATAATGACAATAGTCCGATGGGAGGTGGGTTGTCTGGATTAATTGTGACGCCAATGTGGCGCGAGTTTATGGATTTTGCACTCGAAAAACTACCAGACGAAAAGTTTGCTCAACCACAAATTGATTTAGCTGGCTCCAAACCAATTATTCGTGGAGATTATATTGATAGTTCGATGATAATTGAACAATTAAATGCTTCTCATACCGACCAAGTGAGTGCGGATGCAATTATCGGTAATATTCATAGTATTTTGTACTACGTCGATAAAAATAACCCAAATGGTCCTTATCCAACCAATCCAGCCAATGATCCTCAATTTTATAATTGGGAGTGGTCAGTCCAACAGTGGAAAAATGCTACCTATGGGCCAATCTTATCACAAATCGCCAGTAGTACCTCGATAAATGACAACGATGATGAAGAAGAGGATGACGAAAATGAATCTCGGCCGCGTAATCGTCGATAAATTAAAATCCTCAGTTATATAATCCGGACGGGCGCGCTCTCTACTCCCAGACGCCCTTTAAGGTGGTCAATAATTTCAGCTTCGTGACGACGTACTTCATGGACGACAATAGCGGGCGCTCCAGTGGCGAGGGTTCTGGTCGTCACCGTATAGCGACACTTGTCTTTGGTAATAGTGATACCGGTAACGTCAAAAATTACTTCTACAGCCGCGTCAATCACGCTCCCTTGTGGTGCTTTAAGTACGTTGCGGTATTTAGCAAATAAATCACCAGCTTTCACCAGTTCACGATGTCGGTGGGCCATATGACATCATGATATGGCAGTACTGGTAAAAAAGAAAGGCCGGCGTACCGCCGGCCTTTCTTTTACATCTCGTCGACGTCGTCAAATCGGTCAAAGTCAACATCCTCAGCATCCTCCTCGAGATCTTCATCCTCCTCGAGGCTGTCTTCGTCGTCTTCCTCTTCATCATCAGTATCTGATTCTGGTAATATACCAAATCCCTCCATTAAATCGTCCTCTGTATCAGTTTCATCGCCACCAACATCATCAAGTAAATCATCGGCTAACGTCGCGTCTTCATCTTCTGGTAATTCTTCTTCTAATTCATCGCCGTCGTTGTGTGTGACAAAATTGATCATATACATTACTACTGTTATGTGTGAAAGGTTGTACCAAAATCTCAGTTGGTTTGCAACTGTCACGTTCGCACGATTTTACCGATTTCGTCCGTGTTGTGCAAGGGCGGTAATACCAACAGCAATCGCATCGTATTCATCGTCTTTGGCATTAGTATGAATTGTTGGAATTAAACGTTTCACCATGGCATAGACTGCATTTTTATCACTACTGCCATACCCGGTGACAGCAACTTTTACTTCTTGTGGTCCAAATTCAAAAATATCAAGCATTGCTTTGCTGGCTTCATAAATAATGACCCCTCGCGCTTGGGCTACACCAATACCAGTGGTAATATTTTTATTAAAATAGAGTGTTTCAACCCCCAAAGCTGTGGGTGAGTACGTATTAATAATAGAAGCAACATGAGTACCAATAACCGCAATACGGTCAGATAAAGACGCTGCCCGGTCGGTTTCGAGGCACGTGGAAAATAGCAATACTTCCTTTCCGTTTTGGTATTCTATGACAGCAACCCCACACCGATCATATCCGGGATCAATGGCTAATACGCGCATAAAGTAAGCATACCACGGAGTAAAAAGCGTGGGGCCTAAAGGCCCCACGCTTTTTACTCAATCTCTTCTTCCGTGCTATCAGCAGTGGTGAAAATTTCCTGTACGTCTTCTTGTTCTTCAATCGCTTCGATTAATGAGGCCAGCTTTTCGCCATCAGCATCAGACAGTTCAAGCGGATTTTGTGGAATATACCCGTCAGCCGTTTTGGTAAAAGCCCACATCGCTGTGCCAGGTGTGCCCAAGGTGAGTCCTTGTTTGGTAAAGATGTGGCGAATTTCGGGCGATGTGCGGTTGTTATTGTCCGTGACGGCAGTAATAATCATCGCGACGCCACCGGGGCCGAAGGCTTCAAAGACCACCTCTTCGAGATTGGCGCCGCCCGCGCCGGCACCTTTGGCGACGGCGCGATCAATGTTCTCTTTGGGCATAGAATCTTTTTTGGCCCGGTCAATCACTGCAATCAGTCCTGGTGAGGTCAGGTTCCCGTTACATTTGCGCGATTCCATGGCAATCAAGGCCGCGTGTTTGCTAAATACCTTACTCTTCTGTGCATCGGTCGCCGCTTTCTTGTGTTTAATCTTTGACCATTTGTTATGTCCACTCATGCCCGTTTTTCTTAAGAGCGTAGCGAATTAGAAAAACGAGGCCGTCAGAATTGGCTATCCCTAATGCCAATTCTGACGTCGTTATCTAATCGTTGCGCGTGATTAATCTCCGATTCTATTACTTTAGTATATTTTGTAAATGTGTGTAAGCGGTAGCACTCGCTACTCGACCGCGGGGTGTTCGTTCAATGAGGCCTTGGCGAATGAGATATGGTTCGATGACGTCTTCGATAGTTGACTGTTCTTCGCCAGTAGCGGCGGCGATGGTATTTAGTCCCACTGGCCCACCGCCGAATTTATTAATGATGGCATCAAGGACGGATCGATCGGGTCGAGTCAGTCCGAGCGTATCAATATCAAGTAATTGAAAGGTGCGGGTAATAATTGTTTCATCAAGGTCGCCTTTTTCTAATTGCGCCAAATCCCGGCACCGTTTTAACAAATAATTGGCTGTCCGTGGGGTAGCTCGGCACCGTTTCGCAATCGTCGCCAAAATCATGGTGTTGCTCGACACTCCGATCAAGTTGGCCGATCGAACGAGAATCTCAGTGATTTCTTCATTCGAATAAAATTCAAGTCGGAAGGTGCCACCAGAAAACCGTGAACGGAGTGGCGCGGACAAAAGTGAAATACGAGTCGTTGCCGCCACCAAAGTAAATGGCGGGAGTTCCAATTGCACCGTGCGAGCCGATGGTCCTTTGCCAATAATGATATCAAGGACGCCTGATTCCATGGCGGGGTAGAGCACTTCCTCGATGCTTTTTGATAGGCGATGGATTTCGTCAATGAATAATACGTCTCCAGGTGATAGGTTGGTCAAAATTGCTGCGAGATCAGCGACTCGTTCAATTGCCGGACCAGAAGTCGTTTTCATATTGGTGCCAAGGGTGCGGGCAATGAGATGGGCGAGAGTGGTTTTCCCAAGACCGGGTGGTCCATATAATAAAATGTGCTCGGCGGCGTGCCCGCGTTCTTTGGCTGCTGTCAGCAAAATACGGAGGTTTTCTTTGATTTTTTCTTGCCCGATGTATTCGTCCCAGTGTTGCGGGCGCAATGTCTGGTCGAGGTGTCCAGCGTCGTCGCGAGTAATTGGTTTTTCGGTGGCCATGGACTGTAGTATAGCAAAAAGCACATATAAATGTGGTAACTTGACAAAAAGTCCATACTATGCTAATATGGATTTATACGGTTCTCTTGTTCACAGTGTTATTGCCCTTGCAACTCATACTGCTGATATCGGTCTATTACAGTCAAAATAAAAAACGCTCAACAAGAGCGCGATTTTTGTGTCTTTTCCATCGAGAAGATAACTCTCTAAGCAACGCGAATACGTTGCGAGGATTATTGGGGTTCCTCCCTTTGAGGAGGGTGACTCTGGAATTCCTTAGCGCGGTATTCACTTTCAATACGGAAGCTTGCTTAGAGAGTTATACTCTCGATCAGTCACTGCGTTATTTTGTACAGAGAACAAAACGTGCGTTGACTATAGCGCACTCGTTCGTGACTGACTAGATTGACCAACTGCAGTTTTGTAGTTGGGATTAAGTCAAGTAAACGACAAACGCGGACGGCCCAAAGGGCCGTCCGCGTTTGTCGTTTTACACGATGTGAGAAAAAAAGTCGTCATCATGGTCATCGCTTTTTGTATCCGTCACGACGCGCCGACTTTGATTAACATCAACAACCCGTTCCAATTCGTCAAACGTCGTCAGGCCAGATAATACTTTAATTAATCCATCTTGAAGCATGGTGGGAATATGTTGTGGCAAGGCTGCGTCAAGTATCATGTGTTCTCGTGGGTCACGAATGACAATGTCTTCCACTCGATCATCCATCGCAATAGCTTCAAATACGCCGACCCGACCAGAAAATCCAGTATGACCACACGCATCACAACCGACACTGTCGTACACCACCGTATGACCATCTATTGTTACTGGCTCGGGGTAAGAACTCAGTGCTTTTTTTGCCATGGTAATTTCTTCGGTTGAAATTACTCGGGGTTTTTTACAGTGTTCACAGAGAACGCGAACCAAACGTTGCCCTAACATAATATTAAGTGAACTACTAATAATACGAGGGTCAACGCCTAAATCAATTAAGCGAGGGAATCCACCGGCGGCGCTGTTGGTGTGGAGGGTAGAGAAGACAAGGTGTCCCGTTTGAGCGGCGTGAATCGCCGTTTCCGCTACTTCACGATCACGGATTTCGCCAATCATAATGATATCGGGGTCTTGACGTAAAATCGCTCGCAAGCCTGACGCAAAAGAATAATCTGGACCGGTTTGGGTTTGTACAATACCATCAAGTTTATATTCAACCGGGTTTTCAATCGTAATGATTTTTTTCTCACTATCATGTACCGCCCGTAAAAAGGCATACAGCGCAGTGGTTTTTCCGGAACCAGTTGGGCCGGTGGTAATAATGAGTCCGTTTGGACGTTTTAACTCTTGTTCCATTCTGGCCCGTAAAAACGGATTAAGGGCCAGTTTATCCATACTGAAACTGGCTACTCCCGGATCAAGTAATCGCATAACGATTGATTCGCCGACAGCGCCCGGAATGATTGAACTACGTACTTCAATGGCTCGTTCGCCAAACACAAATTCAAACCGACCATCCTGGGCTTCTTTCCGTTCGTTTAGCCGCATGCCCGACAGTAATTTCAAACGTGACATCAAGCGACCGTACAAATGATTGTCAATAGTGGCGACATCTAAAAGCACACCATCAAGACGATATCGTAAACGAATATGTTGTTCGGTTGGTTCAATATGAATATCTGAAGCACGCAACGCGAGGGCTCCGGCAAACATCAGTTCGAGAGTTTCGGAAATGCGGCGCGGACTATTAATGCGTGATACCGTATCAATAGCGGTGGCGACATCCTCGATGTTTTCCATGGTATGTGCGCGTCGCAAAATATCATCAGGATTGATATCCAATACCCCTTTTTTGCTTGCGGTGGTGGTTTTTTGGTCAGCATATCGGGCCAATCCGTGATCAATACTGGCGGTAGAGGCGATGTGGGGTAGCACGGTAAAGCCCTTTTTTTCTAGGAGCGCCAAGGCGGCTTTGGTAGCAGTATCATTCGGGCGATTAACTGCTACTGACAAAGTATTCCGCATTAACGCAAAGGCCACCAGCCGTGATTCTTTGGCAGTTCGTTCAGGAATTTTCATGAGTGCTTCGGGATTGATGGTGACACCAAATAAATTGACATACGGAATCCCGTACTGTGGTGCCAGGGCACGCAAATATTCTTCTTCGCCCCGTTTTCGTAAATCAGCGATGTGCGAAAGAGCGTTTGTATCATTAAAATCTACCATAGCTGAGGCTATTGTAGCACCAACTCACGAGACCGTGGTACGGGTAAAGGGGAATCCTCGCACTTTTTTGGGGTGGTGTTACAATGCGATGGTAATGGAATGGACAATTACGACACCGGAAGAGTTATCGACGGTGGTTAACACCGTGTTAGCGACAGCGACGACTAATGGTGAATCAAATAAAGCGACGGTCATTGCCTTAGCTGGCGATTTGGGTGCTGGAAAAACCACGTTTGTAAAAATGCTCGCACAGCAGTTGGGGGTGACTGATACGGTAACCAGTCCGACGTTTGTCGTAATGAAACAATACGAAACACCGTCACCACAATTTTCACATCTCGTTCATATGGATGCGTATCGAATCACTGATCAAGCGGAATTACTACCACTCCATTTTGCCGCACTCCTTGATCAACCCCAGACGCTCGTGTGTATCGAATGGGCGGAATTGATTGCAGAGGCGTTGCCAGCATCGTATCATCGAATACATATCGACACGGTATCAGACACCGTCCGTCACGTTACCTATGAGTCACAATAAAAAAACCGAAGAAACACTAGTGTTATTGGATACACATGCCATTTTACATCGGGCGTACCATGCCTTGCCTGATTTTACGTCGCCAACCGGCGAACCGACTGGTGCTTTATATGGAGTGGTGACGATGTTGTTGCGTATTATTGAAGAATTTTCACCGACGTATATTGCTGCTTGTTATGATTTGCCTGAACCGACTTATCGACACACCGTCTACGAAGCCTATAAAGGAACGCGGAGTAAAACCGACGAGGCGCTAGTGATGCAAATCAAACGTTCCTATGACATCATCCGGGCGTTCGGTATCCCGGTGTACGAAATGCCTGGTTTTGAAGCTGATGATATACTCGGCACAATTGCGGCGGTGACCAAATCTACTCCCGCCTTACGGGTGGTGATCGCCTCTGGTGATATGGATACGTTACAGTGTGTCGACAAAAATCGCGTGGTCGTATTTACGTTGAAAAAGGGTATTAAAGACACCGTTGTCTATAACGAACAGGCGGTGATCGAACGATTTGGTTTTGGGCCAGCGCTCGTTCCCGATTACAAAGGACTTCGCGGTGATGTATCAGATAATATTGTCGGAGTGAAAGGTATTGGTGAGAAAACGGCTACAGAGTTATTAATCAAGTTTGGTTCGCTCGATACCCTCTATCAAACACTAAAAAAACATCCCGAGAAATTAACCGCCGCTGGTATCAAAGCGCGCATTATTGAATTATTAACGGTGCATGAAGATGAGGCCTTGTTTTCAAAAATGTTAGCGACGATTCGTACGGATGCGCCAATTGAATGGTCGTTGACTCGCGCTAAATGGCAAGAAACCGCGGATATGACCACCATTCAAAAAATTTTTACCGAGCTTGGGTTCCGGTCGGTATTATCACGAGTATTGCAGTTGTTTGAGGGGGCGCCGTTGCTTGAGAATAATGATGTTCCACCGCACGAGTCCGTGCCAGCGTATGATGAAACACAAATAAAACGAGCAGCGTTATTGTTGTGGCTACTTGAAAGTGAACGAACCAATCCATCAATAGACGATATTATCGAATACGGTCGAGCGTATTATAAAACCACTGATCTCGATAAAATTATTATCCACTTGGAAAAGGCATTAAAAGAGCAGGGTATGTGGTCAGTATTTACTGATATTGAAGAACCGCTGATGCCAGTGCTTCAGACAATGTCTGCGGTTGGTATGTGTCTTGATAGTGCGTATTTGGCGTCTCTGTCAAAAACTATGCACAGCGAGTTGCGGACACTCGAAACAACTATCTATGCGTTAGCGGGTGTGGAATTTAATATTAATTCACCAAAACAACTAGGCAATGTAATTTTTGATACGTTGGGCTTAAAACCAAAAAATCAGAAAAAAACGGCGGGTGGGCAACGGTCAACCAAAGAATCAGAATTGGAAAAAATGCGTGAGGATCATCCGATTATTCCCGCCATTATGCGGTATCGTGAATTGCAAAAACTAGTATCAACGTACATTGATAATTTACCTACTTTTGTCGCGAGTGATGGGCGGTTACATACCACATTTATTCAAACCGGCGCGGCGACGGGGCGCATGGCGACAGAAAAACCCGGATTGCAAAATATCCCAGTTCGTACCGAAGAAAGTCGCGCCATTCGCCGCGCCTTTATCGCCAGTCCCGGGTACACGTTAGTATCAATTGATTATTCACAAATTGAATTACGAGTAGCGGCAATATTAGCGCATGATGAACATTTAATTGATATTTTTAAACGGCAAGAAGATGTTCATACCGGAGTGGCGGTGCGAGTATTTGGTGTACCGCCAACAGAAGTGACCAAAGAGATGCGGCGGAAAGCCAAGGTGATTAATTTTGGCATTTTGTACGGTATGGGCGTCAATGCCCTGCGTGGTAATTTGGGGGCAGATACTCCTCGTGAAGAAGCACAACAATTTTATACTGCGTACTTTAACACGTTTACCCGTTTAGCGACGTATTTGGAAGAAACTAAAGAATTTGCCAGACAACAGGGCTATACCGAAACGTTATTTGGTCGGCGTCGATTATTCCCCGGTATTAATTCTGGCGCGCCGTTTATTCGGGCAATGGCCGAACGGATGGCTATTAATGCACCGGTGCAAGGAACGGCGGCTGATATGATGCGTATTGCCATGGTTCGTATTGCTACCCGGTTGGCAAACGAAAACAGTACCAACACAGTCCGAATGGTATTACAAGTGCACGATGAATTATTATTTGAAATAAAAACTGAAAATTTAGACAAAGCCATTCCGGCTTTGGTTCATGATATGGAAACGGTACTCGATGGATACGAAACGTACGGGGTGCCAATATCAGTTGAGGTTGCTACGGGTAAAAATTGGGGAGAGTTAGAACCATATAAAAAATAATCAAAGAACGCCGCCGGGCTTGCCCGGCGGCGTTCGCAGCATCACGCCATGGCGTGATGCTGCGAAATGAGTGATTCGATGATTTCGGTCGTCCAGATGTCACCCTGGAAAAACGTCGCAAACGCGTAATGCACCTGTATCGAAATGGGAATTTGCCAGCAGTGACATTTGCGGTCCTCGCAAATGTAGTCCGATGGTTGGTGATGACGAATCACCACCAGAGGTTTTTCGTCAAATTCATCACGAACGGCAACCAGAAATTTTCTGGCCCAGTTGTTTTTCACTTGGGCGTCTGCGAGGACGATATCGAAATTTTCGTTCCCGAGCATTTCGAGACCCTCGTCGTAGGTTTGCACCCTGGTGATGTCGCCATTCTTGATTACTGGCGACAGTTGCAGTGATACCAATAGGATTTTTGTCATCCTGATCTCCTTTTTTGAGCTGTCCGTCCGCTACCTTACTGCTTAGTACTGTCTCTGTCAACCAAATTGGTGCACACCCTCTGGTATACTACACCCATGATTACCGTTTTTTACGGCACTGATACCCTTACCATTCGACAAGCGGCCAGAGACCGGCTCGCGACATTAGTTGACCAAGGGTATCAAATGGAACAATTTTCTGATGATGTACCCACAACGGCGGATATTGCTCGAATGGTGGGATCGGTATCGTTATTTGGTGCCGCCTCAGTCTATTTGCTTGATCAGCCATCAGACAGTGAGGAATTCTGGGAAGCGATATTAGCATCAGTAACCGATTTACTTCACAGTTCTAACCATCTCATTATTATTGAGAGAGGATTACTGGCTCCCGCAAAAAAGAAATTAGGGATACCTGGCGTAGAGATGCACGAATGTATGGCAACAGTAGCTAAGAGTAGCTTTGACCCGTTTTTGATTAATGACGCCTTGCTCGCCAAAGATAAAAAATCATTATGGGTATTGTTACAGCGAGCGCGCCTACAGGGAATTCCGGTTGAAGAAACGATTGGAATTTTGTGGTGGCAGTTAAAATCGTTGCGACTGGTAGCTATGTCCGCATCTGCGGCCATGGCTGGCATGAAATCGTATCCGTATGATAAAACCAAGAGATCATTGCGGAATTTCAAACCAGGTGAAGTCGAGTCGTTATCACGAACGTTGTTACGGGTCTATCACGATGGTCGGGGCGGAGTAAAAGATATCGACAATGCTCTGGAAGAGTGGGTGTTACAGGCATAGTTGATTTCTTCGGTAAAATACAAGTTTACTCGCTTGAGTCGTTCGTAAAGTAAAACAAAAACTCTATGACAACATTTGTCGTAGAGTTTTTGTTTGTGGTGCGCCCACCAGGGATCGAACCTGGGACCTTCTCCTTAAAAGGGAGCTGCTCTACCGGCTGAGCTATAGGCGCATAAATTCCGTGCGAGCACTATACCATATGACACATATTAATCAACTCGTATCTGGTTGGCGAGAATTGTTGATGCTAGTGATGCTGTTGTTATTTTGGTACCATACCGCAATGCGATATCTCATGCTTGATAATATTCGGAGTGCTCATAACGTAGGTTCAATTTTTAGGACGGCTGATGCTGCCGGAGTCAGTAAAATTTTTCTCATCGGCACCACTCCGTGTCCGCGTGATCGGTTTGGTCGGCCGGTGGCAGAAATTGAAAAGACGTCTCTTGGTGCCACCAAGACTGTGCTCTGGGAATACCACGCAGTGCCTACGACGGTGATGGCACAGTTACAAAAAGAGAACGTGGCGGTGGTATCAATCGAGCAAACGCCACAAAGTATATCTCTGTACACGTATGTACCGCCCGTTGCGGTGTGTTACGTTCTTGGTAATGAGGTTACTGGTGTGTCCAAGGAAATTATTGCCGCGTCAACAGTTGTGGTGGAAATTCCCATGTATGGTCATAAAGAATCATTAAATGTGTCTGTGGCGGCCGGTATTGTGTTGTTTTGTAATCGCTCGGCGGTGGCGTAAACACGAGCGGGCGGGGCTACGCCCCGCCCGCTCGTAGGTCTTACCCTAATTCAGCCAAGATTTCTTTTGCCACTGCAGCGTCACTCCAAGGGATTTTGGAATTATTGGCCCCCATAATATACGGATCAGTACCTTTCCCGGTGATAAGGACATACCCACCATCAGGAACCATTTCGACTGCTTGTTTAATTGCCTCACGACGATCCATGATGATATCGAGTTTACTCTTATCTTCGATTCCTTTCGCCATTTGTTCAACGATTTGCCGCGGGTTTTCATCATATGGATCTTCGTTGGTGAGGATAATATGGTCACAATATTGTTCGGCAATGTGAGCCATTTCGGGACGCTTCCAGCTGTCTCGACCGCCGCCACAATTACCAAGGACACACACTTTTGGTCCCTGCGGAAACGCTTGATAAAACTGGGTTAACGAATCTGGGGTATGCGCGTAATCAACCACGGCGGTGACGTGTTTTTGGGCTGTCTCACTCGTATAAAAATGTTCTACCCGACCGTGAATTGGTGGCAGATTACGCAAGGCTCGTTCGATGGTTTTCATCGGTATACCGTACGCGGTGGCAATGGTCACTGCCGCCAGAGCGTTATAGACATTAAATAATCCAACGAGCGGGACCCGGATAGTGGTACCGTCAATCACAAACGTCACACTGTCTTTGTGTAGTGAATGTAATGAGAGTCGCCCCAAATGATACGGTAGTTTCTGTTCAACCGGGAAGTCGAGGAAGTCTTGACCGTGCTCATTATCAGTATTGGCAACAATATACCGTGGACGCTTTTTAGATACCGCCACGGCTTCGGCAAGACGTAATTTACAGGCTTTATAATTCGCAAATGAACCATGTGATTCGATGTGTTCGGGACTGAGATTGGTAAATACCAAGGCATCAAAATCAATAAATTTGTGCCGAAATTGTCTGGCTCCTTCGGAGGTCATTTCGAGGATGGCATATTGGCACCCGGCATCGACCGCTTGGCGCAAAAACCGTTGCACAAAAAATCGTCCGGGCGTCGTCATCTTGTAGAGGTTACGTTCGTGGGTATCGCCAATACAAAATTGAATAGTTGAAAGCGAGGCCACAAACGCGCCACTTTCACGGAAAATGTGAGCGATGAGTTCGGTGGTGGTTGATTTGCCTTTGGTGCCAGTAACAGCAATCACTGTGATGTGCCGACTTGGGTGGCGGTAGAGAGTCGCACCCAACCACGCCAAACTATAATGATAGCCCGGCCGCAACAGCTTCAATACGCCTTTTGGGAGGACTTTTTTTACGTAGTACAAAATCGAATCCATATTTATATTTTATATATAGTATACGCGTAATTATGCGTGCGGTCACGTCGGTGGTGAAAATTGGTCATGATTAAGGAATCAGTGTTAAAGTACACTCGTAAAAACCAAAAACCTGCATCATTGCTGACGCAGGTGGTGGGTGGGGGCTAGCCCCCACCCTTAGTTCGTGGTCGTTGCCGGTTTCGGAAGCAGGTCGGGAACCGGTTCGTAGACGTCGAACCGGAAGCCGTCGCGGGTGGTTTGTCCAGCGAGGCGGAAGGTAGCAATCCTCCCGTCTGCCATCGACCCGCGAGTCGGCGGCAGGGTAATGTTTCCGCAGACGTCGGCGACGACCGGGATTTCGATCAGATCGAAATTGGGGAAGGTATCGCCAGCCGGGGCGAGAAAGGTGTACTCGGCCGGCTCGTTCCAGGTGCAAGCGGCGCTGTCCGCGAGGGTCAGCGCCGCGGCGGTTTCGGTGCTGATGGTCGCAGCCATGAGCACCGTGGTCAGAAGCAGATGCTTCATTTGGTCCTCCAAGAGCTCGCTAGACCATCGCGGACACCACAGGTGTGGGCCGGACTAGCGATTGAACATATTATATACCATATCCTAGACATTTTGTAAAGTACCTTGTTTGGTGTGCATAAATATGGCGATATTTTACGCCGTAATTTCGTATACTTACGGTATGGATATCGATACATCAGACGCAGTGATTTATGAAAAGAAACAGCTCCCTAAAGGGGTAAAAAAATGGGGATTTATTATCATTTGTACCGTTGGAGTAGTCGCTGCGTTGTGGTATGGCTGGCGGTGGAATAGCGAACGGGAAATCACCGCTTTGCAGGAAGGTCTCTCACTGGTTGAAGTACCCCCAGAGATGATTCACCAGCAACCGGTAGGATATTTGGTGTATGAAGCACCGGATAATTTTTTACCTAAATCACTGGCCGAGCAATTTAACATGATGCCGGGTGAAACTACGAACCTAGCGAGTGAAGACGATGAAGAATTGTCTCTCGTGCGTGATAATGACGATGCTCCAATAATTGCGAAAACTACTCCTGAATTGCCAAAACTGTGGTGGATGCGTGATATCCGTAACAATCTCGATATTCAGGTTGCTGCTGACGACGTCCGGCTAGAAACAACCAATAATTGGTCTATTGAAAATGGTGCCGTGATGCGTCGTAACGATGACGGCACGGTGGCGTCGTATGTGCGCGAGGGCGACAATACGCCATTGACGCACTCACTCATCACATCCTCATATGATGAGAGTTATATATTTGTAGCCAATCAGCAAATGAATACGCTTACGGTGTATGCGGTGGATCCAGAAAGACCACTCTTGCCGTTGGTCTATACGACGACAGTCGCGCATGGCGATATTGTATCAATAACAACCGCACCGGATTTAAATCGGGTAGTCATCGTCACGACCAATAAAATCGGCACTTTCCTTTCGTATTATGATGCGTACAGCGATCGGGTGATTAAACAAGAACAGTTAGCAGATATGGCCACTCCGGTGACATTATTGGATTGGGTAACAATTAATCCTGTCGCTTCAGATTTACTTGAAGTAATTGAAGTGGAAGGAAATTAATGTATGACTATTGTATGCGTATTTTAACTGAAAAATTTTCCGTTGCCTTTATTATCATGGTGCTGCTGGTACCTTACATTACCTATGCATATCCAGCGGGAACACCTTCTTGGGATGATTGGGATGGTGATGGTAATCGATGGACTCATGGTGAAGATAATGATGGTTGGACTTCGTCTGGAGGTGGTGGTGGAGGTGGAGGTGGGGGGAACAACAATAATCCTCAAACTGTTGAAATTGATAGAAATCTCGGTACAACAGCTAATGTGCAAACAAATCGTCCGGGCGCAGATTACGTTTTGAGTCATACTCAAGTAATCAATGGTAGAACTTACCAAATATACGATTATACAGGAACCGTACGACCAGTGTTACCAGGACAATCAAATCCTAATCCAGCCGGTTTTGTTGCTGTATTAATAAATGATAATAATGATAATGGTCACAGTTGCTCAGCATCGCGTCCCAATCTGGTGATTGAAGATATTTACCTAGTCCGTACTTCTTCTTCGAGCGAGGATGTGGATGAAGTTAATCTCGGTACAGATATCGAATATCGTCCGTATGCAATTGTACGTAATACTTCATGTAAAAGCACAAATAGTTCTGGAAATAATCTTAGCTTACCAAGTGTCGCAGCGAGCGGTTCATTTCCTGTACGACTCCGCATTGATTACAACAGTACTGATACGGCCAATCCATCATATGAGTACACCGAACAAATTGGTTTTGTTGGGCCGCTTGGGGGAAACATGAGCATGGCGGTAGCTTTTGATCCAGTGACATTTACGAGTTTAGCGAGTCATGTATTTCAGGTGACTGCCGACCCTATTGCCAATCAGCAAAGTTTTGAGACCTGCACGGGCGGTGTGGGGTGTATCCGGGAAAGTAATGATACTGATAATACTCGCACTGAAACGTTCCGCACAACGCCACCAAGTGTGACGGTTGGGTCGTTTGTGTGGAGCAGTAATGTGCGTTTAAGTAGCAGTAACAACTATTGGACGACCTGGGATCATTTGACGACACCAGTTCGTGATATGGTCGCCCGGCCGCTCGCCAGTAGTGATCACGAAGTGGGAATTTATTGGATTGGGAATAAGGTTAATCTCGACCAGTGTACCGGTGTTGGTATTAATAATGATTTGCGTAATACCGCCGATTGGTGGCGAGTGAATTGGACGGGTTCTAACCATAGTGAGTCAAGATTTTGGGCTGGCCGCAGAGCTAGTGGCGCGTATCCATCGTGGCCAATGGGCTTTTGGTCGGGTGGTGACAATTGGGACATTCGGCCGGTGGGGGGGACGATGGAGCAAAAATTAGCGTTTGCTGATAATAAAATCTTTTGGCGGGGTAGTGAGCAATACCATCGGACGATGGCAGTGTTTGTGAACCGTGGCTTCCGTCAGGCGGTAGCGGCGGGTAATTATCATGAATATACCGTAACCTGTCCGGCCTATAATGGATCGACGGTATCTGATACCCATATCGTCCGGAATGGGACGAGACCGGGGGTGACGTTACCAGTGTCTCTTCAGCCAAATTTACCCGACGTGACAGTGACAGCGGGAGAGGTGGTAGACCGAGTGCCATTTACGATTCAGAATAATGGGGCGGAAGCCATTTCGGGGATGACCTACACCCTCACTATTAATGGAGTAGCGGTGCATACGGTAGCGAGTAGTTCACGGGTCACCGCTGGCGGATTATTATCTACTCGTCCGGTAGTGAATTGGACGGCGCCAAATAACGCCCGAAATGTACCCATGGAGTTGTGCGTGAATCACCCGGGGCGAGCGACGACAACTCCAATCTGTGATCGAGGGGTGATAACAGTTACGGCTGTTCCGACTCACCCATTATCGTGCGATACATTCACCATCAGTGACAATACATTAGAAGCTGGCCAAACCGCGACGGTGACTTGGTCAACCAGTAACGCTACATTTGCTACACTACAAGATACGTTAAATGGCACAACAATGATGGTGGGTGCTAGTGGAACTAGTCCGGCTATCATCTTCAGTCAGAACGCCAATCTTCGTCTCACTGCTTTTCGCGGAGCTGAACGACAATCATGTCCAGACATTTTTGTTCAGGTGACTCCAGCGACCAACCCAGATCTCGCGGTAGCAAATTTCACAATTTCTACCTGTACGGATGAAGTGGCAACCAATTGCCCAACTACCACTTGGCAGGCAACGGTGCAAAACATTGGTATTACCGCTACCCAGACAGCGCCATATGTACTGCAACGTCGCGTCGGTCCGGCGACCTGGACAACCGTAGCGACGGGTAATATTCCCGCATTAGCCATCAGCGCGTCAACGCAAATCAGTGGCACTGTACGCAATATTGTTCCTGGTAATTATGTTTGGCGGGTGATCGTCAACGAGCCAGAACGGTATCCGGAAGAAACTCGGGCGAATAATATTAGCAATCCGGTTAATTTCATCATCACGCAAATACGAACACCGCAATGTAGCGATGGTGATGATAATGATGGTGACGGCTATACCGACCGTAACGATTCTGGCTGCCGTCCCAATCCTAATGAACCGGAAGGACCAACAAACACCTACGATCCCGACGACGATTCCGAAGCCGTCGTCGATAATCCCCAAATTACTATTACGGCCAACCCTGCTATTATCCGGTATGGTGATACGGCGACAATTGAGTACAGTATTAGTAATCCTAATCCACTGACGTGTACCATGACTGGTCCCGGTATGCCTACAACCATTACCTATCCAGGCAATGTTGGACCAAGTGAAGCGTTGCAAGGAACGCATATTTCTGCACCACTGACGAGTACCCAAACATTCACTATTACCTGCGGCGCTACTCGAGCTCAGACTACTGTGGAAGTGATTCCACTCGCACAGGAAATTTAATCACAATTACCTAACATCAACCGCCTGTTCTGGAGAGAACAGGCGGTTGATGTTATTCGTTCATGAGTAAGAGATTTCGTAAGATCAAAGATATAAAAATCACACCAATGAAAGTGTGATAGTGGGGGTGCGGGCGGTGCGAATGCATCGCCCGCAATGCGCTTAGAGCAGGCACTCATCGCGCTGCGAGAGCGCGATGTAGCCCTTGACCTCACCGTCTTCTTGAAGAGCGAAAACGATGGGATGGCCATAGTGACCCCAGTCTTCGATGGCCGCCGCCGCAGCCCAGGCCATTTCTTCGGTGTCGAAGATGACATGGGTCCGGCCACGGCCGTCAACGAAGTCTTGAGACAGGGCAACGATATGCCCCATGTCACCGGCGGTCAGACACCGCACCGGGGCATCGGCAGCCACGGCGGTAGCAAAGGTAGCGGCGAAGAGTGTCGCCACCATGGCAGTGAAGGCGTTATTCATCTTCTTCTCCTAGGAACTCGTCGGATCGCTGTAATAGCTATAAAGAAATTACCCGACGATTGAACTTATTATATAGCACACATGTATTGATTTGTAAATACTGCACTTATATATTGAGGTGTTTTGGTAGTTATTTAATTTTGTCACGGACAGCGCAGATTGAAAGTGGATAATGATTATATTGGGGAGTCATAATCGTTATACTGGAGTTAATAACACTAACAGCGTTAATTCCATTACTATATTATGAACCCCGAAACTGATGCCGCATTTAGCGGCGAACGAATCAAACTCACTCCAGGCGAACGTTTTCGTCAAATTGTCATGGTGGTGGGAATAGTTTTGCTCGTCATAGTTGGAGCCAGTAGTTGGTATGTGTGGCACTGGCAACAGACACAGCCAGTTACGGTGATTAGCCATGGTCTCGAAGAGACCCAGGTGCCAACTAAAAATTTTCTAGTTGGGCAACTGTATTTTAGTGCTATCAGATCTGATGATGACACTGCTGCACCGTATATATACAAGAAAGATTTCACTGACGATTATATAAATCGAGCATTTGATTTTTCTGCTCTTTCTTATGCGTACAGCAATACACAATACGACACAATGGTGACATATATTAATGAATCAGTTGATCCTGATGGACTGCAATTAATTTGGAGAGATCGGCAGACGGGAGAAACTGGGACGCTACCTCGCCTTACGGGATATTCGGAAATGGAATTAACGGTTTCACCAGATAATATTTATTACGCCTATTCTTATCTTGAAACTGCAGCTAAAAATCCTTCCCAACTAACTGATTGGGATATAGTACTGATAAATTCTGATACGTTAAAAATTACGGTGGTTAACGGAGCCATGGAACCGCACTTTACTGCTAATGGAAAGTATTTGTACTACATGAAAACTGACGGTATTTACCGATATGATATTGAAACAGAGACTCACACATTGGTAAGTAATATCTATCAAGATCTGACTCCAATTGATGATTACACTATTTCTGATAATGGTAATGTGCTGGTATTTACTTCACCATCACTGCGTACTATTTCGATACAAGAATTAGATGCAGAGGGGCACAGCACTGAAGTTGGCGCTGAAGTCGGGGTCGCGGTGCGGTATCGTCAACCGATGATGAGTCCGGATGGAGAAACGTATATTGTGATGGTCGCTAGAGATAACGATTTTGATACTACGACACAAACGTATCATACGGTTTTCGGCGAGATTCGTTCATTGTATGGCAAAACAGTTCTTGATACTGTGCCATTTACGGGATTTGTACCTGGTTCGGTACAGTTAAATGAATGGAGAGATGATATCCAAAATTAATATGAAAAATCACCATATGAAACTTAAAATATTTTTTTTCGCCATCTCAGCCATTATTGTGCTTAGTGTTACTCCATCAAACGCACTCGCTACTGTTGGTGGCCCAACCGAAGTAGGACAAACTGGGTCGGTAACAAATGACGGTTACTTTCAAAATTTTGATACCGGACGAGAACATCTCATTCAATCATCATACGATCAGGCTCGTGATATGGGGAATGTGATTGCGGCAGCCACGGGTCATAATGTCGTAACAGTTTTTGCGTTGCAAAATGCACGTACTGGAGCCATTCAAGGTTATATTGTTGTGACTCGGTATGTGCCACCAATCGCCACGAGCGGCAGTCGGGATGATGACACTTGCGATAGTGCTCCCGGTGTAGGATTTAGAGACGATTCAATTAGATTTATCCGTATTACTGATGGGATGCCGGTTGATCGAACGGCGTTATTAACCAATGTACCGTATCGCGTGACCGCGGGTGTACAAAACAGTAATTGTTGGCCAACCAATGGTATTTCTCGGTACCACTATAATGACAGCGCGTGGTATACCGGTACGGAATTTGTCCGTATTAATAATCCGGCTCAATCGTATGGGCAACCACCAGCTAACCGTGGAAACACACCGTATCGTAACCAATTACCGTTTGGTGAAAATGGTACATTTCCAGTGGAAATCCAAATTGATGAAGGTGACAATGGATCAGTGGATACACGAATGAGCATTAATCAAGTCGGTCCACTTGATGGACAAAGTGGTTCTAAAACGCATATGATTGCTACAGATAGCAATCTCGACACCCCACGGCAATATCCCTATGAACATTTCTATGTGCACCCGAATACGCTTGATGTGCCAACCGGGTACACTACCTTAAATATAAACTCACTCGATCCAACCGAGGGGACTTTTACGCATTCAATGTGGCGATCGCTCCCGTTTGCAGATAGTCGTTGGCGTATGGGTCCTGGGATAACGGTGATTTCACCAGTGGTGGAATTTGATACAGCCACCACTGGTCGGGTGCGGGCGTACACTGATGTGGGTTGTGGCGGATCATTTGGGTGCATCGTTGGGAGTTCAGATGGACAAGGGTTGGATTTTCGAGTGCTTGGTGCACCACAAATAACATTGGGATCGTATATTATTGGGAATAACACAATTACTGACGTCAGTACGCGTGAACGACGAGACGTTACTGCCGGACAACAAATTGGTTTGTATTGGAGCGGGAGCAATGTTGATGTAAGTACCTGTACTGGTCGAGTGCGATTAGAAAATGGCAGTACCGACAACGATTTTACGGCAGTTGGTGATACGACTGGCCTGACCGCCAATCAGTTGTTACTTATCCCCGCTAATACCAGTCGTATTGATTCCACTATTACTGAACCGACGACACAATACCGAACATATACCATTACCTGTGGCGTGGCTGGTGGTGGAGATACTGTGTCTGATAGTATTATTTTATCCAACGGACCATTATCAGCTACGGTGCAACTTGACCCATTACTGGCAAATATGAGTGTGGCGTATCCCGATACCATCACTTCTATTCCGTTTCGTGTACACAACGCTGGGACAATTGGGGTAAATAACTTTACCTATACCTTCACCATTGATGGCCAAACGTATCCGTCTGGGGCGTTTGCTGGTAGTTTACCAATCGCTACTAATTCTGACGTTTTGTATGGTGTAGTTAATTACCAAGTACCGTTGCGTGATGATGATACGTATACCATCCCAATGCGAGTCTGTGTGCAGCGTCCACAAATGACTACTGAACAATGCGACAATGCGACAATTACCGTGACCGTGGGGAGTACTATAGCTTCAGAATGTAGCGATGGTATTGATAATCTGGATGAGGAAGATACTCTGGCCGATGCGGATGATCCGGGATGTTGGACCAATCCAACTGACCCAATGACGTATTATCCACAAGACACTTCCGAAACGAATAATCGGGTTGATACAGCAGTGCCGGATTTGTTGGCAAGTGTTCGACCAATTGATGACTGTACCACCAATACTACTACCTGCTCGATGACGTATCGCGCTCGTATCAGTAACCTTGGTACCGCCACACCGGTAGGCGAACCGATTCCATATGTTTTTGAACGTCGTCTACGACCAACTGGTGCGTGGCAAACGATACAGACAGGAACCATAATCAATACTATCAATCAAGGAAATTACCGTGATGTCACATTCACTGAAACGTTGACTCTCGGTAATTACGAAGTGCGGGCCCGAGTAAATCAACCAACACCAAACAGTAATCTTCGAGAAACCATATTCACGAATAATACGAGTGGTCCGGTAGCGTTTACCGTGATGAGGGATGCTATCCCGCAGTGTTCTGATGGAGTGAACAATGACGCTCCCGAAGATACGTATATCGACGCCGCCGACCCTGGTTGCTGGGCGAGTTCAACCGATTCAACAACATATGATCCAAATGATACTACCGAGTCGTTAGTTGTCGCGCCAACCATTACTATTTCGGCACGGCCACAAATCGTACGGTACAACGACACTGCTTCAATTACCTACACTATCAGAGGGGTGAATCCGGTGTCCTGTCAATTGACTGGTCCCGGTATACCGACAGCATCCATATCGTATCCAACGGTAGCCTCTGGCATAACCAATACCATTACGGGAACGCACATTTCCGCACCACTGACGAGTACCCAAACATTCACTATTACCTGCGGCGCTACTCGAGCTCAGACTACTGTGGAAGTGATTCCACTCGCACAGGAAATTTAATCGATAAAGAGCACAACTATAACCGAAGAGCCGCCGGGCTTGCCCGGCGGCTCTTCGGTTATAGTTGTTGCAAGGCTGCTTTCACCAGAGTGGTAGTGCTGGCGTTTTGATCCATCGTGTCGAGCACCTGCCGTACTGATTGAGGATTGTATCCAAGTGCGAGCAAAGTATCAAAAGCATCCTGATACTGTGCATTTTTTATACCGGTAATTGGTGTCGCGATGATGGCGGTGTCAATTTTATCCTTGAGACCAAGGATAATTTTCTCGGCTGTTTTGCGACCAAGACCAGCTAACGTGACTAACTGATCCGCATCATTGTTGCTCACTGCGGTCAAAATAAGCGTGCGGTCGGCTTTATCCAAAATATCCATAGCTGATTTTGGTCCAATTCCCGAGATGGTGAGTAATAACTCAAAAATTTCTAAATCATGTGGCGTGACAAATCCATACAAATCGTCAGCGGTTTCTCGTAGTGCGTGGTGGGTGTAGAGAGTCACGGTGTCGTGGGGGAGTAGTGCCGTTCGTTTCGGACACGTAACCAGATACCCTACACCGCTTCCGGTCATAATAACGGTTTCAGGGATGGTTTCTATGACGGTACCAGTGAGTCGACGAATCATACAGTATATTGTACCGCACCAAGCCCAGAAATGGTGGTATTGATTTATTTTAGCAAATACCGTATAGTGTGCGGACTTAGAAAAAGTATATGGCAATTACCAAAAACGCAAAGAAAGCAATCCGCACCAGTGAACGAAAGCGTGTTTACAATGTGCGCCGAACAACCGCGATGCGCGAAGTTGTAAAATCTGTCCGCAAATCTGTTGCCTCTGGCGATATCGATAATGCAAAGACTTTATTACCAAAAGCTTATAAAGCGATTGATAAAGCTGCCAAACGTGGTGTTATCAAAGATAATACAGCCGCACGTAAAAAGTCTCGATTGATGGCAGCGATCAAGAAAATTGAAAAGCCTTCATAATTAATGTATGGAGGATACCAAAAACCACCGCACTGCGGTGGTTTTTGGTATACTATGAGTCATGAAAACATCAAACATTATATTAGTTCTAGCGGTCATCGTGATTCTTGCCGGTGTCGCTTGGCAGCTTATTTTTAAAAAGCCAATTGCCCCGGTTCCGCCGCCAATGCTCGGAGATGCAACCGTAGTTTCGTATCAGGATGAAACTGGGAGTGTATGGTCATTGGCCTATGCTGGTGACAAAGTGCAGGTGACGATTGATGGTGAGGTTATTACGGCTGAACAAGTAGTGGCGGCATCGGGAGCAAAATACGAAGATAAAACTACCCATACGGTAGTGTGGTCAAAAGGAAATGAAGTAACTGTGACCCGGGGTCAGTCCACCTTGTTTGTTGGTGCCAAGGTCGAAACAGAGACTACTGAATCTACTGACACCGTAGATACTAATGAAACAACGACGAGCGACAGCGAAAACGAAATGTCTGCCGATGAGATTGTAAATCAAGCTACCACCAC
>CAYXYJ010000003.1:76713-92622 GCA_964469295.1 uncultured Candidatus Saccharibacteria bacterium
CCACCACTGATAACACTCATATTCTAATTGGTACTTGGCGGTGGGTACGATCGGTTGATACTGAGGGAGTTGTAACGACGCCAGAGAAAGATGTTTTTGCTCTCACCTTTGCCGCCGATGGTACCGTAAGTGGTCAAACAGACTGTAATGGGTTTGGCGGGTTATATACTTACGATGCTGGTGCGTTAACCGTTACTGATACCGTGAGTACGCTGATGTTTTGTGAAGACTCAGAGGAGTCATTATTTGTTGGGTTAGTTACCGATAGCGCGACCACTAATCGTGAAGGGGACACGCTCACGATTACTACGGCGACTGGAAATATCCTTACTTTTGTTTTGGCGGCGGGGGAGTAGGACGATTGGGGTTATCAGCGCTATCGTCACGAAATATTTTTGGCATGTAGTCATCAATGCGCTTTACGCCAAAGGCGGTGATGGTTGATGTGGTGCGCGGTCCAAAGATAACCACTTGATCACCAATGCCCAAAGACGAATTAGGCAGACGAGTTTGTTCGGTCACCATGATGGTAATAACTCCTTCTTTTTTTGATTCGATAATAAATGATCCATCACCAATCGCAATAATGTGTCCGGGAGTGATATCGCGTGGGCGAGACGGCAACCCAGCCGTATAAATTGATTCAAATCCAGGAACTTGTCGGATACGGTCATGAATCGATAAAATATGGAGTGCTGTTGAAAACACAAGTACTAACATCACCATCAGAATAAGTATATAGACATGCGGAATCCGGTAGGAAAAATCAAATTTTGTAATCAAGAAATATAGCGCAATGATAAATAACATCGTGACGGTAATCAGTAGCCACGGAGAACTAACAATAAAGAACATCACTCCCAAGCCCATCCCTGGCGCAAACCAAACACCAGTTTCCCGCAGTGCAAAAAGCACAAAACTGACACCGTATACGGCAATCAGTGCGACCAACATTGCGCCCGTAATATAGAGCATGCCTTGCAATACAAAATGCCACCGTGGCTTCATAAGAACCGTGCCACTTTCGATTTTGGTCATGATGGTTTGTTTGAGATTGGTCATATGGTTGGGGGTGATTTTTCTAGTAATGACTTTAGCTTCTTTTTTGCTCGATAGAGGCGTACGCCAATGGTGTTGATTGGCAAGTGGAGCACCGCACTCATTTCCTCATAGGTCATATCTTCGAAATATGACAAAAGGATAATTTCTCGTTCCTTTAAGGGAAGTTCATTTAAAACGGCTTCAATTTGTCGGACGCGTTCTCGATCAAGGGCGAGGTCTTCTGTGGTTTCTTTGGCTGGCAAATGGGGAAACAGTGAGTCAGTATCGATATCAAAGAGGCTAAACCCATAGCGCTTTTGTCGTCTAATTTCGTTTAAAAAAGTGTTGTGCGCGATGCGATATAGCCAAGGTGAAAATCGTTCGGTGGCTTTAAAACTTTGGATGTGCGTATATGCTTTGATAAAAACGTCCTGTACCATATCAGTCACATCGTCAGGACTGCCCAAAAACCGATTACCGTACCGAGTCAATTTGGCCTCATACCGATTGATAAGTTCGCCAAAAAGCTCGGTCTGACCGTTTTGAATAGCGGTGGCGATAGATTCATCTGTGTCCACAATAATAGTACACCACAGGAAACAGTTTATTACAATAATGTGATGCGCTATGACGTCAGCGGGCGGCCTGTAGGGCCGCCCGCTGACGATAAATAGTGGTGTAGGTTGTAGTAGTTGTGTTGTGTTTATTGTTGTTCGGTTGGTTCGGGGCGACTGCCTCGATTACCACCTGGCATCATGCCGCCGCCATGAGGGCCTTTTATGCCTAGTGTTTCCATGATGGCTTTGGCACCGTCATGGTCACCACTGTCCATCAGTGTGTGGGCTTCAACTAACTGAGCAAACTTTTCAGCCGTATCAATCTGATCTGCCATTGGTGTATCGGCCACAGCGGTTTTATAGGCTTCGTAATCGTTGGCTTTAATGGCCGCTTTTATTGCCGTCTGTGTTTCTTCATGACTTTCTCTCATAGCGTCATGAATTTCTTTCATTCTCTTGTCGTCGATCCCCGCTGCTTCCAAAACAGATTCAGCCTCTTCATTGGCTTCATCACGGATAGCACGTGCTTCCTCGAGTGCAGTTTGCTCGGTTGGTGTGAGCGATATATCTAATTTTGACATCCAATCAGTGCCGGTAAAGGCACTTGCCGTCGTGACGGTAATTGCCAAGGCGGCTATTGGAATAAATAATTGTTTCAGCATAAATGATAGGTATTGGTAGGGTACTTATTTTGTAGGTAATGAATATGTGGTTGCAACACAGAAAGGCAATGTAACCGACAAGTGATCGTGTCGTGAATGATTGTCGCGTTGCCCTTCATTTATTACTACACTCGTTTCAAATAATTATTACGTCAAATACAATACAAACGTACCGGGGGTACGTTTGTATTGTATACACGATGGCGATTGTCTTATTTGGTATACGCCGGTTTGAGGTAGGGAGTTAATTCATTCCAGGTAAGAGAAACTTCTGGTGTCATAGCAACACCTGGAGTAATCGCAAATTTACTAAATATAAAATTCATCCCAATATCTGTCGGAATAAAATTCTGCAGGTTTGATCCAAAAAAGTAGCCATCACACTGACATTTTTCGGCGTCAAAGATACCGTTTTCGTCAAGGTTTGTCAGTCCTAATCCATCATCAAGCATTTCTACATTGCTGAATACGTCTGGTTGTTGGACGATGGCTGCATTGCGAATGAGTTTGGTGATGGCGATATCATTTCCATCCTGAATATTGAGGATATCTTCGAGGGTAACAACCCCATTATTGTTAAAGGTAAATGTGGTTACGGTCACATTACCATTGGCGCCTCCAGTCATTTCACTTTCAAAAAAAGTGTATGTTCTTGTGCCGAGTTTTTCGCTACTGGTTGAGGCGTAACGGATATCTAACGTGTAGATTACTTTTGGGCGGTCAGGGAATTCCGCGGCAACTGCTTGTTCACTTTGGTACGCTTCTCCGCCAATGGCCCATTCGGTTTGTTTGGCGGCAACTCGTGCTTCGACAAATGATTGGACGACATGCTCAGTATCCCAATTATCGTCTGGATAGCGGGCGGTAATGGCATAAAAATCATTTTTATCTTCAATGACTGAATCAGTAATTGTGATATCTGGCGTAGGCGCAGTGTCAGAGCCAACGGGGGCAGAAATAATAACGGGAGGTTGGGTTGTTTGTTTCCCGTACTCATAGCCAATATACCCAAAGATAAATGGTAGCGTGATAAAAATAATAAACGCTAAGTACCGTGATACGCGGGTAACTGTAGTTAATCGTGGTGATATGGTCATATGTAGCTATCATACGACATTTTTACAAATTCGTTGCGCTGGTTTATGTAAAGGTGGGTGATAAACTGTAGTTTGCTAGTCAATTTTTGCGGTGACACGCTAACCTTTGCGGAAACCCACTTCGAGGAACGACCTAACTAACTTCGCACGCCCGCAACGCGATTCACTTCCATTCTTGCGGATTCAGAAGTTTCAATCTGCGGGCTACTCGGGTTAAGTACCCCAGAGGCAAGACTGTATAAGCGTATTATAGCACTTCTGTACTAGGTCAACTGAGGTACTCGGGTCGGGGTCAGATAATTTGAGCAGTAGACAAAGTAGACACTAAAAGCGCTTTTTGGGTCGATACTTTCGAGACTTCTTTGGTTCTTTGAGATAAACCCAAAAGCCAATGTAATTAAGGAACCACCCAGAGAAAAAGAATGTCAGAAGATGGAGTGCTGCTGGCCACTTCAAACAGTAGACATAGTTTCCAAGCAATGTGGTGAGAACAAGAAAGATTAGTGTCTGAGTTCCAAGATATGTACCACTCCCCACAAACCTGTTGAAGTTTGGGGTAAATCCATTTTGCGAACGGAAACTGGTGGTTGTGAATCTTGTCTTGATTTCAAAAGTCACCCAAGCACCTAGTACCAGAATTATAAGTAACCAATACCATGGCCAGAGGTAACGAATTGCTGTCCAAAGAGCATCAGCAAAAGAAGACACGAACATGTCAGAGACTATCGAACATATCTCTCCGAAAGAATTTGTTAGCTGTGGGTCCATAAGCACCACCGTACATCAAAATACAAAATAAAAACAGCTATAGTGTCAATTTACACTCTTGAGGATTAAATTGCTGGCATGATAATGACAGCTGACAGAAACTCCAATCCTCAATTTACATTTACGTAAAATAGGCTGATTATCCACTTGTCACAAACTTCAAACACCATATACTCGGAACGGTTCTTCACATAACTGAAACTACCTTCTCCGTACAGGAGAGATAGTCCATACAGATGGGTCTGTGACC
This sequence comes from uncultured Candidatus Saccharibacteria bacterium, assembly GCA_964469295.1. GTDB lineage: Bacteria > Patescibacteriota > Minisyncoccia > Phycocordibacterales > UBA918 > OLB19. Next base: position 81,089 of record CAYXYJ010000003.1, read on the forward strand.
ACGAAAGCATTTGTGTGGGATATCGAATGGAGTGCGCATGTAAACGAATAGTTGTCTGGTCCGTTGTGGCATAACGACAATGAACTCGAGATCGCAGTCGAAGGCACATCAAGCAGTTGCTTGCTGTTTCTTTGAGTGCGATTTTTTGTACCAAATCAAACTCTTATGTGCAGAACTAATTATCATTCATTTGAAATTAGTTATGACAACCCATTCACAAACATTAGAAGTATCGTACGTACCAGTTACCGACATTATCGAAAATACCTATAACCCAAAGAGGTTTTCACCTGAAGCTCTTCAAGGTATTAAAGACAGTATTAGTCGTTTCGGTTTTGCTGACCCCTTGGTGGTTAATTCACACAAGGAGCGAATGAACATACTCATTGGTGGTCATGCCCGTTTGCGCATTGCTAAGGAGCTAGGGTTCGAGACCGTTCCAGTAGTGTACGTTTCTTTAAGTGAAGTAAAGGAACGTGAATTGAATATTCGTCTTTCCAAGAATCAAGGTGCTTTTGATTACGACCTCCTCGCTCAATTTGATGAAGCGTTGCTCACTGATATCGGTTTTAATACCGAGGAGCTCGATGAAGTTTTTGCTCCAGATCCTACCACTGAAATGTTTGACCTAAAGAAAGAGTTAGAGAAACTCAATATCAAAGATGTAAAAGTGAAGCCTGGCGATCGCTATGAAATTGATGGTTCTATACTCATGTGTGGCGACAGCACCATAGAGGCAGATATGCTGAAACTGATGGAAGGAGCCAAGGCAGATATGGTCATGACAGATCCGCCATATATTCTCGACTACCTCAAAGGTAAGACAAAGAATAAAGACGGTGTCACCCGTGGCTTTGGAGCCAAGAAAAATCGTGTCTATCTTGGCACAGAAACACTGCCAGACAACTTCAGTGACTTATGGATGGCAAATGTATCTAAAGTCCAAAAGGAGGATTTCTCCATCATGATTTTTGAGCACCCTAAAAATCTTCGCACTATCTGGAATGCTCTTGAGCAACACTGGAAGTATCGTGGGACTATTGTGTGGCATGTACCAAATCGCATGCAGGGTTTCAGTGGCAAGTACAAATTCTTCAATAAGCATGACATCGCTCTCTTAGGGACTACTGACCGAGTGACGTATAACCTTGAACCTGAAGAAGAGTTGTTTCAGAATGAGTATGAAAACGCACTCTACGCCACTAGTGGTAAGCCACACTGGGAATCATATGGAAAAGGAAAACGAGTATGTCCGACAGATTTCATTGAGCACATTGCAGCTGATAAGAAATCATCAGGACAGGACATTATCTTTGGCACCAAGCCACTGGAATTGCTTATACCGTACATCAAAGTACTTACGAAACGTGGCGACTTAGTGCTTGAGCCATTTGGAGGTTCTGGTTCGACACTTATTGCTTCAGTGAAGCTTGGTCGGAAGTGTCGCATTATGGAAAAGCAACCAATCTACGCTGAAGTAATCATAAAGCGTTGGGAGAAAGCGACCGGCAAGAAGGCTAAAAAACTCAATTAGTATGGCAAAACGAGTATCTACCAAAACCTCAGTGGTAGCTGTTGCTACTAAAGCATTGAAGCATAAGCTGGTACAACAGCTTAAGGAAATACCAATTCCAACCTATGTGTGTCAGAAGCTTGGTGTACCCAAAGCCACCTACTACAAATGGCGAAAGACAGATGATGCATTTAAAGAAGCGTGTGACGAAGCTATCCTTACCGGCAAGCTTTCGATCAACGATGTTGCCAAATCCCAGCTCGTAAAACTTATCAATAACGGTGACTATCGTTCGATAAGTTTCTGGCTCAAGCATAACGACCCCGACTTTAATCCGAAGCTGACACTGGAAATTAAAGAGACTCGTCGAGAGTTTGACCCTGTGCGACTTAAGGAACTTGAGCGTGCGATGAGTAACGCAGGTTTGGTGGGAGTCACTTTGGCTCATCAAGAATTAGAACGTAAGTTCAACGAACTTGTCGAAGCAGAAGAAACGAGTGAACAAACCAAGGATGAGTATCTTGCTGAAGAGGACGTGGACTCAAGAGACAAGCGTCGCAAGGGAGGCATCAAGATTGCTGATTTGGCGAAGAAGCGGAAGAAGCAGTTAGACGCTTGAGTTCAGTTCCTGAGAGAATACGATGCTTCTTCAAGGCATTGCACTTCTTGCATGCTAGCGTTAGATTGCGAATGTGATTTGAGCCAAAGCTTTGTGACTCCACCTTAGCGGATGTTGTACGCTTCTGGTGACGCAACTCTTTATTGAGTACGTTACTCGAAAGTGGAATAATGTGGTCAGGTTCAAAACCATGTTCAGGAGAACACTGCGGACTAATGCTTAACTGGCACACTCCGTGGTGTTTTTCTGTAAGGTCACTTAGTACTCGTTTTCGTACTTTGTTAAACTCCCAGCGTTTGATGGCAGGGTGACGAAAATCAAAGAGCTCTGAATATGCGTTTTCTAAAAGATTAACGTCACCCTGTGTAAGAAGATTGGCAAAGAATTGCCTATCCTCTGGGTGTTCAAAGAACATGCTAAGTGAACGATGCAAGAATCGTAATCACAATGACGATGACTACGAATATAGCGATCTGCTCCCATTTGCTGTACACCCGAGCTGGTTTCTTTTCTCCCTGTATCGTCTCAATGGTCTTGTCTTGTTCAGCAAGGAGCTTTAGTCCGATTGGAGAATCGAGTGGTATGAGTGTGGTCCCTCCACATGTTGGACAAGTCTTGTGTCGTGATGATGAGCGCCAGAGTGAGTAGATAATGCCTGGAATGATGAAGCAAAGCCAGAGCACTACTTCAATGAGTATGCTTCCTTTAACGGCAGTTTTAGAACTGCCAATATGTCCACAACTGGAACATATAAGTTTTTGTGCCATAAATTGTTGATCGCGTTTTGTGGCTTGTAATGGGGAGGTGTTCGGGTACACAAAAACCCGGACACCAAGGTGAGACAGAGTCTCTACGTAAGTTTCCCTACGCAACGCGATCAACGCCCCTGATGCCGGGGTTTTTAAGTTGATCGCGTTTTTGACCATACCCTAGGAAACTCAAGGTTTCTTAGGGGTTAGGTCATTGCATATTCAGTTGTGTATGAACAATAATACCGTATTTAACGGTATTAGTCAGTACCTTAGCTTAGATTCGGAAGGTTGCGAAGGGTCTAGAAGACGTTGTTCTCAAGTGCCCCAATCTTCTTTTTAGGGTGACTGTTTGAGTATATAACTGATGGAGTGCCAAAGATATTGAATATAATATTTACAGCGTATTTACTCTCTAGGTAGTCTTTGATTTTATACCCGTGATGATTAGCTTTTCCTGACATTAGTAGTGATGGAGCTAGATGTTTTATCGCATCAACCCTACCTTCTTTTTGTAGTAGATTTTCAGGGATACCTACGAAGGAGAATAGTAGCTCTGGAAACGGGGACATGTGTTTGACTTCGAAAAAAGTTTGCACAGCACTACCTCTGCAGCAACTCCTATGTTGGGTGTATGTAGCGGGGCTAATGCGTACAATCGAGTCTTTTGTAATCACTGAAATGTCGGCTGTGTAAAAAATATCAGGTTCGTAAGGGCATTCAATTGAAAGGTTGTGGTGAATTTCAAATTCCCAAAGTGTGCCACGAATTGTTTTGCTAACTAAAAAGTAAGAGAAGTTACTCGGGTTGCCGTTAGCTCCAATTTTATATCTAAACTGAGTAGCTTTAAGATTTTGAGGAGTTACAGAGAAGCCGTTTTTAATGTAGTACTGAACAACATCGTTGTAACACGACATTTCAAAATAGTGGCTAATTCGGCTACCTTGAGACCGAAATGTGGCTGAATGTTTATCTAAGAAACGATTAATATCTCGTATCATTGATGACGCCTTTTTAAATGGTTGGTTCTGTCTAGGCATACTGTTGTGTTTCAAAGAACCCATTAAGACTGCGAGCAAAATCTTTTACGTCGCTAAATAAAAAAAGCGAAACAGGAATGTTGTACTTATTCAGTATGGCATTAAATTCTCGTTCTATGTTTTTTATTCTTTGTCTATCCGTGCCAGAAAGAACGTAATTACCAACTTTAACTGTTCTGATTGAATCATTGTTTAGGTTTATGAAAGCCTGTGATCCACGAGACATTGGGACGATTACATTTTTATAAAACAAAGCCGCTTCAAGTAAGAAGCAGCTGAACTCGTAGTTTAACTTCACATGTGTGTAATAAGTGTTTCCTTCGCTATTAGCGTACTTTGAAAATATTGGGTACATCAAGTCGTATTGAGCCTGTATTGAGCTGGCAAGATTTGAAGGTAATTTTTCTATAAAAATATTGGACATTGAATTGATTTTATCACTTTCAATACACTGCTATACTGAATTTCTATGCTTAACTATAATGAGAAATATTTTGATGGCACAACCTTAAAGCAACTGAGTCCAAAGCTCGATGCATTCAAGACATATGTGGCAAAGGACGGTATCGTCATAGGTCTATTTCAGGGGAAAAGGGGTGTTCGACCAGACTTGGATTTCAAAATCAAAATTCTAGTACCAGGCAGCGACAAGAGACCTAACACTCTTCCGCATTCGTTTTGGGTAGTAGATCTCCTTTTAAAAATACCTCAATTCAAAGACGAGGTACGAGACATTGTTCAATACTACATTGATTACTATGCCAACACCTCGCCATTCACCACGGTGGAGGAAAGAAATAATTACGAGCTAGAGACCGTTGAAGAAATAGTCGAACGATTTTCTCATATTGAACAGACATATACTCCGACTTTGGATAATGTAGCAACGATGATTGAATTGTTTTGTAAAAATGAAAAGCAATACGCTGAGGCTTATATGTTCAGAGATTTGCTGATTACAATTCGTGATTACATCGATGGAAACAAGCATTACATAGAAGTACTTGAAGCAGCTAAGGCAGGCTTTCGATAAAATCCCAAATTGTTATTTTGTCGTACTTTGGTCACTGCCGTCTTTTTCAAAAACCTCAAAGTCCTCACCCACAAATAGATCCTCATTTTCATCGACGTCTGAATTTTGATATAGAAAACTCATAAAATAACTATCTTAAGATATAACAAATAAACGGCTTTGCAATTACCAAAAATTGCGTGACTATAGCTAAAATTAAAAGTACCCTCGCATATAACATTACGGTGTTCAGCTCATCTATACGTCCTTTATTAGCATTGTATGCCTCCTTCTTTTTCTTAATTAACGATTCAAGAAAATTTGGCTTCTCAACATTTTCAAGTTGATTTGTTATTTGAGCAGTACTTTTAAATATTTGTGGTTGGAATTTTATCAATACTAAAACTGCAGAAGCGCCTGCAAATAACAAAGCTAGGATACTTGGATGTTTGAAATTTAGCAGCGCTGCAATAAGTACTAAATCCGAGACAAGAATCCAATTAAGTTTGTTGTATAGAAGATCAACTCCTGACTGCTGAAAACGGTGCAGTTCAGTTATTTCATCATAAATTACTTTTAGATTATCTTCTTTCATAATTATTTAGATGGTAGACCCAATCTATCCAAGTCAATTTCCTTGAAATAGTAGTCGCAACCGACTTCTTTTATGTATGTGAGCACGTCATCATATGAAGGTGATTTAAACCAGTCACTAAGGATGTAGATGTATTCCACCGTAACACCCAGCGAACTTAAGAGGCGCTCATACTGACGCTTTTTAAAGTGACAAGTTTGTAATTTTTCATCTACTGAACCTGCAACGTTTTGAAACTTAATTTCGATTACATAAAAGGTATTTGTACCGAGCACGTAAATAGCATCATCGGGCAGAAGTTTCTTTGATAAGATGCTCTTATGGTCTACACCCTTTGAGTCAAGAAATTTATAGAGGGCACTTTTACGAAGATTAAGTGCCACAACATCACCTTTAAATTTAATGGTGCCGTCTGAATCAGTTTCGTACCCAGGAATCCGTTTAAGAACTTCAAGGAAATCCACCTTTCCCTCAAAATGTAGTCCTGATTGCGTATTCGCTCCTCCTTTACCTCCAGATATCATAATGAGGTAATTCAACCACAAAATAGCAAGCGAAACAATGAAATAGATAACCTCGACCCGAAATGATAAAATGTATCTGTGAAAGCTACTCAGGTAAAAAACGTAAAACCATTTTTGAAATGGGTTGGTGGAAAAGGTCAGCTATTAGGACAGCTTGAGGGTTTATATCCTGAGACGTACAACAACTACTTTGAGCCATTTGTGGGTGGTGGTGCTGTTTATTTTGCGCTAGAACCCAAGAAGGCTCATATCAACGATATTAACCAGACACTCGTTCAAACTTATTTAAATATAAAAACAGACGTTGAAGAGCTGATAAAAAGTTTAAAGAAATTAGAAGAAACGTTTCTTGAGAAAGATACAGATGCTCGCAAGGTAATGTATTACGACTTACGAGCAAAATATAACGAGCTACACCCCGAAGATTTTGAAAGAAGTCTGTACTTTTTGTTTTTTAATAAAACAGCGTTCAACGGTGTCTACCGTGAAAATTCAAAGGGTGGATTCAATGTACCAATGGGTAACTACAAAAATCCAAAAATTGTAGACGAAGAAAATCTACGTTTAGTTGCTAAATCACTTACCAAGACGAAGGTTACGAATCAATCCTACTTTGATGCTGTATCAAAAGCCCAAGTAGGTGACTTTGTGTACTTTGATCCGCCTTATCATCCTCTTTCTGAAACATCTAGTTTTACTAGTTATAGTAAAGATTCTTTTTCAAAAGAAGACCAAATTAATCTCCGTGATTTGTTTGTTGAGTTAGACAAGCGAGGAGTGTATGTGATGTTAAGTAATTCAAGCGCACCTTTCATTCAAGAAATTTACTCTGGTTATAAGCAAGTACCTGTTTATGCGACCAGAATGATTAATTCAAAAGCCGATAAGCGTGGAAAAATCTCAGAAGTGGTAGTTCTTAACTACGAACCCCAGCAAAATCCTGAAATCGTTGGCGAGATAAGTCTAAATACTTCTCCTCGGTATCAATACCAATAAACTTCCTGCCGTGCTTATGAGCCGCTAATCCAGTGGTTGAGCTGCCAGTAAAAGGATCAATAATCACGTCACCCTCTTTTGTACTTGCGAGAACAATTCGTTCAAGTAATGACAGTGGTTTTTGTGTGGGATGTTTTCCAAATTTCTTTTCCTCAGCTTTTGGAGGATTCACTGACCACACTGAACGCATCTGCTTGTTTGGCTTTTTAATTTCATCTTCCGACCAGTCACCGTCCTTCATCAGATCATAATTAAAAACGTGTTTAGCTTTCTTATGTTTACGTGCCCACAAGATAGTTTCGTGGCTAGCTGTAAAAAATCGACAACTGAGATTGGGAGAGGCGTTTGGTTTAAACCAAGTGATGTCATTGAGTATATGAAATCCAATTGACTGAATAGCGTGCCCGCATTGATAGATAGAATGATAGGTGCCGCTGACCCAAATAGTACCTTCGGGTTTCAATACTCGATGGCATGCTTCTAACCAACGTCTGTGAAATTCGTAGTCGTTCTCAAAGCCACGACTCTTGTCCCATTCCCCCTTATTTACGCTAACCATTTTCCCAGCATGAACAGTAAATCCACCATTAGAAAGCATGTATGGAGGATCAGCGAACACCATATCAATAGAGTTTTCAGGTAAAGCATTTAGAATTTCAGTCGAATCACCCAAATACAAAACAAAATCCCTTTGGGAGAAATGTGGTTTTTGTTTTAGCGAAGTAAGTATCTTAGCTGCCATGGTTAAGCTTCATTTTAACTCACTCAAAAACTAACAGATACTAGATTTACCTACTTCTGAGGGTCTGGACTTCACAAACCATTGCGTCATTGATGTGTTGTATGCAAATACAAGCGATCAACGCCCCTGGTGGAATACGTGCGGAGGTGGTTCCAATTAAAGTTCGTTACTGCCTATATGCCAGAAAGAGTACTGAGTCTGAAGAGCGACAAGTACTCTCAATCGATTCACAGATTAAAGAAATGCTTCAGTTAGCAGACAGAGAGTGCCTGGAGATTGTAGCTATGAAGCGAGAAAGTCATTCAGCCAAAGAGACTGGGCAGCGTCCAATCTTTAACGAGATTGTTGAGGAGTTACATGAAGGTAAGTACAACGGCATCCTGACATGGGCGCCAGACCGTATTTCACGCAATGCTGGAGACTTGGGTCGAATCGTAGATTTGATGGACTCTGGCAAATTGCAAGAAATACGGACGTATGGACAAAAGTTCAGTAATAATCCAAATGAGAAGTTTCTCTTAATGATTCTCGGCAGTCAGGCAAAGCTTGAAAATGATAATCGAGGAATAAACGTGAAGCGTGGTCTTCGCACAAGAGCCGAGATGGGTTTATGGTCCGGAACGCCACCACTTGGATATTTAACCCAAGGACGCATGGATAAAAAGTGTGAGGTGATAATAGACCCGCAACGTGCACCAGTTGTAAAAAAGATGTTTGAGAAGGTAGCGTATGAGCAATGGTCAGGTCGTAAGGTATACAACTGGCTTCGCTTTGAAATGAATTTCTACACCAGAGGAAACAAACCTCTCACACTTTCGGGAGTCTATCGCATATTAGAAAACACTTTTTACTACGGAGTATTTGAACGCCCAATAGGTAGTGGTAATTGGTACCAAGGTAAACATACCCCACTTATCACTCAGGAATTGTTTGAAAAAACCAAAGCTCAACTGAAGCGAGACCAGATTATACGAGAGACGAAAGAGTTTGCCTTCACCAAACTCTTTACCTGCGGATACTGCCAGTCTGGAATATCAGCTGAAGAAAAATGGAAGAAGCTCAAAGATGGTGGTGCAAACAGGTATATCTACTACTCCTGCTCAAGAGCAAGGGACAGAAACTGCAAAAACAAATATATACGTGAAGAAGACCTTATTTTTGAACTACTAAAGATACTCGACAAAGTAGATATCAACGAGTTAGGGATGAGGAAAAAACTGGAGGACGAGATTGCGAGATTTAATATATTTCAACGCTCAGTGTTGGGAGCAGCAGAAAAGATAAAGACGGATCAGGAAACGGACATAAGGAACTATGCGAAGTATATCCTCAAAGAAGGCTCGACTGTGGAGAAGAGGGAGTTATTGGCGAACTTGAGATCGCGAATCGAATATAAAGATAAAAAGCTTACTTTAATCTAAAATATCCGCATCCTTGCTGAAGTAATTTTGCTAATATCAAGCTCCTTTCTTTCATTTAATAGGACACTTATGTGCGCTTTTGATTGGTAAAACTCTATTTCAAAATCCTTTTTATCAAGACCAAATACCTCGATCAGCTTATTCTTAACTTCATTTAGGAGCACTTGCTTTTGTTTAGTATTTGTTTGAAAAAATAAATGATTGCACTCACCATTTCCTTCCATTATTCCGAGAGTGAGATTTCTGGATTGGTCAAAAGGTTCTTCGATATCAATTATGAAGAAACGACTTCTGAGGTCAAAATATTTGAGAAGGACTTTTCTTGCCAAACTATCAGCGAATGACCAGTTATACTCCATGCCTTTTGGTTCAGGAAATTGGTTAGGGTAAAACGCAGTAGTATCACGGTGTGTAGAGTGTGCAATATCACCATTTGATCTATCGTCCCAATATCTTTTTATCTTTTGTACTTCTTCATCTGACAAACCAAGCTTTGGTCCCGCTTCGTCAACACGATCTTTAAATTTATCCTTGCTACTAAGAGAATTAACTATTAGTTCAACTGATTTGAAATGATCAAGCGCAATTTTTTCGTGACTGTTTAGCTTGTAATGTCCTAGAGCAGAGCTGTATAAGTACTTCAAAGCCTTCTTGAAGACAGGATCCTTAAAACCGTAAATCTTGTTTAGAAAATCTTCCGTATCTTTGTTCAACCACTCGTTTCTTTCAGGTCTATTTGGTAAGTAAATGTGCCCACTCTTTAAATCAAGTTCCACTTCACATTCCTGGTCTTTGTCATCGAAGAGATAAACTTTGTTGATTTGATACAAGTAAGGCTCGCCAGAGTAGAGATTGTGTTTTAAATGAACGTCTCTGACTCCAGAAATAAATAACGATGCACAGACTTTATCAAACTTTCTAATGGCTCCTCCAAGCGCGCCCTTATAATCGCATTCTTCAATGTCATGGATAATGACATATTTGGAATACATTTTTACAGGATCAACAAATGGAACCGAGGTTACGTAAGTTTCGTACTCCTCTTTTGGTGGGAATTCATACTTGATAGGAGAAAAGTTTCGTTTTGATTGTTCATCAAAATCCATTTGCCTTATTTCACAGTCATCAATCTTTCCTATGGGCAGGGTTTGTCCATGTATAAGTGCATAAACTCTATACTTATTCATGACTCCATTTTAACAAAAACGCAGAATTAAGGTGTATTTTTATATATAATGTAGTCATGCCAGCAGACGATAAAGACCCCTTCATGTATCGCTCCCAAGGAGGTCGACTTGAGATTGGTTCAGAGGAAGGAGACAATATGTCTGCGTTCGTAAAGGTAGATGGTCAACTTTTATGTATTACAAGGAAAAATACGCGCACTGTGGTAATGGCTGACGACGCTGATCCAGAACGGACAAATCCAGACATTCAGCATAATGTTCAGCATATATTGCCATATGGCTCTGACAGCAAGTTTGTAGGAAAGACATTACAGCAAGCAAGCATCTTCTTTGAAGAACATTCTTTACCAAAGATAATTGATCACAACAAAGGAATAAGTATAGCTTTCTCTTTTTTAAATGAAATTACAGCTCTAGATAGATCTAAGAACGTATACCTTGATGAAGAAAGCAGAATAAATGCCGCACTTTCTAAAACTCCTCATGTACCATCCTTGCCAAACTTAGAGCAGAAGGTAAAGAATTTTGTCTCAAACGCAGATCACACCTGCGGCTTGATAATGGAAATGGCTCACTTATTCTATCCAAATGTTAAAGGTAAGGGATGGGAATTAAAATTAGCTGGAGAGTTAAAATCTCCTGAAAATGATTCTTTCATTGAATTTGTGAGGAGCTTTCAAGAGTTCACGACAGGAATTCGTAGAATGAGGAATAAGATTGAACATCCCCATGGAGAACTTAAAGATGATAACTTTACTATTCAAAACTATAAATTAACACCGATGAACACGGTATCTCCACCTTCGATTCATTACGCAAGCAAGGATTTTACATACCCAGAGACAAGAGTCTCTGTTTTCATGGATTCGACCGTTCACAATTCGCTGACTATTTTCGAAATGTTGATGGCATATCTTTGTAATTTGTACGCGAAACCATTCGCCGGCGACAAAAGAATTGTAGTAGCAGTTCCAGAAGACAAAAGACAAATATCGGAAAGGCACGTAGGTTTTCAATATCAGATTCTCTGGACAAAATAAAAGCACGAGTACTCGTGCTTTTATTTTGAAAGTATCAGATTACCACAACCTTATTCTAAGTAAGTGGGTCACTCCGATACTTAGTTGTCTTGGCGG
>CAYXYJ010000004.1:0-15858 GCA_964469295.1 uncultured Candidatus Saccharibacteria bacterium
GATAAACAAAAATCTGAATTTGTCTCGATTGCCAGCCACCAGTTACGGAGTCCGCTCGCGGCGATGCGGGGCTACGCCTCAATGGCGCTCGAAGGTAGTTTTGGGAAAGTGGATGGAAAATTAGCGGAAGCCTTGGCACGAATTGCGGAATCCGGCAAACTAATGTCTGATTCAGTAGAAGATTTTCTTAACGTATCTCGCATCGAAAGCGGCAACATGAAGTTTGAATATAGTGACTATAACTTGCGCGATCAGGTAGAAAAAATTGTCACCGATTTACAACCGGAAGGACTACAGAAAGGATTATTGCTCTTGTTCAAAGCAAATCTGTCTAGCCGTGGTATCGTTCACGCTGATATTGGTAAGACTCAACAAATTATTCATAACTTGGTGAACAACGCCTTAAAATATACCCCCAAAGGAAGCATTACTGTGTATGTTCACGATAATGTACAAACCAAAAAAATCTACGTTGATGTTATCGACACTGGCATCGGTATGAGTAAAGCGACCATTGATGATTTATTCCAAAAGTTCTCGCGCGCACAGAATGCTAATTCCGTTAATATCAAAGGTACCGGATTAGGACTGTATGTCGCACGCCAATTAGCTCGAGCTCTCAGTGGTGAGGTATCCGCAAAATCTGACGGCGACAATATGGGTTCAACATTCACTTTTGAAATTCCACTGGCCTTATAACGTGCTTTTGGCAGAAGAAGAGCAAATCTGCTAGTATACGTCATATGAAAAAGCGACTTTTGACAGGCTTACAATCTTCGGGTGATTTACACATTGGTAATTACTTTGGAGCTTTAAAACCATTTTTAGATAATTACGAACAGTACGAGAGTTTTTTGATGGTAGCGGATTACCATGCACTGACCTCAGTTCGTGACCCAGAAATACTACGTCAAAATATTTATAATGTCGTGCGCGATTATTTAGCCATTGGAGTTGATCCCAAAAGGGCCGTTATCTTTCGTCAGTCAGACAACCAAGATCATATGGAATTAGGGTGGGTATTCAATTGTCTAGTGACAGTGCCATTTTTGATGCAAGCACATGCTTATAAAGACAAAATTGCCAAAGGACTAGAACCAAACGCCGGTCTATTTACCTATCCGATGTTGCAAGCCGCTGATATTACTTTGTATGACACTGATGTCGTGCCGGTCGGTGAAGACCAACGCCAGCATCTGGAATACACTCGTGAAGCTGTTCGCAAAGTCAACCAAGCCTACCATAATGAAACTCTCTTGAAAGAACCAGAAACGCTTATTCTTGATGGCGTTGGGATAGTGCCGGGTACAGACGGTACAAAAATGAGTAAGAGTTACAAAAATACCATTCCGCTATTTGGCAACCGTGAGGAAATTCAAAAAGCTGTCATGAGTATCGTCACGGACAGTACTGGCGATCGACCCGAACACGTCTACGCCATCCATCGACTCTTTAAATCTGAAGTTGAGTTGGCTTCACTGTATGAAACCAATCAAGGAAAATACAAAAATTTAAAGGACGCGTTAGTGGAAGATATCGACACAGTATTGGCACCAATGCGTGAACGACGAAATGCCATTACCGACGCTGACGTGCGGGCAGTATTAGCTGATGGGCTAGAGCGTGCCAAAGCCATTTCCACTCCAGTGTTGGCACGAGTCCGTCAAGCCATCGGTATTAGTTTGTAATGAAATATGTCAGAAAAACTACCGATTCCATACATTAATCCAGTACAGAAAATTGTACGAAGTATTGACGAATTGGCGTTGAGTACCGGAATAACGATAAGCGAGCCAGAAATCGAAGGTAATAAAATTATTATCGCTTTAACAAACAACACAAACCTCACCGCGAGTCGTGATTTTGCGTTAGGGTTACAAAATATCATCAATCTTGATCATCAACTAGGTGTCACTACTGAGGTGGTCACTAACGAATACGCTGGATACGACATAGTTGTAACATTAAAATAAGTGTGATATTTTGGAAGAACCTATGACGCGATTGACAAACGCTGAGGTAAAAAGATAGCAATGAGCAAAAAGTAGGGTGGCACCGCGTGTCCTAACCATTGTTAGATTCGCCCCTGCACACGTATTAGCAATAATATTTGTGGAGGGGCGAATATTCGTTTCTCCATATCACTCATTACATATGGAAAGAATACTTATTAGTGAATTACCTTCACACATCGGACAATCTGTCACCATCAACGCCATCGTTGATGTACGACGCGATCAAGGCAAAATGGCGTTTTTTGATTTCCGTGATCGCACCGGCGTGGTACAAGGAGTAGTATTTGGCAAGCCAGAAGTACTAGAAATTGCGAAAGAGGCGAGCAACGAGTCGTCGGTCATCGTTACCGGCACCGTAAACGTTCGACCGGAAAAAATGATCAACCAAAAAGTGCAAAACGGTACTATTGAACTTGAGATTACTGAAATCATTATTCTCAACAAAGCCGAGTCATTACCTTTTGAACTGGATAGTGATTATGGTATTGAGGTGCGACTAGATAACCGACCATACACATTAAAAAGCCGACGCGATCGCGCCATCTTCAAAATTCAAAATGAAATTACTCATGGGTATGCGGAATTTCTACGGAGTCAAGGATTTACTGAATTCCAAGCACCAAAATTAGTTGGCGGTGACGCCGAAGGCGGAGCAGCTGTATTTAAAGTGCCGTATTTTCGCAATACAACTGCGTATCTTGCTTCCAGTCCACAATTTTATAAGCAAATTCTTGTTGGATCACTCGAACGAGTGTTCACTTTTGCAACGGCTTTTCGCGCCGAAAAAAGTGCTACCACCAGACACCTTAGTGAGTACACATCACTCGATGCGGAAGTTGGATTTATTTCTGACCATACAGATTTGATGAAAATTCTCACTGGGTTGATGCGCCACTTGCGCACTCATCTCGAAAGTACCTGCAGTGCAGAATTCACCACACTTGGAATCGAGTTGCCAAAAGTACCGACAACCGGCGAAACGTTTCCGTTTATGAAACTCCGTGAAGCGCAACAACTTATCAAAGAACGAACGGGGGTAGATAAGACAAACGAACCAGATCTTGAACCCGAAGACGAACGATGGTTGTGTGAATACGCCAATACCGAACTTAACAGTGATTATATATTTATCACACACTATCCCGTTTCCAAACGACCATTTTACACCTACGAAGATGAGGCAGATAAAGGCTTTACCAAAAGTTTTGACCTCTTATTCCGTGGAGTCGAAATCACTACCGGTGGGCAGCGCGTACACAACTACGCACACCTCATTGAACGGATGAAGTTAAAAGGGTTAGATCCAGATAAATTTAGTTTTTATTTGCAAGCGTTCAAATACGGTATTCCACCACACGGAGGATGGGGGATGGGGCTCGAACGTTTAACCCAAAAATTCTGCGGACTCGATAACGTAAAAGAAGCCACCTTATTCCCTCGCGATATCAACCGCATCGATATCTTTACTAGTGGTATCCAAAGTGACGAAGCTGATTTATAACGAGATTAAAATAAAAGTATGAAGCGCGGCCCCAGAGGGGCCGCGCTTTTTCATCGTGCATCCACACGTTTTCCAATTGGAACCATAGTTACCGCATGTGCTCGGACGCCGTGGGGCTTAGTCCAATCATACGGAGGAATGGGAGTAATGGTCGTCTGTACCAGTCGTTCGACTCGTTCCTCATTTTCCAACCGACGCAACGCTACGTGGGGTACACGATAGTCTCGTTTCAATACACGTTTGATGTACCTGACATGTGAATCAAGGAATTCAAGCTCTTCAAAGAATGTGTAGCGAAACGGATTGACTCTTTCAATATTAATCAATCGTGCCTGATACTGATGGTGACGTGCCCACCACACCAACACAAAGAACAGTGCGATGCTATAATTCTTTTGTCTGGTCGGCATATCAATCTGAATAAAAATATCTTCGTCGGGATCAAAGGCCACATCATACCGGTAGGCCAATCTGCCACGGATTTCTTCGGGTGAATGGATGCGCACGTTATTCTCCTACGGCAACAATCTATAACGTAGCATGGGGTAGTTTTGTCAATCCGTCAAGATTTTAGATTCTGCTATACTGGTGGACATATGTCACCAAAAATTTCTCTATCAAGCAAATCACTTGATGTCATTGACAAAAAATATTGTCGAATTACGTTCACTGAAGAACCACTACAGCAACAACGATTTGTGCAACAAAAGGACGGTGGTTTGGTCTATCGGGTCGGGGTAGGGAAATGGTCGCAGGTGAGTCTCAGACAATTCCGGACCATCATTCGCCACCTCGTGCAAGTACTAAAATCACAACGGATTACCCATATCGTTATCGATAGCTCTATCTTTTCGTTTCCGGCAGTACAATCAATGGACGAACAGTGGCAAATGTCCACGCTCGTCGAAAATATTCTTTTAGCGAACTACGAATTTACTCTATATAAAACCAAAACCAAAGACTACACTGGCATTAAAGAAATTTTGCTTACTGGCGTGACTACTAAAAATGCGACAACAGGAATGTCACGAGGATTAATTGTTGGTACTGCTGTCAACGAAGCCCGCGATATTGCCAATACTCACGGCGATGATATGACCCCAGCGTCGTTCGCCACTACCGCAAAAAAAATCGCCAAAGGCACCAGCGTTACAGTGTCAGTCCTTAATCGAGCAAAAATTCGCCAAGAAAAATTAAACCTCCTGCATGCAGTGGGAAAAGGGTCACATAATGAGGAGCAATTTATCATTATGGAATATTGGGGTAAAAAGAAACCCACCACGAACAAAATTACCGCTACTGATCAACCATTGGTATTGATTGGTAAAGGTATCACGTATGATACCGGGGGATTAAATGTCAAACCGGCTGGTCATATGCATGATATGCATATGGACATGTCCGGCGGCAGCAGTGTGATGACCGCCATTATTGCTGCCGCTAAATTAGGCATAAAAAAGAACATTATCGCCCTCATACCCACCGCCGAAAATGCCATCAGTAGTCACAGTATGCGGGCTGGCGATATTGTAACGGCTCATAACGGCACGACCGTAGAAATTTTACATACCGACGCCGAAGGACGCTTAGTATTGGCTGATGCCTTATCATACAGCACTCGCTACCAACCACGAGCTATTATAGACGTGGCGACATTAACCGGCGCGGCCTTGGTCGCGCTGGGGCAACATGCGAGCGCCATTATGACCACCGATACCGCTTTTGAAACAACCTTGCGTGAACTCGGCGAAGATACTGGTGATTTATTGTGGCCACTGCCGTTGTGGGATGAATACCAGTCCAGCATTAAAAGTACTCGTGCTGACATTGCCAATATTGCCAGCAATTTTAGCAAATTTGCTGGCGCAATCGAAGGTGGAATATTTTTAACTCACTTTGCACCAAAAAATGTTCCGTGGGCACATATCGACATTGCGCCTCGAATGGATAGCATCCCCAGCGATAAACTCGCCAAAGGATCAACCGGTGAACCTGTTCGATTACTTATCAAATGGTTAGAAACATATTGAGGTATTTGTACCAGCACACAATTGATGCGCAACTATTGCGATTGGTCTATGATATTATTAAATGACTATGCCAACGGATACACCGTCACTAATTTTTTCGATTAAAACCGATATTTTTGAAGGTCCTTTAGAACTACTCATAGAATTGTGTGAAAAGCGCAAACTCCTCATCAATGACATTTCACTCGCGGCGGTGACTGATGAGTACATCAGTCACGTCAGTGACATGCAAGAAAAATCGCTTCCACACACGGCTCAGTTTGTGCAACTAGCGGCGACACTCCTCCTCATCAAATCAAAATCTTTATTGCCCGTTCTGGAACTGACGGCCGAAGAAGAAGCCAGTATCGACGACCTCGAAGACCGCTTGCGCCAATACCAAATCTACCGAGAGGCTGGAACTGTGATTGCCTCACAGTTTGGCAAAAATCCGTTGCATGAAGCGCAATTTGTTCCGCCGACTGATCCACTGTACATGCCCGATCGGTGGTGTACGTTAACCGAATTGCATACCGCTATGTGGCAGGTACTACAAAACCTACCTAAAAAAGAAGCGAAACCAAAAGTACAAGTCAAAGCCGCCATTAGTTTGGAAGATATGATGCACAATTTGCAGCAACGAATCGAAACACAATTACGGGCCCGGTTTTCCGATATCCGTAAAGAAACGACCGAACACAAAACCATCATTGTAGGATTCTTGGCGATTCTGGAATTAGTAAAGCAAGGAAATGTGCTTGTCACACAATTGGGGCGGTTTGCTGATATCGAAATTGAACGCGACGGAGGAACGACCCCACGGTATTATTAAAATAGGAAAAGGCGTGCCGATCGATGGAAAATCCAAAGATTTGCACGCCTCACCCGACAAGTTCGTGGAGTTACGCCGAGGCGTATCCAGAATTTTTTGAAGGGTGTATTGGTCCGGAGGATTGCTCCTCACTAGGCATCCTGTGCCCGAGTCACTCACGAGTGACCTATGTACTGATGATGTAAGGGACCAGTCTGGTCAGACGACACCATGGGATTACCACAGGTGCTGCCAGATTTTCAGTGGCTCTTATCCTTTCTCCCTGTCGTTGCCGTAGCGTTTCGAGCCCGAAACTCGATGCATGGCTGGTTTCCTTTCCTCCATCGGCGGAGGTACGGTAGCCCTTGTTCCACCAACTACCGCAGATTACCTAGGTGGCTAGGTCAACGCAACACCGGGTCCGGCGGGAACTGAGCTCAGAAAGACCTCATCCCGCGCCCGACATTGCGATCGGCGCGGCCGACCGTCAGGACGACGGAACGGGCCGGCGGGCGTCGCCCAGGTCGATGAACAGATCTTCTTCGCAATGCTCCACATGGCCGTGGCCGTGCGGGGAGAAATTGATCGAACTCATCGTGTCCTCCTTCAAAGAACTCCGGAAGCTGAATTGCTTCAGGTATGTACTATGGTAGCATAGTATAGTTTAAATGTCAACCCCCAGCAAGCAGTGAACGTTTTTCAACATCACGGGGGCGAAAAAACTACGTTTTTTCGCCCCCGTGATGTGCTACAATGCCAATACATGCCGTTAGACATCCTTATCGAAGGACTGCTTTTTTATAAAGCCGAACCGCAGAAAAAGGCGAACGTGGCCAAGCTTTTTTCCGTATCTGAAACCGACATCGTGACCGCTCTTGCCACTCTGCGCAACCGGCTAGAAGTTGGCGCACTACGACTGCTGGAAACTGACACTGATATCGCACTGGTTACGGCCCCCAGTCTCGCCCCTGTGATCGAAGCTCTCCGTAAACAAGAAATCAAAACCGACATCGGTAAAGCCGGAGCTGAAACTCTCGCTATTATTTTGTATCGTGGACCAATCGCTCGTGCGGACATTGACCGTATTCGTGGTGTCAATTCATCATTTATTTTGCGGAATTTGCTGGTTCGTGGCCTCGTTGAACGTAGTGCTGATAAAAAAGGAAATGGGTACATGTTTTCGATTAGTCCAACACTACTTGCTGATTTAGGAGTAACTCATCAACGTGAGTTAACTGATTTCGCCCGTATTACTGACGCACTCGAAACTTTTACCGCTGCTGAAGCGGAAGCCAAAACCACTAATTCCTGATGACATATGGCCCAAAACGATTTTATTTTTTCACCAGAAAACACTCGAACCGACACGATGCATCGTCGATTTCCAGCATTATTGCAACTAGGGATTTTGGCAACGATACTGGTCTGTATCTTTACCGTAATACTATTGCCATTTTTTCTTAAAAAGCCAACAACCTCACCAATCACAGCGTATTCAGGCATGGCCAACACGGCTACCACAACGGTCGTGTCACCGATTGAATCAATTTCTCCGGCACCAATTCGCGCCACGGCTGCATATGTCTATGATGTGGCTACTGGTCGAGCTTTGTACGCCAAAAATGCCGATGAGGCACTGCCATTGGCGTCAATTACCAAATTGATGACGACACTAATTGCCGAGGAGTTAGTATCTCCGAATACCACAATCACCATTCCCAAAGCCGCGGTATCTCAAGCCGGTAGTAGTGGACTGGCGTGGGGTGAGGTATTTACTGGCACCGCACTACGCGACTATGCTATGCTCGCTTCATCAAATGATGCAGCCTATTCTATTGCCTATGCCGTTGGAAAAAATATCGACGACCATGCCAATGATCCAGTCAACACTTTTGTCACTGCCATGAATGTTCGAGCCAAAGAATTACAATTACCAACATTACAATTTTATAATGCGACGGGATTGGATATTTCACCAACTGCCGCCGGTGCCTATGGAAGTGCTCGTGATATTAATTTTTTGATGGCGTACATTCTTGAACATCATCCCGAAATTCTTGAAGCCACAAGAGAATCAAGTGATCGTATTTATAATACCGCCGGCCAATATCATGACGCTGACAATACCAATCCTGTCATCAATCGTATCCCTAATCTTATTGGATCAAAAACCGGTTATACTGACTTAGCCCAAGGCAACCTTACTATTGCCTTTGATATGGGGTATAACCGACCGATTATTATTACCGTTTTGGGTTCGACATATGCTGAACGTTTCAGTGATGTGGTCACCCTCGCAAACGCCGTAAGCAAGGCGTTTAGCACGGTTGATGCGGTAAATGAATAACTATGGAATTTCCAATCATTAAAATTTTGTTGCCAGCCACAGTGGCTTTTATTATAGGGATTTTAATTACGCCCATTATCACCCATTATTTATACACCTTTAAGGTATGGAAGAAGCAGGGAGGTAAAACGACACTCACCGGCAGTGAAGCGGTAGAGTTTAACCGCTTAAAGGCGGCTGACGAAATCAAAACACCACGTATGGGTGGTATTGTCATTTGGGGGAGTGTGATTTTGACGGTGTTTACCTTGTGGCTCGCAACGATTGTTACCCCTGATTCTCCTGTCGCTGATATGTTTTTCCTAAGCCGATCGCAAACGTGGATACCCTTTGCCGCACTACTGGTCGGGGCAGTGATTGGATTTTTGAATGATTATTATGATGTTGCACACGCCGGGAAGGGATTACGACTAAAAACTCGCCTGATTATTATTACCGCTCTAGCCACCGCAATTGGTTGGTGGTTTTATGCCAAACTTGGCGTTACCGCCGTTGGGGTACCTTTTTCTCAACCCTTTGAAGTTGGTTTATTCATTATTCCGATATTTGTCTTTATCGCGCTGGCGGTGTATGCCAGTGGTGTTATCGACGGTATTGATGGCCTTTCTGGCGGAGTATTCACAGCCATTTTCTTATCGTATGCTGGCGTTGCCTTTAGTCAAAACCAATACGACATCGCGGCGTTTTGCGCGACGGTCGCGGGCGCAGTGTTAGCTTTTTTGTGGTTTAATATTCCGCCAGCACGGTTTTGGATGACGGAAACCGGCACTATGTCACTCACTCTCGCATTATCGGTTATCGTTTTCATGACTGATGATTTGGGGGATGGACACGGTATTGCTTTGTTGCCTATTATTGGCTTTCCTCTTGTCGCGACAGTTATTTCCAACGTATTACAAATTACCTATCGTAAATGTACTGGTAAGAAACTGTTTAAAATTGCTCCGCTACATCACCATTTTGAAGCCATTGGTTGGCCGAGCACCAAAGTCACCATGCGGTATTGGATTATCAGCATCATGTGTGGCGTTATCGGGCTAGCAATTGCTATGATTAGTTAGATAGATTCATAACCGAGTCACAGTTCTTTTGTAGTATGAAAAAAGTCCATCCTCATCACGTTGATACAATTTTACTAGTATTAGTGATTTTATTGGTCGGTGGTGGGTTTTTAATTTTTGCTTCGGCATCACTTGGATTGTTGGCTCGTAATGGCGCCAGTTTTTCGAGTGTGGCTACCAGTCAATTTCTCTTTGGGATTGTTGGTGGGGGATTAGCATTGTTTATTATGAGTAGTATTCACTACCGCCACCTCAGAAAATACGCCTTTTACATTTTTATTTTAACCTTACTGTGTACGCTTGCAGTATTTATTCCTGGCATTGGTACTAGTCACGGGGGTGCTACCAGATGGATAACCGTCGCCGGATTTTCTTTACAACCAGCAGAATTGTTAAAAATCGGTTTTATTATCTACGTGGCGACCTGGTTATCTGGTATGCGTGAACACGTGACAAATTTCAAACATGGCACCTTGCCATTTTTAGGCATTGTTGGTGTTGTCGGTGTTGTAATGCTCCTGCAACCTGACACAGACACCTTCATGATTATGGGGTTTGCAGCACTGGCGATGTTCATCACCGCCGGCGGACGGTGGCGTGATGTGGGTATTATGCTGTTGCTTGCTGCGATCATGCTGTCATGCATTGCTTTTATGCGTCCATACATTTTGGAACGATTTACCACGTTTTTAAACCCTGATGCTGATCCGCAGGGAAGTGGGTACCAGATAAAACAATCACTCATCGCCGTCGGATCTGGTGGAATTGTTGGTCGAGGATTTGGACAAAGTATTCAAAAATTTGAATATCTTCCCGAACCAATTGGCGACTCGATT
The DNA here is from genome assembly GCA_964469295.1 of uncultured Candidatus Saccharibacteria bacterium. Taxonomy (GTDB): domain Bacteria; phylum Patescibacteriota; class Minisyncoccia; order Phycocordibacterales; family UBA918; genus OLB19. The sequence goes on from CAYXYJ010000004.1 coordinate 10,581, forward strand.
TTTGCTGTGTTTGCCGAAGAATTTGGCTTTATTGGTACCAGCGCATTGATTATTTTGTATTTGAGCATTACCTTTCGCGGATATAAATTAGCCGCCAGTGCACCAGATTTATTTGGATGTTTGCTTATTGTTGGATTTATGACACTAATTGTATGTCAGGCATTCTTAAACATTGGTGCCATGGTGGGGGTCGCACCACTATCGGGGTTGCCGTTACCGTTTATTAGCCACGGCGGTACCGCATTGTTAGCGACATTGACAATGATCGGTATCGTGTTATCAGTATCCCGATATCGGGTTTGAAAATTATCTTTCCCCCAATCAGTCCGTGGTAATATAAACACTATCTATGCGTATCATGTTGGTGGGTGGGGGAACCGGCGGACACTTTTATCCGCTTATTGCGGTGGCTGAAGTGGTGAGAACCATCGCTCCGACTGCAGAGTTATATTACATCGGTCCCAACCCATATAACCAGGATGCGTTAGCAGCGCTTAATATTCGTTTCACTTACTGTCCTGCTGGCAAAATTCGTCGCTATTTTAGTTTAAAAAATGTGATTGATGGATTCCGGTTAATTGGCGGATTGTTTGTCGCATGGGTCAAATTGTTTTTTATCTATCCTGACGTAATATTTAGTAAAGGCGGATATACGGCCGTGCCGGTGCTACTAATGGCCCGGTTTTACCGCATTCCAGTGGTCATTCACGAATCAGACAGTAAACCCGGTCGTGCTAATTTTATGGCTCGTAAATTTGCCCGCTATATTGGCATCACATATGCGAGTGCGGCGGCCTATTTTCCGCCAGAAAAAACAGCCCTCGTCGGTATTCCCATCCGTGCTTCAGTCCGTGCCGTGCATTCCAATCCTCTTGCTGTACTAGGTATCGACAATAGTCGCCCCATAATCTATGTCACCGGAGGATCTCTGGGAGCCAACCGTATTAATGACCTCATTCTGCGATCTTTACAGCAACTATTACCACATTTTACTATCTTTCATCAAACCGGCGAAGCGGAGGAAGTGTCGGTTACCCAAACGGCTCAAACATTAATTGCCGACGATGCGTTACTGTCTCATTATTTTGTAAAAGGTACATTATCGGGTGACGTGGTATCAGCTTTACTCGAAGCCGCGTCACTTATTATTACCCGCGCTGGCAGCACGACATTGTATGAAATTGCACTACATGGGAAGCCCGCCATCGTTATTCCAATTCCCGAAGAAATCAGTCACGATCAACGTACCAATGCGTATAATTACGCCCGTAACGGAGGGGCGACCGTTATGGAGGAAGGGAATCTTACCCCACAGTTGCTTATCAATGAAATTATGGCTATTATGAGTGACCAAAACCGCTATACAAGCATGAGCACTGCCGCCAGGACGTTTGCGGTTGGCGACGCAGCCGCCACCATTGCCAACGTGCTTGTTGGTATCGGTATCGAACATGGATCAAACTAACCCTAAAACCGTCGTCACTCGTTTTGCGCCGTCACCAACCGGTTTTATGCATATTGGCGGTGTCCGTACTGCCTTATTTGCGTATTTATTTGCGCGCAAACACAATGGTACATTTATTTTGCGTATCGAAGACACTGATAAAGCTCGCGAAGTCGCCGGATCAATCGAACATATTCAAAAATCCTTAACCTGGCTACATATTGATTGGGATATTGGTCCCAATAACCCCGGACAATTTGGTAGTTGTATTCAATCCGAGCGGCTAGCTATTTATGAACGATATGCGACCGCATTATACGAAAAAGGCTTAGCGTACGCTGATCCGTATTCGCCAGAAGAAGTAACCGCCTTTCGGGCTGATGCCGAAGCAAAAAAGAAGCCTTTTTTATTTCGTGATTATCGTCCAGAGAATCCTCCAGCATGGGATGGTACCTTGCCCTTACGATTAAAGGTAACTGACATAAAACGGTACACCTGGCACGATGCTGTCCGTGGCGAGTTATCGGCCGGTGAAGAAATGCTTGACGACGTCGTTTTGATAAAGTCAGACGGCTATCCGACGTATAATTTTGCTCATATTATCGATGATCACGAAATGGGTGTTACCCACATCATGCGGGCTGACGAATTTATTGCAAGCACTCCAAAGTTCCTCAGTATTTATGATGCACTTGGTATTCCGTATCCGGTATTTGCCACATTACCGCCCATTCTTCGTGATGATCGCACCAAAAAACTCGGGAAACGTGACGGAGCCAAAGATATCCTCGAATACCGAACCGAGGGATACCTACCAGAAACCATGGTTAATTTTTTGGCACTTATTGGGTGGAACCCTGGCACCGCACAAGAAATATTTTCGATGACAGAATTGATTGAGGCATTTTCTATCGAAAAGATTCAACGCGCTGGAGCAGCCTTTAATGAAGAAAAGTTATTGTGGATGAATAAACAACACCTGAATGCGTTGTCAGTGGATGAATTTGCTACATATTTGGCACCAGCTATTACCGACCGACTCACAACGTTGCCACAATACTCGCCTGAAACACTCAAACGATTACTGCCTACTATCCGCGAACGCATCGCCATTACACAAGAATTCATTATGGCACGTGATAATGGAGAATATGATTTTGCCTTTTCACAACCGGTATATGATACGACACTGTTGCTACCAAAAAATATTACCGTTTTGAACGAGGTATTGTCCCCATTACAAACCACTGCATCGCTATTAGAAAGCGCTGACTTTTCGGCCCCCGACAGTATTAAAGCCGCCGTTTGGACACATGCCGAAACCGTCGGCAAAGCGCTGGTTTTATGGCCATTACGAGTGGCTTTATCTGGTAAAGCTCAGTCACCAGACCCCTTTACATTAGCCTATATCCTTGGTTATGAGGAAACCATCGCGCGTATCCGTATCGCCTGTGATAAAATAGGGGAGTGATAACAAAACGGTATACAGTAAGCCTCGTCATAGCGGTTCTCGGTCTTTTTTCTTGTATTGCTTTTTCTCCTACCGCTTGGGCGCAAAGTTCAGAAATTGATAAGTTAAAAAATGAAATCAATGATCGCAGTCAACGCCTGTTGGATATCGAGAAGGAAATCGCCGCTTACGAACAAGAATTAAAAAAGGTTGGCGCTGAAAAAAACACCTTACAAAAAGCCATTAACCAACTCGAACTCGAACGCAAAAAAGTACAAGCCGATATCAGATACACCGAACAAAAAATCAATGCCACTGATTTGGAATTAAATAAATTAGTGTTGGAAATCGAGAACACCGAAGACGACATCTCTCGTCAAAAGTCTGCCATTGCAACTATCATCCGTCGCAGTGCCCGTGAATCAGAAACGTCTCTCGTTGAAGCGTTGCTCATACACGATCAATTGTCTGAATTTTGGAGTGCCTTTGACGTTCGTGAACAAATCAAAATGAGTATGGGCGAGCGAGTCACCAAACTGGCGGCGCTTAAGCAAATTCTTGATGATAAACGCAACGAAACGACTGATCGTCGTAACGATTTGGTTGATTTAAAAGACCGCTACAACGACCAAAATATCGTCCTTACTAACAACAAAGCGGAACGTAATGAACTCCTGGTTGCGACCAAAAATCAAGAAACCGAATATCAAAAAATGCTCAAAGCTAAAGAAGCCGCCCGTGAACAAATCAACAAAGAAATGCGTGACTTCGAAGCCAAACTACAGTTCATTCTTGATCCAACCACGATTCCGAGTGCTGGCACAGCCGTTTTTGCGTGGCCACTTAAAAACGTTGTCATTACTCAATATTTTGGTGGGACTGAGTTTGCAAAACGTAACGCCAGTGTGTATGGCGGGCGGGCGTATCACCCCGGCGTTGACTTTGGTACACCACGCGGCACACCGATTTATGCGCCGCTGGCCGGTACCGTTCGCGCCACTGGCAACACCGATTTAGTCTCGGGTTGTTATTCATGGGGGAAGTGGACACTCATTGATCACGCTAATGGTTTATCGACACTATACGCGCACCAAGACACCATTTCTGTCACCCCGGGGCAGCGAGTTGCGACTGGTGACATTATTGGCTATTCTGGTAACACTGGTTATTCCACTGGGCCACATTTACACTTTACGGTCTACGCCAAAGACGGAGTGAGCGTCCGTCAATTTAACGAAATCAAAACCGTTACGAGTTGTGGCGCTGCCACGACACCGGTGGCCGCAACTGAAGCGTATCTTGATCCGATGTTGTATTTGCCCGCGTATTAGAAATTTGAGCGTAGAGAAATAGAATGATACGCTATACAATATGATGACCCTCTACGAAACACTCCAAACCGCCAAAAGCGAAGAAGACGTCAAAGATGCCTATATCAAGGCACTTGGACTAAAAACCTTCTCGAAAGGTCTCATTGATATTCAAACCAAAGAAATCTGGTTTGAAGCCAAGGACAAGAGCAATACAACCACGTACAAAATGCTCACCCAGCTTCTTCACTATGTGAAGCAGTGGCTCGAACACGGGGAAGAAATCCCGCCATTTCTCTGTGCGATAGACACCGAAAAGGCAGCACTGATGAAAACCGCGGACGCACTCCCATTGTTTGAACGGAAAGATATCAAATGGGGGAAATCGGCAAGTGACGTAACGCCTGAGGCGCTTGAAGCGGTTTCAACATTTATCGGTACGCGATTTGTTTCATACCGCATTAAAACCCATGAGACCGAATTTATCGAAGCGGTCAAGAAAGCCATCAAAACTGGAGACATTATTCGTACCGAAATCAAACCCGCCAACATCAAATCAGTCTTTGACAAATGGGTCGATATGATCGGGAAGGAGATAGTGGGTATCACACCAGATAAGTACGCCCTTCTTTTCTTCGCCGATATCATGCACGACGGCACCGTCTCGACCCACAAAGACCTCCCGGCCGAACTGCTGTACAAAGACGGTAACCCGGTCTTTTTTCTCGATGGTCATATTTATGAATTAGGAAGCAAAGAAGGCTATCGTCAATTCTGGGCCATCTACCACAAACCACCCCGCGAAGAACACCGCAACAGTATGCTTGAACGGCGTGATACCCTCATCCCACTCGATGAGCGGTCATTTAAGGGTGCCTATTACACACCACTTCATGTGGTAGACAAAGCATACGAGAAACTGACCGAAATCCTTGGTGATAATTGGCAAGACGAGTACATCGTCTGGGATATGTGCTGTGGGGTGGGGAACCTCGAAGTAAAGCACACTAACCATCGGAACCTCTACATGAGTACACTCGACCAGGCGGATGTCGATGTGATGAAAGCGACCAA
>CAYXYJ010000004.1:15958-86260 GCA_964469295.1 uncultured Candidatus Saccharibacteria bacterium
AGGTTGGAATGAGTAAATATGGTAAAGCTAGCCAAGAACTTTTTACTCAATTTGTTGCACGAATCGCTAAAGAAATCCCTAACGCGACTCTGGCGATGTTTAGTAAACTCAAATATGTAAACGCACCTAACTTTGAAAAATTCCGTGCAGCCTGGGACGCAGACTATCTCGGTGGTTTCATCGTAGATAGTAAATCATTTGAAGGTCTAAAAGGAAGTTTTCCTATCGGATTTCTTATGTGGCAAACCAGTCACGGTGATAACAATCTGAGTCAAATTACTGATATATCGGTTGATGTACTAAATAAAAATGCGCAACCAATAGGTGAGAAAAGATTTTACAATTTACCGCCAACAACGTATCTCAATAAATGGATACTCCGACCAAAAGCAAATAGTATTGAAGTAATTCCGTTAAAATCAGCTGTCGCAGTAACGACCACTGGAGTTCGACTATCAAAATGGTCAGACAGAGCAATCGGTTATTTTTGGGTCAAAGCTAGCGATATGCAAAATGTAAACCAAACAGTATTATTTTCTTCTGTTTATAGTCAAGGAGATGGTTACTACGTAAATAAGGAAAATTTGGACAAAACTGCGATGATTTTAACCGTTCGCCGTATTATCAAACCAACTTGGCAAAACGACCGTGACCAATTTCTTCAGCCAACAGGGGAGTTGACTGACGAATTCAAAAACGACTGTCTCGTGTGGATGTTATTTAATGGCAGCAACCTGACCGCGAGTGCCAACAATTTGGAATGGAATGATGCGAAGTGGTCGATCGTCAATCACTTTATTCCGTATACCGAAGCCGAAGTCGGTGCGCCGGCCCGATTTGAAAGTGACTTTATGGTGAAATACATGACAGGGAAAGAGTGGTCACCCGAAGCGACAGCCGTCCTCGATGCTGGCCGCACATTGTGGCGAGCGTACTATCTACACACCGACCCCCATACCGTCCGCGAAGAATTAAAACTCAATCGGGTCGATGTCGGCTGGTACCAAATCCGCAAAGCACTCGAAGCCCGTAATAAATCAGGTGATTTCACACCGGTCTCTTTCGATCAATTCAAGTCCGCCTACCAAACCCTCACCGACAAACTCCGCCCCCAGATCTACGAACTCGGATTTTTGAAAGAGTAATGGAATATTGTAAAAGTACAATATTATTGTATAGTATTAATTATGAATACATTTAATCAAGGACAGGTTCGTATACTCATTTATCGTGATAAAGCGGATGGTGTTTGGTATGGTACAGCACTTGAATTTAATCTTACTATTGATGGAGATGATAAAAATACCGTTATACTTGAACTTGATCGAGCAATTAAAGAATACTTACAATCAGCCAAAGAGTTGCACGCTGTTGAACTATTGAATCAAGAACCCGATCCAGAACTTGTACAGCTGTGGCAAGCACACATATCAAATATTTCAGATAATTTAGAATCGCCATACCAGCCACATCTTGCTGGTACAGAACGTCTGATTCATGGCTAATAATCTTAATGGATGGTCGGCTGGGGAAGTTATAAAGTTTCTTAAAGAACATGGTTTTTTATTACATCGTAGTAATGGAAGTCATTTTCACTACAAAAAGCAAACCCCTGACAGAAGTTACCTGGTAACAATTGCTTATCACGGCAATCGTTCGATACCAACCGGGACGATGCAATCAATTGTGCGCCAATCAGGTATTGCAAAAGATACATGGATAAAATAAATACAACAGTATTCGATATTGACGATACACTCACAACGAGCAACAGCTGGGAGCGACTTAATGTGGCAGCGGGAGTCACTGCCGACGAAGATTATGAACTGTACTCTGGCTTTATGCGCGGCGATTTTGACTACGAGAGCTGGATACAACAATTGGAAAATTTGTATCGTGAACGAAATATTTTGACGAGGGAACTAGCTGAAGAGACACTACTTAATTTCACTTTACGTGAGTATGTGGTCAACACCATATTAGAACTAAAAAGTAATGGCTATACAATCGTTCTTCTCAGCGGTGGTTTCCGCACCATGGCAGAGGCGATGGGCAAGCTCGTACACGCAGACAAAGTATTTGCGCTATCAGATATAGTCTATAACGACAACAATCGCTTTGATCATTTTTTAAGTCATGGGGAAGAAGGACATGCCAAACTTCAGACCCTAGAAGGTTACTGCACACAGGCTGGCATACTCCTGACTGATTGTATAACTATTGGCGACAGTATGAATGACGTGCCGCTTTTTGACGTCACTACAAATGGTGTGACGTTTAGTTGGTGCAAAGATGCTGTCAAAGCCAAAGCCAAAACGGTCATCAATGACATCCGCGATCTCATCCCTCTACTCCAGACAAAATAAAATCAGAGAGGGGAAGTGAGGATGCATTTTAGAGTCTCGACTTCCCTGTTATTTTTTAAAAAAATTTTTGAAACAATTTCCGTGGTATGCGGATCATGGCATGAATCAAGGCGAGGCGTTATGCACCTCTATGAGCTTGCCAAGGTGATAGAGATGATACAGACATCAGGTCAAAAGCTGACGAAGCCGAGAGGACCGGTACTGAGATCGGCTCAAAAGCCAATTTGGGCTGATGTATATATCACGTGGCAAAATTAAAATTAAACCAAACGATAATTAAGAAAAAAATAAATAAGTTTAGAGAAAAATAAAAATATTTTTATACTGAGTTAGGGAAGAGCAGCAGAATGATTGAGCACTGCCAAATTATACGAACAATTTATTTGTGGATTACCAAGGTGTAATATAGCGTTATTTTAGATATAATACTGAGTATTAGAGTTATTATACTCAGTTAATAATAACCTAAAGGGAGGTGCCCTACTGTCGGGTATAATACAAATGTCAGTCAAACAAATCGCACCCCGTATCAAATGTCTATGGCCAAAACTTTTTCTAACACTCTTCCTTCAATTGATGATTTTTTGTTGCATATACAAGCGAACAATTATTCACACGAAACGTTGTACAACTACGAACGTGACCTCGACACGTTTGCCAATTTTTTAAAAAATGAAATGCGCGACTTGCCATTTGAAAAAGTCACCAAGAAAACCATCGAACACTACAAGGCCTACCTTAACTCCCCCACTCGCAAGACATCGGCCGGACAAGAATCAGAGGTGAAATTAAAAAGTGGTTCAATTAATCGTCACCTGACATCACTGCGACGCTACTTGTCATATCTTCTTGATATGGACGAATTTGTACCAGTACCACCTCAAGCCATCAAATTATTACGTATGGGTAAACAACATGGTCAAGTGGCTGAGTTACATGAGCTGATCCGTCTGATTGAGTGCCCCACTACCGTTGAGAAAGATGTTTTTGTACAAAAGCGAAATCGAGCAATTTTGGAAACCCTTTTTGCGAGCGGGATGCGTATCTCAGAACTTATTTCACTAAAGATTAACCAACTCGATCATTCAGGGAAAATATTTGTCGAGGGTAAGGGACGAAAACGCCGCTTTATTTACCTCACCGCCCGGGCCGAGGGATTCATACGTGATTATTTAAAAATTCGTGACGATGATAACCCGTACATTTTTGTCGCTGAACGTGGGCTTAATGCAAACAATAAGAAAAAACACATTTCTCCTAACTATGTTCAGATGAAAATTAAATGGTATCGTGAGTATCTCGGTATGAGTATTAAAACCAGTGCGCACAGTCTCCGTCACGGCTTCGCCACCTATCTCGCTGAGCAAGGCGCCAACCCAGCCGCCATTCAAGTGCTCCTCGGTCACGAATCACTCGAAACCACAACTCGATACGTCCATGCCAGTGATCGCTACGCCGAAACCACTCACCGCGACTTTCACCCACTGAAGAAATAAATAACTGCAGCGTACGAATCTATCATTTATAAAACTTATATACTCGGATACTTTATTTTACGCGCTGCCGTATATTTAAACCAATATTTTGGTACCCCACCGTTCATAAAATCAGTAACGGCAAGATACGTATCAAGTAAGCAAGGATCGTGGCGAACCCCAGTTGTACGACAAAGCTTGGTATACAACTCAAAGCCATCACAACCAATCAACTGTGATGGGTGTGTGATACCAATCTGTTCAAACGTAACCGCCACCGCTTTACCCACATTTGGAATATCAACAAACTTTTTTACATCTGCAACCTTACGAGCTTTTGCCATAGTAACTATGTTGCCATTTTCTTAAGCAACTCATAATGCACACTGCTTATTGGCATAATTGACAACCGATTTCCCTTTTTGACTAATGGCAATGCGGAAAATTGCGGATTCGTCTTAATCTCTGCCAATGTCAGCAGGTTTGGAAATTTAGACACAAATTGTACATCCACAGAAAACCACCGCGGACTTTCTCGCTTTGAACCAACATCAAAGTATTTACTCTGTGCAACAAACTGTGTTGGGTCTGGGAAGGCGCTGGATATAATTTCCATCTCCCCCACCACCCCTACATCTTTGCATGACGAGTGGTAAAACAGGGCCTTGTCCCCTACTTTCATATCGTCACGGATCATATTACGTACCTGATAGTTACGTACACCGTCCCATAGTGCTACCCCTTTCTTTTCCAAATCGTGAATACTAAATTCACTTGGTTCGCTTTTCATGAGCCAATAATTATGAGACATACTTATATTGTTAGATAGTAGTATATTCGGTATGACATGTATACATTGGTTGTATACGCGCTGTCGATACAGCTTTCACAAAATTTTAACGACTACATCATAACTAACAAATACACCGCTGCCAAATGGCAGCGGTGTATTTGTGTATACGATTGTGAATTTAGATATTCATAGCCAGTTCGCCACCCCAACAGGGTCGAGAGGCATTCCATGGTTGCGTCCCTTGCGTTTCGTACAAGTGACGAGCATAGGCCATGTTCTGGTAGATATCATCGAGATTAAGTCCCATCGCCGATGCCGCCCGTTCGTGGTAACGCTTGTTGATTTGCATTACACCGGTGTCAGCGCTGTCGATACGACCGCGGAGAATCGAACCATCAGCCAAGGTATGCTGAAAGGTTGATTCACATCTGGCGACTTGAATCATGACTGGAATATCCTTAAAGTATGAACGAACGATGGCTTCAGTATTGTTTGATACCGTTTTTGAAGCAACCTCTTCGATCGGACGTTCCGTCACGATCTGTCCGTACGCTGTGCCTTGTGTCGATGGAACCGAAGCGGTTGAAACCGCCAAGGCAGCGAGGACGATAGTCGATATAATAAGCCAATTGTCTTATCTGGTAAGTACCGGTGGGAGCCTACCCAGAAAACCGGTAACCGCACTATCCTAGCAGACTTTTGCGGATTTCTACCATAATAGCATATTTTGGCTATTTTGTCAATGAATTTATGGCCAATTGAGTGGTTTTTAGGGGCAAAAAATGGCTTAAATAAGCCATTTTTTGCCCCTTCTATACAAATTACTATTTATTTGACTTTTTATGATTCTGTTGCACAAAAGCCAAAGCGCCATACAAACCAGCTTCATCTCCTAAGGCCGCTGTCGTAATAAATGGACACGGGACCACTCCGTCCAGTACGGCAACGGTGGCTTTACGGACTGACTCAATCGGGATTTTTGGGTCCCCTACCATCATCGACCCGCCTAATACAATCACCTCTGGCGACCAATACAATACCGTATTGCGTAACCCTTGAGCCAAATAACCAGCCAATTCATCCCAAATTACGTCTTCTTGGGGTATATCATACGGTTTGACTCCCATCCGATTCTCCACGGCCGTACCTGATACCAAATTTTCCAATGTCGGCGGAATATTTTCACCCAAAATAGTCCTGTCAATATCCAAAACTTGGTGTCCTGGTTCAAAACCAATACTCGCATCATCAATGACACCACGTTCAATTTTTGCACCACCAACGCCTGTACTTACTGTATGATAAACCACAATATCAATACCCACTCCCGCGCCGTACGTCGCCTCACCCAGCCCAGCGAGGGCTGTATCATTTTCCAAATACACGGGTACAGCAAAAGCCTCACGCAAGTGATCAACGACAGACACATTTGCCCACTTTGTCAAAATACCATCATGGTCAATGCCTAATCGATCTTCTCGTAAAATGCCACGAACCCCGCCAGCAATAGCCGTTAGTTGTCCCGTCACTAATTCACGAATTGTATCAACGACCAGCCCCAGACCTTCGCCGGGATCGGCTGGTGTATGAAAACTTTTTACCGCATCAATTTTTTTGCCGGTATTTGAAATCGCTACTCGGGTTTTGGTCCCACCAATATCAAACATTACAAACGCCATACTAGAGTTGTTTAATATTATTACAATCAACGTTTTTTAAGATAAATTTACAAGCTTCATCGATATCATCAAAGATTTTGAATATATCTAAATCTTCTTTACTAATTGTTTTAAATTTCTTAATCAACTCCTTTTCAAACCACGCCATCAGTGGATTCCAAAAATCACTTCCGATCAACACGACGGGAATTTGTTCAATTTTTTTAGTTTGAATCAATGTCACAATTTCAAAAAATTCATCAAGTGTACCAAAGCCACCCGGAAAATAAACATACGCTTCGGAAGCAAACGTCAGCATTACTTTACGTGAAAAAAAGAAATCAAAACTCAGGGATTCAGTGGTGTAAGGATTTAGTTTCTGTTCAAAGGGTAACTGAATATTTAGACCAATTGATTTACCACCAACTTTAAATGCGCCGACATTTGAGGCTTCCATAATCCCACCACCACCACCAGAAATAACAGAAAAACCCTTTTTAGCTAACTTAGCGGCCATTTCTTCAGCCATTTTATAATAGGGATCATTGGGAGTTAATCGGGCACTTCCCCAAAATGTCACTGCCAACCCATGATTACGCAGTAATTCAAACCCCGACACAAATTCAGACATGATACGGAACACCCGCCACGACTGAATCGCATCACCATCAGTACCTTTTGGATCGAGCAAGTCGGTCACAATTCGACAGTGCGGAATACTTTTTTCGGCTCTTTTGGTCGCTTTCTTTCGCGACGAAATCCCCAAGATCTTACGAACCATATAAGAATATTCTATCATGAACCCGGTTTACCAAGGCAATGGAAAGTGACTAAATTCGGGGAGAAGTCCCTGACTAAACAATAGTCGCGACGTAACTTCGGCATGACATTTTGCTCCGGTTAAGGCGTTGTGTGGATTGGGTTCAGCTGGAATACCACAATAATGTAATACCGCATTAAGATCGAGAGCCGTTCTTTTGTGTTGTGTGTCAAGCGGCGGTAAGATGCCGCGTTTAATCATATGCATATAACACATAGTGTGGGTATCAAGCGTACGATTTGGCAATGTCCAATTTTGCCCCGCTCGACCGAGCGCTGCTCGCAACATATCACGATCAAAAGAAACATTTTGACCAACCAACGTACGGTCAGCACATGACATGGTCCATTCCATAAACTGAATCACTAGCTCACTTTCGGTCATTTTATCTGATTGGGTAATTTCTGTTTCGGTAAACCCGTTAACGCTGAGCGCTTCTTCCATAATGTGTGCCCCATCCCAAATCCGACATTCGATATAAAATTGGCGAGCTGGCGCATCCATATCAATAGCACCTAACGACACGATGGAGTGTTTTTCGTAATGAATCCCCGACGCTTCCACATCAATACTGATCATCGGTTTATTTTACCATATCCTTTATTTAGGACATTTTGTATACTATGGGCACTAGTGTATGAACGTACGAATGGAAACATCTTGGCAACAAGCACTGGCGACTGAGTTTTCAAAACCGTATTTTATACAGTTAACCGACGCCGTGCGCCAAGCCTACCAATCAGAAACCATTTACCCGCACCCGACTCATGTATTTAATGCGTTTCTGCACACACCCTTGCCACAGGTAACAGTAGTTATCTTGGGTCAAGATCCCTATCATGGACACCATCAAGCGCACGGATTGGCCTTTTCGGTACCGACCGGTATCGCCATTCCCCCATCGTTACAAAATATCTACAAAGAAATTTTGGCTGACACCGGCAGCCCGTCACAGACACACGGTGACTTAACAGCCTGGGCTGACCAAGGAGTACTATTGCTTAATAGTACGCTTACCGTTAAAGCCAATACTGCTGGTAGTCATCAACATTTAGGCTGGGAAACATTTACCGACGCGGTAATTAAAACCGTATCAACCGAACGAGAGCATGTAGTATTTTTGCTCTGGGGTGCTTTTGCTATCAAAAAGAGAACATTGGTTGATGAAACCAAACATTTGGTACTCACCGCACCGCACCCTTCACCATTATCCGCGCACCGGGGCTTTTTGGGATGCAAACACTTCAGTCAATGTAATGCGTATCTCGCCAAACACCAGCACCCTCCCATATTATGGTAAGGAACGATTTTTTTGTCTTTCTTCATCATACACCTTGGCAAAAGCAGCACCATATAAAATAATGCCAGCTGCTACATATACCCAAACTAACAACGATATAAGAAGTCCAGCTGCTCCGAATAGTGATTGTACCGGCGAAGTAGAAAAATGTAACGCGACTAATTCGCGGCTAAACAGGAGTAGCAACCCCGCTACCATGGCTCCAGCAAAACGTCCCTTGAATGAGGGGCTTTTTAATGACAACAACCCATATCCAATCGCCAGCAACATCATCGTCAAGAGAAACGACGCGGCAAAAGAGACAAAACCCCAGATCGGTAAGGGAATGGTTCGATCAACGTACCAAATAAACTCACCCAGGATAATTATTGATATTAAATATAATTGAATCACTACGATAAACACTGTGATTCGCCACAATCGTTGGATAAAACTTCGCCACCCAGACGGTTGCACTTGCCAGATTTTATGAAAGCCAATCATCAGTGAATTTAAAGCGATGTATACTACCAATGACAAAAATATCACTCCGATAACCGGCACATAATAATATCCCGATACGGTATCAAAATTTTGGACTGAGGAATAAATTAGATCAGACACTCCCGCATCTACAGTATTTCCCCATCGCAATAGCATAGCCACAACTCGGTCACTACCAACAAATATTCCCACGATGGAAATTGATACGATGATGAGTGGCGTCAACGCAAATGGAGTAAAATACGCCAACGCAGCAGCATTTTGATCAGCATCACGTAAAAACCACAATGTAAAAGCTCGGCCGAATAAACGAAAAATTGACATGAAACTAGTATACGCTATAGCCCAGGACAATTGCTGGCTTTGCTATACCCAGCTGCTTCTGCTTCCACGGCAGTGGCAAAGAAAATTTTATTTTCTTCTTTTATTTGCGAGGCGCCAGGACAGGTGTGTAAATGGTATTTTGTGCCAGATTTTGACGCGACGTATGTTGCAGTCAGATTTGTGGTGGTTGATGGCAAGGGTACAGACGCCACAGTGGTTATGGGCGTAGCGGTTTGCAGTCGCACCGAAGGCGCGGCAGTAAGTGATGGTAGAGATTGATTTATCATGATTGATTGTCGACCAAGCAAAAAAGCCACTACCGCAATACAACACAAAAGCAACGCTGTAAATAGGCTATCGTCAACCAAAAAAGACTTGAGTTTTTCCCACATATATCGTATAATCGCCCCGTTACGAATTTGCATATTTATTATACCCTATGGCAACAAAGAAATCGGCCGGTTCGGCCAAAAACCTCACTGATTCCAAGCCAAAATATCTTGGAGTCAAACGAGCAGACGGTCAAACTGTAAAAACTGGTCAAATCATCGTTCGACAACGCGGAACTAAAATCGAAGGTGGTAAAAATGTAAAAGTTGGTAAAGACCATACTATCTTTGCTATGACCGATGGCGTGGTGTCATTTCGCACTGTGCGCAAAGTCCGTTTTGACGGACAACTTGTCCACAAAAAAGCGGTGGATGTTGTGGTAGCGTAAGGACTAAAATGCGGTAAAACGAACAAGCGGCGGGGCTTTAGCCCCGCCGCTTGTTCGTTTTACCCCTTCATCTTAATTTCCATTAGGCTCCTGGCTTGATGGTGGCTGATTCAATAATAATTGGTTCAAGCGGTCGATCATTAGCATCAGTTGCCGTTTTGCTAATAGCGTCAACGACATCCATGCCAGAAATCACTCGTCCAAAAACTGGGTGTTTGGTATCGAGGTACGTATTATCGTTGGTGTTAAGGAAAAACTGACTCCCGCCAGTATTTGGCCCGCTGTTAGCCATTGATAGAGTTCCTCGGACATTGGTAATGCGCGGATCAGTTTTGAATTCGTCGGCAATAGCATACCCTGGCCCACCAGTTCCCCACATCGCTTGTTTACTATCATCTTTAGTCAACGGATCACCACCTTGAATCATAAAACCATCAATAACGCGATGGAATTTGATACCATTGTAAAAACCTTCGTTTACCAGCTTTTCAAAGTTGCCAGCCGTCGTTGGCATCACATCAGCAAATAATTCAACTTCGATTGTTCCTTTGTTTGTGTTTAATACAGCAATTGGATTCATAGTGTTAATATTTTCTGGATTAGTAACCGCAAGCTCATCAGGTGACAATGGCGCCGGCAATGCCGAATCAGTTTCACCGACATTTACCGCTTCGGTATCGTTTATTAAATTGAGTTCTGGTGCTGAATTTCTTTGTCCGGCAAAGTAGGCTAATCCTACTGTTAATAACAAAGAAATAGCGATGATTCCTACTACTTGTTTAATATCTCCCATACAATGCATTAATTTACTGCCGTTATAACTACAGACAACGTACCAGTTACCTCACCATGGTGCACTGGCACATCGTACGTACCAATGGTTTTAATCGGCTCAGCCAACGTGATATGCGTTTCTCGTAACACCAGTCCTCTTTTTGTAGCGGCGTCCACAATATCTGATGCTTTAATTTGTTTGAATAAATGACCTTGTTCATTGGCTACCACAGTAATGGTAAGCGGGTCAACAACAACCGCAGCGATAGTAGATTTTATTGATTCGGCTTCTTGCATTTTTCCCGCGGCCGTTTCTTTTGCTTGGTTTACTACTCGTTTTTGATTTTCAGGTGTGGCCGGGACAGCCATACCTTGCGGGAGTAGTTTATTGAGCGCATACCCATCTGGCACCACGACAACCGCATGCCGCTTCCCCAATCTGGCCACATCACGAAGTAAGATGACTTTCATAAGAGTGACATGAATTATTTAATAATGTGTTTCAGCATAACAAAATTACCTCAGAAGCTCAAACCCGAACGGTACCGCAAAGGAACCGGGGCTATTGGGGATTTGTACTTGTCGCCACAGGAGCAACGTAGGTACCAGCAATAATAGCCAACGCCGCATCAAGCTGTGGATCACGGTTTGCTTCGCGATCTTCAATGGTTCGTTCCACAACGATATCGGGTTTTAAGCCACCATTGGAAATCGAAATACCATTTGGAGTAAGCCAACGAGCAATCGTGATTTTGACCGATGATCCATCATCAAGATCAACTAATTCTTGTACTGAACCCTTACCAAATGAAGCACTTCCAACTAACGTCGCATATTCTTGTTCCTGTAACGCACCAGCAAGAATTTCCGAGGCGGACGCCGATCCGCCATCAATCAAAACAATCATGTCTTTGGGAGCAAATTCTTTCAGGGTGTGACCTTGGCTGCGATAGATTTCTTCTTCACGACCATCACCGAATTGTTCACGAAGTACAACTTTTCCGCTTGGTAAGAAATAACTCGCAATAGCAACCGCACTTTGCAAATAGCCACCCGGGTTGCCACGCAAATCAAGGATCATTGTGTCAGCGCCACTCGCCACATATTCGCGTAGTGCCTGTTGCATTTTGGCTTCAGCCAAGGCATTGAAACTATACAGCGTAATAATAAAGGTATCACCTCGTTTTTCTGTTTTTACGGTTGGTACTTCGATTTGAGCGCGAGTAATCGTAACATCAAACGGTTCTGGTTGTCCGACTCGGGCAATACTTAATGTTACTGTCGTATTTTCTGGTCCTCGGATGAGACGCACCGCTTCATCTACTGAAATATGTTCGGTACTCGTGCCGTCAATCGCCAACAAATAATCCCCGGCCAGTATCCCCGCTTTTTCGGCTGGTGTACCCACAAGTGGTGCAATCACGGTAATCACGTTATTGCGCATACCAACCTCCATTCCCACGCCGCTAAAGTTACCCGAAATTTCATCGTTAAATTGTTCGGCTTCTTTTGGGGGAAAGTAAGCAGTATAAGGATCACCATATACGTCAACCAAACCATTAATCGCACCACGAATTTTTTCTTCGGTTGATAGTGGAGTGGTGCCACTGGCTTGGGCAAATTTTTCTTCAAGGAGTTGCCACACATTCCAAAACTCGGTTAAGTCAGCATCAGCGGGCGGTTGCGCATCACCGGCTAATAAGCGTGACAAGCGAAATGATTGGCTGTAACTTTCTTTAAACGAACCAACTTGTAATCCCGAAAAGAAAGCTCCCACGGCAATCACCGACACCAATATAATCCCCATCAATACGGTAAAATATGTGGGTTTTCTTTGTGTATGAGTTGGTTGGTGACCGGAACTTGCTGTGGTATCGTTATGCATATGGTACTAGTATCGCATAGTCGTCATTGTTTTCAAATGAGATACTGTGGCTCTGATTATCGGTGTTTCTCTAGCCTGAAATCTCCCTTACACATCTGTCTGTTTTCTTCTCTCTAAACTTTACCCAACTCCCAAAGACCAGCGTTACACCAACGTCATCAATCCTATCACTAGCCTTTCCATTCATATGTTTGCCCGCTTCAAAACACCAGCATCAATCGCTTCACATCCGCCGTTAACCCTTTTTTCCACCGAAACGAGAGAGTTGGCTTATTTTATTCCGCGTGTACCGGGCGAAGTAACCATGTATTCGTGCGGTCCAACGGTATACGATTATGTCCACATCGGCAATCTGCGGGCATACGTGTTTGTAGACATTTTACAAAAGACACTTGCATACAACGGCTACAAAGTAAAAAACACTATCAATTTAACTGACTTTGGTCATCTTACCAGTGACGGGGATGCCGGCGAAGACAAAATGATGAAGGGCTTACGCCGTGAAGGTAAACCCATCACTCTCACGGCCATGCGTGAGTTATCGGATTTTTATATCACCGCCTTTAAAAATGACATCGCCCAGTTACGCATCAAATCCCCCACCACCTTTTCTCGAGCCAGTGATTACATTGAAGAACAAATTGCTTTGGTAAAAACATTAGACGAAAAGGGCTACACCTATGAAACGAGTGACGGTGTGTATTTTGATATTGCCAAATTCCCTGCCTACGGCCGGCTTGGTCACATCAATGTTGAAGAGCTCCGTGCTGGTGCTCGCGTCGAAGAAAATACTGAAAAGCATCACCCGGCTGATTTTGCGGTTTGGAAAAAAGGTTTACTCGGTTGGGATAGTCGTTGGGGTAAAGGGTTCCCCGGTTGGCATATTGAATGTTCAGCTATGGCAATGGCCACGTTGGGTAAGGAAATCGATATTCACACTGGTGGTATTGATCATATTCATACACATCACAACGCCGAAATTGCCCAAAGTGAAGCGGCCACGGGTAAACAATATGTCCGCTATTGGATGCATAATGAGTTTATTACTATTGACCACGGCAAAATCGGTAAATCGTTAGGCAATGCCATCACGTTAAAACAAATTATCGACAGCGGATTTTCGCCTGATGATTTTCGGTATTGGCTGTTAACGGCACACTACCGATCACCGTTGAATTTTAGTTTTGAAGCGTTAAAGGCGGCCAGACAAGCGTTATTTCGTCTCAAACGATATGTCTATGAAGAATACAAAAATGCATCGACAACCCCCGATCAGCATTACATTGCAGAGTTCCATACCTATATCAATAATGATTTGGATACACCGAAAGCCATCGCCCTGTTATTTGATATCACTAAAGACACGACACTCGATGCGGGAGTAAAGTGTGCTACTATCCAACATATTGATTCCGTTCTGGATATTGGATTGCATGATGCCATTGATACGGGGTTAGCTTCTCTTGGTGTCGTCTCCGCCAATACACTCCCCGATGAGATTGAAACATTAGTGACCGCAAGGCAAACTGCTCGCCATAATAAACAATGGGACGAGGCCGATCGTTTGCGCACTAAACTTAATCTGGCAGGATATATCATCGAAGATACGCCCCAAGGACAAAAGGTGTCAAAAGCCAATTCCAATTAGAGAGTAAGTATGGCCACGCGCGATAAAGCGACGAAACGTTAAAACGTTTCGTCGCTTTCGGTGACGATGGTCTTATTGGTCAATCGTCATCAACCATTTCGTCGCTTTGTTCGAAAAAGCCAGACAAGACCCACTGGCCAAACAAATACAGGACGATGCCACCGCCAGATATCCAGAAAAACATCCACGACATCATGATTTCCTCCTCTTTCTTTTAAAACTATACCCAGTCCCCACACTTTCCACAAGTACG
This sequence comes from uncultured Candidatus Saccharibacteria bacterium, assembly GCA_964469295.1. Classification (GTDB taxonomy): domain Bacteria; phylum Patescibacteriota; class Minisyncoccia; order Phycocordibacterales; family UBA918; genus OLB19. The sequence goes on from CAYXYJ010000004.1 coordinate 30,456, forward strand.
AGATTGGTAGTCTGCATATGCAGACTACGGTATACTACACGCACATATGGCCGATCAATACCCTCCCACCAACCGAAACCTTCGTGTCGCCCCACACAATATTGATGCTGAACGGGCGCTCCTTGGAGCGATTTTATTAAAGCCCGATGTTATGCACGACGTTTCAGTCACGATTTTCCCGGAAAGCTATTACGCGGATAAACACCGAACAATTTACGATGCGATTTACCAAATTTTTCTCAAGGGTGATCCGATTGATATCGTTTCCGTGACGAATAAATTAACGACTATGAATGCGCTTGATCGCATTGGCGGAGCAGCGTACATAGCCGAATTAATTGAAACAGTACCCGCAGCTGGAAACGCCCAATATTACGCCGATTTGATTCAAGCCAAGTCCACGTTGCGCGGACTCATTCACGCCGCTGACGATATTGCAGAAATGGCTTACCAGAATCCCGAAAACACCGAAGAAGCCGTTGATCGTGCCGAAAAAACTATTTATCAAGTCACGAACGCCCCCACGACACAAAAGTTCGAGCAAATCGGCCGACCGTTGAAAGACGCTTGGGATAAGTTTGAATACCTCAGTGCTAATCGTGATGAAAAACGTGGTGTGCCAAGTGGATTTACGGCCGTTGATAATTTACTCGGCGGTTTTCAAAATTCTGATTTGGTTATTTTGGCAGCCCGTCCAGGTATGGGTAAAACGACTTTTGCGCTTGATATCGCTCGTAATGCAGCACTGCTTCATAACGCATCGGTGGGCATCTTTTCTCTCGAAATGAGTTCGCAACAATTAGTTGAACGAATGTTGGCGTCAGAATCAGGTGTCGACTCTTGGAATCTGCGTAATGGACGATTAAAAAGTGACGATGAATACCGATCATTGCAAGAAGCGATGGCTAAATTGGACGCTGCGCCGATTTATATTGTTGATGAGCCCGCCTTAAATATTGTGAAAATGCGTTCGGCAGCGAGACGCTTAAAAAATGAATTTGGCTTGCACATGATTATCGTTGATTATTTACAACTCATGTCTCCTACCGCCACCAAAGCCAGTGATTCAATGGTGCAACAAGTCACCGAGATTTCCCGATCCCTTAAAATTCTCGCTCGTGAATTGCAAGTACCAGTGGTAGCGTTATCACAATTATCACGAGCAGTAGAACAACGTGGCGGTAAACCGCGACTATCGGATCTTCGTGACTCTGGATCAATTGAACAAGACGCAGACGTCGTTATGTTCATTCACCGTGAAGATAAAATGAATAAAGATCAACCATCAGAACGACCAAACGTGGCAGAAATCCTCGTGGAAAAACACCGCCATGGCGCTGTCGGCCAAGCCGAATTGTATTTTGATGGTAAGCACGTTCGTTTTCTTAATCTCGATACTCATCACACTGCCGGTCCATATATCAATGCGAGCAACGATGATTTTTAATAGTCGTTTGATTTTGTACGATCATGTTACAATAGCAACTTATGACGAATATCGATAAACTCACTGCGTATTTTGAGCAATTTCCGGGCGTGGGCGGTCGTCAAGCCAAACGGTTTGTGTATCATGTTCTCACTCTCGACAAAGGAGCTATTCATGAGCTGTCATCGTTAATTGCCACCTTAGAACAAACAGTGACAAAATGTGCGTCCTGTCATCGTTTTTTTTCTTCATCACATACCACCACGGTTACGGTATGTGCGATTTGTAATGACAGTCACCGCGACCAAAAAAAATTATTAGTGGTAGCGAGCGATAACGACATCATCGCTATTGAACGGAGCGGTTTGTATGATGGACTGTACTTTGTCCTTGGCGGGACCGTTCCCCTTCTCCATAGCGAAGACCAAAAAAAGTTACGTGGCGGAGCGTTGAAGGCCACTATCGAAGCCCGACTAAAAACCGGTTTATCCGAAATTATTTTGGCGTTTGCGGTTAATCCTGATGGTGAAAACACGGCCCGGTTTGTGGAATCAATTATTGCCAGCATTGACACCATAACGCCGCCCCAGGTATCCCAATTAGGCCGCGGTCTTTCAACCGGTAGTGAACTTGAATACGCTGACCCGGATACCATCAAAAGTGCATTACAGAATCGTTCTTGATTTTATTTGATTAGTGTTATATAATTTTATTGTTCACTAGTGGAGGACATCAGAGTGACTAATTTTGTGGTGACGTTCACACATGAGCGGACGGGCGAAACTCGCACGTTTGAATTTTCGCTCAGTGAATACGTGCGCGCCAGCCAGTGGCTGGAACACCCCATCACAGGCATCGACGCGGCGTTTTGGCTGAATGAGAGCAATCTCAACCGCCAAACCGCCTTCTCGGCGGTCTTGGTCTGGAGAAACGAGCTAAAACAGAAAGGCGCCCCCTAGGGCGCCTTTACTCTTTGACTTAAATTGTTTCGATCTTGATCTTGGCGTAGTGTTGGCGGTGGCCGATCTTGCGATCACGGTTACTCTTGGCCTTAAAACGAATGATGGAAAGCTTGGGACCTTTCGTTTCACCAAGATACGTCGCGGTAACATTGGTACCAGTGTGTGGAGTACCCACTTTTGCCTTGACTCCATCATCAGTTAATAACACCGTATCAAAGGTAATTTTGTCGCCTTCTTTATGGTCGCCAAGAAGCTCGACTTCGAGTGTATCACCAACGGATACGACGTATTGCTTGCCACCAGTCATAATGACGGCGAACGCATCGGATTTTGTTGTAGTTGTTGCCATAGTGGTCGCTATTGTACTAGAAAGTTAAAAAATTGCAATATGTCTGTCAGTATCATGTTCCTGACAAGGAATTTGACAAAATTAATTAATATTGTGCAAATCTATCCCAGATTATTCGGTATCGCGGATAGGTTTATCGAGTTCAAGTACTTCGACCCCAGCGGCTTCACCGGTAATTTTTAAGATATCTTTGTCTACCTTATTTAATTCTTTATAGCCAGCGTTGTAATGATTCACCGTCGTCGACAAGGTCGTTCCTAATTTATTGTAATACTCTTCGTATTTTACAATGTGACCACGCAATTTTTCTACGTTTTTAATGATTGACTCGGCCTTTTCTTCGATTTCCAGCGCTTTTAATCCTTGTAGTACCGTTTGTAAGTAAGCCAAAAATGACGTCGGCGAAACGATAATTACTTTGTACTTCCCGGCGGCTCGTTGAATGAGATTTTCTTCACCAGCACCCACGCGATTGGAAAGCAAATCATAATAAATACCCTCGTGTGGAATAAACATAAACGCAAAATCCATTGTATTTTCGTTTGGGCGAATATATTTGGCCGTTTCGGTAATGCGCAACTTTAAATCATTTACAAACGCTTTTTCAAAATTCACTTTGTCCGCACCATCAGCCGCTTCGGCAAACCGATTGTAATTATCGAGGGAGAATTTGGAATCAACTGGAATCACCTTCCCTTTTACAAACACCGCAGCGTCGACAATTTCTCCATCAGTAAACGCGTATTGCATGGTGAAACTTTCTGGTGGAAGCACATTTTGCAATACCGTTTCCAAATAATACTCACCGAGTATTCCGCGTTGCTTAGGATTTTTCAAAATACTCTGTAATTCTTTGAGTTGATCAGCTACCTGAAACACTTGTTTACTGCTTTCACCGACCGTAGCGACGCTTTTTTCGACATGAAGTAATTTTGCACCGACACTTTCTTGGATGGCGCGAATTTGTTCGTTCACGTCCCGATTGATTTGTTGCATCAACTCCCGACTCTCACGAAATTGCATCTGACTACCCTCGCGCGATTGTTTCGCTTGCTCGCTCATTTGGTTTTGTACCGTTCGAGACAATTCCTGCATTTGTTGTTGCATGAGGAGAAGTGATTCTGGCGGTTGAGTCGAAGTTGACGGTCGCAAAAACAAGGCATACACCACTAGCCCAATTAAAATTACTAATAACACCGCCACTACTGGTAACAGGATTTCCATATTGCGTCCATTCTAACACAACGAGCCTACGCACACCGAAAAATTGACCAGCAAAAAAATCGGTCTACAATACTGACACGACCGGAATAGCCGGCGAGTTCTCCAATAACAGGGATGGAAAATGGTTACTCGTGCTTGTGCAAGTTTTGCATTCTGTGACGTGTCACATCGTGTCACTATCACGTTCCCTATCGTGCTCTCGGAACGTGGCAAAGCTATTTATTTGGATTGGTTACAACGAGAATTTTGGCGGTACACCAAAGTGATTTGTTGGGTAACGGACAACACCGTCCGATTGGTCGCACGTGGCGGCAAAGACTTAGCTGAAAACATGATGTTCCTGAAGCAATACGCGCGCACCATCGTTGGCCGTATTAACGGGACCCCGCCCCGCGCGTACTAAGGTACCAATAGGTGCCTTACCTGGATCCGGCACCTGCCGGATCTTTTCTTTTGTGGTATGCTAATGTGGTGTTATTGTTAAGTAAAATACTTCTATGTCCCTCCACGAATCCCTCCGTGAATCACTAAAAGACGCCATGAAAGCGAAAGACGCCGTTACACTTCGCACTGTTCGCAGTATTATGACCGCTGTCACCAATGAATTAGTCGCTACTGGGAAAACGCCACAAAGCGCACTTGATGATGCTGGAGTATTGACGGTTATTAAACGCCTCGCCAAACAACGAAAGGAATCAATCATCCAATATGAGGCGGCGGGACGAACTGATTTATCTGAACCAGAAAAAGAAGAGTTAACGGTGCTCGAAGCGTATCTCCCCACGCTCATGAGCCAAGACGCTATTCGTCCATTGGCTGAGGCTAAAAAAGCAGAGCTTGGTATTACTGACAAAAGTAAAATGGGAATGCTCGTTGGTGCGCTGATGAAAGATTTGAATGGACAAGCTGATGGCGCTGACGTTAAAGTAATTGTCGAAAGTTTATTTTAAATTATTCGCATGCGATTTGAAGGTCAGCCAAAACCTCATACCCCAACCGAAATATTGGCGGCACTTGATCGTGGTGACATCATATCAGGAAAGCGACTGTACGATGTGACTTTAGAAGCACCGTACGGAAATATTATCGCGCGGGTTAACGAAACTGAAAAAACTATTACCTATACACATAATGGTGTGTCGATTGAGGCTCATTTTGATGATGAAAACATCACTCATTTTGAAGTAACTGACTCCATTACTGCACGGTCTATTTCAACCCCCATTATTAGACAGCAACACCAGGCAATTCTGAATGAGTGGCATAATGCTAGACAATAACTACTTTTGTTGTATAGTAAATAAGGAGCCCCAGTAACGGAGGAAGAAATGTCACCAAAATACGTTGGTTCGTTTCACTCCATTCGTGACGACGGCTTTTGCTGTCGCGTTCATGTATGGGTGATGAACGACGCCATGATGGGTGGTGTGGAATCAATCTATGTCGGTAATTCATTGATTTTGCCGGCGGCGGACGGACCACTCTTCGGTCGGAACTGTGATACCCGTCTGCGCAAAGAGGCGTGGCGGTTTGCCGAATTGGCCAGTCAAGACATGATTATTGATGATGGCGATGATGCTGTCATTGAATCTTATCCTGATCACGTCGTTTCGAAGGATGTTCGACATGGACATTGAGCTGAAGAAACGACTCATCTTTCGGGGTTTTGTTCGTTACCTACGGCGTAGTGGCTACGACAGCAAAACTGTAGGAATAAATCTCCGCAGTATTTTTCACAGATGGATCGCTCTGCCAACCTGGCGCCACATGTACGACATCGATAGTCTACTCCCGCATGAGTGGGACAGTATCGAGGAAGCTGTCGTTGGTGTGTTGCGTCAAAGTTGGGAAGCTAAAGGCCAAAAAACTTTACAAGAAAACAAAAAACGGGCGAAAAAGCACGCCAACGAAGCCAAACAATTACGTTTCCAATTCTAATTTCAATATGTGCGGGTATGTGCGGGGTCGAGTTGTGTAAACACAACTCGACCCCATTTGTATTTCCTAAAACAATTCCATGTTGTACTCCTTTGCCAAGACTTCCAATGTGACGGCCTTATCAATCGAAAAATTTCCAACCTTTGTACGGCGTAAATTATATAATGTCGCGGGATAACCAAGTCTTTGACCAAACGCTTCGGCGAGCGAGCGAATATAGGTACCGCTACCTACTTGAAATTTAACCGTTACCAGTTGGAACTGTTTGTTATCAATGAAGAGTGCTTGGGACGTCATTAATTCGGTGGAGTAGACGTGCATGGCGCGCGCGGGCACGGGGAGCGCTTGGTGGCCTTGGCGCGCTGCGGCCCGCGCGCGCTTATACATCGGTACACCATCGACTTTGATGGCGCTATAGGCGGAAACCGGCAGAGTGATGTCACCGTGCAGTGTGGCCAGGGTCGCGGAAATTTTTTCGGCCGAAAAAATTTCCGCCATTTCACGCTCTGCCAACACCACCCCTTCCATATCCCCCGTACTTCGCTGTTGACCAATCAATATTTCAGCCACGTATTCTTTATCGAGTTTAACCAAAGCCGCAAGCTGCTTTGTCCACCCGCCAACGCCAACCAGCATAAGTCCTGTCGCCAGCGGATCGAGCGTCCCGGCATGACCAGCCTTTTTTACACTCAAAATCCGTCGCACGCGGGCAACGACGCCAAACGATGTCATACCGGCAGGCTTATCGATCAACAGAAGCGTTTCCATATCCGCACCAAACCCATTTCCCTAAAGCACCAACAATTCGGGCGCCGTAATGAGAAGCGCACCTAAGAGCAGCATCAAGACTCCGCCAATCAGCAGCGACCAGCGCGAATATGTAGCACCATGGGCTTCAAGCCGTGTAAAGCCCCAAATCGCCAACCCAAATACAACAAAGTCGTCAATCATGTATCCTAAGGTGTAGAGCAAAATGTAGAACTGCCGCTCGACGAAAGTAAGTAAATTAAGATCAAGGATTTTCGTGTAGGCTTGCGGGATACCGATCGAACAGGCGAACTCGATAATATTGACTGAAAAGGCAATGAGAACAATCGCGCCAATGGTCGTCAGGGTTAACGGCTGATTGATGATGGCCTTTAATTTATTCACGGTTTTCGTCTGACTATCGATATCGGTGATATCGCAGACGAGCGCTGTCGCCTGGCTCTTGTGCCAGCGGTATAAAAAGAAACTGCCCCCGCCGACCGCCAGAATGCCAACAAGTGGCGTGACGATCTGATCGAGCGCCACGAAATCCCACGTCTTGTACCACACATTTAAAATCAGGTTGTACATGACGGCTTCGGCGACGATAAACAGTCCAGCCAAAAAGAGCATTTTGCGACGGCTGCCGGCCTGGGCCAAGAGCATCAAAAAGGTGATCAAAACCCACATGGCACATGGATTGAAGCCATCAATAAGACCAAGAAGGAGTGAGAGTGAAATGAGCGAAAATGATTTGAGATCAACCACCCCAATTACCGGCAAATCAAATGTAAACGAGGCTTCGGCGGCTGTACAGCCGATTTCGGAACAACCGCCACCAAATGGTACGACTTGCACCGGTGCCTGGGCGATATGATCTTCGACCGTGATTACGGTGGTATCGGACTGCGACTGAATCGCTTTTTCCAATTCGATTCCAGTGGTGCGAGGACTGTCAAAACCCAAAAACACTCGGTCTCCAATCACCGTCACTGGCGTTACTTTTGTCAGGTTGTGTTTGGCAGTTACCTGGTCATAGAGGTCTTTGGCAGCCGCATCCGTTTCGATATTAAGGTAGACGTAATCAATCCCCGCTCCGGTTAAAAATTCTTTTTCCGCTTTGCAAAAACCGCAAGTATCGCGACCAAACAGGTACACGGTGGGTTCCTTACTGGTAGCCGGTACATTCATTACCTCATTCACAACTATACTGGGGTCAGTCACCGGTTCGGCTGCCGCCGAGGATACTGTCCATCCGACTGAGATTGCTCCAAAGAATATCCACCCGGCCACCAAAACTTTTTTCGTTATCATAGCGCACTCTAGTATATCAGAATAACCACCGGGCGGGGGCTACACCCCCGCCCGGTGGTTATTTCCCCTCTCGCCCCCGCCTGTCATCAGAGACGCAGTTTGATACGCCACCAAAGCTCCTCGACTCATTCCAATAGTTCTTTCGAGCAAACGCAATTCCTGACGATCCGCCACAAAGGTGGGGCACCAAATGGCTACTTCCTGCCAGAAAGCGGCGCCGTGATGTAAATGCCGACGATGACACAATTCATGAATGACTACATACCGCATGAGATGTTCCGGCAAAAATAATAATTTGTAATGAAAATTCAGATTGCCTTTGGCGGAACAACTGCCCCAACTGCGTTTGGTGTCCTTGATCGCTACACGATTATAAGTAACCCCGATCCGAGCAGCTTCAGCGGCAATAAGCGGCGCAAGCTTCGCTCGCGCCGCTTCTTTATACGCCAAATACGCCTTGCGTTTTGGTGAGGCGTCACGAATGACCCGTCGCGTTGTCCGCCACAATCGCCGCATACTTATACCGCGACCGCCTGTCGATGATACGCTCGCACCAGTCGAATAAGATCGTAACCATACTGCTCGTCGGTCGCTTCATAGAGCGGTTTTAATTTATCGCTGCCGTGGACGGCAATGGCCTCACAAATTTTTTTTATCGCGTGCCCAGAAACATCTAATTCAGCAATAGCTCGCTCTAAATCAGCAACTACCAAATTTCCATCTGCGACCAGTTTCTCAATATGTTCCGCAATGGTACCAATATTAATCTCGCGATTTTTAGCGATTGACCGTAATGTCTCTCCCGCTTGCCAACGAGATTTGGTTTCTTCATAGGTTGACAGTTTTTTTGCACGTTCTTTGACCGCTCGTTTCCCGGGCAAGATAACCGTATCAGCACTTGGCAATTTCCCGCCACAACTCGTAATAAATTGCGTTTGTAAGGTAAGCAAATTGTCGTCACTCATAGCGACAAATGTATCTTCGGTATATTCAGAATCCATATGAAATTGCCTATCTCGGGTCACGACTTTTGGATCTACCTGCAGTGCATTTGGATGCATGCCCAAGACCTTTAAACCCGAAAGTGACCGCACCCGCGACAGCGCCACGTACCCCTGCCCGAACACAAACGCCTTCGATAAATCTACTTCAGCCGCATCGAGTGACATCCCCTGGCTTTTATGGACCGTGATCGCCCACGCCAGGCGAAGCGGGATCTGCTCGATTGAAGCGCGAATCTTGCCATCTTCGATGACATCCCAACTCATTGGTTCCATCAAGATTCGTCTTCCATCGAGAGTTTCAATAATCGGATGCGCATCGGTACTATTATCAAACCCCACCACGCGCGCGAGCGTACCGTTGACGTATCCCGCTTCAAAATTATTCTTCGTACACATCACCATCGCGTCTTCTTTTACCGTCAAGGTATCCGGCGACAAGCAATTCTTCACGAGCACTTCAAGTAACGGTTTACTCCCCCGTCCCACCATCGTGTACGTTTTTGCACGTCCGGGCAACGCCGCTAATTTGGTGGCGTTCACCGCATCAACATCGGCATTGTGTGTATACAATTTCGTTGGCTCAACACCTTCGTACGCGATATCAGTCTGCTCATTCAGTAATGTGTAATGATCTTCCTCAATTTCATTGCGACGGATTGACGAGAGTAAACCGAGCAACAACTCATCCTCCTGTCGATGTTGTTCGGTCAGATAACAGACAAGCGGACGCGATTCAAGCCACGCCCGCGATTCAAACGCATAACGCATCATGTCACCTTGCCGCGTCACTGGTGGTAATTGGAAAAAGTCACCAACGAATATAACTTGTAGTCCGCCAAAGGCATCCTTTCGTTGTCTGATCGTCCGACAAATCACATCCACCATATCAAGGAGTTTCCCATCGAGCATCGAGATTTCGTCGATAACCAGCACGTGGGCTTTTTTAACTCGCTTTACGGTCGCCTCGCGACCGACAATTTGATCGAGGTCGTACTGTGTCAAAGTATCACGCGCCCCGGCGCCACTCCACGAATGAATTGTCATGCCCCCGATATGCGTCGCCGCAATCCCGGTCGACGCCGTCACCGCGACGTGAAGCCCGCAGGCTTCAAGCCACGCGATATATTGGTTAATGACATACGTCTTCCCCGCCCCCGGCTCTCCGGTCAAAAAGACATTGGCACCGGTTTTTAGCACCTCTAACGCCCGCGCTTGGTTCATAGTGCCACTATCATACCACGGCGACACAAACATTGACTTTTTTAAAAAATTGATAATATCACGGACGTCACCAACCATAGGAGGTAAAAGTGACGAAAAAACGTAAAACTGGATTGTCCAATCCGCTGATCGATCTTTGCGCGGAGGTCTTCGGGTTGACCTCCATCACCTGTCCCCGCCGCTGCAGGCTCCCGGACGAGTACCGGAACATCGGTCTGAAGAATGTGCTTGGGGCTTGGGACGTCTGCTCTGACGTGATCAACTCCAACCAGGGCAAGTTGTACCTGCCGAAGGGCTGGGAACTGACCTTCCCTGATACCCTGCGGATGGTGGTGGATTCTGAGCGTGGCCATCGTATGACCATTTCCGACAGCCGTGTCTATATCCATTCGCCGATCAGGGTTCAGATGAACGGTGACCTCGAGACGATGACTACCGAATGGGTCGAGGTACTGCATCACGGAGAGGTGGTCTTCCGTTCGACCATCCTGTCGTCCAAGGAACGTCCGATGGCTCCCGATGTCTACGAACTCATGAAGGAACTGGTTCCTCCGGACAATCCCTACTGGGAAAACGTGCCGGATGTTGCCATGCCCACTTCGGAAGAGGAACGGGAGCGTGCGAACTACGAGGCGTATCTGGCCCTGAAGCCGTACTACGATGAGGCCGAGGCGTTCGTTCGGGAGCACTACCCGCTTCTCAACAGGGACCCCAACGCTTACTGGTAGATCAAGGCTCGCCAGACATTATATAGCACGACCTGGGTAGTGACGAGTTCCTTGAATCCATATTGGATTAATGTAAGTTCTTAAATATGTACGCTCGCGTATTGAGCACCACCTGAGCCAGACATGAAAACGACAGCGATTCGCCGCATCACCCCCCTGCTACATGCATGGGGGTTTATTTTATAAAAACATGGCTAACGACACGAATCATAATAGCGTTTTATTGACTCTTTCGTAGATATCGTTACTCTATCGTTAGATGTCCAAACCGCTTAGTTGCTAAACGGCAAACCGGTCCGCAGTCGCACACCTATCATGACCCTGCTGACGCCTTATGTTTCTGCTAAGGCCTGCACGGACGATTCCAACAACGCACACAAAAAAATGGAGGAGACTAAAATGAGCTGGCGGCAAAAGTTGCTCTGCAATCTCGCACAACCCTACATCCTCGTTGATGCTGGCAACATCTTGTATGTCAGCAGCACCGATTGGGTGACTGAACGCGAATTACAGGAACGTGTACACAGCATCTTTCCGGAACGATGGTCATCATGGGATATCGTCAGGTTTCGCCTTGGCCTTGGTTATCTGGTGGCACACGGCCACCTTGAACAACAACGGTTTTCCGCCAAACACCATGACGAATTGCGGTATCGACAAGCAGGAAGGACCGAATGAGATTTACGTCGACACCAAGCCGCGCACCACCCCGGTGCGTGGCATTTTAAATTCTTTATTTGTGGACAGTGAAATGCTTTTTAAAAAGAGTGCGCTACAATAGATGTATCTATGGCCATTCGTTCTTTATCTATCATTAATGCTGATGACGTCACCCACGCACGTTCTACAAAAATAAAAAAAACAACGTCAAAAGTTGCAAAAAAAACGACGAAAAAAACTGTGATTGAAGCCAAAACCATTTCGGCGGATAATTATATCAGTGCGGAAACAACCGAAAAAGATCGAGTCACCTTACCCACAGTCCCAGCAAAATCAGTCACTAAAAAGGCCACCAAGAAAGTTGCAAAAAAGGCATCGGCTAAAAAATCAACCGCAAGATCCAAAGCGACCACCCCTACCGACGAATCATCACACCATCATCCAACGTACACTCACGATAACGAAATGCCATTGTCTCGGGTACCCGCCAGACCACTATCTGGCAAAGATAAGTTAACCATCAAACGTCACCCGCTTGGTCATTTGTTGTTGGAAAAAAAGTTACGTGAAATTGGATTTAAGGGTGGTATTAGCAGTGAACGTAAGGTGCTCGAAAAATACAGCACTGATGAAAGTATTTTCCATATTCGTCCACAGGTAGTCATTCAACCAAAATCAGTACACGACACTGAACTAGCCACACGACTGATTGCAGAAGAGACAAAACGATTTACTTCCCTGTCTCTCACTCCGCGCGCGGCTGGCACGGGATTATCGGGCGGCTCTCTTACCGATTCAATCGTGATTGATGTATGCCCACACTTACACCACATCGGCGTAGCGAAAGAAACTCCCAATGGTGCTACCATCACTTGTGGTCCGGGCGCAATGTGGCGCGACGTTGAGAAAAAATTAAAAGCCGTTGGTTCGTATATTCCGTCATATACGTCTTCAAAAGACATTTGTACCATTGGCGGATCTGTTGCTAATAATGCTGCAGGACCCGATTCATTACGGTATGGTCATTGCGCTGACTGGGTAGAATCACTTGATGTTGTGCTCTATGACGGGAAAACCTATACCCTCGCACCGATCACCTACAAAGAATTTAAGGTTTTAGCAAAAGAAAAGCACGCACATGCGCGGATTGCCCGTGAGATTTTTGCCTTGATTGAAGCCAATGAAACCACCATTAAAAATGGTCGGCCAAAAACGGCCAAAAACTCGGCCGGGTATGCCTTGTGGGATGTGTTGTCTCATTCAGTTGCTGAGTTTAAAAAAGGCAAAGGAACGTTTGATTTAACGAGAATCATTGCCGGTAGCCAAGGTACTGTTGGTATCATTGTCGGCATCACTATGCGGGCCATAAAAATCCAGAAAAATACCACCCTGATTGCTTTGCCACTTTTTAAGCTTGATGATGCCGCCAAAGCCATCACTACCGCTTTAGAATACAACCCCATTAATATTGAAATCTTTGATGCGTTAACGTTTGATTTAGCTCTCAAAAATCCAGATTTCTTTAAACAACGATTAGATGGATTGTCTTATTATAAAGTCATTCTGGCGATGTACACCACGTTTCATATTCGCTTTGCTCGACGAACACCCGAGTTCACTATTTTGATTACCTTGGATGAGGAAACCACGAATAAAACACCAGCGACAGACATTGCGCGAGCAGTGTCAGTGCCCGGGGCGAAAGCCCGCGTTGTGCGCAACCAAAACGAAATTGAAATGTTCTTGCAAATTCGTCGCGCCAGTTTCTCATTATCGAAATTGTTGGATCCAGACAAACGTCCAGCGGCTTTCCTCGAAGACATGACGGTACCACCAGAACAGCTCGGAAAATTCTTTTTAGAAATTAAGCAACTATTTAAAGAGTTTAATGTAAAGTCAGCCATTCATGGGCATGGTGGCAATGGACACTTCCATTTCTATCCATTATTAGACTTTACCAAAGCGAACACACCACTTCTCATTGAACGAATGGCTGAACGGTTTTATAACACTGCTATTAAATATAAGGGAAATATTTGTGGTGAACATAATGACGGCATTATTCGTACGCCACACTTATCTAAAATGTTCAGCAAGCAAGTGCTCGAATTATTTAAACAAACCGAAGCAATTTTTGACCCGGACGATATCTTTAACCCTGGCAAAAAAGTCAATCCACGCTTTGATATCAAAGAATCAATTCGGCATACGAATTAAATAGACGAAATTACTGACAACGATGGTCCCATCTGGAAACTTCCAGATGGGACCTAGTCTTGTCAGGCGCGACCTTGCACTGGCTCACATAGTAATCTTTTGTCCATTTCGGATAAATCACCGTCATGGAGCATCAACATCATTGCTAGACGCTCAATTGCACTTGCGCATTCACTCAGATACAAATCTACTTGGTTAATTGCTATTCGTCCGTTCGTATCAGTGATAATTTCTGCTTTCCAAAATATACATTCATCATTGGTATCGAGATAAAATGTTCCAGGGACAATATGTTCATTAATGTCATTTGTAATCCTAAGCATTGATCGAAGATTCCATGTCACATTTGGTTGGTAAGACACCCGAATCTGTAGAAAGCAACCGTTGTCACTTACAAATGCCACTGCTTCAGGCTGACAAACAGGATGATGGAAAGTAAACCGAAGGAACTCACTATCGGCATCAATCACCCAGTCGTATGATTTGCCAAAACCGGAATATCGTACCCACATTTCCACCGCCACCAGTGGATCACGTGGTTTGTCCATGCTTGGATAGGTCACCACACATCTCCATCTCACGTTATGATTTTCTAATGTCTGAGCATACTCCGAGATTACCCTCATGTCCACTCCCCCCTTTATTTTTTTGCAAATGTCTGCTATAAATATGGGCACTTTTGCTATAGCAAAAGTGCCCATATTTCATTACGTCAAAACGCAGTATACGATTTATATGGTCCCATCGTCTAACGGCTAGGACAGCAGGTTTTCATCCTGCAAATCGGAGTTCGATTCTCCGTGGGATCACAAATAGAGGATAATCGGTCAGAGAAAGGTTCAAATCCTTTTTTGACCTTATAATCAAGCATATTTTTTGCTACATAGAGTTCTGAAAAGATGACACGTGCGATGTTCTCTTTTTCGTGCGGTTTTGCATAATCGTAAACAGGCACAACGTTTTTTATCAGTTCTGAAAGAATGATAATCTCTTTCATCAGCTCTGCCATCGCTTCGTCTGATGCGCTCTCTGCCTCCTGTAGTGCTGTTAGTTCTCCCTGTAGTCGCTCACCCTCGGCAACAAGTCCCTCTGGGGTGTACACGCCTGATTTGAGTAGCTGTAAACGATTGGTATTTAAGTATGAGATGTCATCTCGAATACGCTTTTTTGTACGCTCCATCTGTTGTATCTCTCTAAAGCGACGCTCATCCAACAAAGCAACATCGGTACTGGTCCGCGCATCTAAATCAGCAAGTTCGTCATCTGTAAAATGTAGTCCTGCAATCAGTCCACTTATTTTGTTAGAGATAAAATCAAAGTTGCAGTTTTTGAGAGTGTTCTCGCAATCCTTTACGCATCGTGAATTGAAATACAGGATGCCTTTCTTGGTATATGGAGTATAAACTCGTTTACAGTGAGCGCATCGGACCATACCGCGCATTGGGTGGTCCAGTTTTTCTGTATAGTGGACACTTACTTTCTTTTTACCCAAGAGTGATTGGACCAGATTAAATAACTCATCATCAACAAGCGCCTCGTGGCTAGTACTCTGAATATAAATGCCGTCTGGACCGATTATCTTTCCCGTATAAAACTGATTGGTCAAAATACGGCTAATGCTATTCTCATTTACTGGACGAGTGGTTTTTTCAATCTCAATATCCTCATCCTCATCGGCGAGGATTTCATCTCGTGAGCGACGACGGCGCATTGGTACAGTCGTAAAACCTTGGTCATTTGCAAAACGTGCAATGTCTGACAAGCTCCAGTCACCCGTTGCATATTTTTCAAACATTTCTTTTATTATCGGCGCTCGCACAGGGTCCAACGGCTTATCGTCCATACTACCGATATTTAGATACCCGATTGGCGCTCTGTAGGTACATTTTCCTTTAGTACGGCTATTTCTAGTACTCATCGTTACTTTCTCGCTAGTTACGCGAGAATGATGTTGAGCAAACATTCCATCAATATCCATATGGAGCGCACCAGCACTTGTGTCGTCATACGTAGCGTAGGCAAAACGCACGTCAATACCTCGTCGCATCAATTTGCGAATGATTGTATCGTCACCTTTATTTCGACTAATACGGTCCCAACAAAGGACCACCACACCCTTGAAATAACCTCTGCTTAAATGTTGTAGTAGCTGTTGGAACTTTGGTCGGTCAATACGGTACTGAACCACGCCATCATCAGAAATATGTAAATCATCTGTCTCCTTAAATCCAGAGTGCTTTTCAGAAACAACACCATCGGTACAAAAGCCCTTTAGAGTTACTGGAGCAAGTTGTAGACGTTCACGTGTCAAAAAACGCATATTCTCTACTCGTTGGTATGGGATAGAGTTCTTTTGATTATTCGCCTCGTCGGTACTTTTACGATTGTAAATAAGATAGTGGTCACTATAAATACCGCTTTGAATAGCTTTCAGAATATCTGTCTCTATTTTCGGCTTTTTATTCATTTTCATTTTGTTTGACCAGTCGTCCCTCTATTATAACGTACCCATCTTTCCTCATCCTGATGTATATAGGTTTGAGTACCTCGGACAGCTCTACCAGTGCCTTTAGCGAGCAGTCGGATAGCACCTTATTTGGGACCTTATCGCAACTCACAAAACCGCGTTGCAAATCGCTTTTTTCAAACGTACTGGTTTTGTGTAGCTCGCTCATTATCGTGTGCAATTAGCCAAAACAGAGCGAGTAACGAGTTCATATTTTTCGATTTCGTCATCTACAAAAGCCACACCATTTGCATATGGCAAACCTTTTGTAAGTTCTGACGCTTGGTTGATTTTCTCATTTAATCGCTCTGGATGTTCTCCGTTCCAGTGACTAAATATAAGTCGGCGGAACTCTTTAACACCGTTTTCACGGATGATACAAGTCAAACCATATGCTACGAGCGCCTTGTTCATACTATGAGCGCCACCAAGCGCTTTTGCGCCCTCTACAATGCGCTGTAGCAAGCGAAAACTATCAATAGGACCAATGAGTGCTAGTTGGTTTTCTGGACGGCTAACAATGTCGCGCCACGAGTTCAATAGCACTTTTTGAGATAATCCCTCCGTAAACAGGTCCCTGAAAGCTACGTAGGTTAATGGCTTACGGTCCATTGCAGAATTGATGTCTCGCTGTACCGTCTGGGTTTTCTTGATGCGATACTCGTAGCGAAAAATCTCCGTATGCTCTAGGTTATATTCGTCAATAAGAGTTCGCTCATAATCAATATGACCCTTATCTTTTCGCTTCACCTTGGGTCGCATTGCATCTACTACCTTGTCGTAAAAAACTCGCTCTACGGTCCCACAGTAGAGGTGTAATATCTGACCACCGTTTTTTGTTTCTTTGGCGGTCACATCAAATGCTTTCCCAATATCTACACGCCCAAGCTCTGCCAAAATATCTTGTAAGCGTATGTCTCTTGGCAATAGTACATTCTTGCAAAAATGAACCGCCGAAACGCGAGCGCTCGCAATAGCTTCATTTTCGATTTTGATACCAACACGTAAAAGTACATCTCTAAACACGGTCACTACTTTCCCAAAGTCCTTATCTGACACCTCTTGTAAACTGTTGCCGTAAAGTAACTTCGGTATTGAAAACTCTGCAATGAGTACGTACACAATCGTTTTATGCTCTCTATCCAGAGTTTCAAGAACATCAATTTTTGGGGTGTAGCGAGATTGATGTGGAGCTTTAAGCACAAACCGTCGCAAATACATTCGATTTGAAAGCTGTTCAGTTGGTGAAAGCTCGTGATATTTACGGCTATATATTTCAGGCAAGAACCAATCCTTTTTTGTAAAGGTAAACTTCTTGGGTCCGTATATCTTGAGAATGACTGTATCCATAGTGATATTCGTTGTTGTCGGTATTTTTCAAGGAAACCTCTGCTCGCTAGTCGGAGTAGAGTTTTGTCTTGATAGCTTTTAGATTGTCAAAGTACGACCGCGCTTTGACTTTAAGGTCGTCACTGAAAAAGCGATTGGAGGCAATCTCAATTCCTTTCTTATACTCAAATACAAACAAGACACGCCGTCCGTTTGAGCGGTCCAGATTTTGCAACTTATAACCGACAGTCAAGAGTGCTGTTGAAAGTCCCAAGTCGTATGTTGTGAAAACGTCGTCACCACTGTTCTCTTCATTGCTCTTTTCTTTATTCATAGTAATTGTTTATGTGTTAGTGCGAGACGATGTCTCATACATAAATGGCATAAAGTTACCGAGTAAGAAAAAACACCCAGTTTACGGGTGTTTCGTCCGTTAGATTTTATTCTATTTGTTACTGCGAGAATGATTTGAAAATGTCATCTGCTTCACTGGCGAGGGTTTCTGCTTTTGTTGGTTCAGTATTTTTATCCGTATACCCGATAGTCATTTTGAGTGTGTACGCTTTCTCCTTTGTGTAAGTCTTAAATGGGTCAGTATCAAGACGGAAGTAGTTTTTGAGAGCAGTTGAGAGGCGAGCTTTTTGTTGTTTATACTTATCTTTTGCTTCTGGGTCAGACGCGGGTAGTGAGCCACCCTGTTTTGCAAGCAGTCGGAGCAGTATCCATAACTCATTGCAAACACCTTTCTTTCTACCATCAGCAAAACCCATATCCGCAAAACCTGTTTCAAGTGAATTGCCAGCAACATTGATTTTGACATACTCATCATTCAAGAACGTGAGCATTATATTTTCCCAGCGTGTACCATCAGGAATGGTGTACGGGAAACCAACTTTGGTGGTTTTATCTGGGCTAGTGTTGTTGATATTCAAGTCAATCGGCTTCTCTTGGATGCTGTTCTCAAAGCGATGGTTATGCTCGTGCCGTATCACTTTTTCAACTATCTTTTCTGCATTTTCCTGTGTCACTTTAGGACTTTCTTTTGGTGCAATAAGCATATCCTCATTTATTTTGCAGTGTGCATAGTCAAATATCCAGCCATAGTCGTCAACAGCTCGCTCTTCAAACTCATATGAGGTTACCAAGCCAATTTCGTGTAGACGTTCAATTGCAATTCGGCGGTAGTACGGGAGATTTACATCATCAGGAGCAGGGTCATAGTTCGATAACGTAAGATTATCTCCCATTGGATACTCATACGTCACACCTTTGATACGTATTTTGTTGTATTCATTCTTAAAAAAGTTCACCGCTTCCATTAAATAATCAGTTGATGTCTTACCCTTTTGTGTAAAATCTACCGCCACTTTTTCGGTACTAAAACTATCAACCTTTTCGAGCATATAATAATCACCGTTCCCCACAAGAGTGAGGTCTTTGATATATTGTTCCTGCTCCAATTTCTGCAAAATCCGCCGATGCTCATTCCTTGTTAAAGCTGTCCACTCTTCTGGATTATCAGGATGCCCGACACTGGTGACGTGATACCGAATAGGTCCCTTTGGGCTTATCAAAGTTTCACCGTCTATATTGTCTTTTACATACTGTATTTTTTCTTCGGGCGACATAATATATTCATTTTCATACTCATCAAAAGCAATGCCTTTAATATGGCTTATTGTAAAGGTATTATTATCTTTCACAAGGTGCTTGCATTTTTGTGAATATATTGTATATTACTTTCTGAAAGAACCCTCGTCGTGGAGGTCTCACGAAGTTCAATAAGACGGAGGAATAAATGTCCGACACATATGGTTCGCAAGAAGCCCAAGACCTCATCACCTTGGAGGTGAAGGTCGAAGGTTATGACAATTGGCGCGACGCTTTCGCTGAAGAAGTCGAGCTTTCGGGAACTTGGGCAAAGGAAGCGGGGAAAAGCAAAGCTTCGTTGCTCGAAGCGTGCGATATCACTGCACGTCTGAACCGCATTTCCCGAGAGGTTGAATACTTCTCGACCCTCATCAATATGGGCTATGCCCTTGAAGAAGCTGTTGTCACCTTCGACAACGACAGCTGGGGCAAGTTCGGGAAATGCACGTGGATTAAGGACCATACGTCGTACTCTGACCCCGAGGTCTTCTGGCGGAAGGTGGTTCCTGAAGCATCCGATTACTCTGTGTCCCTCGTTGCCGCCTGTTTCAACACGGAAAACGCGGGCGAGCAGAAAATCACGCTGTCCTCGGTCGCTATCAGCTCTGGCTTCCTCTTTCACAAGACCCTTCGTTTCCACCGTATGGTTTTTTCAAAACCGAAGGAGAAAGAAGCAGTCGCCGCCTGATTGGTCCTATCGCCTTGAAGCCGTCTCGGTTTCGAGGCGGTTTCTTTTTTATATAACAAACTCTTGTAGTATTTGTATGTTTGATTTGATGTACTGCCTCTCTTTATAAAGTTCTGAAAGCCACGCTAATGGGTCACCAATTAGAGAGCTGGTTCGAGCACTCGAGAAGGCTCGAATCTCGAAACAAAAAACTACTCAGATCTGAGTAGTTTTTTGTTATTAGCTCACAATACTTTCATCAACCATAATTAGCTGGACGAGCCAGTCCAAGTTCTTCAACATAATCTCTCTTATCATTAGATTCACCCTTCACGATATCAAAAGAGATGTCGCTGATACACACGATATTGATTTAGTGTATTTTGACAATATAAACATAGATGAAGAAAAAGACAGAAAACTTTCAGAGAGTATGAAAGGTGCTCTTGGCCTTGATTGGGAAATAGTTAATCAAGCTTACACACATAAATGGCACGACAGAGACACTCCGTATACGAACACTGCAGAAGGGTTGTCAGAGTGGGTAGAAACACCTACTTGCGTTGGGTGACACTAGAGAACGAAGAACCAAAGATAGTAGCTCCTCACGGGATTGATGACCTCGTTAACTTGATAGTTAGACCAACTCCAAGTCGGAAAGGTGATTTGAGTATTTTTTACAAAAGAATTGAGAGTAAAAAATGGTTAGAAAAGTGGCCCAAACTACGAGTGGTTACTGAAAGAAGATAAGAAACAAAATCAAGAACTATATGAAAACCCCGACAGACTTGCGTCTATCGGGGTCCCCCCCTGACGGTCAGACCGTCAAATCACGATATCGACCGGGGAGATGCTCCACCCCATCACACCTTGCGGAACGAGGTCGGCTTTCTTGCCCTGCTTGGGGCGAGTGCCGAGTCGGTCACGCAGGTACTGAAGCAGGCTGTTTACTGCCTTCTTGTGGGTCTTCTTCTCGCCATCGGGGAGGATGTAGTGGAACGCAATGTAATGCGTGCCATCACCGCCTGCACCACGGATGTGGAGGTCAACCCAACGTTCGGGCGTGCGAGACTTCATTTCGGAAATGAAGTCAGCGAGCTTCTCGATGGACACCGAAGCGTCGAACTTCACGGTGCCAGCGACATGGTGGTCACGGTTCAAAAGAGCAGTCATCAGTTTCTCCCATAAACGTGGAGGGTACGCATAATCGGGATTGACTATGCTTTTTTTTAATATCACACTTTTGCGTGTTTTGCAAGCCCTCGCCTATACCAAACTACCAAGCAAAACAATGCTACTTTTAATATATTCTCGGTCCTTATACAGTTCTGAAAGCCACGCTAATGGGTCACAAAGTAAAGAGCTATAGTTATCGAGGTATTTCAGGGCACCTTACTGGGAGTTCAGAACTCTTTATTGTATAATTTTACTATATGGAAAATATGCCAATAGTAGATGAATTTGTTGCACCGAAAAAGAATGTTTTATTTGAAATGACTACTGTATCAAAGACACTCGCTGCAATTTTATTCATTTTGATGCCATTCGTAGGTGGCTACATCGGATTTAAAATAGCAAATTCTATAAAAGCGACGCCCGTTATTGAGGTGCCGACCATAACAGATACAACCGCTGTTTCAGAAGTAAAAATCTTGCGAGTCAGAGGAGAGTCTATGTCTAACAGAATGTTAGCCTACTGGTGTAATGAGTCCGACATAAACTGTCTGCAACACAAATCTTCCGTTCCTAACGATTCAGTAGACGTTACTGCCTTGTATGCAGAATCTGCAACAAGTACATACTTGCTAGATTTACTTTACATATCAGAGTCAACTTCTAAAGCTTATTTTAGAACGGCAAATGAACGAGACGAAGTTGTAGGTCTTGTTAGTTTTGATATGAACACAAAATCTATTATTAATGCAGATGAACTATATGGAGAACTCGAAGCAATGGATATTGCATATGATGGTCGTTACATTGTGTTTGCAAACAAAGAACGAAATGAAGTGCTTGTATCTGACCTTGAAAAGGGTGCACTTATAAATAAGGAAAAAGTTACAGGTGGAACACTCCAAAAATCTAACTGCGATCCCGCATTAAAACCTGCTGATATAACACTCACATATAACTATCAGGTGCGTTTTCAAATCTACTCTAGTGAGTTGACTAGTAGTTGCGAATACAAGCCAACTGCAGTTGGCAACTTCCCAATTACACACTAATTAATTTATGCGTAATCCTTTAAACAGATTTTTAATGAAATGATACTCCGCTTAATATTTTCTCTTTCTAGATAAAGTTCTGAAAGCCACGCTAGTGGGTCACAACATAAGAGCTATATTTACCAACGTATTTCAGGGCACCATAATGGGTGTTCAGAACTTTGATATACTTTTCCAATGAATAGGGACGTTTGTTTCGTTGCATTCAATAACACCATAGCTGCTAAAGTGCTGTCTCGTCTTTCCCAATTTCAGACCTATACAATTGAGAGTGATTTTTCTTCATTGGCTGATTTTGTAAAAACAGCGGATGTTTTGGATGCAAAATACATCATTGGTCTTGGACAATACTCTGGGAGAGATAGAGATATGCTACGCATCGAGACCCGATGTAATAAAAACTTTAGAAACAATCCGATAGAAAAATCTAATAAGTTACAATTGGACGACATTCTTACGTTGACAGACAAATCCAAGCGAGCAACTGGTCTGGGTAACTCCTGGTGCAATCTCATATCTGTAATGATGCTAAACAACACAAAGCGCAACTACTTATACGCATTCATACATATACCAAAAAACTTCAATCCTAAAGTCGCTGCAAAAGAGATACTTGAGATGCTTCCAAACAATCTTGTAGTTCGATAATGCTTTGATGGATAGTTACTCTATCCTCATAAAGTTCTGAAAGCCACGCTAATGGGTCACTAGTATAGAAAATGCGCCCTTGGGCGCATTTTCTATTTACAAGCTTCAAAATCAAACAATTTCGGAAACTTTTTTACTTACAGTAATCACATAAGCAATACTGGGAATGCTTGAGATGGATTATCTAAAATCCTGCATACTTACCTTTCCTGAAACGCTTCCTTGCTCGAGCAAGGTGATGAACGCTTGTTCACGGAGATTGGCTTCTTCATCAATACACGCTTTTTTGGTACTGACTCCCTGACCAAAGACCACACTGTCGCCTTCAATACTGTATTCGCCGACAATATTGTTGCAACAAAATTTGCCATATAGCGACCATCGGCAAACGTAATCGTGCCACCGTTATAACTCACCCCTTTTCCGTCGAGAGATGATACCCCTGTGTCAGCATTTGTTGTCGCTTCGGCTTCGATGTCTACAGACATGGTGCCGTCAGCATTAAATCCGTTTTCTACCGTACAGGTATGACAAATGCCATATTTGTCTTTCCAGACCTTGTTTTCAGCATCAAAAACGATATCGTTTTCTTTGCCGTTGATTGAGGTGATGTTGACCAAGGTATATTCGTAGGCACTCGCGTCAGCGGGAACATTGGTCTTTTCCTTCCGTTCTACTTCTATTACGTAGGAATTACCCTCTATATAATCAAAACCGGCAATAGTATCGTAGAACATTTCGTTATTTATCATCAAACACTTTTGTGGACCAACACCAACACAATCAACTTTTTCTGGACCGACGTTGAACGTCAGAGTATCGGCTGTGGTAGTTGCGTCACGTTCGGTGGTAATGAGCTTTGCTCCTTCAGCGACTGTTTCACCATTGATTTCTAGTGATGCTTCACCTTGATGTTCCCAAAAAACCACACTTTCGTCTTTATTCGTGTAGCGGGCTCCCGACCAAGACACGACTCGATCGAGTTCATATTGTTGACCATCAATAGTCACGGTCGCGGTGTCACCATCATTGCTGTACGCCACGGCAAAATGCGTATCGGCAGTTGCAAAAACAAACGAATTGTCTTCGGTGGTAGTAGTGACAGTTTTTTCTTTGGTGTTTTCCAGCAAATAGTATCCAGCCACTAGAAATGCTACTATCCCGAGCATTAAAAGAATTATTTTTTATAGTTACAATTTGATTACAGTTATTACGCGCCTTTATCTTATCTTAGCAAATTTGTTCGGCCGGCACTAAATATTTTCACTGTACGATATTGAAAATCATAAAATTAATTCCCTGTATGTCATTTTTGTTTTAGTCTGTCGTGCTTATTTTTCGACGCAAAATTGCGGCACTACGTGGTCAATCCCAAGTCGATTATAAAACTGTGGTACGATATTTACATGGCCACCAAGAATTTTTTACACCGCACCCCAGCCGATCTCCAAGCCACACTGGAATCGAATCCGGCGCTTTTAGCGCAATGGAACTCGCTCACTCCCCTGGCCCGTAACGAATGGATTTGTTGGGTAACCATAGTAAAAAAGACAGAAACGAGAACCAATCATCTCACTCGACTGAAAAAAGAGATTTTAGCTGGCAAAAGACGACCTTGCTGTTGGCCAGGCTGCACACACCGTCGTCCCGCTGCAACCAAATGGTTTAACACAAAAAAGTAATTTACGTCACACGGACAAGTAAATGACCGTGGTTTTATTTTTTTGGTAAGACCATGCTACACTAGCGCCATGATGAAGTTATGTACAATTATCATTCGATTCGTCATTGGTATCTTTGCTCTTGTTGGACTGGCAACGGTGAGCGTGTACATCGCCATGCAATATGGGTTATTAAACGTTCGTGGTTCCATTGTTGAGCGAAATGCGTTTTTTGGGAGGATTCCGACCATCGCCACTACCACAGACGGAACTATTGTAGCGATTGAAGACGAAACCAATGGCTGCAAACCGCCCCTATCACAAACCGAACCCTGTGCGTGGAATGAAACAATTTATTGGGAGGTGGTAAAAGGTGGATTAGAAAAAGACACCGATGTTATTAACCGTGTCGCCAATGAAACGGGTGTACCGGCCAGAATGATCGCGGCGACCGTCGTGCCAGAACAAACACGATTTTTCACCGACAATCGTGATGTCTTTAAAAGATATTTTGAACCACTAAAATTGTTGGGAAGCATGTCACAATTTTCGCTTGGCGTTACCGGCATCAAACAAGCCACAGCCGAGCGAATTGAAGCCTATGCCGTCAGTACTACTTCCCCATTTTATCCTGGAGATACCATCGCTCCACTATTAGTATATGGTCCAGATGAAGATAGTAATCACGAAACTGCATTATTTAATCGATTAACAAACGAAAAAGATCACTATTATTCTTACCTGTATACCGCGATTTATTTGAAGGAAGTGACGGCACAATGGCGAATGGCTGGCTTTGACGTGGTACATCGTCCCGATATTTTGGTCACATTATTTAATATTGGTTTCGACGCATCAGAACCAAAAGCCAATCCTCAAGTCGCCGGATCACGGGTTACCACGGGCGGTCAATCATACAGTTTTGGCTATTTAGGCACCTTGTTTTATGACTCAGAAGAACTGACAACAGTATTCCCACAGCCGTAAATAGAATTACATTGATGGTGGACATAAAAGCGGGGCGGCCTTTGGCCGCCCCGCTTTTATACTCTGTTGTTACTTTGAAGTTTCAACTAATAACGATCTGTTTCAAATGATTCAACACGACCACATTCAAGTGTTTCGTCATCGTCTTCATCTTCGTATTGCACACAAAGGCGGAAGAAGTATTCAGTATCATTATCCAGTCCAGATACCGTGTAACTAAAATCATCGTCGCCTTCAAAACGAGAATCAATACGTACCTTTTGCAAATCGTCACCATCGGTGTCGATATCACCATAGGTATTTTCATCAATTACATCTTCAACCATGTCTTCGTCTTCACCATAGACAAAGAACACCACGCCGTCTTCGGCATCATTCATATCAACTGCCCCAGTCAAACGAGCTGAATAATCGGTAATATTCTCGGCATCGTCAGTGGTAACACTTGGCATATCATCATCGTCGTCACGATCATTATCCCAATTACCTTTTACGGTAAAAGAACGAACCGCACCTTCACTGACGTCGCCATCTTCATCTTCGGCAACGGCGCGATAATAGTAGGTACGATTCCCATCAATATCGTCAGCAATAATAGTAAAGTCTTCATCGTTATGTCGTTCTTTCAAGAGAATAGACGGCGTACTGTAGGACAGAGCCTGAGTCAGACCATACTCAAACCATACCCGAGCTTCATCTTCATTACGAAAATCAACAGTACCAGACAATTCAACGGCATTGTCGATTGAACTTTCATCAACGCCACCAGTGACGACACGAACGTCGCCTCCTTGGTACCCACCATGAGTATAATTACCATTAGCTAATAGCGTTTGTAACTGTAATTGTAATTGAGCAATAATTGCGTATAATTCGGCAATTTTAGCGTCATTATTGTAATAATACGTTGTCGCGGCATTGGCACTTTGCGCACCAGTTGCCAAAATAACGAGACACAAAAACGACACCACCCCATATGAAAATTTTGTCATATTTAATATTCTACCATACTCTATACATTTGTAAAGACAGTCGCCTTTTAACGTCATCATTCCTATCTGGTCTGCCAAGCGCTGTCTTGTCGCACCAATAACTCACTGGCTCGGGCGGGCTCTTTCATTATTTCCTCTACCACCCGTTCCATACGTGACCCCTGCGATCCTTTTACAAATACGACATCTCCAGGCTGTAAAAACGATTCTAATTCTTTACCAGCTTTGCGAGCGTCATCGTATTGGAAAATACATTTTTCAGACAGGCCACCAGTGAGCGCCCCTTCAGCAATTTTACGAGACCGTACACCAACGGTAAATAATAAATCGGCGACAGTAGCAGCTTCAACACCAATCCGTTCATGTTCTCGTGATGAAAATTGACCGAGTTCCAACATATCACCAAGCACTACGATTTTTCGCTTAAAGCCAGTTAATTCCGCAAGAGAGCGTAATCCTGATTCGACTGCTATTGGTGAAGCATTATACGTATCATCAATGAGACATGATCCTTTAATTCCTGGAATAATTCGCATCCGCCCCGCAGGACCGTGGTAACTTTTGAGCGCTTCGGCCACCGCAACTAACGGAATATCAAATTGCATAGCCACCGCAGCAGCAGCGCCAACGATATAAGTATTTTGCACACCAATCGTGCCGTAGAGTTTAATAGTCGCAGTTTCGTCAATATGAGTTAATAAAAATTCCGAACCGACTGGCACGTCATCGTGATACAGTACCTTGTCTCTTGCTGCCGTAAATTGCGTTGGTGCATATCGACCAAACCCAACACTTACTTGGCGTATATCAGCGGTCGCGTTGACTAACTTTGGATCATCATGGTTATAAATAAATATACCATCCGGCACCAATGCTGCTGCTAATAATAGTTTTTCCGCAGCAACGGCTTCGGGCGATGAAAAATACTCCACATGGACAGGTACATCGGGCAGACGGGTAATAACAACAATTGTTGGTTTTAACCATTCAGTAAGTGCCTTCATATCACCAGGACGATCAACTCCGGCTTCTAATACGAGTATTTCTGGATAGGAACGGGACAAGAGAGCGATAAAAAACCCTTCAATAATATTCCATATCCATAATATGGGATTGTCCCACGCATTTGGTAATCCGAGCACCGATAAGGGAATACCAATTTCCGAGTTAAAACTTTTTTCACTTTTACGAGCTTTTTTGTGTTTTTTGAGTACGGCAAAGATTGCGTCTTTGGTGGACGTTTTACCAACACTTCCTGTTACGGCAATGATAATTGGCTTTTTGCGACGTAATAAAATTGCCGCTTCAAATGTCAAAATTGCAACTATAATATTTTTGAAGAATGCTTTCATAGTATAATCATCGGTCTGGCGGAATATTGTAATAATTTATAAGAAAAGTTGCCAAATCTATAAATGGATCAGTCAACGTTTCAGACGCATACTGTACCCCCTTTGGTTCTACAGTATACAGGAAAACAATAAATTGTGGGTCGTATGCAGGAAAATAACCAAAAAATGAGTGTAAGTAGCGATCATCATAGTATCCGCCAGTAGGTTTGGCTATTTGGGCGGTACCAGTTTTAGCAGCAATAGTATGGTGTGGCAAGGCCACCGCTCCCCCCCGCAAGGCGTCGTCAACCACCGTCGCCAACATCCGAGAAATCGTCTCGCTGGTTTCGGGAGTGAAGACCGTTGCGCCATCCGGATATTGAATATCCTTTTCGGTACCGTCGTCATATTCGATTTTTGACACCACATGTGGCGTGACTAAATGTCCGCCATTCCCCAGCGTCGCAAGCGCGCGTGTGATCGCGATTGGGGTCGTAGCAATCCCCTGCCCAAACGATGCAGTCGCATATTCAACTTCACGCGGTGACTCGAGATTGGAAACTAACCCACTCGCTTCGTTTGGCAAATCAATACCAGTTTCACTACCTAATTTAAGATTGGTAAAGTATTCACGAAACTTTTTATGTCCCATTAATTTTACAATATGTGCCACTCCCGTATTAAGCGATTGATTAAGCACTTCTTGCATGTTGACGGTGCCGCGCCCACGACCGTCATAATTTTTAATGGTAAAGGTGTTTAGTTCTAAAAATCCTGGATCATAATAGGTCGATGCCGGCGTCACCACATGACTATCGAGTCCAGCCGCCATGGTTAAGGCTTTTACAATCGACCCCATCTCATACACATTTTCAACCAATGGATTTTGGAACAGTTCAATTGGCACTCCTTCACGATTATTTAAGTTAAATGTTGGCACAGCGCTTATAGCACGAATTTCACCAGTGTGTGGATCCATGATAATTCCGCCGGTAAGACTACTGTGGTATTTGTCTTGCGTTTCAAGCAAAATGCGGTCGAGCATACGAGCGACGGTTGGTTCGATAGTCGTCACAACATTACCGTGTTTCGTCTCATTTTCATTAAATACTAAACCACCTAAGTTACTAAAAATCTCGGCGAAAAAATTCACCGACAAGGCCGTGTCGTCACGCACCAACACCTCATCGTATGAGCTTTCAATTCCATACTTGCCACGTTGCATCGTTCCGTTGTCGGTGTATCCGATAAATCCAAGCGTCCGAGCCATCACTTCATTCCCAGGATAATAGCGCCATTTTGTACGAGATAAAATCACGCCGGGAATATCCATCGCGTCAATAGCGGCGGCGTCATCGTTACTAATTTGAGTATCAATTTCCACGTAGATGCGGTTACTTTTTGCAACTGCATCAAGGAACGTTACTTTGTCACAGGTAGTGTATGCAGAAATTTTTGAAAATGTGCTTTCAGCATCAGTGATGAGCGTTGGGTTAATCGCAAGCACATACCCAGCTTTCATACTGGCGGCACCAACTTTTTCGCCGTCCTTCGTAGTAAAATAAATTGTACCACGATCGAACATTCCCTTTGACGTATGGACATACTGACGAGTGGCGCTTTCGACGTACGCCTCATGATGGGCAATTTGCACATTGTACAACCGCACCATCAACAACAACCCAATCGCTAATATAAAAAAAGATACTACTCTGATTCGCTTGGGATACAACCGTGGACCGCGCATATAATCATTGTCTAGCGATTAGCCGATACCGTTGTTGCTTTTGCTCTGGTAACAAAAATCTTTTCGCTTGTTTCTGATAAGTTTGATACCGAGGCAATACGCTCACTGACAGTATGTTGTCGTTCCAAATACGTCGATTCGAGCATCGCGATATCGGTTTCGAGTGACCGAGACTTTTCTTGTAACTCTTTTCGTAACACCACCTGTACAACAGACGCTGATAAAAAATACATATACGCAACCAAAAGCAAAACCAAACACAATCCCAATAGCCCAGCGAGTATCTGTGGGGTAAGAAATACTTTTTTGGTAGTGGTGGTCATACGTTCGGTGTAATGTTTATAATTTCTCTATAATGCGTAACTTTGCGCTGCGGGCGCGGGGGTTTTTCTGTAATTCTTCATTTGATGCGGTAATTGGCTTTTTGCAAACCAATTGACCAGTGTGATCATGTGTATACGACCGAAATGCTAGTTTAACTATTCGATCTTCGAGACTATGAAACGTGATGATTGCCAATCTTCCTCCCGGCAATAAACGGTGGAATGCTTCAGCGACAAAACGTTCGAGTACATTTAGCTCATCGTTCACAGCAATGCGAATCGCTTGAAAAGTTTTCGTCGCCGGGTGAATACGTCCCCGACGATGTGGTAGGCGCATCGCGTTTACAATAATCTCAGCCAACATTTTTGCGTTGGTGATTGGGGCAACCGCCCGCGCGGCGACGATGGCTTTGGCAATTTTGCGTGACTGGTGCTCTTCTCCATAACCGTAAATAATGTCTGCAATGGAAGATTCTTCCCACTCATTGACGATGTCGTAGGCTGTGAATGTATATGATTCACTATCGCCAAATGTCATCAACAAACCTTCTTCATCGGTGAAAGAAAAGCCCCGACCATTTGTTATAAATTGATCTGACCGCCATCCGAGATCGGCCAAGATGCCATGCACGAAAGGAATTTCTAGTTCATCGAGCACGTGCCCAATGTCCGCAAAATTACTTTGTCGAATATGTACCATTGCCAAGCCGTTAATAGTTGGTGTTACTTCTTCAACTGCCGTTTCGTCTACATCAATACCGATGAATGTACCTTGTGGCCCCAGCGCCGAGACAATGTCTCGGGCATGTCCACCAGCACCCAAGGTAGCGTCAACAATGATGCTCGCTCGGGTAATCCGCAGCGCATCTATAGCTTCCTTTTGTAGCACGGTAATATGCTCCATACACTGCTTTGGTAATTTATGTAGAAGTACGGTGACTTAGAAGACACCAATATCAGAAAGTTTTTCGGCGAGTGCATCAGCCTGCATCTCAATTTTTGCCTTGTACTCTGTCCAACGATTATCATCCCAAATTTCTACACGATCATGGATTCCGGCCAAAACGACTTTGGTGTCTAATTTAGCAAAATCCTTCAAAAAATCTGGAACGAGAATACGTCCAACTGAATCTACCTCTACCTCTACTGCTCCTGATAAGAAGAAGCGGTTGAAACTTCGTGTGTCCGCTGACCCGAGTGAGAGTTCACCAATTTTGCTGGTGATTTTTTCCCACTCGGTGTGCGGGTACACAAAGAGACAGTTATCAAGACCTCGGGTGATTATAAGCGTCTTCCCAAGTTCCTTGCGCCATTTTGACGGCAAGGACAGCCGTTTCTTGGGATCCAACGTATGCGTATATTCTCCGATCAACATAATTTTGTCTTGATAGCCATCCACGTCCATCCCTGACAGCGGCAGCAAACGGTGGAGCGTTGCGGCAGCTGTCAGAGATAGCGTGGATCAGTCTAGAACTTTCATTCTATACCACTATCTCCCACCACACGTACACTATACACCACTTTGTCCCACTGCAAACCATATTTGTGCACAATTTTGGTGGATAACCAAACTACAAAACAAAAACCCACGGGGCGCTAGCGCCCCGTGGGTTTTTGTTTTTAATATTTTATAGGAACGCGCGGCCGGAGGCCGCGCGTTTGGATGCTGGTGATCGGGCAATCACTCAACCGTCGTTGGTACAACCGTGTACCCTAACAACCGCTGATCAAAACCCCGACCAATCACAACCGGCAGCAGCGTCGCGAGAAATGTCTCGTCATACTGTGCCCGATCACGATACGGAATAAAAAACACTCCGGGCCTCATCTTGTCACTCCTCTTATAGTCTCCATACTGTTACTGACAAGCAGAGAAAAAAGTTACCGTGTTACGCTTCGCAACATTGTGGATTGTCAGGAGGAACGTTGGCAACACTATTCTCAGGAGTTTCGTTTTTAGGTTTTAAGAGGGGAAACATTTGCGTCTCACGCAGAGGTAGTCCAGCCAGGAACGCAAATAGTCGTTCACCAAACCCATACCCACACGTCGGTGGCATACCATACTCGAGCATTTCGACAAACTCCCAATCGGCCATCATCGCTTCTTCGTCGCCAGCATCGAGAAGTGCCTTTTGGATTTCAAATCGCGCTCGTTGGTCGTCGGGGTCATTTAATTCACTGTAGCCGCGCCCCACTTCACTGCCGGCGATAATCGGCTGGAACATCTCCACCGTTTCGGTACCAGGACGAGTCTTGGCGAGCGGTGCCACTAACTTTGGATGATTAATCAGAAACGCCGGACCGGCAATTTGCTTGCGGCAATACTTCCACAATGTATCAGTCAGACGTTCACGGTTGTGACCATCATATTTCACGCCTAGTTCTTTGAGCTTTGCCTCCATTTCCGCTTCAGTGGCCGTATGAATATCAATCCCGGTTTTTTCTTTGATCGTTTCAGTATAGTCAATTTCGACCCAATCATCCGCCAAATCAAATGTATGCCCACGCATGTCGAACTTGGTTTTACCAAAGACTTCGGTCGCAATCGTCCGATATAGGTCACGCACAAACGTCATACCATCACGATAATCGGCATACGCCCAGTAGAATTCGAGATTCGTAAATTCCTGCAAGTGTTCAGGGCTCGACCCTTCATTCCGATAGGCCCGACCGATTTCAAACGTCTTGGTGTACCCTGCCGCCATAAGTCGCTTCTGCCACAATTCACCGATGCAAATGCGCATATAAACCGGCATGGCAAAATCATTGTGCCAAGTTTTAAACGGTCGAGCTTCGGCGCCACCGGTCGTTACTTCAATGGTTGGCGTTTCTACTTCCAAGAAACCATGATCTTTCATGAATTGCCGGGTCACTTCCCAAAACTGGGCTTTTTTAATAAAAAGATCACGTAATTCAGGATTAAGAAGAATATCCAGGTATCGTTTCCGATAGCGAGTTTCTTCATCTTTAATGCCGAAATGTTCGGACGGAATTGATTCGAGAGCCTTTGTCAAAACGCGCCACGTGGTGACGCCCACCGCCTCGGTATCGCGTTTTGTCATAAACGGCACACCGGTGGCTTCGATAAAATCACCCACATCAATGGCGTCGGCAAACAAATTGAACAACTCGTCACCAACTTGGTCTTTCGATAAAAACAACTGGAGCTTTGCCGTTCCGTCAAAGACATCAACAAACGCCGACCCACCATGAAGCCGAATAGCGAGCACCCGACCAGCGACAACGACGACACTGTGCGTAGCTACCAAATCAACAAATTGTTCCAACACTGCGACACCGGTATGGGTTTTGGCAGTTTTTGCCGTATAGGGATCCATGCCCGCCGCACGCAGAAGTTCGCGTTTCCGTCGTCGTTCTGCAATAATTTCACTCGCCATAATAGAGCTATAGTAGCGTTAGTTTGGGCTTTTGGCAAAGTCAGGAACATCAAAAGCGGCACCTACGGTGCCGCTTTTGATGTTCTATTCGACTTTTAGGACTTTATATTTTTGCTTCCCAGCGGGGGTTTCAAAGGTGAATTCATCGCCCTTGGCCTTCCCCATCAAGGCTTCACCGAGCGGTGAGAGGTACGATAATTTATGCTCGTGAATATTCGCTTCTTCCGAACCAACAATGGTGTAGACACGATTATCTTTTTCCTTTTCTTTTACAATCGTTACTGTTGAACCCATTACCACGATATCGCCTTTTTTGTCATGAGCAACGATTTTGGCTTCTTTGATGACTTTTTCAAGATGCGCAATGCGCTCTTCGATGGCTGCTTGCATATCACGTGCTTCTTGATATTCAGCATTTTCGGAAAGATCACCAAGACTTCGTGCGTATTCTAATGATTCGGCTACTTCTTTACGACGCACGGTTTTAAGATGATCAAGCTCTTGTTTTAATTCTGCAAATTTTTCTGCAGTCAAGAACGATTGTTGGTCAGTCATATAGAACGTTATCAAGTAATCAGTGCCCCTATTATACGGACTTCGTCAGTCTGGTCAAATTGTGGACAGTACCGTATTCACCATCCCATTGTAGATAGCGTATAAAAATTATTTCCACAGCAAAATCGTGGCAATAACTATTCCTCGATTTTGTCAGAAGACGTGGCAATACCTAAATATTCAGGGCGATTGTCATACATCCAAGTAACCACTTCACCCATAATGCGCGTAGCGCCAAGAGCGTTTGTGCGGGGAGCTTTATCCATCATTAATATAAATGCATATTTCGGCTTTTCGTACGGCCAAAATCCAGCCGCCCAAGAGTTCACATAAGCGTTCCCGGCTCCAATTTCGGCAGTCCCCGACTTTGCCGCAATCGCTACATACGGTCGCTCCAAGGCCCGAGCCGTTCCGCCTGGGAACGTCACTGTCTTGCGCATACCTTCGTGAATAATTTGTAGGTACGACGGATTGAGCCCCAAATCAGTGGAGCTACCCACCTCGCCTTTTACTACATGAGGAGTGAGTAATGTCCCACCGTTGGCCAAGGCAGCGTACGCACGCAACATCTGGAGTGGCGTTACTTGAAATCCATATTGTCCGATAGAGGTAAAATAGGTATCGCCCAACCGCCAGTCGTCATCAAATGTTTTCAATTTCCATTCTGGGTTCGGCACGACACCAGCTTGTTCAGTGGCAACATTGGTACCAGTGGTCGTTCCCATCCCAAACAACCGATAATAACGTTCCAGTTTAGTAATACCTAACCCTGGTTGATTACCAAATCCACCGCCAACAATATAGAAATAAACATTCGATGAAAAAGCGATTGCTTCGCGCATCGTCATCACTCCATGAGCCCGCCAGTCACGAAAAATGGAAGGGTTATCAGGGTTATAGGGATTTGGCACGACCAACGCACCGGTAGAAATGATTTCTTTATTAGGATCGATAATATGCTCAGCGAGAGCGGCGTACGCTACAAACGGCTTAACAATTGATCCTGGGGTGTAGACTCCACTCACCACCTTATTCAAAAACGGCAACCGATCATCGGTGTTATACGACGCAATGAGCGATGTATCATCACCATCAGCCATTACTTCTGGATCATACGATGGGAAACTCGTCAGTGCGATAATTTCGCCAGTCGTAACATCCATAATAGCGCCCGCCCCACTACGAAATCTGGCTTGAGCACTTGATGTGGCAATAATTTGGTACATTGCTTCAGACAGTTCGGCATCCACTGATAGATGAAGTTCGCCACCCGGAATCGGAGCCGTTAACGATCGTTCACCAATAACATCCCCCAGCGCATCAGCTTCGGTAATCTGTTCACCATTTTGTCCATGTAAGTAATCTTCAAACGCTTTTTCGACACCAGTTCGGCCAACATATTCAGTGCGAAAATAAAAGCCGTGTTTGTCTTTTTGCGGGTAACTCACATAACCAATTAATTGTCCCAATCCTAACCGATCAGTGTATGCGCGCACCGGAAAATCATATTCATCAGTAAAATCTGGCTCATTCCAAATGACCATTTCGCCATTCCGGTCATAGACCACGCCTCGTTCCGCAATAATCACTTTACGATTCATACTATTGTTATCACTGATTGATCGGTAATTTGATCCGTCAACAATTTGTAGCTCGTAAATTTTTGTTAAAAACCCAATCGCAATCATCGAAAAAATCACCGCGACACTCATAATATTTCGAAACGCTATTGGTAATTCTCGCCGACCTTCGAGTCGGCCAGTATTAAATGACGGCAAATTTGATACATCCATGAGGATTTCATCAAATTCAACAAATGACTTTTTTTTGCGTTTAAAAATATGCCACATGACATTATTCACTATAGCGCAGATGTGGTTGTAGCACCATCATCACCACATACAGCACCAGAGCACCCATTGTGAGCCACATATCAAACAATGGTCGATCAAAATAAACATCAATAAAAAACGCAATAAAAATTAGAACGCTGTGCGACACCCGATATTGGTACAGCACCGCAGTCGGGATCAACAACCACCAAATACCATAAAATGCCAGTATCGCACACGCTACGGCTCCGCTCACTTGTAATAGTATCGTTCGCATAATTTATGGCACAACTCCCGGCGCGGTGCCGGTGCTCGTCGCCGCTGGTGCAGTAGTGGTGGCCGTGGTTGAAGCAGTTTCTGGCGTCACGAGCACTCCGGGCGGTAATGATACGGTAAATAAGTCATCACGAATATCTTTTATCAGTGCTTCGGTGGCGTTATATGACTGCGTGACAATTGGTTCCCGCGCCACTGACACATATTGCAAACTTTGTAATGATAGCGGGAGTGGGACATACCCATATTGTTCTGGTTGGGTTGGTGACGTTTCAATATCAGTAATCACACCATATACACCCGAATCAATGGCCGGCAACACTACGACATCACCGGTATGCAACGGAATACCTTGTGGTACTCTCACCCGCAGCATACCGCCGCCGATACCTTCTGAGTAGGTATAGATGTTTGGTCCAATCACATATGCTGTAGCCGTGAAATTGGCGGTGGTCACCAACGTCACCAACGCGGTGTTACTGTACACGGTAGATACATACCCGATTACTTGATCACTACCCAAAAACACCGCGGCGTTTTCAACTACTCCATCAACACTTCCCTGATCAATCATAAGCACATCATAAGGCAAATATGGCGGACGGGCCGCGACCCGAGCAATGATTCGTTCATCAGGAACTGCATCACATAGTTGACGAAACTGATTATTTTCAGCTTGTAATTTAGCAATCGTGTTGTCACTGGCTTCACAGATAGCGACTTTTGCTTCTAAATCATCAATGCGAGTATCTAATGTTGTGCGATCCCGAAGATAGGTTGGTAAAGAATTTGATGATTCATTAAACCATACTCGGGCCGTTTCAATCGGCCATAACAAAACGGCCGCAGTACGAGACACGACAACTGGCACAATCAGCCACAACAACAGCAGTATCGCTAGTACAGCGATAACAAAAAAGATACGTTTATGAAAGAAGGTTTGGCGAGAGTTCCCCTTCTTTGTCAATGAGTATTTCTTCATATTGATTTAAATTTTCTACAACAATACCGGCTCCACGAATCACTGTACGAAGTGGATCAGGAACTATAATAACCGGCACTTCAAGCACTTCTTCAAGCAGTTGCTTTAGTCCGGGAATCAATGCTCCGCCACCGGCAATGTGAATGCCACGTTGCATAATATCAGCCAGGACTTCAGGTGGAGTCTTTTCAAGCACAGATCGTACTGCTTCTACGATTGTATCAACTTGGGTCGCAATCGCGTCTCGTACATCACTATCAGTGATCGCTACTTCACGCGGCAACCCAGAAATAACATCACGACCACGAACAATGTGTTCTTTTCCACCCTCTGGTTCATCAATAGACGCGAGTAAAATTTTGACATCTTCGGCAGTTTTTTCACCAACATAAATTTTAAATTGGTCACGAATATATGTCATAATGGCCGCGTTTAGATGATCTCCAGCCACTCGTAAATTTTTCGCGACAACAATGCCATTGATCGAAATCACCGCGATGTCAGTCGTACCGCCACCAATATCAATAATCATGCTACCGACCGCTTTACCGATTGGTAATTTGGCACCAATCGCCGCCGCCATTGGTTCTTCAATTAAAAACACTTCTCGGGCGCCGGCATTACGGGCGGCATCACGCGCCGCGCGCATCTCTACGTTCGTGATCCCTGACGGCACCCCCACTAATACTCGAGGCGCAATCAATGTCCGTACCTCATTACGGACTTTATTGATAAGGTAATGCAACATTTCTTCAGTCACTTCAAAATCAAAAATTACCCCGTCAACGAGCGGACGAACAACGTCAATATGTCCCGGAGTGCGACCCTGCATCGCACGAGCTTCGTTTCCGACCGCGATTAATTGACCAGTTTTTTTGTTCATTGCGACAATGGTCGGTTCATTTAATACAATACCTCGACCTTTAACGTACATGAGGGTATTTGCCGTTCCTAAATCAATGGCCACATCAGTAGAAAAAGACGAAAATATTTTTTGGAAAATGGAAGACAACCACTTCATACATTACACGTTTTTGATAAATGAAATTACTTCATTGATTGGCAGTGAAGCAACAGCGCCATTAGCGCGTGTCACCACTTCAACGACTCCGGCTTCTTGAGCTTTTTTACTGGCGATGATTCGATACGGTAGTCCCATTAAATCACTATCGGCGAATTTTTCCCCGGCTCTTGCGTCACGGTCATCATACAAAACCTCGATATTAGCAGCAAGCAAAGCGTTATATAATTCATCTACCCATTTTTGTACCGATTCGTCTTCCAGATTCAGACCTACCAAATGAACCTGATATGGTGCCACACTGGTTGGCCAGACAATGCCTTTATCGTCAGCGAATTTTTCCACAATCACACCAACCAGTCGAGTAATGCCAATACCATACGAACCCATCCATACCGGCACATCATTACCAGTAACATCTTTCATTGTTAATCCTAAATCAGTCGCTTTTTGTTGTCCAAAGTTAAAAATGTTACCGACTTCAGCGGTTGTCACTCGTGTTAATTCTTCTTTTGTAACACCAAGATTTACCAAAATATCGTCATTTAATACTTCTTCATTAATTGCAATGCCTTTTTCGCGATTGATGTACGTGACGTCTTCACCAGCATCACAAATGGTCTGAAATTCATGACTAAACTTCGTAAAGGCACCGCCAGCAGCAAATGTAATAAACGTATCATCCCCGAGACCAAGACGTCTGAAAACATTCATGTATGCCGGTTTAGTACTTTCGTAATACGCAACATGTGTTGCCTCATCAGCGGCAAATGAGTACATGTCTTTCATGACAAATTCACGACCGCGCATGACACCACTTTTGGCACGCATTTCATTACGAAGTTTGGTTTGAAATTGGTACACAGAAATTGGTAAATCTTTGTAACTCGCAATGTAATTCTTCATCATTTCTCCAATTGGTTCTTCATGACTCCAGCCAAAACCAACTTCCCCGCCAGCTTTCAATGTCGACTTAAACCAAACATCAACCACCGCATCATCCCATCGGCCAGTCCTCTCCCATAGCTCTTTGCGTTGAAGTGAAGTCATAATTAACTCTTGTCCGTCAATGGCATCCATTTCTTCTCGGACAATTTGCTTTATTTTCTCCACCACACGTAAACCAAGGGGTAAATATGCATACACGCCAGCCATTTCTTTGGAAATATATCCCGCCTGCAATAACAACTGGGCATTTTTGGCGACTTCGTCGCCAGGCACTTCTTTTCGAGTTTTAGTAAATAGTTTTGATTGACGCATAAAAAGCAACTTACCTCCGGTAATTTCTCACAGTGTACCACATGGGGCGCCGGTGCGGAAACCGGCATGGGCCGGACCGTACCCTACAATAACTTAATAATATCGTTATAGGTCACCACCACCATCAAGAGCATGAGTAACACAAACCCAAAGATATTTAGTCTCGTACTCCATACCGGATTAATGGGTCGGCGAGTCACCGTTTCAATCGCAACAAAAACCAACCGCCCACCATCAAGCGCCGGGATTGGTAGTAAATTAATTACCGCCAGATTAAACGAAATCACCGCAGTAAAAAACAGCAACGATGACAGACCAAACGATGCAGCTTCCCCTACATGTTCAACGATACCAACAGGACCAGCTACTTGAGAAAAATCAGCCGAGCCGGTAATTACGTTACCCAACAAATCAATCAATCCGACAGTAATCGCTGACAACATGTCAATCGTTTGACGAGACGCTTCGACGACGGCCTCTGGTGCACTGTACTGACGTTCTTCAATTAAAGCCGTTTGCACGCCGATAATCGCTCGCTCGGGAGACTCGGCCACTAAACCAGTCTGAGGAGATACCGTTACCGACGCTGTGGTATCATTCCCCTCTGTATACGTTATGGTAACCGGGTCGCTCGACATACCAACAAACGTACTGAAAGCCGATGGCGTTAGTGTCGCTAACCGGGTACCGTTGCGTTCGGCGCCAGTGATTGTCGCACCAATAGGTAACGCTGCGGCCGGGCTTTCAGGCAAAACATTAGTAATTGTCAGCGTCGCTCGTTCACTCGCCTCATCTTCAGCCACTTGTACTGCTGTACCCATAAGCAAAATACTGACAATCAGCAACCAGCCAAAAATCACATTCATTGTCACCCCGGCGATTAACACCAACGCTTGAGCCCATTTTGGTCGAGCATTAAAGGTACGGTTTTTGTCGCTTTCACTCAGCACTTCTTCTACACTGCCGTTTTCACCAAGAATTTTCACAAATCCACCAATTGGCAAAGCATTTATAGTATAGGTAGTTTCACCTCGTTTAAATCCCCAGACTTTTGGCGGAAATCCAATGCCGAATTCATCAACCCGCATCCCGGTCCATTTGGCAGTAATGTAATGCCCCCACTCATGAACAAGCACCAGAACAAATAAGACCCCAAGAAAAATTATTATTGACATAGTAATAAATAACTATCGGGAAATTTCGGCTTCTTTAGCGAGAAAACGAGCTTCAAGGGTACGGTTGGTAGCATCGACGGCTTTTTGCACCGCTTCTTTAGCAGAAAATTTATCGTCCTGACTCATATCTCCCGCCTTTTCGGCAGCGTCAACAGCTTTCATGGCGTCGTCACGAACAGCTTTGACTGACACCCTGGCATCTTCAAACTTACCTTTTGCGATTTTAACAATTTGTTGACGTCTTTCTCCTGTTAGTTCTGGAAAGATAATGCGCACTCCAGCACTATCCGTGACCACTGACAATCCCAAATCAGCGTCGATAATAGCTTTTTCGACCGCTTTTACTTGTGATTGATCCCATGGCGATATCCGCAATGTTCTGGCATCTTCAATACCAACAGAACCAACCTGATTAAGTGGCATCATGGATCCGTAACTTTCCACCCGGACACTGTCAAGCAACGCTGGCGTTGCTTGACCAGTACGGATGCCAGTAAATTCTTTTTCAAGCCAAGTAACGACCTCCTCTAGACGTGCAATATATGAATCATCCATACGAATATACTAAGAAATTATTGTTTTATTATAGCATTTTTATTACTCAAAGCGACTGGTAACGTCAGCGCAATTTCTTCCCAAATCATTTTCTTTGAGGCACCACGCAATCGTAGATACTGCAGACAATCTGACAGTGAAGTTAATGCCGACAGTGATAACGATGACGAATAACGATTAAGATAATTGACCAGCCCGGTTTCCAGTTGCAAAAAATCCGTGTCTGCTTTTCTTTTAACGATATCAGCAATCATCAATAAGCGTTTGGCCACTCCTGTTTCAAAAAAATCATTAAACAGCGACGATGTGTCAGTATTAGCGACCAAAAACTCCACAGTAAATCGAGATAATAGTGTATCTGGTAACTGCGCTATTGATGGCAGCGAAAAAATAAATGTGGTTGTGAGAGGCGGTTCTTCTAAAATCTTCAATAATGCTTCAGTCGCTTCGATGGCAATTTTTTGGGTGTGAATGACGATTACTCGCTCTCGAAACGTTGGGGCCGGTGTCTGGTGCGCTGTTTTAATGATAAAGCGTACATCACTAATAGTGAGTGTAGCAAATGGTAGTGTAAGGATTTCCAATGAAGAATCCTCTGTCAAAGCCTTCACTCGATTTATTACCGAAACTCCTTCACCTACCAACAACAACGCATGATGATTCATGCCGGTATTATGAACTGCGCTTTTTTATTTGCAACTCGAGAATATGATGAATGACGCGACGTAAATAATGCTCAAAGTTTTCATTTTTGTCGTAAATAATTCCTTGTTCGTATCGCCACCCATTCATATAATCAGTAATACTTTGCTTTATTTCTGCTGTAGCGCCTTCAAACCGCCCAGATAAAATAACCGGAATTTGTAAATCAGCTAACTTTAAGAATAGTGGATGTTGACGACCGCGCGGGCCAGTACCAAACATTCCACTTTTCTTAAATAATGACCACTCGGATAATAATTGCTGCAATCCATTATCAACATCAGTGTCATAGAGCGGATCGACCGCGCCGTTTGCCGATCGTAATTCGGCTTCGGTCGGTAAATCTTTTGGTGTTCGTAATGCGGTAGCGGTCGCCACTGGAGCAATTGGCATTGAATAACGGCTACTTGAAATAGCAATCGGTGATTCTGCGGTATCGGCAGCAACAATTGGCAATGCAGTTTGTGTGATTGGTGATGCAGTAATCACTGGTTGTACTAATGCGGAATCAGTGCCGTCTGCAATCACCATGGGTTTCACTGTCGATGTTGCTACTGGCATTTCAATTGACACAACCGGCGTATCAGGGATTGCAGTTGGAGTCACTATAGATGGCTCACTATTGTGACTATCAAGCGTACCATTTACCGTTGGAGTACCGACGGTTTTGGTTAACGCATCAATCCGACTCGCTATTGTCCGTAATGTTTGCATCGCCGGTTGTGGCGCCTGATCTCCACCGGAAACGGCTTTCATCGCATCAAGCAGTGCCGACATATACGCTCGCCCAATTTCATTATCTCGCTCAACTAAATGAACCGGGTTACCAAAGGCGGTGTTCACCCGTTGTTTAATCGCCGCAATTTCTGATCGCATTGCGTCAAGGGTAGTCTCATTAGTCGTGCCGTCAAATGATGGCGCGCTGGGGACTTTTTTTATGGTTGGCAACTTCGGTTCAATGCGAACCGGAATATCATTGCTCGTACTCGTAATGCTTTCATCAGAAACTGACGTAGTAATTGCGGTCTTGATCTCTTCTTTGGCTACCGATTGTAGCTCACGGGCAACTTTAATACCAAATTGTGGTGTAGAACGACCGTTGGTAAACCGAGCCGTATCACGCTCTACAGAAATTTGCACTGGAGTTGTCGTAACAGCAACATCATTAAGGACTGGACGAACAGTAGCAAAATCGGCTGGCGTATGCGGTGGCACTGGCGTGGCAGTTTCTGCAGTTGATTTTGTTTGAAGTGGTAGTAACCGCTTTTCAATTTCAATACGCAATTGTTCGTCTCCCCCGCTATTTGTATACGCAAACACCAAATCACGTAGTGCCCGCTGATCTTTTTTTGAGACAACATGCGTACGAATAAAACCCAATATTGTCGCCACACCATTAGTGCTACGAAAATCAAAACGTCCATCCGAAGAACTCACTCCCGAACTCATATATCTTACATAGTATCATCACTTTCCTCATCTAAAGCAGACAACCATCACAATCTGTGAATTACATGAAGTCCATCCTCGCAGTATCATTATTACGATGCTTCTTTAGCGGTTTGATTCGTATGAGTAACGAGGAGTGCAATCACCTCACGCATCGGCATGTCATCAGTGATATGCAAACCGGCGGTTCGGGCAGTAATCACCACTGCTGTATAAAAGGTATCAAACAAATCTGGGTCGAATTGGTGAATACCTAACTCTGTAACTCTTTCTGTCGGACCCATCAGAGCGATATCAGTCACGTTGCGTACGGAATAATCATTTAGTAAGCGATTATACTGTTCTTGTTTTTGTTCGTATTCTGCCCGCATCGGATTGAACATATTTGGAGCGACGCCAATTACTGCTTCCATAACATCCGCGTCACTGAATTTTTCGGCAACAACTGGCATTTCGGTCAAGGCAGTATGTCCAGAGCCACTTACCTTAAGACGTTCGGCAGTCTCTAATCGATTTTTGATGGCAGTATATAATTCCGTAATGTCGACCACCTCTCCCGGTTCGGTAACGTCCCAATCACCGTGAATAAATCCTGATGTTTCCAGCCAGGAAGCATCAGTGGTCAAACGAGCAATTTCCTCGTTAATAATTCCTTCTCGCACTGATCCGGTAATCGTTGGGGCGATTACATCAAGTGCGTGACGCAGTTCTCGTTCCACCCACATGCCTTTGGTAATTGTCAGAACACCAAATCCAGGCGTCATCGACTCAGTATTTGTATCTGCCACTGGTACATCAATAACATTCTGTTGCGATAGTAACGTCGGCATCGTTTGCGTTATTGACGCATCAGGGGTATGAGAGACAACGTTAGGTTCTTCCATCGGAATCGAAATATTTGGTAAAGAATCTATTATTGTCGCCGTGTCAGTTGATTCGGTAAATGGTTCAAGCCGAACATCAAGCGCTTCAATAACTGGAGAGATTAATGTTGCTGGTACATCGCCAACAACAACCGGGTCGGTGTCAACAATTGAAATTGTTTGATCATGGGTAATTGACGGTTGGTTGATGATTGATTGTGGTTCATCAAGATTAACGGCAGTTGGCCACAACGCCAATGTAGCGGCCAAAAATTGCTTTCGGGTAAAAAAGGTTGGCACCAACCGTCGCCATGATCGAGCTTTTAACTGATTAGCCGTTCGATTATATTGATCTTCAATGAATTGAATACTGAGGTCGTGTGGATATTGACGTTTGGCATTTTTTAACGTTGCCAAGAACTCGTTTTCACTGACTTCCAAATGATTGCCACGTTGAATACTCCCGTTAATACGTTTAGCATCATGGCGAAATCTTTCTTCGGCAACGCGCAGGGTATCTATCATTTGCTGTTGTGATAGTACTCTGCTGTCAACAGTAGTTTCAGTCTTTGTCTCTTCACGACCAACACGACCAACTCTCCACCCCTCCGGCGACA
Organism: uncultured Candidatus Saccharibacteria bacterium; assembly: GCA_964469295.1. Lineage (GTDB taxonomy): Bacteria > Patescibacteriota > Minisyncoccia > Phycocordibacterales > UBA918 > OLB19. The sequence continues at coordinate 74,997 of CAYXYJ010000004.1, forward strand.
ATACCGATTTTGTAACAGCAGTCTTAGTAATTGTCTCTGGCGACACCGTCTCTATCGATTCCCTCTTCTTATTGATCCAACCATATCTATCACCAAATAAATGCGGGTACTTTTTGGCTAATACTTCTCTCGTGGGAGGCATGGCAGGGGCGACAACAGCGACATCCGAGACCACGTCTTCAATCTTCTCCGGATTGACTTTTAAAGCCAAATCTTCGTTTACTGCGATTTCTTGATCAGTTGTCGTTTCTGTATCTAAATTCTCTCGACCAATCGATGATTGTGGCCAGGTATCGGTCGAATCGGTTGTAGCGACCACGACTGTTTGATGAGGATTATCCGTGGATTCATCAATACTATACGCTGCGATTTTTTCTCTTAACGCACCGCGTCGTTTCTTTAATTGTTCCATCCGCCACGGCACCTCGGTGTGCCATCCTTTACTCTGGAGGAGCGCCTCGACTTGCCTGAGTTCTTTTTGTAATGATTCAATCTGTAAAGCAGGTAGTTCACCCACATCGGTTGGCGCTTCGTCTGTGCGTAGACTAGCATCATCCACATCGACTATTTCTATATTCTTGTCAGGAGTGTCGGCTGGATCAATTACTCTTTCGATAGATTCAACCGCTAAAGGGTCGGTGCGTAATTTTTTCACTAATTCTATGTATTGATGGCAATCAGCCAACAAGCGTTCGGCGCAACGTTCGTATCGTTGCAAACTGGTTTCTAATTTTTCGCCAGCTAGCCTATTTACAATAAATGTATTAACGGTCGCTTCGGTCCACGCAATAGCTTGAAACTTCTTTTTTAGACGCAACAATAACTGTTGTTCAGTTGTATGGGGTGTATCCGTAGCATCAATAGCTAATTCTTTCGTGACGGCACTCGTGTCATTAATGATGTCATCGAGAGCCTTTTCGACAGCACGGTACCGTTCTTTGGATTCTTCAATTTGCACAACCCATCCATTGTGTTCACGAATCATTTCCTGATATTCGTTGTCTGACACAATAGTATTCAACTCCATCGCGACACGGTCTACGACAGTTTGGTTAGCTGGTGATTCGTCAATCGTTTCAAGGAATTGATCTAACTGCAATGATAGACGATCCATTATCGTTTTACTTTTTTTACTATGACGTGCACGAATGGAAAAATGTTCTTTAGTTATCAAAATTTTCCGTCTTAATGCATCAACGATACGTTCAATATTTTCAACAGATTCAGTTGGAGCAACAGAGTAATTTGTTTCAATACGAGTACCCATAACTAGTCACTACAGTATAGCATCAAGTGGCGGTAACGGTGCCGTTTCTTTTATGTACCGCACGGCAATTTCAGTTTCAACGTCGGCGCGTGGACGACCATATCGTTGACTGCTCATTGTTTTCATCTCGTTTATTCGCCTTACATCAGGAGTTTGTGGTGGCATGGTTTTCACACTAAAAGGTTTTGTTGGCACCCCATTAGCTAACATCCGCAAAAAGCAGTGATAATTAGGAACATTCATCAAATCATTCGCACCAAACACCGGCGCAAACTGGGTCTCCAAAAACGCTGCGTCATCCGATCCTACCCGAAAGGCGGCAAGCGACCCCACATTCCCAAAGACAGCGTTTTTAATCCCTTCGTCTAATTGGGCAATAAATTGATGCGCCACCGTCAGCGATAATTTATATTTTCTAGCCTCAGATAAAATCGAGGAAATTGATGGTGTTGAAACATTTTGAAACTCATCAATGTGGAGGAAAAACGGCGCAAAATCCATCGCTGCATTATCCACCCGTGACAAAGCCGCCATTAATAATTTTCCAACAATAATCATCCCAATTAAATTGGCGTTTATTTCTCCAAGCCGACCTTTTGATAAGTTTACCAACAGAATTTTCTTCTCATCCATAATCTGCCGGAAATTAAATGCGCTTTTTTCTTGACCAATAATTGGTCGCATGTAGTCGTTTGCCGTAAACACATCAAATTTTGACACGATGTACGGTACGATATTTTCGAGGGAGGCTTCCCCGCCAGCTTTCGTGGCAATCTCACGCCAAAATTGAACAACGACGGGATTTTTGGCTTTTTCCAGCTTCATCCGACGATATTTAGCATCGGCCATCACCCGACTGATATCCATGAGCGTGTTACCACTCTGAGGATCTTCCATCACAAGGAGCGTCGCATTACGGAAATATTGTTCAAACATCGGCCCCATACTTTCTGGGTTGGCTCCGTATAACTTTTGAAAAATCGAAAACAATTCGTTAACAACAAAAGTTTTCTGCTCTGGTTTCGCCACATCGTATTCGAGCATATTAAGACCAATCGGCCGATCAAGATTTGATGGATCAAAATAAATCACGTCACCCGCCCGGTCTTCTGGAATATTCCCGAGCACCTGTTCAATATCGGTACCGTGCGGGTCAATCATACACACACCATGACCGGCCTGAATATCTTGAATAATGAGGTTTTGCAAAAAGACCGACTTACCGGTTCCGGTTTGTCCAATCACATAAAAGTGTCTCATGCGATCCTTTTCCGTCATAAAGATATCCCGTTCAACATTGCGATGTTCATTGATACCCAACAACGTTCCTTGATCCGGCATATCAGTTGGTGCTGCCGCAGTATTAGCGTGTGATTGTTTGAATTGTGGCGACGAAACAATACCATTTCCAGGGAAATGAATAATGGTCGCTAATTCAGTTTGATTCAGTAATACAGCAGTTTTAGGATTAAACTCACGAAATGAAAAGGCTTTTTCAGCGTTTCGTAATGCCGACCGGCGGTGGTGGGTAAAGGCAAATTGGTTGCCGGTCACGTGCGAATATTGATGAAACACGGCTTCAATTTCATGCAAAATTTGTTCAGCCCGTGTAGTCGATGTCGCGGACACAGCAATACGAATGTTTGTTTCAATGATATCACTTTGCAATTTTTCATTAAATTGCTCAATTGCTTCTTGATCTGGTTCTTTCACCTCATCTCCTTCACGTTTCTGATTATTAGAAAAAAACAACCCACCAACATCAGCAAACACATCACCGGTAAATGTACTCCGTTTGATTGCCTCTTTCGGTGACATACCCTTTTTAACCCGTTTGATAATATCATCGTAGGTCTGTCGTTTCGCAGTTCCCGCATGTCTGAACACAAATTGCACCGCAGCCCCCCCACCCTCTCGTTCAATTTTAGAAAAAGCATTCAGCAACACCGCCAGCGGATCACTTTTAAATGATTCGTGGGTGCGAATCGGATAAATGGAATGTCTTGTTTGTGATAATTCTGACACCAAACTAACGCCATTATCAACAAAAATATTATAATCATGCACTTGTTCGGTCAGTACTGCATGCGGAAATAATGATAGGGTTTGCTTTTCAAACAATGCCACATACGGTGTTGGTACCGCTGCATAAAATATAATATCGTCACTTTTGTCTGCTACAGCAATTTCCAGAGCGACATGGAAAGCAGAATCTTTAGCGGTGATGCTCCGTAATCCGGTATAAAGTTGTTCCATCATGCCAACTAATTCGCCCAACTGATATTCCCGATCATCAGCATTTTTTAATTCGGGCAACATGACCTCAAATAACGTCATGTGCAACATTTGCCAGGGCGGCACTCCTTCACGCAAATCTTGGGTGGTACGACCTTGTTTGATCATTGTAATCAAATGACGGTGGACTTCATCAATCACATATGGATTATCGATCTTTTCCAGCACCGACAGAGCGTTCCGCACCCCTTTTTCTACCGCAACAGTAAGGACTTCTTCAACTGGGTTATGGGTAGTGGTGATGTGGGCTTCAAGGCTCGCCAATTCGTGATCAGCAAACAATCTATCACCACTAACGACGACCCGCGGCGTAAACATGCTATATTCCTGCAACTCCGCTTTGGCCACGCTGGCTAATTCTTCGTGATCAGCGTCTGGTTGCATTTGCAAAAGTTCTCGTTCACGTTCAGCAATTCGTGCACGCAAAAATTCAATCTCGGCTTCAGGTGAAGAAAATGGTTTTTGTGGAAAATTCTCACGCATATTTGTATACCTTATGATACATGAGGAGGGGCGCCGTAGGCGCCCCTCCTTCCCCACCCCAACCATCCTGTCATTACCGCTTCGTCAAAATTGCCCGTTTATAGGTTGCCAGATGTTCAAGCGCCGTCCCAGTACCTTTAACGACACAAAATAACGCCTGATCAGCCAAGACCGCCTTGACGCCAGTGCGTCGCTTAATAAGTTCCGGGAAATTACGTAATTGTGACGTACCGCCGGTCATAATAATACCCGCATCAATAATGTCCGATGCTAATTCCGGTGGCGTTTCTTGAAATACATCTTTAATAGCTTTCACCATTTCGCGCAATTCTTTGCCAATGGCGCGAACGACTTCATTGGTTTTAATTTCAGTTGTTCGTGGCAATCCGGTAAATACATCTCGTCCTTTTAAATCCATGACTAATTCTTCCTCAAGTGGTAAGGCTGACCCAACGGTAATTTTTACGTCTTCAGCAGTTTTTTCACCAATGGCTAAATTACGTGATTTTTTAACAAAATCCACAATTGCCGCGTCAATGCGATTCCCGGCACATTTGACCGAATTAGCAGCCACAATGCCGCCAAGTGAAATAACCGCAACATCAATGGTACCGCCACCAATGTCAACAATCATATGACCCTCCGCGCCATAAATCGGTACTCCGGCACCAATAGCAGCTAAAATTGGTTCTTTGACGACATAGGCATTTTTAGCACCAGCTTTCATGGTGGCTTCGACCACCGCTCGCCGTTCGGTCGATGACACGCCGGCTGGCACTGATACCATAACGTCTGGTTTAAACAAATTATATCGACCAAGTGCTTTATTAAGAAAATAGCGCAACATCGCTTCAGTCACTCGGTAATCAGCGATGACACCATCTTTCATAGGACGATACGCTCGAATATTATCTGGGGTGCGACCAATCATTGCTTTGGCTTCTGCTCCAACTGCCAACACCGCATTATTATCTCCAACCGCCACCACCGACGGTTCATTTAATACAATGCCCTGACCAGGCACGTATACCAAAACACTAGTTGTTCCCAAATCAATTCCAATTTTTGGACTAAAGCGATCAAACATAGAAAAAGTCACCCCCATAGTACGAGAGTTTGTACAGTGACGCAAATGACAGGTATATAGCATATATGCTATACTTGTAAATCTATGGACAATAACATTGGAAAACGCATCGCCGACATTCGTGAAGCACAAGGGTTAACCCAAACCGATCTCGCCCGGAAAATCAAAACCACTCAATCGGCCATTGCCCGGATTGAAAGTGGCACCCAAAATATCACTACAGATATGCTAAAGAAAATTAGCGGTGCGCTGGGGAAAAATTTAGTAACGCTTTCACCGGGGAGCGTTAATGTGGTCATCGAAGGTAAGAAAAAATTGTCCGGTACAATTGAAACCAACACTTCCAAAAACGGTGCGGTTGGACTGTTATGTGCATCACTCCTTAATCGGGGTACAACCACCCTGCATCGGATGCCTCGTATTGAAGAAGTGCATCGGATTATCGAGGTTCTTGAAAGCATTGGCATGCAAGTCACTTGGAGTGGTTCAACGATAACGTTAATTCCACCGAAAAAGTACAATCTTAAAAATATCGACGTGGAAGCTGCTCGCAAGACTCGTAGTATTGTCATGTTCATTGGTGCCTTGATTCACACTTTGCCGCAATTCTCATTACCGCAATCTGGTGGTTGTAAATTAGGAAGTCGCACGGTACGTCCACATTTTTATGCGCTAGAAAATTTTGGTGTTGCGATTGAAACAACTAATGATGCATTTAAAGTTTCGTATGCTCCGGCATCACCAACAGAGATTGTCCTATACGAATCCGGTGATACTGTCACCGAAAATGTCTTGTTTGCGGCCGCCCGGCACAGTGGTACAACTACCATAAAATATTGTTCGGCTAACTACATGGTACAAGAAATTTGTGTCTTTTTAGAAAAGCTTGGCGTCACCATTGAAGGTATTGGTACCACGACACTGACAGTGACTGGTGTTACTGATATCAATACCAATATCGAATACACACTGGCTGAAGACCCAACTGATAGTATGTTTTTTATTGCTGCTGCTATTGTCACTCATTCCAGCATCACGATCACCCGTTGTCCAATTGAATTTCTTGAACTGGAATTATTGGTACTTGAAAAAATGGGACTGGAATATACCATCAGCAAACCGTACATCGGCGCTAACGGTCAGATAAAACTCGTTGACATAAAAATCAAACCATCAACTTTATTAGCATCACCCGAGAAGATACACTCACGTCCGTATCCAGGGTTGAATGCAGATAACTTACCATTTTTTGCCGTCATTGCTACCCAAGCCGAAGGTCAAACGTTAATTCATGATTGGATGTACGAAAAACGAGCGATTTATTTTACTGAATTAGAAAAATTGGGAGCTGATACTGTCTTGGCTGATCCACATCGTATTTATATCACTGGACCAACCCCACTACGAGCAACCGAACTTATTTGTCCACCAGCACTTCGCCCAGCAACAATTTTACTTATTGCGATGCTTGGTGCGAGCGGAACATCGGTATTGCGTAATATTTATAGTATTAATCGTGGTTACGAAAACCTCGTCCTCAGGTTACAATCACTTGGAGCCCAGATAAATTATCTCGAGGAACTGTAAAATGAGTCGAAACGACGCCGGGCGCCCTACGGGCGCCCGGCGTCGTTTCCTGTACATTTTCTAATTTTGATTCTTTGTTATACTCTCATGACGTATGTTTGTGATTGAGATTATTCCGCTCGTTCGTGGCGTCCAAATTGAATCACTGACGTATTTTTCTAGCACCGCGTACTCTCGTGGCACTATTGTACAAATTCCCGTACGCGGGAAAACAGTCTCTGGTGTTGTCGTAGAAACCGCTCCTGTATCGAGTGCCAAAACGGCCTTGAAAGCAGCCACCTTTACCTTGCGCAAACTACCGCCAGAACAAAAAACCACCACACTCTCACACCATCTTCTTGAAACTGTTGAATCGCTGTATAAAAAAATTCCGGCCAAACGTGGTGCTATTTTATTTTCTCTTCTGCCGCCAGACGTTCGTACTGGCAACATGACGTATCCGCCACTACCAAGCCATATTGGGAATGAAGATCCAACTCCGCAATTACTCGCTGCCGCCATGAATGACCGCATTATCATGTATCAAAGTATCATTCGTAGTGCTTTCGCACACCGCGGAACAGTTGTATTAATTGTCCCTACAGCAACCGCAGTAAGAAAATATTATGATGCCTTACATCACGGGATCACTGAACGAGTCGTTACCTTTAGTAGCGAGCAAGGAAAAGTGGCACGAAAAAAAGCCTACACTCAATTTTCTGATGTCTCACGTGCCTCTCTTGTTATCACAACGCCACATTTTGCGTATCTCGATCGTCCTGATATCACCACCATGATTATCGAAGAAATTGGTAGCCAACAATACGTCGAACGAGCCCGACCTTATATCGACCACCGCCAAGCACTCACCGTTTTGGCGGCGGTAGCGAAGCGAAAAATTATTTACGGCGATATTATTACCCGCACTGACGATGAATATCGACTTCGCCAAGAATGGTACGCCACTTGTGGCGAACCGCAGCGACGACTCACATTGCCGGCAAATCTCACCATCATCACCCAACAAGACAAACCGACCCCTGATATTCCGTTTGCACTTTTCTCACCAGACCTGAAACGACGCATTGAAACCACTATCGAAGGACGCCATAACGTTTTTTTGTTTGCCGCGAGACGAGGATTGGCGCCAGTTATTGCGTGTATCGACTGTGGACATATCTTTCGTTGTCCCGATTCTGGCGTACCTTATTCCCTATTACGAACACAGCATCCAACCCGTGGTGAAGAACGGTGGTTTATTTCTACCACTTCAGGTAAACGTATCCGCGCGAGTGATGTCTGTCCACTATGTGGTTCTTGGCGTCTTCGAGAACGAGGAATTGGCCTTCAATATATTGAAGATGAAGTAAAGAAATTATTTCCAACCACACCCCTCATTATTTTTGATGCCACAACTGCTTCCACTCATAAAAAATCTACCGCCTTATTGGAGCAAATGAAAAAAGAAAAAGGAGCCATCTTTTTGGGAACAAATATCGCGATGCAATATCTGCCAGATAATATCCACGTTTCTGCAATCGTATCATTAGATGCTGTACGGGCTATACCAACGTGGCGCGCGGATGAAGCATTATTTCGGTTATTGCTCATTCTTCGGGAACATTCCAATCAAGAAGTCATCGTACAGACCCGTACTGCTCCTGACGACTTATTATTATACGCCACACGCGGCGCAACTGATCGATTTCATGACGATGAATTACACTTGCGGGAAATGCTGAAATATCCGCCATTTTCGACATTTTATTTATTGTCATGGCAAGGCACACAAACGCATATCGTTGAAACCGAAGCGCAATTGAAAGGAATGTTAACGCCAGTGGCGATCAATGCTGAATTTTATACCAACCCAAACAGCGTCGGAGATAAACCTGTACGACACTGCCTCATTCGCACTGACACAAAAACGGATACAGCACCGTTAGTAGAAATTCTTCGCCATGTTCCGCCGTTTGTCACCGTTGTCGTAAATCCCGATCGCATTGTTTGATTTTTTATAAAAAATATGTTATAATGTAAATCAACATATGGCTATACTTGTCCCGGAAAACCACCCAGCATTACACGCAATCGCGGAAGAAATCACTGCGGAAGAATTTTCTAATGGCACCGTAACAAAATTAGTCAAAGATTTGCGATCAGCCTTAAAAACTTACAAAGTTGATGGCTATACAGCGGTGGCAATTGCAGCGCCACAAATTGGTGTAAGCAAGAGACTTTTTATTATTGAAGACCAGAGTCAAGACCGTGATCCTCTACCATCATTTGTGGCAATTAATCCACAAATTATAAAATACTCCAAAAAAACTCATGAGGTTGGCGAAGGTTGTTTGTCAATTCCTGATTATTATGGACTAGTGAAACGGTCCACTAATGTGACCTTACGAGCACGAAATGAACACGGGGCGTGGTTTGAACGTGGAGCGGGAGGATTATTGGCACAAATCATCCAACACGAGCACGATCATCTAGATGGTATTTTATTTACTGATCGTGCCGTTAAAGTGTGGCATAAAGACGAATTAGAAAAACAAAAACGTCGAGAAGAAAAATAACCGTCGTGCGACGTCTGTATACTAGGTTGCCGGCGCCAATCTGTGCGGTATAGTGTGTACGTATGCAATCATCACACACTCCCACATTTGCCTTTTTTGGCACGCCTGATATTGCCGTAACCGCCCTCAACGAAATGGCGACGTTAGGATATGTGCCATCACTTATTATTTGTAACCCTGATGCACCAGTCGGTCGCAAACACGTTATCACCCCACCGCCAGTAAAAATCTGGGCCGAAGCCCGCGGTATTCCCGTGTTCCAACCAACATCATTAAAAAACCGCGACGCCCTTGCGCCACTTATTGACTCGACCTTTGATTTTTTTGTCGTGGTGGCCTATGGCAAAATCATGCCAGAGTGGCTCATCAATGTACCTACATATGGTACTATCAATGCTCATCCGTCATTGTTGCCAAAATTCCGCGGTGCGAGCCCTATCCGTTCTACTTTACTTTATGATTTATCAGCCTGTGGCGTCACTATTATCCAAATGGATAAAGAACTTGACCATGGCGACATACTGACACAACAAATTGTCGATTTACATGGCGTACCCGTACCGGGCAGAATGCTTGATACGACCCTAGCTCGCGTCGCTGGTTGTTTATTGGCTGATGTCATGAATCGATTACCTCACGGCGACATCACACCCGTTTCCCAAAATCACGATGTCGCAACTAGGTGCACCAAAATCATCAAAGATATGGGCGAAATCACGCTTGATCCATATAATCTCCCCACTGGTGATGAAGCATTGGCGCTTTACCGAAAAATCTGTGCCTTTGATGGTTGGCCCGGTACTTTCTTTTTTTATAATCAGAAACGCATCAAAATCATAACCGCAACGTATACTCCTGACACCAAAACCATCGCCATTAATCGCATTATTCCTGAAGGAAAACCCGAAACTGATTTTGGTACATATTTTAGCCGATAATGGTAAAAGCCGGGCTCCCTACGGGCGCCCGGCTTTTACCTCACCCCTTATTACCGTTCATGCCAGCGAACCATTTCTTTAAATCGTCTGGCGGTACGACGAACAACATTTACTCGTTTGTCATGAGCTCGTTCTAATTCTGTTTCCAAGCTTGATTTGACGGTATCAATAGATTGTTCAAAAGTTTCAGTCGTTGCTTCAACTCTAAATAACTGATCCCCGCGCCATACGTTAGTTTCTACTCGACAAACTAATCCTGACTGATGGGAAGGAATTCGTTCAAATTCAACTTCAATTCGCACCGCTTTGGCATCACCGAGATACTTTTGCAAGGACGATAATTTATTAGTGATGAGTGCAATGAAACGCTGATCGGAATCAACATTCGTGTGTTTAAACGTTATTAATGGAAAAGTCATAGTCTTGTGCTTATCCTTATAACCGTCAATAGGTAGCCAAATAAATCATTACTCCCCTTTTATAGTATACCCCACAATCACTATTATTCTTACAAATTATTTGTTACCAAGCCAATCATAATTGATGGCATCACTCTGTTGCTGTTCCGATACTGCCATAGTGTTTTTGTAAATAATCAATAATATCAAGCGATTCATACAACCGTATACCTCGGGACGTATCTTCCAAAAACGGTACTTGGCGTTTCCCTCCCTTATGTATTAAGTCATTTATAGCAGACTCATCAGCGGCGACATTACGTAATATAAGAGGTGCACCAATCTTGCTATTGGCTTCTAACACCTTTTGGGAATACGGACACATGGGTTTATAATAGAGATACAACATACCAACAGTATAGCAAAATATCGCTTATTCCTCCCCTGAGGACCCTCATAGACGGTTGAATATTATTTAAATTTCTGTACAATACACCCACTTGTGCCAACGAGGACAAGTAGCAGCTATCTTCCGCGATAGCTCAGCGGTAGAGCAGTCGACTGTTAATCGATTGGTCGCAGGTTCGAATCCTGCTCGCGGAGCAACGAAAATCCCTTCGGGGATTTTTTCGTTGTGTAGCGAGAGAAAGTGCT
>CAYXYJ010000005.1:0-81393 GCA_964469295.1 uncultured Candidatus Saccharibacteria bacterium
GAGGGACCACTCGACGCCAACCCAAAAGCTGTTTCGGAGAGAACCAGCTATTACGTAATTCGATAAGCTTTTCACTCCTTACCACAAGTCATCCGATGGTTTTGAACGGCCAACCGGTTCGGGCCTCCACGCACTTTTACATGCGCTTCACCCTGCTCATGGTAAGCTCATCACGCTTCGGGTCGTACCCCTGCCCTTATAATTTCGCGCTATTCACGCTCGCTTTCACTGTGCCTCCGTGGGATTGCCACTTAGACAAGGACAAAGGTACACTCGCCGGCTCATTCTTCAATAGGCACGCCGTCACCCTTACGGGCTCCGACTCCTTGTAGGTGTATGGATTCAGATCTATTTCACTCCCCTCTCCGGGGTTCTTTTCACCTTTCCCTCACGGTACTTGTTCACTATCGGTCTAGAAGAATATTTAGCCTTACCAGTTAGTGCTGGTAGATTCATCCGAGCTATTCATGTCTCGAACTACTCAGGAACAACATCAACAGAGAGAAGTATATTTCGAATACAGGACTATTACCTTCTGGGGTCGTGCTTCCCAGCACATTTTCCTATATACCTCTTTTGTAACTCTGCGCAACTAAATGCCAACGTTGTCCTACAACCCCATCCATGTAAACACGAATGGTTTGGGCTCATCCCGTTTCGCTCGCCGCTATTAAGGGAATCGCAAGAAACTTCTTCCTGAACATAATGGCGCTTACGCACCAATGTCCAGAATAAATCCTGAACACGATGCAAAGCATCTGTTCAGAAAGAAATTTCCGTATATTGCTTTCTTTTCCTCCTGCTACTGAGATGTTTCACTTCGCAGGGTACGCATCTGCATAACACAGATTCCGGCCAATGACCGGAGGGTTTCCCCATTCAGAAATGTCCGGATCGAAGGTTATTTGGCACCTCCCCGAACCTTATCGCAGCCATATCACGTCTTTCATCGCTTCTTCTAGCCTAGGCATCCACCATACACCCTTACATTCCTGCAAGGAATGCTGTACACCGCTGTACAATTTTACATCGTATTGTGAGCTCCGTAGAGAGTCCGAACTTGTCGGACAGAAGATACTTTCGTCAGGCAGCTATGACTAAGCTTTTGCTCGTGGAGGACTCGCGCGAACTATCTCCATCCGCTTATCCATCAGAGTGGACCTGACTAAGTGATGACTTCCCCCGAGGGAAGCTCATCGGTTTTCTGAGAACTAAAAGCTCTCTACGGAGCTCACAATACTTTGAGTGTGTTGTTTGTTTGATGATGTGTGTCTGGGACGAAAAGACCCGGGTAGTCAGCTACGAGCTACCACTGTGGATCTAACCAGACACACTTACCTGCCTCCGCGTCGTCGAAACGCGGAGGACTTTTCGACACACCCCTTATCAAGGTGTGTCTGAGAATATGCAGTTTTCAAAGTAACTGCGTACCTCCGTGAAAATGGGATGAAAAAATCCGCGTTCCCGCGGCTGTCACTCACAAAGTGAAAGAAAGCGCGGTGCGTAATTTCTAATCCAAAATCATAAGTACGTGCCCGCTATCTTATACGAAAGAAAAAATAAGTCAAGCGATTATTCGGGATAGTTATACCGAGTCTTGTCCACATATTATCCACAATAAAAAAGTTGTCCGCTAATCCCTTTAAAAACTTGCTTTTTGCTGTAAAATGTGCTATAAAAAAAGAAGATAGTAATGCTCACTCGAGCCTCAAATACTGGAGTATCCCATGCGGGAATTCATTCGCAGCGTCTACAACATCATCGGCGACAATTGGTTGATTGCGTTTATCGCTATCACCCTTGCCATCATCGGCGGGGTCGCCAAAAGCGAACAGCTTCCTACCCACTGCCTGAACTGGGCGTCAGCTCTCGAACAGACGCTCGAAGTCACGGTCGGTGGCAGCGAAATGAACCTTGATGGCTGGGTGGTCGATGGCGATACCATCACTGTCCGATTCGCTTCCGAATCGGTGCAGACCTGGAATCGCCAGTCAATCGCCACTGACCGAATCAGCGCGCTTGGTGACTGGATCGAGACCGCCTTGCGGTACGAGAAACTGTCTGGGTTGCCAACATTTGCTGGTCGGGACCCAGACGACGGCACGGTATGGTTGATCAATCAATACCGCGACCACACTGGTGCCTGGACGTGCATTGCACAACCACTGGATCCCCTGATCGGATCCTTAGCCCACACCAACAATGACCGGCACAGCTTGCCGGTCACTACCACCCACAGCCTCGCTCTGGGTGGTTTCTTTTTTAGTGGGGCGGGTAGTAAAACAGCGGGAAATTTTCTTCGAAAATTTCCCGCTGTTTTACCCCCGATACGACCCACTTGCCAACTCGTTACGCACGCCAATTCGATCCACCAAAATTTGGTGTTTGTAATCAAATAAGTCACGGGTTAGTTTGTCGTTCATGCCCACCCGATACAACAAATTTTCACTCGTCATGAGCGCAAAGCGAATCTCCATACCGATCTCGGCTTCAAGCGCGCGAATAGCGGTTTCAATTTTGGCTTGGGATGGTTTTTTCATGGCTACGAGCACATCCAGTTGCTGTTCAAATTCACGCACGAATACCCCGGCCGTCGCAACAAAATCAAGCGTCCCCGCTTTCCGTAAATGACCAAGGAGATTTTTCCCGTCAATTGGTGCCGTTTCAAACAAAAATGTTTGCAGTGCTTGCAGTTCTTTGAATTCTTTGTTGAGTGCATAGCCGAGCACTTTCATTTTCTTTGTCTTGCCATCAATCGCCACAAACATATTCCGTCGCACGACCACCCCAGCTTTTTCGAGCGAATTTAATTCGGTTCGGGCCGTACGTCGCGGCAACCGCGCCCGGCGGCTGATATCGTCAAAGGTAAACTCGCGGGAAGGATTAAAGAGAAAAAACCGCATCAACTTTACGCGCGCCGTACTTCCAAACAGAATTGACAGTGGGTCAGCCATATCAGAATTTCAGTCATTTTACCACCAATTCTTTTACCCACAGTCTTGACGAGTAGCCTAGGGTGATGCGGACAAACAACAAAATGAAAATTGACCATCCACCCCGTGAGGCAGATGGTCAATCGATCACTTCGCTGCGGCTCTGGTGCAAAAGTGGCAGAAATAATGTCATCAAAAAACCGCCCCATGCGGGGCGGTTTTTTGATTGACTTATTTCAATGTCACTTTTGCACCAGCTTCTTCAAGTTTCGCCTTGAGAGCTTCGGCATCTTCTTTCTTCATTCCCTCCTTTACCATGGCTGGAGCAGCGTCTACCATGTCTTTGGCTTCTTTGAGGCCAAGACCGAGCACTTCTTTCACTACCTTAATCACCGCAATCTTTTGTGCGCCAGCGTCAGTGAGTTCAACATTGAATTCACTTTGTTCTTCACCAGCAGCAGCACCAGCAGCTCCCGGAGCGGCGACAGCAACAGCGGCTGCTGATACTCCCCACTTTTCTTCAATCGTCTTTACGAGATCGTTCAGTTCGAGAACGGTCATCTTTTCTACCGCTTCAATAATTTGTTCGTGTGTCATGCCAGTTTTTCTTAGTTGCGTCGCAACTCCAGAAAAACTAGGCCTTCAAAAAATTCTATTCCTAATGAATTTTTTGAAGCACCAACTCTGGAATTACTTCGCATTGTGTAAATAATTAGTTTTTAGTCTTTGCTACTTCTCCCAATACCACCGCAAAGCGTTGACGTGGAGAATTGATAAGTTGTGCAAACATTCCGCGGAGCACATCAAGTGATGGGATAGACGCGATGGCGGTCATTTCCGCTTGATCTTTGTAGACACCCTGGAATACTCCACCAACAATCGTGATTTTGTCTTTGAATTTGGTAGCAAAATCTTTCATGTTCTGGGCTGGAGCCATCGGATCGGCACTGTACGCAATAGCGATTTCACCATCAAGCACCGGTGCCGTACCGGTGAAAGCGCCATCAAGCGCCCGCGCGATCAGGGTCTTTTTGGCGACAAAATATGAAACACCAGCATCACGCAATGATTTGCGCATGGCGGTGGTGTCACCAACCGACAGACCTTTATAGTGAATGAACACCATGGCATCAGATGAATCTTTGGCCACTTGTAAGCGGGTCAAGATATCAGCTTTTTTTGCTTTTGTAATTGCCACAATAGAATGGATTACGAACTGATAATGTATCAGGCCACAGAAATCATGACGACTTCTCTGGCAGTTTCGATGCCAATATCAAAAGAGATTGGACCTCGGCTGGCGCTACGCGGCTGCGCAACATTACTAGAACGTGACTCGTCCCAACCAACTGTCTTTAGCCTGACGAGAGATACTATAACAGAATATCTAAAAAAGAAAAGTGACGGGGCGGCGTAGCCGCCCCGTCACTTTTCTTTTCCTCTACCTGGTCGGGATGCCGAGAATCGAACTCGGGCCATACGCACCCCATGCGTACACACTACCACTATGCTACACCCCGCGTCCCGCGAGTATAGCATAGTGGTTATTTTTTATCTTCAAAATTAAAAATCACCAAACCCCCAACCATGTCACTGCATTACGAAAGACTCTTTTATTAAACAATCCATACAGAACGGTGACAGCCATGACTAATCCGGCTACTTGTACGACAGCGTCCAGCCGCTCGGTTGGCACCCCCACTGCATACGCCACCCCGCCGAGCACGACGATCAGTGTTGATATCATCAAAAAGAAACCAGCGGTAATTGGAAAAAATTCTTTCATGTTCATACAATATTTATCCTTCAACTTCTTGCTCTAATTTCTCCGCTTGCCACCCAATCATATTGGCTATAACTTGTAAAAACGAAGCAACCGTAGAAATTGCCAGTAACAAAGCCACATAAAATGCATACGGCGTTATCAAGTATAAAAATACCACAACGGCTCCGGCCCACAGGCCAAAGCACCACGGGCAAGACATAATGTCCGCAATAGTGCGCCGCGGCCCGACTTTTGGCTTTTCAAGCGCAAATCCTTTCCCCACTTTTTTTACATCATAAAATTGTTCTCGAAACCATCTCGTGCTGTGATCATAGACTGCCAGTTGGATAATCCGCCACGTCGCCAATGTCATCAAAATAAAATCGACGGCCGTGAGATCAGAAAAAAGGATACGTGATTCCGTTTCAAGTACAATGGCTCCCATTACCACCATGAACACAAAAAACACCCAAAATATAAAGTTCCAAAAATATTGATCAGTGATACGAATCATATACTATTTTACATGAACTTTGTTCATACTCAGTTACAGACTAAGAACGTACTCCCATTCCAACAATCAAAATAAAGATAAGGGTGGCCACCACCACTACCGCAAAACTCACCAAAAAACTGTAAAACGTTTTGTTGAACATTTCTTGTAGTATACCGCACGTTATGGATATGCGATATCGATTAGTCCCCTACTGTTATGTATGAAACGCGGATTGTCTCCACCCGCGGTAGAGTTGAATGAGTGAACCGACAGTAAAAAATACATACACAAAAAAGGTGAGTAGCTGATCGACATCATGATCCATATTCATCCAACCACCGGGGGAATGATGAAGACCAGCATTGATCAGTAAGATTAACAATATGGCAACTGACCCTCCCCACCAAGCGAACCGCCACCATGTAATCCAAGAAGTTTTTAAAAAAATAGTAACGAGAGAGAAAAATAAAAATAATCCAGCCATATTACAAACACGAACTACATCATCCATATTATAAGAACATAAAAATAAATTAGCGTTATCACAAATACCACTTGGGGCAATGTACTTATAAAATGTTAAACAAAGAAAAACAACAATGGCTACACCTGTCAGATAGTATTTTTTATTCATGCTTAATGTGATTAATCTCATTTAATAATTTTATCAATTCCTGAAGCAGGATCAGTATTTGTGTTAATTGGAAAACTTCATCGGTCATTGCAATTCCAGCCACTTCACCAACCGGCACCGTCCTCTCTCGTACTCTCGTACCACTTTTCTTATTTTCATCACGAGCTGACGGTTCGGGAATTGCACCTGGCGGTGTCATCACAAGTTGTGGAATATCATCAGTGGCGCTTACCATACCATCAATTAGACCGTCATCATTATAATCAACGATTAAACGATTTTCTCCACCAATAACTAAAGTAATTTTTGTACTTGTACCGGTCGGGATGGCTCGATAATCGAGTGAAGAAATCTTTTCTTCGCCAAACCACTGTTCTTCCACCAAAGTAAACGAACCAGCTTCGTACCCAGTGAGATGCAACACCGCACCCGGGGTTTCTGGTGGCAAGAAAATATACTGGGTTTCACCAGACCGACGGTAAGACGCACCGACAATAGTATTGGTACTACTACTGACGGTACCAATATCACTCACGACATGCATATCAAGAGGAGAGTGGAGTTTATATACCAATGTATGGACGTCAGTAAAATCTGGCGCTTCGTCAACAATATAGCGTGACGAGCTGGTAGTACCAGCGGCAATTGCAGTCACAAAATTAGCAACATCGGGTATTTCCATCATGTCCTTATGTACCTGTTTTGTAATTTCTTTTTGATACTTCTCCAAATCCAACCACCAGCGTTCCACCTGTTCATTCTCAGTCATCGCTAACGCACTTGGTAATACCACTGTGCCATCACCCTCTCGCGTAAAATAGGTATCGTGTAATAATTTTGCTTCATATTGATCACAACCAAAGTAGTACCATGACCGTCGCACACACTCTTCGCCAGAAAAATAATGAAGTGTCTTAGCGGTCCACATACCAATTCCGGCCAATTGATAGATATTCATGGTGTCTGGTGGTGTCCAGGTGGCGAGCACGTCGCCGATACTTTCGGCGTAGGAAAGCAATCTATCATTCGCAACTTCTGGCGCATATAAATCATTCACGTCTGGTTTTGTTCGACCACTCGACTGTCCAGCATACTGCACAAAATCGGGAACGGTTGATATTTCCGTACCAAATTGCTCGATGTATGGTGCGGTAGCAATCCCTTGGTCAAAGACAATTACCGGCACATCCGCAGACACCCCTTCACCAGCAAAATAATGTTCATTCGGCAACAGATGGTACGCCATCGGTGCATTATTAAGAATTTGTCTTGTGGTTTCGGCTTTGGCTACCCATCCACTCACTAATTCACTACCGTGTAGCATGCTTACTATCGCGTCCGGCGTGCCAACTTGCGGTGATCCTACTAAAATTAGATTATCAATTTTCTCTAGCAACGGATCATTCGATTCAGTTAATTTTTGCAAAAACGCCTTAGCTAAAAGTCCTCCGTTCGAGTGCGCCACAATGGTCACATGACCGCTGTATGATTCATCGGCTAGTTCAGTGAGTGTGGTATACAAAAGTCCATCAGTATAAGGAATACCGGAAACCGGCCTCACTTCTCCATCTTCATTTTCTTGTAATTGTAATAGTTGTTCAAGGCTCAATCGCCAATCGTACGGAAATGGGCGGAATTCGGCTATTGTGTCACCCTCTAATTCATTCATTGTCTCCATAAAGGCTGAGTAATTCGAAGCGAACTCAGAAACAATTACATCCACCGAAGCAAATATTCCCTCTTCATCACTTTTTGTATAGATATCATTAATACTATTTCCAGTTTCATTCAATGACAAACGCAACTGTTCACATTCACTCTTTGAAAACCAACGTTGCTGCTCCTCACCAAAGTCGCCACATTGTTGTCCTTGTTCATACAAATGCGAACCCATAATCCCCGGCAGAAATAAGACACTGGAAGCGCCGGTTGGTTCTGGAGCAGTAGCAAGAAGCGTGAAGGTAACCGCTTTGATTTCTATGGCAGCGTATGCCACCGGAATAATCATGTGTATCATTTCCGTCCACCAACTATTGTGATGCAAAGTCTGAGTCGGAATACCGCCGCCGCTGGTGGTAACGACCGTGTACGTTCCAGGAAGCAATGGTTTCTTCTCTAAAACAGCGTGGGTGTCCACATACGCTTCCACATCGTTATAAACGTCCATGACTAATCGATCTAGTCGCGCATCGTGTATGTATACTTCCAAATCCCAATCATAAAAGTACTGCCATTGGTCGGTGTCGTGATAAATATGGTTGTACCATAAGGCTAACGATTCATCACCGTTAAAAAATTCCCGAATGACTCGTAAAATTTCGGCATCCGTTGGCGGTTGCAGATTTCCATCAACCCGAACATAATTTCCGTTATCATGACGGTAGTAATCAGCATCATCTCCGTTTTCCAGTCCATATTGGTTTGTTCCGTTTGACCCAACAACGTAACTCCCGTGATCAACCACGATTTCACCATTCACCGAAAAAGTATCAAGCATGCCCGTCACCTCAAACGGGTTGTCACAATTTAGTATGTCATCATACCAGACTTCACTGCCTTCATAGTAAAAATTTTCTGGAGTGACAATAGCACCACATTCAGTCAATTCCTCAGTTTCCGTCGTCTCAGCCCATGCCACCGGGACCAGCCAGCAACCAATACCGATTGCTCCCAAAGCAAACAACTGTCCACAATATGTACCCGTCATACATTATTTATGTATTAAATAACACCGGTCGTATAGATATAGTATAAATTAGATTGTGGAAAAGTTGTGGATAATAGTGTGGAAATATTGACACTTATCCCTTCACTACATATTCTCCATTCCCTGCCAAGCGACTACATTACAAATATGTAGTAAGGGATAAGAACCGAAATATTTGTTACAGACAACAAAAAATCCCCATGAGGGGATTTTTTGTTGTCTGTAAGAATCAAAGATTCTTAGACATTCCACTAGTTGTGTGCAAGTGGCAAAACAGGTGAAGTTTCATCAACTTCAACACCAGCAATGGTATCAAGGTTGATAGAGTAGTCACCATTGTTGTGCGCGCTAGCAGTTGTGAAGGTGTACGTAAGTCGGAAGGTAGCATCATCACCTTCTTCAATTGTCCAGGTATTAGCTGGAGACTCAGTAGCATCACCACTGATCTTAGACAATGATGGAGTTGGCTTTGCAAGTGTTGTACTTGCTGAAGAAATGAGAGTTGCAACAGCATCAAGTTGTGCTCGAGTTACTACAACATCATCATCAGTAGCTGCAACCTTAAATTCAAAGATAATACTTCCTGAATTTGATTGGTTATTAGCTTGACTGATCTTTGAATCTACGCCAGTCACTTCTGGAACAACGGTAGCGAGAGTCATTGTTTTACTACTTTGTGTCTTTGAGAGTACATAGTCACCAGTAGTCATACTTTCCATTTCCCAAGTTGAACCATCAACACTTGCAGCTACAGTTACGTTGTTTTGGTAACGAGCGTAAGTATTTTGACCCTTGAATGAAACTTCAACAACAGCTTCGTATACTTCATCGGCAGTAAACTCATGATTTTTGAAATCGAAGGTGTATGTCACAGTGTTTGTGTCATTTGACGCAGCGATAACATGACCAAGTTGACCATTTGCAGTACCTGAAGTAGCTTTACCCTTAACGGTCTTGCCGTCAATGGTGAGCTCAACAGTATCAATAACATCATCTACAGTAGTAGTTGTACTTGCTGTTGATGGGTTAGTGACCGTGAGGTCAACGTAGGCGTTGCCCAATTCAAGATCAGCTGAATCTTCATCAACTTCAACGTTGAAAGTGAAGATTTCGTACTTATCTGATGTCTTACTATCATCTTCTACTTTGAGAGTTGCAGCACCAGGATTATCTGTGTTCTTCTTGATTTCAGCACCATCATTTACTCCTTCTTCTTCAACAGTAAAGGTGGCTGATTCGTCATCTACAAGAGTTTCATCAGTAGTAGCTACACCATCAGCATCGAAGAATCGAAGTGATTCGGTAGTAACTGTCCATGTACTTGAAAGTTCTTCAGTATCAAGACCTGATTTCATGTTTACAGCAACAGTGATTTCGAGATCTTCATCTTCCATGGCTACGATATCAAGATTAGAAAAACGGATGATACCATTAGCTTCATCGCCAAGGTAATCGTTCTTTGATGAAGCATCAGCTTCAGCAACCATTTCGCCGTCTACCCAAAGTGACACAGTGTCAAGCATGTCCCATGGACGTGCGTTTGAATCTGAGCCATCAAATGAGATATCAAGACGTGAGATTTCAGCGTCACCATTTTCGAAAGTAGCAGTGAAGACAGCAACTTCTGCTTCTTCTTGACCTTCTTCTACAGTGTCATCATCAGCGTCATCAGCGGTGTAATCTGTAAGATCAGCTTCACCTGAAAGTTCAGTTGTTTCTTCCTCTTCTTCACCAGGGGTAGTTGGTGTAGTTGATGTAGTGCAGAGTGCGTTAGCCTTAGCACGAGTTGATGGACCGAAGAAACCAGTAGGATTTGTAAGTCCTGATGGTGTAAGGATATCAGCACGGTGCATTACTTGGAACTTTGATACTGCTGCTGCAGTAGCTGGACCATAGTATTGAGTTTCAGCACCAACTGAACCAGCGCCTGACGCTGCTACACGAGTATCAGCATTAGCGTTAAGGAATTGTTGGAGCTTCATGACGTCAGCGCCAGTAGAACCCATCTTCAAGTCCATTGTCCATGTGAATGGGCAGATGCCTGAAGCGACTGAGCCACTAGTACCACCCTGTCCTGAAAGAGCAGCGATTTGTGCCATCAGAGCAGTGATTTGTGCTTGAAGTTCTTCTACGGTTGCAGCCTTAGCAGGAGCAACAAAAGCAGAGAACATCATAGCTGCCGCAACAACAGCTACGAGAGCCTTTGATGCAGTAGTTTGAGCAATTTGCATAAATTAATTTTTGTTTTTTAAGGAACGTAGGTTAAGTACTACGTTGTGTTCTGTGATTACAGAACGAACTAATACTAATAATATGAATTAATTCATATTAGCGAGAGTTCCTCGCGTAATATCACTAACTTCTTGTACGGTGTATTACTCCTTACAAGAAGCTAGCTGTAAAATGGGACCGAGAATCAGTGCGACGGACAGAAACAGGAAAAGGTCGAGCGGAAAGTTTGTGTGATTGGCGTCAATTCAAAACGCACGTATTGTTCACACGGACAAGAGTTGCTATGTAATTGTCAAATAACAAATGTGCCCCCAAGACTCTTTTTCGTCATCAGTCACCGTACCAGAAATTGGTTTGCGACCTAGAGAAAAAGCGCCTAAGCGCATACCTGTGTAGTATAGCAAGTTTTCAAGAAAATGCACGTTTCGTTGCTGTGGAAAGGACTGAAAACAATCATTTTCCACACATCATTTGGATAACATTTTGACAATACAATCGTGTACTGTTTCTTGAAAATAACTACCGGTATCTGTAAAAGTAGACGAGGGTGTAGAGAACGTCTTACATTTTTTGGTATTCTCATTTTAGTACAACACACACTAGCAAAAAATCAATGCTGGGGTAATTGTCTAGTATTTGTAGTACAAAACACTCCTTCCCCTCCCAAAATTTTTATAAGACACTTTGCAGACAATAACTCTACACTGTAGGGAACAACTCTGTTGTGCCTAAAAGCATTACATCATTTGTCTTTTAACCCGTACGCGGTTTAAAGTTTTATAAATAGCCAATTTTAATATATATTTAAAAGACATTATTTATTTATGGAATATTTTGACCAACGTCTTTCTCCTTGTCTTTTAACTTCCCCACGATCAATTAAATCATTAAGGTCACGTTGAATGGTTTTGGCACTGACGTCGGTGATGATGTCGGTTAAGTCTTTAATCGTGGCTTCTGGTTTGGCTTCAAGGACAGTTTTGATACGAGTCGTTCTATCTGATAATTCACTGTAGACGAGCACCGCATCCGAACTCAGATCATTTTTGGGAATGTGCGGTCGATTACGGCGTGGACGCGGTGCACCGATTGATCGGGTAGCCACAGCCGGTGACGACGAATACCAGCCTTTATTTGTCAGTGACACATGATGTGGTGGCGTACCAAGATAATGATTACGAATGTACCGCATCACCAGATCAATTTCGTCAGAGACTGGAGCAGCGATGGATGAAGTAATGAGGCGGGCACTACTGACCAGTAATAACGTACTATCAAGCAGGAGCAGTGCGTGTTGAAAACGAGTGATGACATCAGTAGCTTCGATTTCAAACACCAGCAATGATTCTGCAGCAGTGGTATGCACCGTCATTGTCCGATCAGTTAAAGAGTCACGATGAATTTTATTTGTCTCTGATACCGGTATATAAGACAGTATGTAAAAGATAGCTGAGCATATTTTTTCTGTCTTTTTGAAAACATTATTATAATAGTCATTATTATCAGACAATCTATTGTATTGTTGCAGTAAATTTGTCTCTTTACTATTGTCCATATGTGTCCTTGTCTTTAATAGGCTAGTAATATCTGTCTTTTAAAGACGTACGTTTATTTTGTCTTTCTTATATATTAGAGACATTTTTTAGAGATGCAATATCGTCAATCCTGTCTTTTTCTGGCGCAATATTGTTGCTCTGTTGTTGTCGTTTTTATAACCACTACCTAAGGAACGTATCGGAATGTTCATCAGCGCTGTACACGACTAACGAAATATTGAGTAAGAAAAATTGAGTCAAAATAGACAATATACATCCTCATTAGTATCGTCGATTGTGGTATGATTACACCATTACTTTAGATTCTGATTTTGTTGTTCCATGGCGAAAAAGAAAGCACAAAAAACTGTAGAAATTCCCCGACGGTCCTGGTTTGAGGATTTGTCTCCGCATGCCCGACAAGCGATTTTGGCGGTCATGGTAGCGATAGTCGGGGTGTTTTTTGTGGCGTCGCTCGTGGATATTGGTGGCCCGGTAGGGCATTACACTTATATTACCCTCGATCTTTTATTTGGTACCGGGGCATACCTGTCTCCGCTCGTTTGTGGGTTTTATGTGTATGCATTACTTAATCCCAAAGCCGACAATCACGTTAGCGGGTCAAAGGTAATCGGTATCGCGCTCCTGTTTCTTGCTCTACTTGGTCTTCTCGAACACTACAGCGACGGTCTTGGCGGATGGACCGGACTAGCGTTAGTGTGGCCACTGGAGACCCTGCTTGGAGGGATATTAGCGGGAACCATTATGGTGGGATTAGCCCTCATTAGTGTGTTCCTTATTTTTAATGTTGGCTTCGCGCGATCATCACGAGAAACATTGGAAGAAGATGACGACATGAGTGATATTGATAATCTGTTGCTCCCTGACGATATCGACGATAAACCGCTCGCCACTAAAAAACCTCACTCCGATACAATCGCAGATGATGCTGACGACGTTGGTACATCAATTCCAAAGCGACCACTAGTTGATGCAGCGAAAAAGACTCTAGGCTTTGACAAAGGGAATGGTGAGTTTGTGGTGTCAACATTCAGAGGAAAATACGCCCCGCCGTCATTATCATTGCTCAAGAAAGATACCGGGAAAGCACAAACCGGTGACGTCAAAGCCAACGCTAATATTATTAAACGCACCCTCAAAGAGTTTGGCATTACGGTAGAAATGGATGCGGTGGAAATTGGTCCGACCATTACAAGATACGCTTTAAAGCCAGCCCAAGGGGTCAAAATTTCTCGCATCATTGGTTTGCAACAGGAGTTGCAGCTGAACCTGTCAACCAGTGCCCTCCGCATTGAAGCTCCCATTCCTGGTAAGTCACTGGTCGGTATCGAAATTCCCAACTTACAACGCGCTACAGTCGGATTAGCCTCATTGTTAAAAACACCGGAATACACCGACTCGCCACACCCACTATTAGTGGCTCTTGGTAAAGACGTAACGGGTCATGCCCATTTTGCCAATGTCGCTCGCATGCCGCACGCGCTTATTGCCGGTACAACTGGTTCAGGAAAATCCATCATGATACACAATCTCGTAGTATCGCTTTTGTTCCGCAATTCTCCTGACCAACTGCGATTATTGATGGTTGATCCGAAACGGGTTGAACTCACATTATATGAAGGCATTCCCCATTTGTTGACTCCGGTCATCACTGACGCGAAAAAAACTCTCTTAATGCTCAAATGGGCGGTCAAGGAAATGGAACGAAGATATGATATTTTGCAAAGTAAAAAAATTCAAAATATTGATTCTTATCACCAAAATGTGTACCAACCGGCCAAAAAAGCTTGGGAAGCTGAGGGATCACCCGAAGAAACGCAGGCTGATTTACCTGAACCACTGCCCTACATTGTGATTCTTATGGACGAGCTGGCGGATTTGATGCTCGCGTATCCGCGCGAACTCGAGGCGCTCATCGTGCGATTGGCACAAATGAGTCGCGCGGTTGGTATTCACTTGATTTTGGCGACGCAACGTCCGTCCGTTAATGTCATCACTGGTACTATTAAAGCCAATATTCCGACTCGTTTGGCCTTTAACGTCGCGTCACAAATTGATTCCCGTACCATTATTGATGCAGTCGGCGCCGAAAAGTTATTGGGCCGGGGCGATATGTTATTCCTCTCAAGTGATTCACCAAAACCAATTCGTCTGCAAAGTGCTTTCGTCTCTGAAGAAGAAACAAAAAATGTGGTGCAGTATCTCAAGGATCAAGCTGAAGCGCAGTCACTCGATTCAATCAATCTCGATGAAAAAGCTGGTGGCACAGGTGACAGTTTCATCGGTATGTTGCAAGACAATGATAGTGAGGACGACGACGAGCTCTACGAAGATGCCAAAGCCGCTGTCATCGAAGCCGGCAAAGCGTCAACGTCATATATACAACGACGATTGCGAGTTGGTTATTCGCGTGCTGCGAGACTCATCGACCTGCTGGAAGATCGTGGTGTCATTGGGCCGGCCGACGGTGCTAAACCAAGACAAATTCTTGGCGCAGGAGACGACGCTACGGACACGAATGAGTCCGACGACACCTTTTAACCACACGGCACCCTATGGTATTCCCCCGCTCTCACTATAATTTCCGCACTCTCATACAATTAACACTAGCAGTGGGATTTTTGGGTTTACTCATTGTTTATGTCTTATGGCAGGCACGATTTCTGATTGCTGGACCATCAATTACGTTGCTCGAAACTCCACCAATGTACGGCAATGAGCGAATTGTCCCTATTGTTGGCATAGCTAAAAATATTACCAAAATTACCATTAATGACCGCCAGATATTCACTGACGCCAATGGTATATTTCGTGAACACATTGTGCTTGAAAACGGGTATACTATAGTCACCATCGAAGCGAGTGATCGCTATGGTCGCACGGCGGCGGTACAAACACCGTTTATCTTCACCCCCGCATCGTTAGCAATTAATCCGTAATGATATGAAACCAAAAAAAGTAGCCAAAGCACCAAAAACTATCGGCACCAAAGCCACTGATAAAGCCAGTGGCCTGGAAGATATCGCCGAAACCTTGCGTTCATTAAAGACCAAGTTTGGTGAAGAAGCCATTATGACCTTAAGCGATACTCGCAAGGTTGATATTGACACCATTGCCTCTGGTTCAATTGGACTTGATGAGGCGCTCGGAATCGGTGGGTATCCCCGGGGACGTATTTTAGAAATTTATGGGCCCGAATCTTCGGGCAAAACCACCTTATCGTTACACGCTATTGCCGAAGCACAAAAAGCTGGCGGTATTTGTGCCTTTATCGATGCTGAACATGCACTTGATCCGGAATACGCTAAAAATTTAGGCGTAAAACTTGATGAATTACTTATCTCACAACCTGATAACGGTGAACAAGCCCTTGAAATTGTTGAATCACTTGTACGATCTGGGAAAATCGATGTCATTGTGGTTGACTCGGTAGCGGCCCTGACTCCCCGAGACGAAATCGAAGGCGAAATGGGTGCACACCATGTCGGGAAACAAGCTCGTCTCATGAGTCAAGCCTTACGAAAACTCACCGGAATTGTCGCCAAAAGCAAAACCGTCGTGATTTTTATTAATCAAATCCGCATGCAAGTTGGGGTGATGTTTGGCAATCCAGAAACAACACCGGGCGGAAAAGCTCTAAAGTTTTATACGTCGGTCCGCCTTGATATTCGTCGCATTGCTCAAATTAAAAAGGGAGAGGAAGTGGTTGGCGGTCGCCACCGGGTTAAAGTTGTTAAAAATAAAGTCGCGGCACCATTTAAAGCGACTGAGTTTGATTTAATTTACAACGAAGGAATTTCACTCGAAGGAGAATTACTCGCCCTTGGCGAAAAATATAAATTTGTCGCCAAGTCAGGTTCGTCGTACACATTTACCCCACCAGGTGGTGACGCTTCAACTGAAGTAAAGCTAGGCCGTGGCTATGATGCCGCCAGAACTTTTTTACGTGAAAACCCAAAAGTTCGTACCGAATTATTAAAACACGTCCGAAAATCATTAAAGGAAGAGAAAGCCGTTGGTGGTGCGGATTAGTATATGTTAACAAAACAAAACCGCCTTTAGGCGGTTTTGTTTTGTTAACTGAGTCGTTTTACTGATTGCTTGTATAACACCCAACTAACGCAATACTTTCGCTGGCGCTTGGAGTGGCACCATTTTGAATTTCAACTGTTCGTTCATTAGTTATCTTTGTTTCAGCACAAGCCATGGTGCCTTTAGTGATAACGATTTCCGCTTCAGAAAATCCCATCATTCGCAAAGCGTCTTGTTGCGCTGTGGGTAAATTCGCGACCACAATCGTGAACGCTGGCTCGTTAGCCTCACTCGCATCCATCGCTGTCGCTTCGGTGTGATCGGATGTTAACGCTGTATTAACGGTGGCAACAGGGTTTTGTACGGTATTAGTCACCGCCGCTCGTTCGTCTGCAAACGAATCCCCCGCCCAGACATATCCCAGTATCATCCCAATTACTAACGCGAGTAACGCTGTCAATATCAAGGTACTCCCAGAGAATCCAGTCATCGTCCCCGTTTGGTTTTGGTATGGTGAATAATGCATAGAATTAATTATGTATTAACATGAATGTTGTCCCCGCCCAGCACTGTAGGTGATGCTCAAAACTAGAAGAAGAGCGCCCGGAAGCTAGTTGTTAGGAGCTTCATTGGTGACACTATCCGGCACATCAATGCGAATAGTGGCGTCAGATTCTTCTGGTGCAGCCACGTTTCTTCCCATGACATACCACGTTCCAAAGCCAACAATGGCAATGATAATCAATACCAATAGCACAGTGTTTACTCCGGATGAATTATTATTTGACATAGTAGTTTGTTACAGAATACCAATAATTATAACGATGCGTCGGCAATAAACGATTCGGTAAGCTCTTTACTATACGCATCGAGTATCCAGGTCACCGCGGTTTGTTGTTGCGACTCATTTTCCATGTATTTTTCAATGGCTAGTTGCATCCGTTCTCGCAACCAAATCGAATCAGCAGTCACTCCATTATTCTCTAAGTGACCAATACATGTCACTGTATCATTCAGAGTGTTATTGAGGACTGGTACGTCAGACTTGGCTGATTCCGCTGACCAATCATTGGCTATAGCGGTTTCCGTTTTTGCGACCAATGATTCACAGAGTAATAGTTGTTCCGCTGGTGAATATTCTTCGGCAGCAAAGAGGTGGTTGGCGGTAACACCGCAGGTCATAATTCCGAATATGCCTGCGATGAGTAACCACTGCCGATATGAGAGTGTTGACATATCTTTTTCAATGAATTACTTCGCTTCCCTCCACATGCAGTTAGTAAATTACCTCGAGTACTGACATGCCAATAATTCGTTCATGAACATGTTTGTGTTCAGTTTGTTGCCAGCGGTCATTTATTTGCTTTGATTGTTCAGTATCATCTCCCGCGACATTCATGTGTTGATTATCTGCTTTGAACATCAATGTCGCAACACTATTGATTCGTTCCATAGATCACCGTATGAATTTAGCTGGTAATGTTGTCCAATCTTTTCTTTTTGATTGTTTTACGACACCTTCTCTTGTGGTCCTCAACCCTTTGGGGCCAGTTTAGCGACGAGCGCCACTAATGAGTCGAAGCAACCAAAGGAAAATAACTGAACCAATTACTGACACAATCAGACTGTATAAGTTGAATCCGTTTACTCCGCCTTCACCGAGCATATTAAAGACAAATCCTCCAATCATTGCCCCGACAATACCAACAACGATATTGAGGAGGATACCCTGTGATGCGTTGGTACCCATAATGATAGATCCAATCCATCCAGCAATCCCTCCAAGCACAATTGCTGCAATCAATGACATATAATTTGTTTTTATTTTTTAATAACTAATCAACGCACTTATTGTAAAAGTGCCACTATTATTTGTCAACAAAATAATCAGCAGAAACAATTTTTTATGTAAAAACCAGCGAAATAGCCTTATATGCAAATATTTTTGACAAAATTTTATTTTGTTTTTTGGTTGAAATGCGTATATGTTATTAATTAATATTTGCAATTTATAAAGTTACTGTGGTACAGTGTGGTTAGAAACCAGATAGTGAAGGAGGGGTGCATGGGCGGTTGTTAACTAACACGCGCGCACTATGGGTTATCGACCCAATTCCATAATGGACAGCGCCGGCAAATCCTTGGGCATACGCCCACCTTCCCTGACCCGGTTGGCATAAGGTGAGGTTGCCGCTGTATTGGACAAAAAGCGCGACAGACGTGTTACGTTACGGGGAGCCCTAGGCTCCCCGTTTTCTTTTTCTCTGTACATTTCATTTTTACTCGTTAACACTTATATTGACTGCCACAAGGCATCAAAGAGTGCTTCGAGAGAACGGGCTATACCAGCATTAACAATCGTCACTCCCGTAATGGTTGGTTGGACTGAGGCGAAAGAAACACAGTTTCCATAAATATACACATCGGCTTCAAACGGCAACTGTTCTCTGTTTATTTGTTTCAACACTTGGTGAGGATATGGCACCACTGCATCTGTCTTTTCCGCATCAGCATAGAGCACAACTGACTGAATTTTTTTACTCTCACGTTTATTCGTAAATAGCATCAATTCTTCAGGAGTAAAGACTCGACGCATTTGATCAATGGCTGTAATGATTTTTACCTGCTTTATATCTTGAGTCAAAATATCATTACGCATAGTATGTAATCCTTCCTTCCCTTCAAAAATACGGACGGACGGACGGTCAGTATTTACCCCCACCAATCGTAATATTTGTGGAATGAGATCAGAAAGATCTTTCTTTTGCATTTCAATGGCAGCCTGACGACGTTCAAGTAACCGTTCAATGTGTCGGGGGGACTCGGCCGAAAACAGGGTTTTCTTCCCTTTTTTAAACGTGGTTACCAGCCCGAGATGCATGAGATTTTGCAACTGCACGTATACTGTTGAACGATTTAATGACGTCGCTTCGGTGACACTATCTACGGACATTTCATGATGAGTGAGCAACGTCACATATACCTCAGCTTCTTTTTGGGAAAGGCCAAAGGTAACGAGATTATCATGTAGTTTTTTGAGCATACGCTGATGCTATCACTTTATTGACATATCTGCCAATAATCAGGGCGTCTATTACAATGCATAAGTATTGTTTTGCGGGTTATAACAAGGTACTAGAAAAGTGCAATAACCCTGACCGTATCAAATACTCTGGCGTAAATGGTATTTTAGCTATACTGGACTGTGCTTTGTATTCGTGTGGTCCGGACAAATAGTCTAAAAATCGCCACAACGGTCGTAATGAAAAGTAAACAAAAAGCCAGAAGTGACCAAGTGTCAGCATTAATCATACTGACCACGGCATAATTGGGGACGTCACCTACTTCCACCGCCAAGAGATTGGTCACGATGCTGGAAATTGAGGCTAAACGCCAAAACGCGATTCCACTCCCCGCCAGCACGAAGCCCACCATGAAACTCGGACGGACAATGGTGTTCACGAGAAATGACCACCAAATACGCCGCATAATGGCGCGCCGAAACTGTTGTTGTTTATGTAATACTGAACGCATGGTTTCCATACTTTATTTCAACTGGGTATTGGTCAAAAAGGTTACAACAATTGTTCTAACTCTTCACCGTTCGTTGCTTTACGAAAGGCGGCTTTGGCTCGGTGTACTCGGGCTTTGATTGTGCCAACCATTTCCCCAGTTTCGTTCGCAATATCTTCTTGTGACCAGTGTTCTAGGTAGTGAAGGCGTAGCACGGCAGCAAAATGTCCCGGGAGACGTGATAATACCCGTTCAATCGCATCGCGCCGCATTACAACCTCAGGCGTCGTAGCGCGATCGGCAATTAATTGCTCAAATTCTGGATCAAGACCAACAATGCGTTCGCTTAATTTTCGTCTCCGGACATAGTAGGTGTAACTCGTATTTAATAAAATTCGGTACGCCCAAGACGAAAATTTAGCCCCTTCCTGCGGAGAAAATTTGTTGGCATTTATATAAATTTTTGTAAAAGTATCTTGAACTATTTCTTCAGCATCTTCGGTGTTACGCAGAATGTGTGACGCTCGTCGTAAAAACGGTTGCTCATACCGATCAAGGAGTATGGAAAAAATCCATGGCTGAGTTTGACTCCGCCAAAGAATTTCTTCATCTGGCAAATCACGGGCATCATCAGTAGCAAAAAACCCCAACATATACTAAATATTTCTATTGTTTATTATATCGTATAGTACCACTATTTGTTTCTTATTGGCCCGTTACAAATTTTGCGTTTATGGTGCAATTTTGGTATAAAGTGACGTATTTAATTAATTTATTCAGTATCAAAATGAACTCCATTGCTAGTCGTTCCTTTTGGTAGATTACTTCATTTTATTATGGCGGTCTTATCTTACAACGAAATTACTCCAAAAAAGGTTATCATTTTTAATGATGAACCACACATCGTGATTTCTTATCATGTATTTCGCAAGCAACAACGCAAACCGGTAAATATTACCAAACTAAAGAATATTAAGTCTGGCCGAGTCATCGAAAATACTTTTCATGTAAATGAAACGGCGGATGAAGCTGATCTCGAAACTCGCATGGTGACATTTATTTACCGCAAAGGAACCGAGTATTGGTTCCATACATCCGGGAAACCAGCCGATCGATTTGTCCTAACTGACGACATGGTCGGGGACCAGGGAAAATTCCTCAAAGACCGTAGTGAGATTCAAGCGTTGGTATACGAAGACGAAATTATCGGACTAAAAATGCCCATCAAGGTAGTGCTGAAAGTAACCGAAGCCGCTGACGCGGTAAAGGGAAATTCGTCCGGTGGCGCGTTAAAGGAAGTGACGCTGGAAACTGGTGCGACATTGATGGTACCCATGTTTATCAATGAAGGCGATATGGTTGCCGTCAATACCGAAGATGGCGTGTATTCTGAACGAATGGAAAAAGCGTAAGAGCAATACCAAACTAGTAAGGTCGACATCCTCACGGATGTCGACCTTATTCGTTATCAAAAAAATACCCCCAAACAACACAGAACAAGATAACAACAGCAGTAGTAACCATTACCCCCACAACCACCATAATGATAGATGTTCTCACTAAGAGTAATAAAATTAATTGCCCATAAAACGCTAGTATAATGGCTGCGAGATATTGCAAGGCGCTCTCCTTTTTTCGAATCTAGGATAGAGACTACTACAAATTAAAAAAATTGAAAAGCGGCGGAGCAAAGCTCCGCCGCTTTTCAATTTTTCCTTCTAAACAATATTAGTGGGAAATATACGGCATCAACGCCATAAAACGCGCTCGTTTAATTGCTCGGGCGAAATCACGTTGACCTTTCGCACTAAACCCAGTACGCTTGCGACTATTCATTCGAGCGTGCGGATTAATGTGATTGCCCAGACGAACAATATCTTTGTAATCAATATGTTCCACTTTGGCTTTTTTGTGTAAATTGTGTTGTTCGATGGTTGTTTCCATGATACTGATGAATTAAGTCTAATAAGAATATTTAGAATGGAATATCTTCAGGATTGATTTCTTCGGTCGGATAATCCGGTAAAACTGGAGCATTGCCTTGATCACTACTGGCCGTTGCCTGATTGCCTCCCCCTCCTGTCCCGGCCCCAGCGCGTGGCCCAAATTGGACTCGATCGGCAACGATTTCGGTACGATAATTTTTATGTCCATCCTTTTCCCATGATGTCGTTCGCAGTGATCCTTCGACATAAGCAGAAGCGCCTTTCGTGAGATATTTGGCTGAATTTTCAGCTTGTTTGCCAAATACGACGACGTTGTGATATTCCGTGGCTTCTTGGCGTTTCCCATCACGATCGGTATAGACACGGTTGGTGGCAATCGCAAAGCTACAAACTTGCATCCCGCTTGGTAACGCGCGCATTTCTGGATCGCGAGTAAGGTTACCGTAAATCATTGCTTTATTAAGGTACATAGGATTGACTTAGTGGATAGTGGTTTTATTTTACCACTTCTTCCGCTTCTTCGTCAGTGGTAGCTGGTGTATCTACTGATTCACTGTTTGGTTCTTCACTTTCTACTATTTCTTCGTCAATGGTGACGACTCGGTTCTTAATTTCAGCGAGGGCTTCGTGGAAAGAAAAAGGGTTAGCTTCTTCTTGTTTTGTTAAACGAACCAATAGTGTACGCAGGATTTGTTTATGTGCTTCGATTTCCTCTGTTGTCGTTGGAACAGCGTCTCCTGACATACGGAATCGAATCCATCCAAAATAAGCGCTACTAAAACGGCGATATCGTCCTTCGAGATATTTCTCAATTTCGTAGGCTAATTCAAAGCGTTCAGCAACTTCTTCATCAAAAACTTCACCGCCATGAGCGACGATAATAGCCTTAAGCGCCTTGGTAACGTCATCTACTTCCCCTTCAGCTACCGTTGGAAGTACGTGGTAGGCAAGCTCGTACGCGTGTGCGTCACGATCTGCCTCGATAGCTGGCATATTTACGTCTGACATATATTTTGTTTTTGATTGAGCCACAAATGGCCACAATCCTTAATAACGGCAAAACAATACCATACTGTTTCTACTTATTCAAGGTCAAGTCGTATGGTATACTTTTGACTATAACGTATGCGACCAACACCGTTTCGAGCACTGGTATGGCCAGCATTGGCTATTGTGGGGATTATTGGAACCATTCTCTTGGGGTTTTTGTCTTACACACAACACCAAAAAATTGTTGCTCTGCAAGTCGACCGAAATATATTTTTACTCGAGGTAGCATCAAGTACCAAAACCTTAAACGACGAGATGAGTAAGGCCAGTAGCACCATCGCCGACTTGACGACAACCGTCGGAAAATTGCTTGCAGATAAAGAAGAGCTCCAAGACGAGCTCGGCGACGAAAAAAATCGCAATGAAGAATTTGAAGACCAAATCAAAAAAATTGCCGGTACTGTCGGTGATCTGGATAAACTCTCTAAAACTGATGAGGAACTTCTGCAAAAGTATTCAAAAGTATATTTCTTAAACGAAAATTATATTCCGTCTCGATTAAAAAAGATTGATAATAGCTATGTTTTAGCTGGTCGAAGTGAACAATACTTTCATGCGGAAGCCCTCCCCTTTCTGGTTGACATGATTGACGACGCTGCTGATGATGGTATAGACCTGAAAGTAGTATCTGCCTACCGCTCATTTGACCAACAAGCCACTCTAAAGGGTGCCTATACACAAATGTATGGTAGTGGCGCTAATGCATTTTCGGCCGATCAGGGTTATTCAGAACATCAACTTGGTACAACCTTGGATATTACCGACCCAGCTACTGCTGGTACGTACACCTCATTTGAAAACACTGAAGCCTTTGCGTGGCTACAAAAAAATGCTTATAAATATGGATTCATAATCTCCTATCCAAAAGGCAATGCGTACTATGTCTATGAACCCTGGCATTGGCGGTTTGTCGGTGAAGAATTAGCCGGCGACTTACATGATGACGAGGCCAATTTCTACGACTGGGATCAGCGCAAAATTAATGAATACCTTATTAAAATTTTTGATTAACAATGAATTAATTGGCGATACTGTCATCGTGTACTATTATTATCTTAATTGGTTCTTTTACAGAGGAGCACACCTATGCGCTGTCTGCGCGTCGAAGTCATCGCCTTCCACCAAGAAAATCGCTGTTGTTACTGTCATCATCCGATGATTCGAGGGCGACAAGTACTCGGAAAACCGTATCCACGGAACGCCATGACGAAAGATCATATCAAACCCCGTGTCTATGGCGGTTTTACTACCCCAGACAATCTCATTGCCGCCTGTGCGCAGTGTAATCAACTTCGGGGTGAAATCGATGCGGTTGCCTTTCGTAATCTGCTTCGCAAATGGTTCAAGCGAGACCCGGGTTTGCAAGAGCGGTGGCACAACATCACTCAAAGCGAGTTTAATGAGCTGAAACAAGTCACCCTTCGCGCCCATGAACGACAACTACACGGGCTGGCTCTCCGCTTTGTGGAATTCGCGTTTCGGCACACTGATTTTAGTCACCGTGAACGGCGTCGTCTTAATCGGGCCTGAATAACATCAGGCCCGATTTCACCCCAAACGATATAAATTTTTTGCGTTCTGTTGTAACGCTTCTATGGCCGTTGACTCGGACACATTTTTAATGGTCGCAATTTTACTATACACGGCAGTAACCATCCATGGTTCACATCGCTTACCGCGATACGGAACAGGGGCCACATACGGGCAGTCAGTTTCGCCGTGAATTTTATCTAAAGGAACATTTTTTATGACTTCTTCATATTGTTTGGCAAAAGTAATCACCCCAGTAAAAGAAATGGTGCCGCCAATATCAAAAAATTTATAGGCTTCAGCGGTGGTACCAGCATAAAAATGTACGTTAAATGGCACCCGAGCATATTGCTTAAGGAGCTCATACACGTCTTCATACACGCTCCGGCCTGTTGGACTCACTTCCCCAGGTTTTGGACCGCGGGTGTGTATCATTAAAGGAAGATTGAGTTCATTGGCTAGTTTGATTTGTTCGATAAAGGCAATTTCTTGTATCTCATACGTTTCTTTTGGACAATGCCAATAATCAAATCCGCATTCCCCAATACCCACAACCTTTGGTGTTGTTGCGAGCGTCAAGAAGGCTTCGCGAACGAAAATTTCACCATGACTCGTAAACGGCTGACCGCCTACACCAAACTCGTCTTCGTCATGATCACCCGGCACCGTTTGAATCGGATGTAATCCAATAATCGCGTAGAGATGGTCATGTTGCGTAGCCAATTCAACTGCTCGCTGACTGGTCGACAATTTTGTCCCCACATTAATCACCGTCACAGATTCACCAGCGCATTTTTTAATCACCTCATCAACATCGTCATTAAATACCGAAAGATTTAGATGAGCGTGGGTATCAATCCATTTCACCCGCGCAGTATACCATGCAAATTTTTTAATAAAAATTTATTTATTTTTTTCTAAAAACGTCGTAATAATATCACCGTAGGTTGAAATATCACCATACCAATGATCATGCTCGTTCGTAATAATAAGCGAAACCTGTGGAGCATAGGTCGCCAGAGTAGCTTTGGTGTATTCATAACTTGTCGTTGGATCTGCTTGATTATGAAACGCAATGGCAGGAACACGAAATGTGGAAATAGGATCCCAATTATCCTTAAATAATTCCGTTGCCGCTAAATCAAACGGCATCCCAAAAAAGACACAGTGTGTTGGTGTTAAAATCTGATGGTGGATTGCCAGCAAGGCAAGCAATGAGCCGGCTGATTTAGCAAAAAGTATAATTCCAACATCATTTGGTAATGACGCTATGTGCGCTCGTAGTTTTTCTTCTTCACGTGTAAAGTCAATAGTAGCTTCCCCACTAGCCCAATGATCATACGGTAGCAAAAAATGTGAATCAAATTGTGACGCAAACGCTGCTTCAATCAATTCGCCCCAAGCTTTGTTCTTGAGGCTGTTGCCGGACAAAATAATCAGGTGACGCATATTTGTATGAGTATAACAACTTTACGAAAAATTGTCTTTGTGGCAAAATCGGCGACAGCACGATGTAACGGAGAGTTGTTATGGGATTTGAATTCCCCACCGACCCCACCTTCAAACAAAAGTGGTGGCAACGGTGGTGGCTGCGAATACGGTACCCCTATCGGTACCAGTAACGAACGGGGCGGCCCCTTTGGGGTCGCCCTTTTTTCATACATTTATTTACCCATTTCTATGGCCGTTACTAACTCCGGGAAGGTATCACCAATAAAATGAAACCGGTCAGTAAAATGATGAAAAACAATTGATTCATCTCGCGTAATCAATGCTTCACTGTGCGTGATTGGCACAATCGTATCATCTGCCGAATGCCATACATGAATGCGTAAAACCGTGGACATAAATCCAGTCCAATTTTTTGTGTCAATATAAAAACCGTCACAATCTGCCATTGGCAAAATTACTGGCGCAATGAGGTGTATTTGGGAGACTGTAACTGGTAATGCATTTTCAGAAAGATACCGAAATAGAAAACCACCACCCAGGGAATGTCCGACCAGCACTACTTTTTCGCGAAGAAACGGTACCATCTTTTCAAACCAAATTTTCCAAGCTTCATAATCTGCCCAATATTTATTAGGCATCTCGAGACGATGACATTCATACGTTGTGCGGAGATGTTCAAATAGAACTTCTTGCCATTTTTGTCTTGTTTCGTACGGATTAAAGGTGCGACTACGTAACAAAGCATATAGTTTTTCCGAATCACGCAGAGCATCACCACCATGGACAAACACCAATTGCGGCTTTTCCATACTATGCATCAAGGCGTTTAAAGAGATTGTCTGGTTTTTTGTTTTCTTGGATTGCTGTCAAAATAATCTCTGCTGTATCAGGCATAAAAAACGCCAATCGCTGGGCAATGGAAGCAACAGCATCAACTAACACCAAGATTAAATTTTTTCCTTGCGCGAGGTCACTTTTTATAACTTTAAATGGTTGAGTGTCTTGAATGAATTTGTCCATATCGCTGATATATAACCAAATATTATCTAGGGCAGCTTGCATATTATAACTTTCTATTTGTCTAGAAAAATCAATTTGATCAGGCTTGCCAACCAATGACCCATTACGTAAAGCAGCGGATTCTTTCACGATAACTTCCGCCCGATAGGCTTCAATCTCTGATAACGTCACATGTGTCTCAGCCATTTTCATTACCCGAGCCACCAGGTTTCCCAATCCATTTACCAAATTAGCGGTATACCATTCGTCGAGCTTTTCCCACGTGACATCACTATCATCAAACGGGTGTACATGACGGAGGAGTACGTAGCGCGTGGCATCCGTCCCATACCGTTCAATTAATTCGTATGGCGAAATAACGTTTCCGAGACTCTTACTCATCTTCTGTCCCCCACTATTAATAAAGCCGTGGTACACAACCTTATCAGTGGCCTTTATCCCTGCGCTTTTAAGCATCGCCTGCCACATGATTGATTGAAAACGCACCTGATCTTTGCCGGCCAGTTGAACCACTTCTCCGTCACGCCAAAATTTTCCAAAATCACTTGATTCATCAGGCCACCCCAGTGTACTAATATAATTGGTCAACGCATCAAACCATACATACATCACCTGACTATCATCTCCCGGCACCGGAATCCCCCAATCAAGTCGAGATTTCTCTCGAGAAATACTGAAATCTTCGAGTCCAGCTTTCACAAAATTAATCGCTTCCTCACGTCGCCAGTCTGGTTCAATGACTTCTTTACGATCAAGGTACTCTTCGAGGTATTGTTGGTAATTCGAAAGTTTGAAAAAATAATTTTCTTCCTTTATCACGTTACAGGGTTTGGTGTGAATCGGACAAATATTTCCAGGGAGGAGTTCTGCTGGTTTATAAAATAGCTCACAGCCAACACAATAATAGCCACTATAGGATTTTTTATAGATATCACCACTTTCCGCACAGCGTCGCCAAATTTCTTGTGCTGCTGTTATATGTTTTTCATCAGTGGTACGAACAAATGCATCATATGACAAATTCAACGCTTCACCGAGCTGTTGGAATTCTCCGGCATAATGATCAACATAGACTTGACGACTTTCTCCTTTCTCATCAGCCTTTTGAGCAATTTTTTGGCCGTGCTCATCAGTTCCGGTGTTAAAAAATACTTCGTCACCAATAAACCGCCAATAGCGCGCAAGTGCGTCTGCAGCCACAATTTCATACGCAAATCCAATATGGGGATCAGCATTTACGTATGGTAATGTGGTAGTTAGGTATCGAGCAGTCATAGTAAAAATACTCTACCACAACTAGCAAAATAGTGAAGAACGGCAGTATTACATTGCCTGTTACCGGGTTGGGAACAATTGTACCGGCCACGGAAAAGCCCAGCTACCAGCCGGTTTTGCGACCGGTATCGGTAATTTATTATTTTGATAATACTCATTTTGCACCACAAAATTTCCCCCTACTAACCAAGTGGTTTTATTATCTGCACGATAGAAAAAACGTTGATATGATTGATAGGTGTCAGGAACTAAATCATCAGCAACGAAATTTTGGTTAAAAGTACGATACGTTAACGGATCAGTTGTATATCCATATGTTGGACGATAACAACCAACACTTGGCGATAAAGGAGTCAAACAATTACCACCGCCACGGTTACCCGAAAAATAAATACGGTTCCCGTCAGTTATGACTGCAGCCATATCAGCAACTCGATCTGATTGTGGATCAGAAAGGTCACGGTCAAATACAATCACTGAGCGTGGATCTCCAGCATAAAATTTTCCTGTAATGAATGCACCCAAGCTATCAACTGGATAGAAACGTTTATCCGTTGCATTATATTTAATTTCAATGCCTCTGGTCACCAAATAATTACCGCTGTCGGTATAATTATTTTCCCACCGAACATTTTTCTTTCGCCGAACATCAACCCAGTACAAATACAACTTATTTTTGTATGATAACAAATTTGGGACACTGGCTGAATGTAAATAATCAACTGCGTCAGAGGATGTTTCACCGCTAATAATTATAAATGTTCGTTTCGTATCAAGCGTATAATCGGCTTTTAGTGGCCCCATACACGCATTCACCCCAATGTTCTTACCAACACATTCAAATGAAATCCATGTTTCATTATTAATGTCAACGGTTGATGGATCATAGGCGTTGGTAATAATACTTCCATCACCTATTTCTACTCCTTTACTCGGATCAAATACCGTTTTTGCTTGAGTGAGCGTTAAAGCCTTGTCAGTCCAAGATGCGTCAAAGCCAATGAGTTGCCACGGTGTATTACATCCATTGGATGGAGCCCGGGCGATCCAAAAATCTTTTAACTTCTGAGTAGTAGTAAAAGCACCCATGTTGCATGATGTCGAAGCAGCATTAGTATGCTTTACCACCACCGGAATACCAGCAGCAAAAGGATCTCTTACTCCTTGCCACCGCACCCATGAATCAGCTGTTTGGTAAGAACTAGTAAGAGAATAGCCGAGCTCTTCTTGTAAAGTTTTGCCGCGACCACTTTGGAACTCTTTGGAGTTCACAAATAGCGTAACAAGACCGGCTCTGGTTAAATCTGCATCAAGCATTTCTTGCCATGATTTTAAACCTGTTTGATCTGGTTTTCGATTTAATATGCATTGATACACGGTTTTTATAAAGGCACTGTTATCAGTTTTCTTATTTTGATATTCTGCTCCATTAAGGAAAGAAAGATAGATTTTCTCCAGTGAAGTTGTGGCTGGATTGGTTGCCATCCAAGCATTTAACCCAACAGTGTCAGGTTTACGACCGAACGCGCAATTGTATAAATTCGCATAGAAATTTTCTCTGGCTTCATTATCTTGAATGTTAGGTTCAGTACCTATGCGCGGGAGCACAAAGCCAAAACGACTAGCAATAAGAGACCCCCGACCGGTGGTGAATTCATTACTTTCAAGTATCTGAGTAATGACCGTTGCCCGAGTCATAACACGCGCTTTCATGCCAGCGAGTAAGGTGGCTTTTTCGGCGGCGGTGACCGATCGACCGACTATACACATGTACGCATCGGTGATGTATTCATCATTGGTGTGTTTTTTATTTTTGTACTCTGACGAACGAAGAATAGAAGCGTATAGTTTCTCTTGTGAGATTTTCCCCAATTTAAGGTGTGCAGATAACTCATTTGTCGTCGGAGCACGACGCAAAGCACACTCATAAAGATTTGTATACAATGATTCTGTCGTAGTCGGTACGGTCAAATTAGGGGTGATGGTTTGTATACTTACTAGTTGTTGTGACAACTCTGCCACTTGTTGTAGTAAGCTTATTACCGAATCTTTCGTGGGGGTACATTGCTCTTGTAACAATCGTTTTGTAGCTGGGCCAAAATACACTTTTGTCGGAATAAACGAATCATTATCGCTAACTAATTTTTGTTGTTTTTGCCAGTCGAATAAATTTTTGGCCGTCATAGGACCAAATTCGCCGGAAACCAATTGATCAAAACCGAGTCTTTGCAAATAAGTTTGCAGGGCAGTTACCTCTCCCGATGTGACATCATCTGTCGCTCCAAACGAAAAATGGTGAGTAAACGTTTGACAGGTTACAGCCGCCTCACTCGAAGGTACATAGAAGCCTAGGGTTCCCAACAATAGTACTGCTGTGAATATTATTTTATACATAACAATATCGTAACACGTGACTTACCGGCTTTTATTTGAGCTTGGTGGTCAGAACATCAATCGCCACCCGTTCCTGTTCCCCCGTATCACGATGGCGAACAGTCACCGTGTCAAGCAGACTAGGGTTTTCACCTAAGGTATCAAAATCGATCACAATACAGTACGGTGTCCCAATCTCATCTTGTCGACGATAGCGTTTACCGACATTACCATTATCATCGAATTCCGCCCGGAAATATTGTGATAACATTTCAAATACAGCTTCTGCTTTAGCGACCAACTCTGGGCGGTTTTTAAGTAGCGGAAAAACGGCGACTTTAATCGGCGCCAACTTGAATGGAAAACGTAACACCGTACGCACCTCACCTCCTAACATATCTTCGTCATAAAATTCTGTCATGGCAGCCAGGAACGTTCGGTCAAGACCCACTGACGTTTCAACAATATGAGGAATATATTTTTCGTTGGTATAGGGATCCAAGTAATCCATTGCCACACCTGAAAATGTTTGATGTTGCGTCAAATCATAACTACCCCGAGCATGTACACCTTCCAGTTCTTTGAAACCAAAAGGGAATTTATATTCAATATCAAACGCTGCTTTGGCATAGAACACTAAATTTTCATGCTCATGAAATCGTAGGTTCTCAGTC
The DNA here is from genome assembly GCA_964469295.1 of uncultured Candidatus Saccharibacteria bacterium. Taxonomy (GTDB): domain Bacteria; phylum Patescibacteriota; class Minisyncoccia; order Phycocordibacterales; family UBA918; genus OLB19. The sequence continues at coordinate 31,189 of CAYXYJ010000005.1, forward strand.
TTAAAGCCCAAGTCAATATAATACTGCATCCGTTTTGCTTTCCAGACTTCATACAAGGACATTTCATTCTCTGGCGCCACAAACATCTGCATCTCCATTTGTTCAAATTCGCGCTTACGGAAAATATACTGACGTGGAGCTATTTCGTTACGGAACGCCTTACCAATTTGAGCAATTCCAAATGGTACTTTTACTCGAGAGCTATCAAGCACATTCTTATAGTTCAAGTAGATACCTTGGCAAGTCTCACCACGTAGATACGCCGGTTCTTTGCTCCAATCCTCTGAGAAGTTACCTAGATTGGTTTGCGCCAACAAATTAAATTGGCGCACTGTACCAAAATTTTTCTGACCACATTTTGGACATACGAGTTTGTCGCGATTCGTATCAAATAATTCATTGATCTGTTCGACGGACATTTTTTCGTCAGCAAATACTCCAACATCTTCCAACAGATGATCTGCTCGTGACCTTGTATTGCATTCACGACACTCGATTAATGGATCAGAGAATCCACCCACATGGCCCGACGCTTCCCAAACTTTTGGATGAGTCACAATAGCAGAATCTAGCCCGACAATGTTACGCTCCTTTTGCACCATTGCTTGCCACCAAGCAGCCTTTATATTATTCGCAAGTTCAACTCCATATGGTCCATAATCAAACGACCCAACAAAACCACCATATATTTCACTTCCTGGATATACAAACCCGCGACGCTTGCATAGTGCGGTGATTTTATCCATGGTAACAACGGTCGATGAATCTGACATATATGATGATAATTATGAGTATTTTGTACCATAAAACCCTAAGCCGACCAACTGCTGTAGCAGTTGGTCGGCTTAGGGTTTTATTATTCTCCAGCCACACTACCGGTAGCTTGTACAACACCATTTCCTTTCTTAAATCCCTGTTCTTCAGCTAATTCAGTGTTTAATGGTAATCCATCCGCTCGTACCACGGCCCCAGTAAAGCGATCAGTGGCACGAAAACGCAATGCCGAGACGACTGCCGGTGTTGTGTCAATTTGGGTTTGACTTGGTAATACACTAATTTGGAAAGCGGTCGTCTTCTTTTTGCTGGCTTCAATATCACCAATTGTCCAGGTGAGCTCTTTTGAGACCGGATTGAATACGAGGCTACCATCTCCCGTAGTTTGGTTTGTCCAATTAACGTATTGTGGCAATGCTGTCGTCAAAGACGCGCCCGTCACGTCGTTCCCGCCAGCACTCGCTTCAAGATACACTGTGTACGTAGTGACCGTATCGGCAACTGGAGGCACTGGTCCACTATCGATAAAACCGAGATTATTGCGTGATAATTCTCGCCCCACCGCTACCGTTGACGTAAATTTCACCTCACTTTTGGCAGTGCCCACTAATTGTTCTGTCGCTCGATTTTCAAAAACTCGACGAGCAAAAGCATTGGCGGTAATCGCAAACGAAGGTGTCTCGGTACGGTCGCTCGGCCGAAGCGCAAAACTAAATGTCCGCACCGCGCCCGGAGCGACTTGTGAGAGCGATGAATCGCCTGACGGTTCAAAACGAATAACGTCTTTTACTGAATCGTAATATCCCTCTGTCACCGATACTTGATCACGCACCAACACATTTCCTTTTATGCCCACTTCAACAGCCATGTCATACAGTGTATCTTCAAGAGTATTGCGTACCGTTACCGCAACATTAGTGCTGTCTCCAGTTTTCAGCGTAACTACTTCACTCTCAACTCCATTTACTCCGAGACTAACATCAATGAATGGCTGCTCGATGACAAAATCAGTCGCCGCTTGCGCTAACAGTGATCCAATCATAAATTGATTATCTGGTTTTGGAGTTCCGGCAGTAAATTTAATCTGGAATTCTTCAGTGGTTTTACCAACAATCGCACCTTTAAGAAAAATTTTTGTCGCTCGTTCTGGAAGCAACTCCGAAATGAGCCAGGCATTCTCACGGTAGGCTGGAGATGGTACGGCTGAAGAAAAATCAAAATTCGTCGGATAATCAGCGGTGACGAGTACATCTTTTAGTGGATTAGGAGCATTTGATTGGATAGTCAGAGTAACTTCAATTTCTTGTCCCGAAGAAACTTTACGCAACGATTCCACACGAATAACTACCGGCGAAGAAATTATTTTAAATGTCAGTGGCGAAGCCTCTTTATAAAAGGTGCCGTTTGATCCGTCTAGTCGATATTCAACAGTGGCATGCACTTCTCGTTCTTGGTTTTCTTCTCCAAAAACAACCGCTTTCGTTGGGACTTTTATGGTTTCACCGGCACCAAGACGTCCAACAGTAATACGGTCTTCAAGTAAATCGCGTGATCCGTCGTCGGCGGATTTTGTCCCGGCTGGATAATTCACTATCAATACTACAGATTCGATGGCAACATCGTTTTTGTTTTCGATAGTCATTTCAAGGGGCAAGACTTCACCACCACCAATAGTGAGCGGACCGGTGGTTGATACGGAAATATTGTCACTCGAAATTTGGTTATTGCCCACAAACATGTAAAAACCGGAGACGCCAAGAGTAACTAAAAACAAAAAAATAGCACCAAGTAATATGAACAAACGATACCGACGGCGCGGGGCATAATGGTGAATCGCAATATTTGGTGTCGTTAACGAATCTGTTCGCGGATCAAGTGGCGCTGGAGGTTTTGGAACAGACGGTGATGTTGGCCAATTTCTTGGAATATCTTGTTGGCCCGTCGGGTGCAATACCGTTCTTTCAATTGGACGATTAATACCGCCACGTTCGTACAATCGACGACGCATGGCATCAATTTCCGCTTGGTCTTTAATCCCTGACATAGTACTCATTAGTAGTATACACCAATTACTTACTGTTCAAGGTGAGTGACTGCTTGTGCCTCACGATACGTCGATTCAAGGAGTGGTTGGAGGTCTATAATCAAATCAATGGGGATAGTCGCCAACGTTGGTTCGAGTACTTTTAGTAGTTGATTTCCTTGTGCAACATAACCAAGTTTCGACAAAACTCGCACACTCGCACAAAGCGTTAGGCCAATTTGGACAGTATCAGTACAGGTAATACTGGTCATATATTGTAGTGAAGCCACAAATTCTTGGTAAAGCGCGGGCTCTGGAATTTCCCCATGGACATACCGGCGCAATACTTTTGTCAGTTGAACGACACTTCCCCGCGCACTTCGAGTCATTGCTTGTTGATAAAAATTTCCATACGTATCGACACTGCCAATGCGCCACCCGCCGTTGCCTTTTACCAAGGTCACAAAAATATAGGAAAAATCTTGCAGTGCATACCGTTGTCGACTGCGTTCTTCTCGCACACTCCGCGCCGTCGCATAGACAAGTCCTAATCGTTCGGTAAATAATAGGAAGGTTTTGTCGGCCGTATTATTGGGAAAACTTCCCACAACCACGGCGTCGGTGATATACGTTTGGTAAGACATTTCGTCCTATTGTAACGCGAAACAACGAGCGCGGAAATTGCAAAGCAATTTCCGCGCTCGTTGTTATATGCCCTACAAAACAGCTACTGCTGTATTGCAATGACAAATTGATACTCCCCAGCCGTCACCGTTTGCCCAGTAATATCATTACTCCATTGCACCTCCATCGCGTTAACGGTTTTTAAGAGTAAGGGGTGATACACCGTATCAAGCAACACTGCACGGCCCTTATTGTCAGTACTCACTATGATTGTCACTGTGTCACGTGGAGTAAGATTGGCTTGTTTGCGCATATCCTGCACCGTTCGTATCACTTCTCGAACCGCTCCTTCAGCCAACAGTTCGGGTGTCAATGTTGTATCGATACTGACCACATCACCAGCCATATACGTTTTTGCATTCAGCTCATCCAATACTACCGCCACCAAATCATCAGGAATGACCGGACCAGTGACGCGAGCAATCGGTTGACGGACTTTAATACCCGATTTTGTTCGTGCCTCGAGGGCCGCTGTCACGATAGTACGAACCTGAGACATGTCAGCGAGGAGCGCGGTATTTATTTCGTTTTTCATCGGCCAGGCGGATAAATGAACACTCTCGCTTTCATCACTGTTACGGACGGCACGATATAAATATTCAGCATAAAATGGCATTACTGGCGCCATGACTTTGGCTAATTCGCGTAATACAAACCGCAACGTGCCAATAGTGTTTGTCTTATCAGTGTTATCATCACTTTTTAGACGTTCTCGACTGCGACGCAAATACCACACAGAAATATCATCAATAAAATCAGCAATAGGCCGAGTGGCTTTATCTAGCTCGTATTGTTCGTACCCGATGGTCACTTCACTCACGAGTTGATTGAGACGAGCAACAATCCAGCGGTCAAGCACATTTGGTGACGTCGCATTCGCCGCCGTGCCGTCAGCAAACATTTCGTACATGGCCAACACGTTGTGTAATCGACCGATATTTTTACGTTGTAACTCCTGGACTTCTTTATCGACAAAATTCACATCTTCTCCCCGGACCACCGGCGAAGAAAGGAGGTAAAATCGTACTGAATCAGCGCCCATTTGATTGACTAGATCTTCCGGAGCTGAATAATTTTGCAGTTTCTTAGACAACTTTTTACCATCTTCAGCCATGATAAGCCCATTCACGATCACATTTTTATACGGCGATGTACCAAATAACGCTGTCCCCAGTACAATGAGGGAGTAAAACCAGCCACGGGTTTGATCAAGTCCCTCAGCAATAAAATTGGCTGGAAATCGATGTGTAAACGCTTCTTCATTACATGAGAATGGATAATGGTGCTGGGCATACGGCATCGAACCACTTTCAAACCAACAATCAAAGACATCTTTGATTCGTTCCAGTTTTGTCCCATCGGTATCAAATAATTCGATGTCGTCGATATACGGTCGATGGTAGTCGAGTTGATACAAATCATTGTGAGGTAATGGAGTAAACGACAATGATTTCGTTTCGGCGTTTTTTAAATAGCCTTGTTCTTTCAAAGTAATCATCGCTTCATAATCGAGGCCACGCGCGACGGTTTCCAGTGCAAATAACGAACTACCGTGACCAATCACTAATGTATGTTCGTTGGTGATGGTGGCATCGTATTCATACAACCAACTACCAACTCGCTTAATAAGATCATATCGACTTTCCCCGCCAGCAAATTGTCGAGTGAATTTTTCTGCTTCAGTAGCAAACTGGGTGTTGAATTCAGCCCAGGTTTTGCCTTCATAATCATCACCGACACGAAATTCAGCCAACCGTGCATCCGCTATCACCGCACTGGCTGGCAATCCTAATGTAGCAGCAATAATTTCAGCCGTTTCGCGAGCTCGTTGTAATCCGGAATGAACAATTCTTGTAACGGTTGATACCGTAGCAGCAACGGCAGCCGCTTGCGCTCGACCATTATCAGTCAAAGGGTTGTTATTTTTTCCCAGCGCATCAATGACGCCACTAACATTACTATTCGCCTCAGCGTGACGCACTATAGTATATGAGTTATTTCTTTTTGGAAGAAAAGAAATAATATCTGCCAAAGAACCCATTACATGGACGGCCCCCGTCTGATGGTTTTTCCAAATTGGTAAGGGCGCTCCCCAATACCGTTGTCGACTAATCGCCCAATCGCGTGCACCCTCGAGCCACTTGCCAAAGCGGTTTGTGCCCACATGGTCTGGTACCCAGTGCACTTGATTGTTGGCGGCGACCAGTTCGTCTTTGATCTTTGGCACGTTTACGAACCACGATGTAGTCGCATAGTTAAGTAACGGAGTATCACACCGCCAACAGTGCGGGTAGCTATGCGTGATGTTTTCTTTTTTGAAAATTTTATCTGCAACTTGAAGCGACTTCAGGATTTCGATATCAGTGTCTTTGTGATCAATGCCAACAGCATCGTCATCCTTTGGCTTTACCAAGGCACAATTAAAACCGGTCACCCACTCTTTAAAGCGACCGCTGTCGTCCACATGATGAACAATCGGAATATTGTTTGCCTTAGCTAGCTGCATATCATCTTCCCCGTACGCTGGCGCGATGTGGACTGCACCCGTTCCTTCTTCACCAATTTCCACATAATCAGCATGCCAAATTTTCCAGGCATTTGATTGGTCAAAATTTTGTCCAATCAAAAATGGAAATGGTGGTTGATACGATTTCCCTACTAGAACCTCGCCCTTCATGGTTTCGATGATTTCATACGAAACAGCACCGAGCTGTGCGAGTCGCCCTTTCGCGATTATGAAAAATTCATCATTTTTCATTTCTTCACTTTTAATTTTTACCGTCACATACTCGAAATCACGATTGACTGCCGCCGCCAAGTTGCCTGGCAGTGTCCAGGGAGTAGTCGTCCATACAAGGAGTGAAGTAGCAGTCACTTGCCCGGCGTCATCAAGCAGTGGAAGCTTCACTGTCACGGCAATATCTTTGATATCTTTGTAGCCTTGATTCACTTCAAAGTTACTGAGAGTGGTCCCACAGCGTGGACATAGCTGCATCGCTTTGTAGCCTTCAAACGCTAGATTTTTTTTGTACAATGATTTAAAAGCCCACCAAACACTTTCAGTGTAGGTGCTATCCATCGTCTTGTAGTCGTTCTCCATGTCGGCGAAGCGACCCATCCGCGGAATAATTCGCTTCCATTCGTCAGCGTATTCCATGACTGTCGCCCGCGCCGCTTCATTAAAATTTTTCACCCCAAATGTCTCAATATCTCGTTTGGTGGCCAGTCCAAGTTTCTTTTCAATCAGATTTTCAAGCGGTAAGCCATGGCAATCCCAACCCCATTTTCGCACCACGCGATACCCGCGCATAGTCCAAAATCGTGGCACCGCGTCTTTAATCGCACTCGCGAGAATATGACCATAGTGCGGTAACCCCGTAGCAAACGGCGGTCCATCATAAAATACATAGGTTCCTTTTGGCTCCGCGCCAGCCGGCGTTGCAATAGTTTTATTAAAAATGTCGTGTTCTTGCCAAAAAGTTTGCATCGCCTCTTCTCGCAGCGCTACATCACTTTTAGCAACGACTTCCTCAACCATTACCGTGTCGTTTTCACGACCATGTTGTTTTGACATAAAATATGAAATGTATATCAGACATTAATAATGCGCATATATCAGATGCGTATAGGCATGGTACCACGATTTCCTAAAACGGCTAGAGACGAAAAACGGCGCCGAGGCGCCGTCTACTTCTTCAATCGGGGTCGTTACGGCCAGTCAATACGGCGCAACATGAGCGCCAGAAAGACCGCAAAGAACACAGGCCACAGTGACACCAAAACCAGGATCCATGCCCAGAACTGGCTATAATGCAGGTACAGACCCACGGCCAGAACCGGCAGCGCGAACGTCATGAACCAGGCGTTACCCTGGAGCCATGCCGAAGCCGCAGGTAGCTCTTCAGACGAATTGCCCTGGATGTACACAAAGTACGCACCATGGAGCAGCCACGAGAAGAGCAGGAGGAAGCAAAAAACGATATCGGTCAGTATTTGCACTTCAGTCTCCTTTTGCTGTCAGCGGCGGGAATGCCGCGGCAGAGGCATCGATCTTCAAGCGCAACATCAAGTTCCCCCCTTCATCTTCGTACACTGTCGCCAGACAGCTGCGCGAATTCCATTCGACCAGCACATCATACTGGTAACTACGAAGCCAGCGATGACATTTCGCCAGTGCCGGGGGAACGGTCATCTTGTGACCGTTGATCAAGACGTGATAAGAGTCGCGATTCACGCTGATACGTTTTTGATTTTTCGTCACGTTTGCCTCCCTGCGGTTCAGAACTTATTACTACCAAAAGTTTACAACGATTGAAGGATATGTCAACTATTGCAGTACAGACCCTTTACGCATCTGGTAACTTACTCTTACTCAAACCGCGTAATTAGAAGAGCATTTGAATTTTTATTAGGTATAAAAATTCAAACAAAATTCGCAATAGTCGCCTGACAGTGTTCACTCATGAATTTGGAGACGCGGACACCCCGCCCTGGGAACGGGCGAGGTGCTCGCGGAAATTCGCCATTGTCGGCCTACGGCCTCTGTGGCTCATTTCTCATTTTACATTTGGTCGGGAGCAGCAATACCCAGGGTCCATAACCCGTTTTTGATCGTGGTACCCACCGCGGCGGTGAGAAGAGCCTTATACGGCGCATAGATATCGTCAGCATCAGCAATCATTTCACGTGCATAAAATGAATTAAAGGCACCAGCCAGTTCCGTGATGTATGTCACGACCTGGTGCGGCGCTCGCTCGGCGAGCGCCGCTTTGGTGACTTCCGGGAACCGGTACAAGATGCGTTCAATATCGTATGGTACTTCAGGCACCATCTCTGCATTAGGCACCACCCCAACCGCGGCCGCTTTTTTCAAGACACTCACTGTTCGCGCGTACGTGTATTGGAGGTATGGTCCAGAATCGCCTTCAAATGACAATGCCTTTTCTTTATCAAACACAATATTTGAACCAACTGAATGGCGGAGAATTTGGTACTTCAGTGCCGCCACCGCAATTTGATTAGTAAGCTCGTCAATATCAGTTGCCCGACTTTCAGCGGCTCGTTGTCGAGCCGCTTCTTGTACTTCTGCAAGCAGCGACTCACCAGTTAACACATTTCCTTTACGCGAAGACATCTTGCCAGTAGTAAGCGTGAGAAAACCGGTCGGAATGTGTTCGAGATTTTTCTCACGCGCGTCCGGGAATAATTCTCGCAGCGCTGCGTACAGTACCTTAAAGTACTCGGTTTGTTCGTTCCCGGTAACAATAATTGACTGCGTCCAGTGCGGATACTTGGTACGCTTGAGTGTAAAATTACCGACATCTTTCGCTTCATAGGTCGGTAATCCTTGTGAGTTCAGAAAAACACGGGTGTGTAATCCGACTTTTTCTCCTTCGTAAACGACCGCTCCCTGACTCTCGGTAAAGACGGTACCAATATTATTTTTTACTACTGTTACCCCCGGTTCACTCGCAGTACTTTCAGTAATTTCAGTATCAAAATTTGTGCCTAATCGTGCACAAATACTTTCCAGACTTCGGCGGGACGTCGCAATACCACGCGAACGGAGATCATTTAAGGCGATATCAGTTCCGGCATAAAGTGCCCGGTTCACTGCTTCAATTTCTAATTTAGCATTTTCGTCCGTTTCGTACGCTTCATTCCCAACTCGGTATGCTGTGCCCAGCGCCAAAATATTGTCAGGGTCAGCGGCCGTTGTTTTCAGTCCCCACACCCCTTTCGCTACCGTCAATCCAATATCAGACGGATAATTTACTCGGCGTACGACAGCACCTGCCGTTTCATACAGTCGCGTAAATGATTCACCGATAATATTACCAACCAAATTACCAATATGGAGAGGCTTGAATAAATTGGGACTCGTATATTCAAACAGCACTTCTTCACCTGCCTGATCATCCCCCTTCCCCCACGCGTCACCTGCAGTCACCACCGCGGCGGTCTGTGCGGAAAAAAATTCCCGGGTGAGGTGGAAATTGATAAATCCTGGGCCAGCGATGGTAATATCACGCACGTCATCCATTGTTCCTGCTAGTGTCGCAACCAGTTGCTCGGCGACAGCGCGTGGCGACTGTCCAGCTACTTTTGCAATGACGAGCGCCACATTGCATGCGTAGTCACCATGAGCCAATTCCTTAGGGTGTTCAACCACAAAATCAGCCGCCGGCAGACCGAGTTGGCCAAGGGCAGTTTGTACAGCACTACGAATGGTTGCTTCCATAATGGTCACACTATAGCAGAAAATTTAGAAAACGCTTGCCACTACACCTAATCAATTACCCGCACGAGTTCATCCGGTTTTTCGGTCGTATCAATCTGAAATACTTGCTGCCCAATTACCTGCCCCCGGTCGGTTTCGACCCGGCAACGCCACGTTCCATCGCGAAAGCTTGAAATAGCGGTATATCCACGATACCCATCGTCGCCGCCGCCAGTAATCGGATACCCCAATCGAAAATGTTCTACCCATTTATCATTGTCGTCTTTATACTCCCACACATGATTAATGCTGGTCGATAAACGTGTGGGCGCAAACACCCGCGTAAAGCACGCGACGGTATTTGTTTCAGACGGATGAAAATCGTGATTCACCCGCCGCCAAAATTGCCACCACGGTGCTGGCTCATAGACCACTTCGTATTCATTGCCGACTCGTACCACCGACTGTGCAATGGTGATTTCTTTTAATGAAAGCGGAATCGGAGGAATAATATTTGTCATATATAGCGCTTGAAATATGGCAAACGTGCCGAGGATAACAAAGACGATTTTGCGCATCTCCAAATACAGATAATTGGGAATAATCAGAGTCAGCAACTGAACGACACCATATACAAATAACAAGGCAACGATACTTGACCCAAAAAACATCCATCCACCCATCTGTCCAGTCAAAATTGGTAATTGCAATGTCACAAAAGCAAACACCCCAACAAAATACGCATAGAGATTGAACACCAACTGTTGCCCCCGATTCTTTATTAATTCGTTGCCGGCAATCGCCGAAATAATTAATAAAAGAAATGGCCAACTCGATAATATCGCTCCACTTTTCCCATAAAATATCAACATTCCGGAAAATAAACCGCCAAAGGCATATTGCATCACTGCACTTGCATACCGTTCGGTAGTTAGTGATCGCACATCACCAAACCGTCTGGCGATACTGGCATAAAATACCAATAGTGACAGTGTCGCTAATACGACATAAACAATTAACGTCGTATTGTCTATCACATCATCAACGCGATTCAAAAGCAAAAAGTCAGTAATAAATCCGCCGATAAAGGCCAACGTTAACCAATGGTGTTTTATCGTTTTGACAAGTCGGCGGTGCCGGGGCGCTTCTTCAATATAGTCTTCCATATCAATCATTGTAACAGAGGGGTGAGGTAAATAAAAAAAGCGCCGACGGGGGTCGGCGCGAGGTGTGGAACGAGGGAATCTCAAAAGAATAGGCTTGCCATGGCGTTCCAGCTCACGACAAGTCTATTCTATCATATGTTTTGTTAGACCAGTACTTCCGGCACCGGAAACGCTTCGCAAAGCGCCTCTACTTCTTTTTGCAAGGACGCTTTCTTGGCACTATCGTCTTTCGCCCGCATAGCAGTAATCATAATTTCCGCCAGCGTCGTTGCTTCGCCTTCTCTCATGCCGCGAGTGGTCATGGCGGGCGTACCAAACCGGATACCCGACGGATCCATCGCCGTACGCGGATCATCAGCGATCATGTTTTTATTCAGTGTAATACCAACTTCATCAAGCACTGTCTCGGCTTCCTGACCCGTCACGCCAAGCGACCCAAAGACATCAGCCACGAGGAGGTGATTGTCGGTGCCGCCGCAGAGAAGCCGCACATTCTCAGCTTTGAAGACCGCTTCCATGGCTTTCGCGTTTTTTAATATCTGCGCGGCGTACACTTTAAAAGCCGGTGCGAGCGCTTCCCCAAACGCGACGGCCTTGCCGGCAATGATGTGCATGTGTGGACCACCTTGCATACCGGGAAAAACGGCTTTGTTGATGCGCTTTGCGATTTCTTCATCCTCACGCACGAGGATCATACCGCCGCGCGGGCCGCGTAGGGTTTTGTGAGTAGTCGTTGTAATCACATCAAACTCATAATCAAATGGATTCTTTGCCACACCACCCGCAATCAGTCCGGCAATGTGCGCCATATCGGCCACGGTGTAGGCCCCAACCTCACGCGCAATGTCGACAAATTTCTGGTAATCGAGCTCACGACTATACGCTGAAAATCCGGCGAGAATGATTTTTGGTTTGTGTTCTAAGGCCACCTGTCGCAAGGCTTCATAATCAATCTCGCCCGTCTCGACATCTTTCATTTTGTAGCGGACAAAGTTGAAGACCTTATTGATAGCAGTCGTCGGGTGGCCGTGAGTGAGGTGGCCGCCGTGACTCAGATCCATCCCCAGGACCGTATCGCCTGGTTCCATCAAGGCAAAGTACATCGCGACATTAGCGGCTGCACCGCCGAGCGGCTGGACGTTCGCATACTTGGCCGCAAAGAGCTGCTTCGCCCGCTCGATCGCGAGACTTTCGGCAATATCCGTGTATTGCTGGCCGCCGTAGTACCGCTTCCCGGGATACCCTTCAGAATATTTATTGGTAAAAACCGAACCATTAGCTTCAAGAACCGCCCGCGAGACATAATTCTCGCTCGGAATTAGTTCAACGCCACGTGCTTCGCGAGTCTCTTCGCCCACGAGAGCTTTATAAAGTTCTGGATCCTGCGCTTTGATGAATGAATAGTGTTCCATAGAAAAAGGAATTAGAAAGATAAGTAACCATCAGTACTGCGCAGGTAGTTAGATCATAAGCCTATCGAGAATTAATCCTTTCTAGTATACAAGACTCCCTGCCATGAAACCATACCAACGGTAAAACTACTTTCCAGTACTCCCAAATGCTCCTTGCCCGCGCTTCGTTTCGTCCAGCTCATCAACCTCAACAAAAGTCGGCTGTTCAATTTTCTGAATCAGCATTTGGGCGACTTTGTCTCCTGCCTCAAAATGATATGGGGCATTACCTGCATTGTAGAGACCAACCATTATTTCTCCCCGATAACCAGCATCGACAACCCCGCCAAGAGTCTTTAGTCCACCCTTGTGCGACACCCCGCTCTTGTCCCACACGAGACCAACGTAACCAGCAGGTATAGCCATGGCAATACCGGTTTTTATTTGTACACGTTGCCCCACCTCAACAGTAACCGCTTCAAGTGCATAGAGATCCATACCAGCGTCAGTGTCATGAGCGTACGTTGGAAGCTTGGCAACCGAGTGAAGTTTTTTGATTGGCAATTGCATATAGATACGTATAGTATCACTCGTCTCCATACTTCATCTAGGCATATTTTTATGTCCTAATCTTGCCACAGAATACATATATTTCTATACACCTGCTAAAATGATTGCATATCAATTAACCCACAAAGTCATGATGAAGCCATACTCCGAACGTACCCCTGATCTCCAGTACAAAAACCTCCTGAAGGATATCCTCGAACGTGGCGTTCGATCAAAAAGCCAAGCTGGAACCAGTGCCGAAAATCCAGACGGGACCGATTGCATCACTCTCTTTGGTGCGAACCCAATGCGTTTTGATTTGGCAAATGGCTTTCCGATGATTACCGAACGAAGCGTGAAAGGCTTTTGGAAACAAGCGGTCGGAGAAATAATTGGTTTCGCTAACGGCGCCCGCACGCAAGCCGAACTCGAATCCTACGGCTGCAAGTTTTGGGCGGCGTGGGTTACCCCAGAAAAATGCGCCAAGCGCGGACTTGAAGCCGGTGACCTTGGACCAGGTTCGTATGGCGCAGCTTTTCATGACTTCCCGACTGCTGAAGGCGAATCATACGACCAATTCAAGCACATCATTCAACAAATTAAGGAGCGTCCACATTTGAAGACCCATTTTATTTCGCCATGGGTACCCCAATACACCGCTCGGGTTGAAGGACGACAGCAAAAAGTCGTCGTCTGTCCGTGTCACGGCTGGCTTCATATTCGTATCCTCAACGGAAAACTTAATCTCCATATGTTCCAACGTTCAGGTGATGTCCCAATTGGCGTCCCGTCAAACATGATTCAATACGCTGCACTCACCATGATGCTGGCCCAAGTAACCGGATATGAAGTTGGTGAATACATTCACACTATTTCTGATGCCCATATTTATGTAGACCAAATTCCTGCCGTCGAAGAATTTCTCAAACGAGAAACGTTCGCCTTCCCAACCGTCACCCTCGACAATCCAACCACCACCTTCACCGAATTCCGTAATACTGACTTCACTCTCGGAGACGATTACCAGGCGGGAGAAGCCATGAAGGATATTCCGGTTGCCATCTGATCTATGACTGGTTTCAGTAATGCCGGACTCAATCACAATGAGGCACGAACCGAGGAACAAAAGACACTCATGGCCAAAATCGAAGCTGATGGTGTCTGTCCGTTTTGTGAAGCACACTTTCGACAATACCACCCCAAACCAATTCTGAAAGAAACCACTTCATGGTTTTTTACCGAGAACATGAGTCCATATGAAGGAACAACCTGTCACTTCATTTTTGTGTACAAACCGAACCACATTACCCTTCCTTCAGAGCTCACTCCCGAAGCGCGTATAGAGTTATTTGACTTTGTTGATTGGGCAATACAGGAATACAACATTCTTGGCGGAAGTTTCTTTATGCGCTTTGGTGAAGGCGGCTACAACGGCAGTAGTGTTGAACACTTGCACGCTCATCTCATTTCTGGTGTAAAAACAGGCGACGACACTGAGAGTTTAAAAGTAAAGTTAGGCTATAAAATAGTTACCTGAGTGAACCGCTGAACAAAATCAAGCGGTTTACTCTTCAGAAAATAGTGGTATTGTAGCGACGGACTTGAAAAAACCTATGGGGGAGACTCTGATGTCTATCGATGTTCCACACGACCATGTGACAAACCTCCTGACCGAGGAAGATATGTTCTGTCTCGAGGGCTGCGGCAGCTATACGCAGTACCATCTCATGTGGCAAGGCTTTGAGCGCGGAAACTGTGCGTTCTGCCAACTCGACCGCAAACGGAATGAGGTACTCTGGGAGGACAAATATTTCATGCTCTGGGAAGTTCCGGCCGGAATCGGCAAAAAGCATCCGCTCGAGCATCATATTCTCATCGTGCCAAAACGCCATGTGCGGTTCGTGGCCGATCTGATGTACAAAGAGGCCATATCACTTATCAAAGCCAATCGGTATGCGCGTGATATGCTCGGCTACTCGGGCGGCCTCAACCACGCACGTGAGGGTGATATGCGGAACAATGCCGGTACGGTACCACATCTGCACTGGAACCTCTTCGAACCAGACGGTACCGCCGAAGTACGAGTCCCGGTACTCAAGAATCCAACTGATCGTGCTGAAATCCAGCTCCGATCCGCTCGTTTCGCGGCAATCTATGGATATGGCATCACGCCTGATGAATTCGTCACAATGGTTGAAGAAGGCGTTATGAGCACAGACGGGCAGCGACTGCCAAAACCATAAATTACGGCAAAAAGCCGAGGGGAAACAAGTTCCCCCTCGGCTTTCATAACTTTATCTTAATTCAATCCCACCTGAATCAACTCCACCCCTTCCCCCTTTAAAAATTCATCTCCTTCGAGTACTGCATAACCCTTGAGGAAATAGACTTTTTTAATACCAGCTTTGGCAATAAGACGAGCACAATACGGGCATGGAAAATCAGTTACAAATAACTCTGCTCCTTCTGGTGAAATTCCTTTCTTTGCTGCCTCCGCAATGACACTTACTTCGGCATGCGCCGCAGTAACATAATTTATGTTTACACCTTTCTTGAAGAGGGCCCGAGTATCGCCATAGAAATTTGGCAGCTGCTCGTGGGGCATATGTTCGTTATGTCCCAACGCTATAACGTTCCCGTTTTTTACAAGTGCCGCGCCAACACTCCGCCACCAATCAGCGCTTTTGGTCGCTTCTTCTAAAACCTGATGAAACACTGTAGTCGTGAAAGCTGACAGATTATTGGATGACACCTCAGGCTCTTTGGTCTCGCCGAGATTCTCGCGATTCCAACGCAGGAACGCATTTTCGTAGTGTATATCTCGGCCGACAAGATATTTCTCGGCCAAAAAAGTGCTGATATCTTCTTTCGGCATCAAGACACTGTCAGTACCAGCCACAATCTCAGACATGGTGTCGTCAGACAAAATAATCACTGGTATCTTGGTGTACTGAAGAAGTGCTTGTTGTATGTCTATGGCCGTTAGCGCATGAAGGCTATTCTTCCTGACTAAATAATCAAATTCTTCTACCGGCCGCAGCCGCTCGAGATCAACTAAAAACAGTTTTGTAACTCCCTTCTCTTCAGCGGTACGAACGAAGTCAAGGTATCCCTTATGAATCACCGGGATGTGGCAAATGGCAATCATATTAACCGTGGGCCAAGTCTTCTTCTTTGCCAATTTGAATCATACGGAGTTTGGCACTGGTACTCGTCGTCGCTTGTGGTTCGAGGACAATTATCTCACCGCAGTACTGAGCCTTTTCATCCACTTCATCAGCCTTGTGGTCGGTTGACTCAGACACCACCAAAATATCTGGTTGCACCAGTTTGATAAGGTGATTACTTGGGTCATCAACATTTTTGAGAGTCACGACATCCACATGGCGGACATGGGATAAGATGAGGACTCGTTCATTTTCTGGCACAATTGGTCGTTCTGGACCTTTGCGCTTTTTCACCCGCAGGTCGCTATCTACCCCTACAATAAGAACATCGCCTAATTCTTTTGCCTTTTCGAGGTACTGCGCATGTCCAATATGAAACAAATCAAAGGTACCCGAAGTCAGTACAATCTTGAGTCCAAGCTGCTTCCAAAGTGCGACTGATGTCTCGAGCTTATCGTGATCAGGGATATACCGATGATCAAAACTGGTTTTATCTCCAAAAATTCCTGCGTTTATGGCCATATATGCGTGTCTTAATCGCCATAGTATACTAGGGCTTATTATGGTACACAACATTCCCGTCGTCATCGTCGCCGCTATGGGCAAAAATACTCGTGTCATTGGTAACAACAATGGCTTGATTTGGCATGTACCAGCTGATATGAAGCGGTTTAAGGAACTAACAGCCGGAAAGCCTGTCATCATGGGCCGAAAAACCTTTGAATCAATTGTGGCAATCCTCGGCAAACCACTCCCCGGCCGGACGAATATTGTGGTAACAAGAGACGCCACTTACCCTGCTCCAGAGAGTGTCCTCGTCGCCACTGATTTAGAGACCGCTTTTAGAATGGCGGCCGACGAAAATCCGTCAGAAATTCATATCGGTGGCGGTGCCGAACTCTATCGTCAAGCCCTGCCTTATACTGATTTCCTTCACCTCACTTTTTTCCACGACGATACGGACGGTGATACAACATTTCCTGAATTTGCCGATGAATTCTCCGAAACGTCACGTAGTGACGTACAGAATCACGATGGATTAAATTTTGAGTGGGTGGATTTTGTCCGCAAGTAACCGAAGAGCCCGGCACCAAAGGTGCCGGGCTCTGCTATTTCTTTCACCCTAGATTACTGTGATCCGAGCGACAATAACTCAGTACGTAGTACCGTAGTCCACACTGTCGCCAAGGTTGGCCATTCAATGACCAGGGCATCGAGCTTTGGTACTTGGTTCCTGAGAACATGGTCAATCATGGTTTCTTGATGATTGCGAAGACCGCGCTGATATCCTTCAACGGCCGACATCAGATAATCGAGTCGTTCCGTCAACTCAAAGATGATAGCTTCGCGCTGACAATGCTTGGAGAGGGCCTGTACCACCACTTGATCTCGACTAGCCATGCCCGACCACAATTGTGGTTTACGCACATACTGCAGTAGAAATGCGTGCATAAATTGATGGGAAAAAGCCGGATCTGTCCACTGCATCATTTCTGCCACTGCGAGATACTCTCTAAGCTCTTTATCGGGCGTCTTATTACCCGCATGCTCATCTCCGCCTGACAATGGTTCACCTTGATCATGACACTGAATCGCTTGCGTGAGCAATAGCCAGTCCAGCGATGGGATCGCTATTTTACTCTGTACCCACATCAGCACGTATGGGATTGAGTTGTTATGGGCCAAAAGTGTCTGCCCGTAGGTCGGAAAATTGCCCCATCGCCCCACATCGGCCATCGGTTTCTGAGCATTTCGCCACGGCAGCATGAGACCGCCAAAAGGATCGTCTTGCATTTTTCTTCTCCCTAAACGAATCCAGGCGGCAGAGTAACAAAAAACTGACTCAATTGCAAAAAATACGAAAACGCCCGACGCGATGCGCCGGGCGGGTGATGTGGAGAGTCTCCGCACAAGACGTCATCCAGTTAGGCTACCGCGACTTCCGGTTGCCAGGTAGATTGGATGTGTTCGATAGCATCAACGTGTCGGGTCGTTATCTGACTCGCCAGTGGCTGGTCGGAGTCAAGCGCTCGCAACCCGAGCGATAGGAACCGGGTATCGTTCGGGTTAAAAACGCCGTCCGCCACGACAAAATGTCGTGAATAACGAGCGCTTCCGTCCACAAAGAGCGACCCCACGTACGTCAGACGATACGCCGTCATCCAGCCCCCGTCGATCCGGTTGAAGAGATACTCCGCCCGCGACACCGGATGATGGGTAGGAATGAGGTTCGGCGTCATTTCTCGCACCCGGGCATTGACTACCCGATCGTTAAATACAAACCACGTGTCCGGCTGTTGGTATCCCAACAACACCAGATGTGAGTTGCGACGCCATTGTACCCGCGTCGAACGCAGTCCAAAAATTGAACTGCCAAATTTGACTTTTTGCAGCATGCTGCCCCTTTCTTCTTTTCTATTGGAACCATCTAATTCCCTACGACGAGCCACTCCTTGGTTTCTTACATATTATGCATCGCGGCGGTAGGTAAACACAAAAACACCCCGTACGGGGTGTTTTTGTGTTTGGGAAGATTGATTACTCAATCACCTTGATACCCATAGATCGGGCGGTACCTTCGATACTCTTCATTGCAGTGTCAATCGACGCAGCGGTGAGGTCAACTGCTTTCATTTCCGCAATTTCGCGGACCTGTGCGCGAGTAATCGTGCCAGCTTGCGAGGTGCCTGGCTTCTGTGAGCCTTTATCTTTACCAATCTTTTTCAAGATCAGGCGAGACGCTGGAGATGTCTTGAGGATAAACGTGAATGAACGGTCGTCAAACACGGAAATTTCTGCCGGCACCACTTCACCCATACGTTCTCCGCGAGTTTGTTCGTTAAATTGGTTAACGAATTCACCGATGTTGATACCGGCTTGTCCAAGTACTGGCCCAAGTGGTGGAGCGGGAGTCGCTTTTCCACCAACAGCTTGAACCTTGATTTTCTTTACGAGTTTCTTTGCCATGGTTTTAGATTGAAATAATTAACACATATGCCAACGTTCGTGTTTTCCATAGCCACGATAGCCAGCTTTTAGAAGCTCTCGCAGTATACAAGAAAACCGTCATTTTGCAACCTATCCTTACACCTTCTTAATCTGCAGGAAATCGAGTTCAACCGGCGTTTCCCGCCCAAACATCGCCACAAGCACTTTTACCTTACCTGACTTCTCATCCACTTCACCCACCTTTCCTTCGAGGTCTTTGAATGGTCCATCGACAATAGTTACCAAATCACCAGCCGAAAGATCAACTTTGTGGGTTGGCGTATCGTCAGACATTTGTCGCATCAGGGCTTTGTATTCAGCTTCTGAAAGCGGAACTGGCTGGGTACCAGAACCAACGAAACCAGTTACTCGCGGCGTATTTCGCACGACATACCATGATTCATCATCAACAATCATTTCGACAAGCACGTACCCCGGAAACAAATTTTCTTCTTCGGTCACACGCTTACCGCCTTTGACGCGAATCTTCTTTTCTGACGGTACCACGACATTAAAAATTTTCTCCGTCATATTGAGGGAATCAATGCGTTGACGTAAATTACGAGCGACGGCATTTTCGTACCCAGAGTAGGTATGAATAGCGTACCAATTGCGTTCACCAGTTGAATGTTGCTTTGCCATAAAACCTAGAAAGCGTTAATAATAAAATCGATACCTGACGTAAATACAAAGTCTGTTAACGCCACAAATACGGTAACGAGCGCCGAAATACCAATAACGAGTGCTGTATACATGAGCGCTTGGTTTTGTGTTGGCCATTTAACATGCTTCATTTCCGCAATAGTAGCGCGGATATATCGTGATAGGCGATCCATAATAATAAGTATAACGTAAATAAACCCAAAATAAAAACGCCGCGAGGGCGATGTAGACAGACTATACTCCCCTCCCGAGGGAATGTCAACAAAGCGGGCGGCCCGTAGGGCCGCCCGCTTTGTTGTACCCGCTGATCAAATTTATTTAATCTCGTAGGTCAAATTCACTCGACTCGTGACAGTATTTTCACCAGTTGGCACCACCGCTGCCGGAGACGTTTCGTTTTTGGCAGACATCGCCATATCAGCACCCATACCATAATACGGTGTGTACGGTTGATCTTCATAATAACTCGTCATATCCCCCAATCGTACCCCAAGTTCTTTTGCCAAAACCTCTGCTTGCTTTTTGGCGTCAGCAATTGCGAGAGCTCGAGCTTCAGCTTTTAAGGCATCTTCGTCATCAATGGTAAACCCAAGTCCACTGACGTCGGTTACCCCTTTGTCTCCCACGCCAGACAATAACGTTCCGGCTTTGTTGGTATCACGTACTTTGACCGCAACATACTGGTATACCTCAAATCCAGTTTGCACTGGATCGCCTGGTGGACAATACATTCCCATCGCACATGGTCGTTCGTTATAACTATATTTTGGATTTAAATTATATCCGGTCGTTTTTATATCTTTTTCTTCTACTCCTTCACTGCCCAAATACGCGGTTACCGCAGTCATGATCTCGGTGGCTTTGGTTTGTGCAGTGGTGGCATCCGTACCTTCAGCCTTCACGGTAAACGTGAACGTGGCAATGTCTGGTGTCGCTGTCACCTCACCATTACCAATAACGTTGATGGTGGTTGGACCCCATTGTGGCATTGCGTCGAGAGTTTTATAAGCATAGCTACCAAGTGCAACGACAATTGCCACCAACACTAAAGTCACCAACGTCCGATTAAGTTTTGAATCAAATAATGGTTGAAACATACCAAAAAAATTACCGTAAATACTTGTTAATAATAGTCCGGATCCAAGTGCTAATTGTCCCGGTTTCACCACACGTCGCCACCAAGGCGGCCGTATCAGCTGGTGAAAGGGTCAAGGGTTCTGGTTGATCCTCCATTAAATAATACATGATGGATTGATTTCCCTCAACGTGATTAATGTCGAGTGCATGACCCAATTCATGCGCTAATACAGTCGTTAATTCATTTTCACTCGTAAAGGTGTAAATAGTGATGATACCGTCACGATAATCACCTTGGGTAAATTCAGAGGTCTCACTAAACTGATCATTGTACGTTTTGACGCCAGCGTTATATTGCCGAATCAATTCGTTCCCTTTTTCTCCCAAATCATTAATAGAATCAGCCAAAGCTGCCAACGCAGTGCCTTCAGCTTCAATAGTTTTAGCGTGAGTATCCAGCGATCGCTTAGTGGCTTCAAGTCGAAGAAACACCTCTGGAGGAGCTCCACCAATATCGTTATATGATGCCACTTCAGTATTGTAAACAGCTAAATCAGCTTCGTACGTTGCCACCAGCGATTGATGTCGTTCGCGCTTGACGTCATATTCGGCTACCAGTTTCTCATATTCAAGTTGCAGTGATTCTGAAGTGTGTTCTTTTACATCTAATGAATCTCTTAGTGATCCTTCAGCCAGAAAACGTTCGTGACGCTCATCAAAGACAAATTGAATCTGTATATCAGCCGTTGTCCCTGATGCCGCCTGAGAAAATAAATCACGACCGGCGGCTGCTTCCCAAGCGGTGATTGCCGCATCAATAGAAGATGCAGCAGATTCTGGTTTTAGATTAAACCGACCATCAATGGGCGCAATGCTGTATGTCAATGGCACAGCACAATACCGCCCCACGGTGGCATACCAATAGAACGATGCAGTTACTATCAACAATAAAATGAGTGTTCTGGTCATATCATCCCACCAATACTTCCAGTATACCAAAGGAGATAGCGAACGGTAACGATGCAAAAAGCGATGCTCGGCGGGGACCATGTCGTCGCGAAACATAGTCCCTGCCCAACATCGCTTCAACCTTACCCCCTATCATACATGAGATAAGAAACTTCTAGGGGTACATATCCACTGCTACTATTTACACGACACAAGCATTATGTTAAAACACCTTCACATAGCACCGAAAGGATGAGAGATGAGCACCTTGACGCAAGACCAGACATTTTTGGCGATGGTCAATAGGAGTATTACTGAAACTAATTTGACCAATTTCAATACCACCAAAGACGATACCTTGCCGAAATTGGTGTCAGCCTTTTGCGCTCTGGAAAAACCAATTCAAATCACTAGCTTCAAGTCCTTGCGCCAACGTCGCTATCGAAAACATAGCGAAAACATCAAATTGGTATACATCCTATTTGCGTTGGCCACCCAGCTAAAATTGATGCAGCCAAATACGTGTCGTTTGTTGTGGCGGATGTGGGAGCATCATTGGATGGAATACGGATTTTGCGATTTTATACTTGAAGCATTACGTGAGTTGACGTTTGTTGAAATGCGGTGAAAAACTCACCGGCCCGACCGAAAAGCCCGCCGATACGCGAGCGTATCGGCGGGCTTTTCCTATTACTTTCCTGCGCGTTCTTGAATCTTCTTTCGAGATAATTGTTGCGCAGCGTTCATCGAGTGTTGATAATAAAGCGATTTGATGCCAAGTTTCCAAGCTTTGATGTAGAGCTGGTTGATTTCCTTTACTGGAATATCCGGCGGCACCATAATATTGAGAGATTGACCTTGATCGATATATACCTGCCGATCAGCCGCTTGTTCAATAATCGCGTTTTGGTCGATTTCCGCAAAGGTGCGGAAAGTAGCTTTTTCTTCATCGGATAAGAAATCAATATGTTGCACTGATCCATCATTATCACGAATGCTGTCCCAGACTTCTTTTTTATCTTGGCCTTTGGCAATCATCAGTTCAACTAGGAAAGGATTTTTGAGTGTCGTTTTCATCTTTTGCACGTCTTTGGTGTAGCAGTTACTCCACACTGGTTCGATACCTTGGGATACTTGTCCCAAAATAAAAGCTGACGATGTTGTTGGGGCAATCGACAAGAGTGTCGTATTGCGCCGACCATACCCCTTTAATACTTCTGGTTCACCTAATTCGGTCGCTAATTGTTTGGTAGAGATATCAGCTTTGGTACGAATGGTGGCAAACATTTCTTTGTTAATGGCACGTGCTTTTTCGCTTTCAAAGGGAATCAAATTAGCCTGCAAGTACGAATGATAACCGAGGACTCCTAACCCAAGCGCCCGATTCGCCTTGGCAAAATTATACGCCCGTTCCAAAAAAGTGAATCCTAACCGTTTATCAGCATCGGTATGATCGCGTAAAGCTTCCAATTTCAAAATAAACTCCTCCATCACCGCGTCGAGAAAAGCAATCATCGTTTCAATCAGGTCGGTATCTTTCCATGCCTCATAATGAAGGAGATTGATTGAAGATAAGCAACAGACAAATGACCATTCCGGACTACTTGGCAACATGATTTCGGTACACATGTTACTGGCGTAGATACGCAAATCTTTGTCTTTATAAACATCAACGGTGTTGTTGTTGGCATTGTCGGTATACAAAATATATGGATATCCCATTTGTCCCCGACGCTGAATAACCTTAGCCCAGACGGCTCGCTTTGCCTCGTCCCCCTCAATCATGTCATTCATCCATCGGTCACCGACGGTCACACCGTGAGTAAGTTTTTGAATCGGATTGCCTTCCATGCCGATTTCTAGAAATTCATTGATGTCAGCATGTTCTACCGGCAGGTATGGAGAAACGTGCCCGCGACGGATATGTCCTTGACTCACGACATCAACCAACGTTTCAAACAGTTGCATAAAGTGTACAGCGCCCGAAGATGAACCATTGTCGGTAATATCACTGCCCCGGGGACGAAGCGCACCAAAGTATCCCGAGCACCCGCCACCAAGTTTGGACATCATGCCCATTTCCGCTTCGGTGAACAAAATGCTCGCCATACTATCATCGAGATATGAACCAAAACAACTAATCGGCAATCCCCGTTCCGCACCAAAATTTGCCCACACTGGAGACGCCAAAGAAATCCACCCCTTACTCATATATTCCACAAACTTCTTGGCAAATCCCTCACGACCGAGCAACGTCTCGGCTCGATTGGCGATAATATCAATGCGTTCTTCGGCAGTTTGTCCCGGCAATAAATACCCTCGCTCTAAAAAGAGTTTACTGTTTTCGTTAAGCCAATACCATGGGGTTTGATAGTTTGTATTCATGCGTTATTACTCGATTAGGATATGCGACCAGACGGTTAAAATAGATCAGCGCTCGTGACACTCTGACTGCGTTTGTTGTAATTGATTGATCGTTTGTTAAAGAAATCCGTATGCTTGGTGGCAATGACTTCGTTATCAAACCAATCAGTTTCTTCAAGCACAGCTTCATTGATTTCGAAATGTCGTGGCAATCCAATAGCGGCCAAAGAATTATTAAATCGATGTTTAATAAACTCCTTCACATTGGTTGATGGTAAAAAATCCAACTCGCCAGCTTCATAAATCCAGTCCACCACTCGACTTTCAGCAGCCAGCGCCTCTTCACAGGATTTGATAATCTTCGCTTTCATATCATCATCAAACCATTCTGGATGCTCATCTTTGATAATGTTAATGATTTCAATACCAAACAATCCGTGAATTTGCTCCTCTTTACTAGTTGCTTCAACCGCATTACTAATACCCTTAAATAGATCGCGATGCTTGTTAAACGACATCATGATGAGGAATTGCGAGAACAGCGACACGTGTTCAATAAAGAGCGAGAATAGCAACACTGCGTGGGCATATTGTTTGTTTTCGTCCGTTCGAGACAATGCTAACATTTTATCCAAATAGGTCACTCGTTCTTTCAAAATCGGAATGGTGTCAATACGTTTAAACTCATCATTTAATCCCAAAATCTCCAGTAAATGAGCATAGGCGTCGGCATGTCGCACTTCTGATTCAGCAAACGTCGCTCCTACTGCACCAATTTCTGGTTTTGGCATTTTTTTGTAGATGTCGCCCCAGAACGTTTTTACCGCGACTTCGATTTGGGCGATGGCAAGCATCGCGTTTTTGATGGCGTTTCGTTCACGATCGTTCACATTCACATGAAAATCTTGCACGTCACTTGTGAATTTGAATTCGGTATGAATCCAATATGAATGACGAATGGCATCAACGTATTCAATTAATTCTGGATATTCATATGGCTTGAGGTTGGTTCGCTTGCGGAAAATATCACGTTCTCGTAATTTTTTTCGTTCATTACGATAAATGATATAGGCTTTGGCAGTTTCAAAATAATCAAGCTCCATCAGCGACGCTTCCACTAGATCTTGAATTTCTTCCACAGTTGGATAGCCATCAACGCATTTGTTGGCTTTCGGATCATCCGTCTCGGCAGTGCCCGCTTGCACACACATCGAAATCACCTTTTGGTGTACCAAATCGGCTACCTTTTTCGCGTCAGCGGCTTCTCCAGCCTTGGTCTCGATCAGAGCCATAAGGACAGCGTGTTCGATTTTGGCAATATCAAATGGTTTAATTGAACCATCACGCTTCTTTATATGCTTAATTTCCATAACACAACAAGGACAGCTAATAAAAACAAACCGTATATTCTCATCCAAACACAATCTGTGGTGGTACTGGAATCATCACGGCTAATGATTAGTCCAGTCGATCGGGTCTGCTAAAGAATACCAGAGTGGAAGTAAAGACACGCCAGTTTATACTGACGACAAACACTGTTTGTGCATGTCCTCGCGTGTCTTACCTCCGGACACGCACGATGTGGAGACGCGTCGTGCGGTACCACTATACTACCGCCAAATTGAATAGAGGTAAAACAACCATTGTCGCAAACGATGGCTTGAAATCGTTAGGTCGTGGGGACAACTCGTGGATAACCACTATTCCTCCATAATAGGAATAAATTTGGCTCTATCGTCAAGAGAGCAGAAACAGCAGCAGCGCGCCTACGGCGCGCTGCTGCTGTTTCTTTCCCCCCGATTTATTTAATTATGATGGGAATGCTGATGACGGAGTGAATCGCGAATCTCCGTCAATAGTTTTACTTCGGCAGATGGTTCCTTTGGGGCCGCCGGTTTTTCTTCCTCCTTCTTTTGCAATTTTGCCATCGCTTTAACCACCATAAAAATCACAAACGCGACAATAATAAAATCAAAGACACTTTGAATAAATCGACCATAAGAAATCGTCGCTTCGCCGATTTTCAATGACCAATCAGTAAAATCAACGCCACCAACAAGCACGCCAATCACCGGCATCATAATGTTATCAACCAATGATGAAACGATTTTACCAAACGCGGCACCAATGACAACGGCCACCGCTAAATCAACCACATTCCCCCGCATCGCAAAGGCTTTAAATTCCTCAATAAACTCTTTCATATGCTACGTTTATTATTCCTCCTTCGCTATTAAATTATTTCACTATACTAATCATACACGATAATGAAATAGTCTAGTGATGATGGTGTTGATGGGACAATTGATATCCGTGTGTGTCAAATTTGCGACGAGACACTACGTACGCAGCGAGAAGCGACGTTAACGGGACCGTCAGTACCAACCCAATACTACCCACCATAATTCGTACTAACTCCACAGCAATGACTTCTTGATTAATTGATAACCAAAAATCCGCGTCCGACCGTGCGTACAACAAAATCAACGGCAGCGCGGCACCAACATACGCGAGCGCCAACGTATTTACTAATGATCCCACATGATCACGACCAACCCGCACCGAACGAATGTACAATTCTTTCCACGATAGCAAAGTGTTGGCTTGTCGCAACTCCATCACCACCGACGCCTGGGTGATTGCGACATCATCAAGCACTCCTAACAATCCGATGATAATACTCCCAAGCAATAGACCAGCCAAATCTAACTGTCCGCTTGTCGCAAAATTAAGGTATACCGACGCATCAGCAGAAAATCCAGTCAATCCCATCCAAACAACAGACAACGCTGCAATCACACATGACACCGCTACGGCCGCCATCGTTCCAGCGTACGCGATGGCAACGTACCATTTAAATCCGTGTGTCACAAACAACGTTACCGCTAAAATAATGCTCGCAATGACAAAACTCACGAGGGCCGGATCATAACCGGCCAAAAGTGCCGGCACAAGCAAAAATAAAATAGCGAGAATGCTTCCGCCTAATGCGATTAGGGCCCGCAATCCTTGCCACCCGGCAAAGCCAATTACTGATCCAATTAATATCACCGCCAGCCACAATAACTGTGGTCGACGTTCAATATCTTTAAACGTAAAATATTCCGTCCCATCAATCGCCACCAATCGATTCACAAATATCGTATCGCCGACATCAAGGACCAGCAAATCGTTTTCTAATGATGCTATTGTACCAGTCTTTTCGCCGGCCAATAACTCTATTCGTAACTCTTGTACCGTTGTCGTCGTGTTAGTGCCTAGGATATCTCGATCATATTGTTTAACAACTTCGAGTACTTTTGCTTTTACGGTTTCCTGCAATTCTTGATGGACTTCAATCTCAGCTATAGCCCATACGGGGAACATCACACTCACAATGAGTGTTAAACAAAATAGTACCGTTCTCATATACCGAGCACCAATTTGGTTGCGTAGAAGCCAATACCGGCTCCAATCATAAAGAGAAAAAAGATTCCTATTAACAACGTTTCTTGATCCATAGTACATTCAGTATACAAGCATACGGGAGAAAAACCAGATATGTATTGGGGCACTCGACTTTTTTCGAAAAAATGGGTATAACTGTGGGCACGGATTTGTCGTATCGGGGGGCTTACGCCCCCCGATACGACAAATCCGTGCCCACACTGGCGGCTATGGTGTAACGGTTAACACTGAGGTTTGTGGAGCCTTCGATTCGGGTTCGATTCCCGATAGCCGCCCTAGATAGAATTTCACCAAAAAATCCTTTTGTAGAGGGGTTTTTGGTTCGAGCCGAAGAGACGCCAAATCAGATTGTGTTAGCGGTTCTTAATTTTTCATTCGAAAATACTTGCACTGTCCCGCCCTACAAATACTTCTCTAAATCTTTACGTTCTTGAGGGAACATATAAGCATCAAGCTGATTTGTTTCGACGTAGAGCAGCCGGTCGTACCGCTTGTCGGCCTTGAGGTCGCTGACAGTTTTGGCGGTATAAACAGCCTCAAAAATTTGCGTGGTATTGTCCTTTGCAATGTATTGCCGGAGGTCGCGCATTGAAATCTCTGCTACTGACTGCCCGAGATACGCTTCAAGCGTGTCCTGCAGCACTGTTACAGGGTCTTCACCAAAAGCAACCGTGAAGCTTGGTACGTAAAAGTATCCACCGCGTGGTTGATGCTCTGGGTCAACCACCTGACTGCGGCGTAGAAGAAGAACCTTATCGTTGTGGCGAACGATACACGTCACTTTTATCTTTTGTGATTTGGTGAGGAACGGTTCCATACTTTTTACGAGCTAACTACAAACGCATTGTTCTTGAAATCGACAGTTACCGTACTGTGCTCGACAATGTTTCCAGCAATAATTTCTTCCGCTAAGAGATCAAAGATGCGGGTTTGAATCACGCGTTTTAGTGGTCGTACTCCGTAGGCGGGTTCAAAACCTTCTTTGACCAATTGAGCTTTCGCCGCCTCGCTGAGTTTCACTGTGATATCTTTTTCTTCTTTAATCAGAGACAGCATGGCTGCGATCTGTACGTCAACGATCTCCGACAGCATCTGTTCATCAATAGGGTCAAAGAGCACAATGTCATCCAAACGGTTAAGAAACTCCGGACGAAAATGCTTCTGTACCACCGCCATTACTTTTTCCTTACGCTCCTTCACATCAGGAATGTCGAGCATAAACTCACTGCCTAAGTTCGAGGTGAGAATGATGATGGTATTACTGAAATCGATCGTTCTACCCTGACTGTCAGTCAAGCGTCCATCATCAAGCACTTGCAAGAGAATGTTAAAGAAATCCGAATGGGCCTTTTCGACTTCATCAAACAAAATGACTGAATATGGCCGGCGACGAACGGGCTCCGTGAGCTGACCACCCTCTTCGTACCCAACGTAACCCGGCGGCGCTCCCACTAACCGACTGATTGCAAACCGCTCCATGTATTCACTCATGTCGATGCGGATCATGGCTTTTTCATCATCAAACATTTCCACTGCCAACGCTTTGGCTAGCTCGGTTTTCCCTACCCCAGTCGGTCCCAGAAAGAGAAACGAACCGATCGGTCGGTTGCTCGCCTTGAGTCCCGCTCGAGACCGACGAATCGCCCGCGCTACGGTATTGACGGCTTCATCTTGCCCGATCACTCGCCGATGCAGCTCGTCTTCCAGGTGAAGTAGCCGCTGTGCTTCTGTCTCAAGCAGTCGATTCACTGGCACACCCGTCCAACGCGCTACCACCTGGGCCACGTCTTCTTCGGTCACCTCTTCTTTTATCAAGCGATCGGCAGCGGGAATGGCATCAAGTTTCTTGCGGGCCTCTGCCATCTCAGCTTCCACGTCCGGAATTTCCTGGTATTTAATTTGTGCAGTTCTTTCAAGGTCACCCTGCCGTTCGGTTCGTTCTTCCTCTATTTTAAGGGCATCAATTTTCTTTGCGAGGGCACTGATCTTGTGAACCAGCTCACGTTCCTGTTCCCACCGGGATTTTTGCGCAGCAAAGTCTTCTTTCAACGAAGCAAGTTTTTGTTCGATCTCTTTCCGACGTGCTTTGCTTTGCGCATCTTTCTCTCGCTTCAGCGCCTGAAGTTCAATCTCCAATTGCGTGATCTGACGGTTAAGCCGATCTAACTCAGTCGGCATGCTTTCCATTTGCATCTTAATGGCCGCTGTGGCCTCATCGATCAGGTCGATGGCTTTATCAGGCGCCTTCCGTCCACTGATATACCGGCTTGATAAGCGGACCGCTGCCACCAAAGCGGGGTCAGTAATTTCTACCCCGTGGTGAATCTCGTACTTTTCTTTGAGGCCACGCAAGATAGCGAGGGTCGCTTCTGCGTCCGGCTCATCTACGTACACTGGTTGAAAACGTCGCTCCAATGCGGCGTCTTTCTCAACGTGTTGCCGATACTCATTTAACGTTGTCGCTC
Organism: uncultured Candidatus Saccharibacteria bacterium; assembly: GCA_964469295.1. GTDB lineage: Bacteria > Patescibacteriota > Minisyncoccia > Phycocordibacterales > UBA918 > OLB19. Next base: position 61,115 of record CAYXYJ010000005.1, read on the forward strand.
CAATGAGGCGTAATTTGCCTCGAGCCAGAAGTGGCTTCAGCATGTTCCCGGCGTCAACGGCACCCTCACCACCACCAGCCCCCACAAGAGTATGCAGTTCGTCGATAAACAAAATAATTTTGCCCTCTTCTTTCTCAACGGCCTTCAGGACTTCCTTCAGTCGCTCTTCAAATTCACCACGGAATTTTGCCCCCGCCAGCAATGCCCCAATTTCTAAACCAAGCAACCGTTTACCCTTGAGGGACTCTGGCACGTCACCAGCGACAATTCGCTGCGCCAAACCTTCCACAATGGCAGTTTTGCCGACGCCTGGTTCGCCAAGTAACACCGGGTTGTTTTTAGTGCGCCGCGAGAGCACCTGCATTACTCGACGAATCTCTTCGTCGCGTCCGATCACCGGATCGAGTTTGCCGTCTTGGGCAAGCGCAGTGTAATCTTCACCATATTTCTCAAGCACGTTCTGTTTCGCTTCGGGGTTGGAGTCAGTAACATTCATAGGCCCGCGTAATGCTTTAATCTGGCTGGTAATATTGGTGGGCAGCAGATTGTGGTGCGTAAGAATATCTCGCGCACTTCCTTCACTATGACCGAGTGCCAAAAGGATATGTTCAACACTTATGTATTGATCCCCCATTGCCGTTGATTCTTTTTCCGCACGTCTGAAAACACTCACCACACCTGGTGTCAACTGCGGATTGGCAGCACTCGAAAGTTTGGGTAATTTCAGAAGTGCAACATCAATATCACGCATGAGACTATCCCCATTCACATCCAATGCCGTGAGGAGCGGCCCCACGATCGTACCAGCAGTGGCGATAGTCACCTTCAGTACGTGAAGCGGATCAACGTACTGGTGCTTATGCTCATAAGCCTCTTGAATTGCTTCTTCAAGAATCGAGCGTGATTTTTCGGTAAGCTTTTCTATGTTCATATATGAACATCGTACTCCTAATTTTTGCCAAAGCAAGCAGACCGAACGTTTGAGCTTATCCGAAATTTGTAGAGCTACTGAATTTTACTAGCAACTTGAGGAATATGGATTGATGTACCATCCATTTTCTCAAACACAGTTCGAACGTCCTCTACGACGTCGCCCCTTTTAGAGCTAGCGCGAGAAGGCTAGTTCTGGCAAAAAAACCTCGCATGAGGTTGTTTTTGTTTTTTGGATTAGCCTTCGAAATCGTTGAGTATCTTCAAAAACTCAGATTGGGCCTCTATAGGGATTTGAGGGTGATTAAGTTGTTTTATATCTCCCCCATTTCCTACTAACGATTTCGCCTCTCCGAAGTAAAATCCGTCTTCGCTCGCCAAAAACAGATAAGAAGGATTCCAGTTTCGACTCATGCGTTCTGCAATATCTAAAACATGTTGTTTTGTGAATCGAGTCCGATACTTTACTTCAATCAAATGAACCTCTTTTGTCATATTATTTATCACTGCAAAATCTGGCGCAGTGCGCAAAGTTTCGACCATTTCGCTATCACCACCTTTCCCTCTTCCAACTAACTCAGGAATAATTTTCTCATAGCCAAATTCAAGGACGGTGAAAAATCCTGTAGAACGAAGCATCTGTGCAAATACGGTTTCTGCAATTTTTCCCTTTACTAAATTTCGAGCAAAGCTGATATCATTATTATTCATTAACAAATTATATCAGTAATCGATTAATGCATAGCAACACTAACGCTAGTATGTAGCCAACCAAAAACGTAACTATTATCGTTTTAACAAAAATAAAATATATAGTAATTACTATGTCATTCAACCACTACGCCAAATTAAAGCGGATTCTCGAAGATGTGCCAAACGGGTGGTACATTCAAAAAATTGATCAGCCAACAAAAGCCAAGAATTTTAGTGGAACTGTAGTTTCGTTCGACCACTATTACCGTATTTATACAAAAGATGGAATCCCAATCAAGTACGCAAAATTTCAACAAATCGACCGGTTAGCAAAAGTGTTGAATCTCAGTATTAAGGAACTACCGATAAAAACGAACGCAAAACAGTAAAAACAAGATTTATACTTCTAGTGTAGCAATATCAATTTTTTTCATTTCTAACATTTTCGCCCACGCTCCAGGTTTCGTCATCATTTCGTCAATATTCTCGGGACTAATTTGCCATGATAATCCATATTTGTCTTTGCACCAGCCACACACACTTTCTGCTCCTCCGTCACTGGTTAACACATTCCAATAATAATCAATTTCAGTCTGATCTTTACACGCGATGTTAAATGATACCGCTTCGTTAAATGTAAATTCATTGCCAGTATTAATCGCCACAAATATCTGTCCTAATAATTCAAAGGAAATCGCCAATACTTTTCCAGCAAATCGCTCTTGAAAATCCAGCAGTCCGGTGGTGGGATAATACGAAGTCGAAATAATTTTAGCTTCGGGAAATATAGACAAATAAAAGGCCACTGCTTCTTCCGCATTTCCTTTACACCATAAATGCGGAATAATTTTTTGCATAGAAAGATTATTGATATATCTATTAGCTAATCGCTGATAAGCAAGTTTAATTTGTTTTCTCTTTTAATACATTATTAATTTCCGTACCGAGCCTGTAGTTGATTCATCATCTCTGCGTTCATCACACCGTTTTGTAGTCCGGACATCATGTCTTTCATATCAATAAATTCGATATCAATTGGTGGCACGAACATAGCAGGATCCGCTGTCCATTTTTGGCAATCATACGTAGCATTGGTGTTCGGGTTTTGCAGCCAATCAACCGGAGTGTCTGGCGTATGAGATGTCGTGGTGGTAGCAGAAATATCAGTAAGATCAATTTTCATAGCTGGCATCGCGGTATTGTTTGATGTCCACATATACATTGTTGGTCCCTGACTAATAACATTAATCGTAATCGGATTCATATCTATTGTTGTATCCGCGGTGACTCGGTATTGTTGGCCGCTAATATACGTTGTCCCTGTAGCTGGTACACCATTTCCGGTATCGGTAACAGAAAAAGTACATTCATACTGTTCGCCACTTTGTAACATTTCCAAAAAACTCGGTTGGTTGGTTGTGCTGGTAGTCGCAACGGTTATCATCTCTGTTGATGTTTCGATTGGTTCGGTATGTGAAGACATCTTATTTTGGTACACGTACGCTCCACCGCCGATGACAATTAATCCAATAATGATGGAAATGATGATTTGTTGCATATGAAATAAGTATACACCGATTACACATTGGGCACCAAAAAAACACACGACGGAAGCAAAGCTCCCGTCGTGTGTTTTTTGGTGCCCAAGACTGGATTTGAACCAGCATGCCCGTGAAGGCGCTACCACCTCAAGGTAGTGCGTCTACCAATTTCGCCACCTGGGCCTCGTGCTTGATTACTCAAGTGGCGACATTATGCACGGGAAATGACGGTTTTGCAACCATAAATGGACTGCAAGAGTAAGAAAAGGCCGGCGCTTCGCGCCGGCCTTTTCTTACTCTTATCCTTTAATCTTTCTTTTCTTCGCTCACTGGCGCCTCCACAACAACAGCTTCACTTACTTCTTCGATCACTTCAACTGGAGCATCAATAGCCATTGTTGCTGCTTCGGCGGCAACGGCCGCTTCCGCCATAGCTTTGGCTTCAGCTTCGATACGATTAGTAGCTTCAGTTTCACTTTCGGTAGACATTGAAACCAAAGACATGCGGCGCATTTGTCGTTTAATTTCACGAGCCACTTTTTCACGAATGTAATAGAGCTTGGCACGACGGACTTTGGCGCGCTTCACGATTTCAATTTGCTCAATGAGTGGTGAGTATAGTGGGAAAATCTTTTCTACTCCCACCCCACTAGAAACTTTACGTACCGTAAAAGTTGCCCCTGGTTCATCACCATGCTTGCGTGCCAGTACCAATCCTTCAAAGACCTGCAATCGAGTCTTACCTTTGTCGACAATTTTTTGGTGCACTTTAACCGTATCACCTGGTTTAATGCCAAGCGACTTACGGTCAGCCATCTGTACGGGCGAAATGGCGACGCCTTGTAATGCTGTATTCATAATAATAATCTATCACTAAAGCTTCTGTCCGTGTAAAACGTGCCCTAATCTACCACAAGGAACCTTATTCTGCAATATCAATTAGCTGTCGGCTCCTTCGACCACAATTCGTTCGGCAGCTTCTTCAAAACTTTGCGGGACTGGTGCAATAAATCGTTCATGGACACCACTAGGTAAGGTTAGTTCTAAAATGTGGGCATGGAGGGCCAACCGAGCCAAATCAAGATTATTTGATATTTGCCATTTAGGGGTACTGTACAGCTGATCTTGCACAATTGGGCGGTCGATGGCTTTAAGATGTACTCGCAATTGATGGGTACGACCCGTTTTCGGCTTTAATTTCATATATGAAAATGGCTCCCCATTATACTCGCCGGTGGCAATCCGTTCCCAATCAGTCACCGCACTTCGTAACGTTCCCTTGGCACCTCGTTGAGCTGATCGTAGTCGAAAATCCCGCGCACTGCGACCAACCGGACGGTTGATGGTACCCCACCGTTCGTGCAAGCGGCCGTAGACAAAAGCCCGGTACTCCTTTTTGGTCAGTCGATCATGAAATTGTGCCTTCAAGTGTGCATGGGCGGCAGCAGTTTTGGCTAACACCATTACCCCAGAGGTTTCGCGGTCAAGCCGATGGACAACTCCAGATCGTTCAAGTGTCTTTCCTTTTGGTGAAACAGTGGTTTCTCCAACCCCGCGGGCAGTCGGATAACGAACTAAAAACCAATCGACAATTGTTGATTCGACAGTATGATCATCTTCATGCACTAAAATACCGTATGGTTTGTTAATGACCACCACATCCGCGTCTTCGTATAACACAATCGGCTCTTTAAGCTCCAAAGCGACGTTTCCGTTCTCCATATTGCGTCAGCATACGCGTAAATTCCTCTTTCGTAAATGCTGGCCAGTAGGTATTGGTAAACATGAGTTCACTGTACACCGTTTGCCACGGCAAAAAATTAGACAGTCGCATATCGCCACCAGTACGAATAATGAGATCAGGATCAGGCATACCAGTAGTCCAGAGCAATTGACCAAAACTGTCGCTGGTCACGGGCGCGCCGAGACGAACCGCTTCATTCACGGCCGCGGTTATCTCGGCGCGCCCGCCATACGACAACGCCACCCAAATCGTTGTCTCACTCTCAACGGTTTCACTTTTACTTTCTAAGTCACGCATTTTTGTTTGCAACTCTGGTGAAAAAAGTTCTCGTTCACCAATAATTTTCACTCGAACAGCATGAATGTCTCCTAACGCGTGTGAAAATAAATTCATCAAATAGGCAACTTCCGTTTCTGAGCGTTTCCAATTTTCAGTTGAAAAGGCGTAAAAAACAGCATGTGGTATGTGATATTCGCGTACCCAGTCCACCACCGCAAAAAATACCTCCGCCCCTTTTTCATGACCGTTTACTGTTGGCAATTCTTGTTCAGTGGCCCATCGGCGGTTACCATCCATGATAAATCCAACACACGTTGGGAGTACAGAAAATTCGGACATGTCAGTTACACGATAATTGAGAATTCATACAATGGTGACTCGATACTCCTCCATTCTACCGCTACTCCTTCCACATTAGCGAATAATGACCCTTCGTGGAGATACTCTACGAATGATTTTAATACTTCTGGCAATCCTTGAGCAATAACGTACACTGATCCATTTGGCAAATTACGGACCGAACCAACCAATCCTAATTCCATGGCTGCTTGTTCAACAAAAGTACGGTACCGAACACCTTGCACTCTGCCGGTAATAATCGCATGTAGTTCAATCATAGACCGCAGTATACCGGAAATAGTCATCCTATTGAAATATTTTTAAAAACAGGTAGTATAATCACACTTGCCGGTAAAGAAGATACGGGCGATTAGCTCAGTTGGTAGAGCAGCGCATTTACACTGCGAAGGTCGGGGGTTCGAATCCCTCATCGCCCACCAAAATCACGACACTGAAGGGGCGGAAGCTTTGCTTCCGCCCCTTCAGTGTCTACCCTCACGACTCTCCATCACCATCATCGCAAAATTTCGCAGTAATTGGTGAGAGGCATCGTCTTCAACAAACAATTCTTCCAACAGGCTTCCTTCTGGTAAATACCCTGCCGTCGCATCAATTCGTAACCGTAAATCCGCTATCGTTAACTCGGGATGAAATTGGGTGGTGATTTGTCGATCGCTATAGGCCACCGCTGATATTTGGCAAACATCACCCCCAGTCATCACGAGTGACGCGCCTGGGGGAACCCCCGATAGCACATCCGTATGTCCATAGTGGGCATAAAATTGTGACGGCAAGCCAACACACAACGGATGTGTGGCAGTGCTCGAAATTTGTGTAACCAGATGCGATCGCATTTTTTGTTGCGTCACATCATGAACCACCGACACTCCCTGCCACGCTCCCACCAATTGATGACCATAACAAATACCAAATAATGGTACCGTATTGGTAAACAGGTATGCCAAAAGTGGTGACAACACTTGAACAAATTGTCTGGATTGCGCGCGAGCGGGATCATCATTCGCCCGTCCACCATCAAAATCAAAATCCCCCGACCCGCCCAATATCACGCCCGCAATATTCATATCGGTCATTACCCCAACCCAATCAGACACCACCAGCGCCGACATCGCTATCACCCTCACTCCCCCACCCAGCTCTCTGGCGATGCTGTCATATTCTAACTGACACGTTATCGAACGAAGACGAAATTGAATGAGGAGAATAATGGGTGAAGTAGACATGCGACACACTATAACAAACCAATAATCAATAACAATATGCATTTTGCCACAATTTTTGCTATGCTACGGTTGTTGCCCTGTCTCGAAAAGGAAAATCGTGAAGGATTACATTTGAACAAAGTATATGAAATCATCTATTTTGCTCCCCACCCGCCCCTGTAGTTAAATGGATATAACTGCGGACTTCTAAGCCGTTATTCGAGGTTCGATTCCTCGCGGGGGCACAATCTAGCGAGACCTACTGAGAGTCTCAAAATAAAGAAAATCTCGTATCAAAAAAGTTCGACCCCAAAAGGAATCGAACTTTTTTGATCCTTCGCTCAATACACTAAGAGTGTTTTTTAATAGCTGTATGGAGGTACTCAATTTTTGGGTCAACTTTCTTGTGTGGATTAAAGATGCGGTGTGGATCAAACATCTCTTTTATTTCTTTGAAAATATCGAGAACTTGAGGCGTAAACATTTTATGGAGATAGGGTGTACGAATTAAGCCGTCATTATGTTCACCTGTAATAGAACCATGGTATTCTCCAACCAAAGTGTACACCCGATCTGATAATTCATTTACGATTTTTACAAAATCTGGTCGTGTAAAATCCATGAGTGGAATGATATGGAAATTACCATCGCCCACATGACCAGCTACTGTATAAAGAAGTTTATACTCGTCAAGAATAGCGTACAGGCGAGGCAGGAACTCTGGTAAGTATTCCGGCTTCACGACAAAATCATCAATGAATGGTGCAGTGTGTTTATCAGCCACATTTTCCCGTAACAGTTTGAAGCTCTCACGTCTAATGGTCCAAAACTTGTTCGCTTCAGATTGTGTAGCTGTAATGTGGGTCGCTAAACCAAAAGACTGTAGCGATTTTTCTGCAGTCACTGCCATCATCCGAGCCTCCTCATCAGTATCGGCAGCAAATTCAGCCATAAGTACAAGCTTTGGTATACCACCCTGCAGTACGAGTTTAATTTCAGGCCAAAAGTCTCGTAGTAGTGTGAAAGGATTTCCGCCTAGTCTCCAAAAAAGCTTCGGAAATACTCGCAACATCACATTAAAAGTCTTGTCGTCATAAGATTCAAAACTTTCTGGTTTGTGTGTGAGTACTGCATTAACGATCTCTCCAAGTTGTGAAAAATGTTTTGCACGAAGGAACAGTACAAGCATTCGCGAAGCTGATTTCGGCTTAACAAGTGAGAATGTTATTTCAGAAATAATTCCGAGAGTTCCTTGTGATCCAACAAATAGTTGCGTGAGGTCAAACGTGTCATTCTTTTCATCCCAGACGTTCCAAATACCATATCCGGCTGAGTTTTTACTGACTACCGGCTTGGCATTTTGTATTTCTCTCTTGTTGTCCTTGATGAGTTGCTCGAGTCGGCGATATATTTCACCCTCATAGTTTTGCTGCTGCTTTTTTCGCTCAAGTTCATCACGGTGCAGTTTTTTGAAACTATATTCGACTCCATCTTGCAAGACTACCTTTAACTCTTGTACATACCGCTCGGTCTTGCCATAGGTAAGTGACTTCTCACCAGCAGAATTATTTGCCACCATTCCACCAACAGTATTGAGCTCTTTACTAGCGGTGTAGCTCGGCATAATTACACCTAACTTGAGAGTCTTTTTTTCAAAGTCACGATAGTACACGCCAGGCTGTGTGACTGCAAACTCGGTATTTACAGCGTGTACTTGATTGAAGTATCTAGTCATATCAACCACAATCGAGTCAGTCAGTGGTCCGCCAGACATGTCTGTACCCGCACTACGTGCCGTGAGCGAAAGTTCTCCACGACGGGTATGTACGTAGTGAATCAGTGTATTGAGATCGGAAGCATCTTTCGGCTGTACTACCATGGTAGGTCTGATCTTAAAGATGCTTGTATCTTCACTGAACTTTTCTAAAATTTCAGTATCTCGCCTGATATCACCTCTAAATGAAGATGGTATTTCAATTGGTGTTTTTTTCATAATTAGTGATGACCTTCGTGACTGTGTTCGCTAAAGTCCCCGTCAAAGATTGACGGGTCAGCTTTTCCAGTGACTTCAATCGTTCCCCAAGCACCCTTATCGACCCGCATCAGTGAATGATCAACGAGAACATATGTCCCCGGATAATCAACCGTAAATTCTACAATCGTGGCTCCGCCAGCTGGAACATTGGTAGTTTGTACATTTTTGAACATTGCTCCACCGATAGATGCCTCAGGATAAACTGAATCAAATATTTCACCGACTACATGGAATGAGGAATTGTGCACCACGCCACCATTCCCAACGTACATACGAATTCGGTCACCGACCTCTGCCTTCATCTTACCTACCGCACCATCCGGACGACCGTTAAAAGTAACGTAGGTCGGAGTGCTGGCCATCATTTTCTTTGCGTCAAACGCCTGCAGTCCTTTACGACCAATTGTGCCAGTCGTAAAAATCTCACCCTGCATGACATAAAACTCCTTATCAACCACGGGCAGACCCTCTTTTGGTTCAACCAAAATGAGACCATACATACCATGAGCCATATGTACGGCCATATTCGGTACCGCACAATGATAGACATACAATCCAGGATTTAGAGCCTTAAAGGTAAATTCTTTTGTTTCACCGGGGGCAACCACACTCACTTTACCGCCACCACCAGGACCTGTGGCAGCATGAAAATCTACATTATGATGATGGAGGCTTGTTTCATTATTTTTGATAGCGACCTTTACAATATCCCCTTCACGGACACGGAACAGCGGTCCAGGTACTGTGTTATTGAATGTCCAGTAGTTATGCATTATGCCGGGAGCAATCTCAGCCAGTACCTCGGTAGTTTCAAGATAAAGCTCTCTTACTTTACCTCCGTCTTCAGGTGGGGTAGTCGAAGCTACCATTTCCAAGGTGCCACTGGCAGACAGTGATTCAAGTATTTGGAAGGTTGCGCTGGCATCAGGTGTAGGATCGAGTACCGTAATTGGCGGTGGGACATCATTTGGGTTGCGAGCAATATCACTCACACGAGCAAATTGATCTATATGACTAAAGAATCCGATAACGTTTTTAAGTGGCAATCCAGGACCACTTCCTGGACCAAATGACTCAACATAGACTGGATATTGAAGTGCATAGAGTCTACCGACAGAGACCGATATGAACATTGAAAAGCCGACAAGGATGAATACTAGGGCAATACCCATTGGTAGGGCGTGAAGACGCCAGACTGCTCTAATGAGAAAGAATAATACGGCAGTTATTACCATACCCATACCAAAGCCTTGCAACAAGGTGACGTACAGGAGTTTAAATAACTCTAAACCACCCAGAGCAAAAATGCCGATAGTAATCAAAAGTGAACCTCCCAAAAATATACCTACTACCACCCACGACAGGGTCTTTAAATTATGAAAATTAAAATGTGCCATGTAACTAGTATATCAGCCCCTAGGTCACCTCTGGCTGAATGAATGGTGTAGAATGTACATACGTATGAGTACTGACTATGCAAAATCTGTGACAGAGCGAAAGAAATGGGTTTTTGCTTGTCTTCTGTCTTTTTTCTATTTTATTCCTGCATTTTTATATATCTCATATGCAAATATCTCAAGTAGCGGACTCATGACGCTATCTTTTGCAACTGCGAGCACGGCATCGTTTTTATTTGCAACTGCTCTCTCCATGGGAAGTATTAGTCATTTCATCGGCTGGCCTAATATGAAGTTAGGCTATCAAAAACAGATTGGAATCTTAGCGTTTTGGTATAGTTGTTTTTACTGTATTACACTCACACTACTTTACCCAGAAATATACTGGTACGGTTTTTTCTCTAATTTCTGGTCTGCTGATATTTTACTTGGTAGTATGGCAATGATTATTTTCACGGCAATGGTGCTGGTGAACAGCAAGATGATTGCGGCGCATCTGCAAAGAAAAACAATTATGTTTGTACTTGGTCTCGGATATGTCGGCTACGCCATACTTGTCATGAGAGCTATTTTAATTGAGTTCCCAATTTGGTCTTTATGGTTTGAAACATTCTCGGGCCCACCACCCGGGCGTCTGGTGCTTTCGGTTATCGCAGTTGGTGTACTGGTACTCCGTCTTGCTGTAGCTGTTGATAAGCACCTATATATATCATTAAAATTTCGTTAATTTTGAATTTATGTTTTCATCTACTGTCCGTGATGTACTCACTACTGCCAACGCGAAGGCCTTTGCCACCAATGGTATAGCTGGTATTAATGTTGTCCCTGTATCAATGATTAGAGTAAACGATAATACTATCTGGTTATTTGACTTTTTTATGGATAAGACAGTCCAGAACGTAGATGTCAAATCGCCTGTGGCGTTAACAGCCTGGACTGATATGAAAGGAATACAAATCAAAGGTGATGCGCAGTATATCACGAACGGAAATGAATTTACGGAAGCTGTGACGTGGGTAAAAGAACAAAACCCAGCTCGGGTTGTAAAAGGTTTAATTATCATCAATCCAACCAAAATCCATGACATAAGTCCTGGCGGTGCCTTTACAGAAAGAGATTTGAACATACATACTCTCTAGAGCTACCGAGTGGGTTCGATTCCTGCCGAGGGCACAAAATTTACCAACCTGATTGATTTTGTTTTAGTCATTGTTTTCTAATTTATCGAGATCACTGTCCAAGATTCCAAGTTGTGTGAGTAAAGCAACATGTTCGTGATTATTTGGATCATATTTCCCAACTGAAAATGTTTTCACGATATCCGAGTCCTTGGCAACCAATGTCCAAATTGCTCGATTGCCGAAATATGCCATATCTTTAGGATATATCGCTCCCGGAGTACTACAAGTACTTCCTCTGAAAATTCTCACACAATCATCATAGGCAGTTTCTTTTGCCATTTCTAACGTTACATCTTTTTTTGGTGAGGCAATAAGTCGATAATCCGTCATTATATTGTGTGTTCGGTGAAAATCGCGCTTGTTACCATCCAATCCTTTTGCTAAAGCAATAGAAAGCAAACTGGGTACTCCAGCAAATTCTTTGGCGCCCGTTACTTGCTGTTCAGCATACGTGGCAATTCCTTCTTCTGCTTTGAGATACCGATCTAAACCTAAACCAAGTAATTGTAGTTTCGAACGCTCGCCGTTCTGGCGCCGAGCAACATGAGTTTTTATTTCATGTTCAATTAAACCATAGAATTTCTTTTTGCTCATATTTCTTACTAATAGTTTTTCTTCTGATGGCACTCTTACTATCTTGTGTTCTTGACTAACACTAAAATTTGAAATTCCTGTTTCGGTATCAACCACTACATTCCAATCTGTAGCGTCGATTTCTTGTAAAGCGGCTTTAAATATATCAACCACTTCGTCTACAGATTCCAATTTTCCGGGTATATGCTGACCTTCAGGCAAAATAGATTTATCTACACCGTCTTCTAGAACAAACGTAATCGGACTAAAAATTTCATTTAAACGTTCGGTAGCTTGTTTCTTCTCTACATTTTCATTGTTTAAATTCTGTGTGATTAAATCTTTTACTTGTGTGACGATATACCCCACATCATCAGTATTTGGCGCACCATAAATAAAATCAGCATATCTTGCAAATTTTCTATCATCACCGTCTTTCGTAGCACGTAACATTCTGACTGTGGCGATTAATTCATTTATTTTTGTACGATAAATTTTCTTAATCGCTTGGTTTTGCTCCAATTCAAGAATATCTTCCTTAAGAGACAGTAGTTCCGTCTCACGTTCGTCCAGATTAAAAGATTGTAGTTCTGGATAATCAAGAGTCGGGTTTTCTGTTTCTCCGTCTAAAAATTTCTTCTTCTCTACTTCACGTTTTTCTCTTGTGCCTACCAACTTTTCATAGTCCTCAAAATTAATAGCTTCAAAGCGACCATACCATCGATAATCCAATTTTTCCGTTGATTCTGGCTTTTTGAAGTTTTCCATCGTCAATATATTATATAATAAACTTAAAGTATCTGGGTTTTTACCGCAAGAATGTACATGGCATCTAAAAACGTAACCTTTAGCCATTCGCTTACTCTTTTATCACTAAAATTAACCGCGAAAATATTGTGTCTAAAATCCCATCACCGGATCGGTGGGAGGATTTTCGGAGGCGGGAGGCACTGGCACTTCGTCACTCACGGTGGTAGTCGATGTTGTTTTGATACTACTGGTTGTTGTGGCTTCATTCGCTTCTCTTTCATCAATCATCGAAGTAGTAGTGGCCGTCGTTGGGGTTACGGCACCCGATTCGACACTGGCAGCGACTTCCCCACTGTCTGGACTGCCCGCGATCATTTCATAAGCATGTTGCCGCTCACGATAAATCTGTAACGCTTTTTCTACTACTTGTCCTTTGTACGGTGTTGGTGATGACTCAAGCACAATAATTTCATCATTGGTAATTGATACATACAACAAGCGACTCACCAACCCGCCAAGAATCACCATCAAAAATACAATGCTAATACCAACCACCCATTCACGAAGCGGGTGAATGACAATTCGTTCATGCAAGCTATTTGATTTTCTCACGGTAGCTGACAGCTTTTTTAGCACTTCTGTAATGGTACTCGTTTTCATAATAATTATGGCATTACGGTTACATCAATTGTTAACGATAACGATACCTTTCCATCAGCGCGAGCAATATTCACCGTATTGATGCGGCTATGATACGGCAGTGATTCAATCGCTTTTAAAAAGTTCATCACTCCCCACTCACTTCCGTCCACCGTAAAGCCTGTTTTTAAGTATGCTGGCGTAGTTTCCGTTGCAGGCACTAGCGTCAAATCATTGGTAGACAGGCGCAATCCCAATCGCGCTGCTAATGTTTCAATACTCGCAATAAAGGTTAAGACATCTGCTTCATTAGACAAAAAATGTGAAGCGAGTACGAGTCGATCAGCCTCTGAAGCTGCAACAACACTTGCCACGGCTTCCCCGGCTTGTTGTTTTTGGACTTGCTCAGCGAGTGATACTTTTAATAACGCTAACTCTCGACCACTTTGCTGTACCGAAAAAACCGCATACCCTAATAACCCCACAACCGCTAAGCAGTAGGCCAATGCAGTGAGAAGCATGTTGCGAGTAGTGGTAGTCATATAATACTATTTATGGTTTTGGCTCTTCTCCCGCCATCACCGTCATGGTAAACAGCAAATCACGATCTTTGATAAGGCTTGATAGAGGTAGCGTCACATTGCTAAAGTGAGAATCTAATTCAAGGCCATCTTTAAAATTTGCCAACGATTGTCTCGTGTCCGCTTGGCCAGATACGGTAATAGTAACAGTAGCGTCAGTTATTTTATATTCTGTGGTTGTGATTCGTACCCCATTTCCAGCCAATGTACGAATGCGTCCATCGTATTGCGATACAGTTGGTGTCGTCGTAGCAGTATCAGCCAAAAGTGACGCTTCAGCCATAGCTTTTTCGAGGGCCGCCGTGCCATTATCAAACGTTGCCACACTGGCGGAATTGGCTACCACTTGAGCCGTCATTGATTCAAGTGCGGTATTCACCAACATGTACGATGGCAAAAAGAGACTAGCGACCACCAGCGCGCCGGTTCCAAACAAAAACAACCACACGGCCACTACTCGCAGATGATATTCGCGTTTCAATGACTTTTCAGCAGTCGGTGGAATGAGATTTATCATAGTAGAGAAATTGGATTAAACGCCAATCCAATGGCAGTAGCGTAGCCATAAGAATGACGCAAATCAATTGGCGGAATATAGTCATTGGTAGAAAAAGCATTTTGCCACACATCACCACGAACCGTCGGAATACCAAGCGTTTCAGTAAAATACTCCGGCAAACCTTTTAAATTAGAACTACCACCACATAAAATAATTGACTGAATACGGCGCTCAGATGGCTTGTAGTCTTGATTGTGCCAATACATTAACCGCGCTGCCAACTCGTCTTTAATAACAGAAATGGTGGAAATAAGCGCATCGTAACTCCGTGTATCATGAACACCTTTAATGAGGCCTTGGGTATTTTTAATAGTGGTGATTTCTTGCTCACTCACGTCACCAAGTATCTTGCGCAAAATTTCAGATAATTGTCCACCCCCGAAATCAATCGTTGACGTATACATCAACACGTCATCCATCACAATCCCCACACCCGTACGCGTTTTCCCAAAATCAACCAACATATGCGCCCCAGAAGTGTTGGTTGGTAAGACCGAACGCAACATTGCTTGCGATTCAACTTCAAATGACAAAGGTACAAAGCCAGCAGCAACACACGCATCGTAATAATTCAAAATCGTCTCGCGAGGGTACGCCGCCACGGCAACACGCCACATTTTATCAGTCGGATCACCCGGCAAAATATCATAATCAAAAAAAGCATCACGCGCTGGAATTGGCACATTTTCTTCAAGTCGAAATTCAAGTAAATTCCGAATTTCTTTCATTGGTGTTGCCCGCTTAACTTCGGTTTCGAATAAATACGCTCGCTCTTCCGGTAACGATACCCGGATAAAAGTGACACCGGTTTTGGCTTTACACTCGGTTAAAACAGCCCCCAGTCTTTTGACATCAGCAACTTGTCCTCGCTCTAATACTCCTGAAGGGATATCAATTTCTCCCCAAGCCAACAACGGTCGACGATTCTTGACCTGGCGACCAAACTGAATATATTTTAGTGACGTGTCTGAAATATCAACACCCATACTCGGCATTTCGAGGAACGTTGGCGGCGGTATATGCCGCTCCATAAAAGACCATACTGACATTACCCGTATTATACGGGTAATGTCAGTATGAACGTAGCGAGCAACCCACAGTTATCTGATCTTTGTGCCAGGCGGCACCGAGGCAGTCGGCGTCAATAACGCAAGAGTGTCTTCGTGACTACCCGCTAAAATCATTCCTTGACTTTCCAAACCGCGAATCGTGCGTGGTGCTAGATTAAGCAAAAACGGAAATTGTTGGCCCACGAGTGATTGCGGATCGGCGATGTATTCACGGATTCCCGACAAAATTTGTCGGGGCGCCTCTTCCCCTACATCGACCATTAACTTCAATAACTTATCAGCGTCTGGAACGATGTCAACGGTAACAATAGTCCCTACCGCAATCTGTAGTTTGGCAAAATCTTCGTACGAAATTTGTTCCATAAAATTATTATTTTTTCTTTGTAAGGTAACCGTCAAGAATCAGAGCCGCAGCTGACGCATCAGTATCGGCTGTTTTTCCTTGTAACCGTATCGCTGCTTGAGTAGTAAATTGCTCTGGTTCTAAATGCACCGGCAATCCGGTGGCTAACGTAATATCAAGCATCAGTGCCTCCACCGCGACATGTACCGCATTAGGCTGGCCATTTTTATTAAGAGAGTGGCCAATAACGATTTCTCCGACACGTTTATCATTAATCAATCCGATAATCACATCAAGTAATTTGGCGCTATTTGGAACTACCCCGTGAGGAAAGGCCATCAAACCGCTCTCGTCGGTAAAGGCAATCCCTACTTTTTTGGTCCCGTAATCAATCCCCATCAGTCGCATATGCGATACATTGTATGGGAAAGGTTACAACAACGCAAAACTACTTTTAAAAACCGTGAGAGCACAAAATGAACCAGCGCCAAAAGGCGCTGGTTCATTTTGTGCCCCAACCCAGTATCGGAATTTATCCCAGCAAGCCCACAAGCGTTTTTCGGGAGCTCGGCTGACACCTTCTCGACCCCTCTCGGTAGGGGCATATTTTTAGCCAAATCGGATAAATCGTACATCCTAAGCGTATTTTCATTTACTTTTGTAAAATTAGTAGTATAGTGCCCGCAGGCTGTTCTCAGGCCTTTTTCAACTTCCCAACCTACGGAGGATATATGGGACACATCATCAACTCTGTCGACGAGTGGTCGGCATGGCTCGAAGAATTTCAAGGGCAGACGAACTATCGCAAGGCGATGGCTTTCGGGCTCGGCATCGCCACTGTGAGCAGGACTGGCAATCTGCTTGACACCTTCTACCCGTTTCCGAACTATCGGAGCAACCAAGGTGCGGCAGCGGTGATGGCCGACGTTGTCGGGTATCAGGGCGGTACCGCCAGCTACCAGATTCAGGTCGGGCAGCTGGTAGACATGCTTGATTACTTTCATCCTTTCGAGGGCGACAGGAAAGTGCATGGCAACATCGACGCCATCAAGGCGGTACTGAACACCGTTCAGGGCGGCATGGAAAAGCACGGAGCAATCCGCGTTCCGGTCGTATGCTTCATCGCCGAAGAGGAAGACGACCCTGGTCCTCAAGGAGTGCCCGATGCTTACCTTCGTCTTCATCTGCTGAGTCATCGGCTGGTGAAGCCGAACGGCATCAAGCTCGATGGTATCTTCGGCAAGCTCCCGAACGTGGTGTTCACGAACGAGGGGCCAATCGCGCTCGAAGATCTGCCGAACCGTCGTCTTGACGCTCTGATGCGGCGTCATCCGCTCCATGTCACGGGAGTGGACAAGTTCCCGCGCATGGTGGACTACGTGGTGCCAAGTGGCGTTCGTATCGCCGATGCTTCCCGGGTTCGCCTCGGAGCGTATCTCGGCGAAGGAACGACGGTCATGCATGAAGGGTTCGTGAACTTCAATGCTGGGACTGTCACTGGTGTACCTGAAGGCGACTATCAGCCTCGTGTGATGGTCGAAGGTCGTATCTCGGCTGGTGTTGTGGTGGGTGACCAGTCCGACATCGGTGGCGGCGCCTCCATCATGGGTACGCTCTCGGGTGGCGGCAAGGAGAAGATCACCATCGGCCGGGGGTGCCTCATTGGCGCCAACGCTGGTACGGGTATCTCCCTCGGCGACCTCTGTGTCATCGAGGCGGGGCTCTACATCACTGCTGGTATGCCGGTCGTCTACAACGGAACTGCCATGAAGGCGCATGAACTGTCTGGTCGGTCTGGTCTGACCTTCCGCCGGAACGGCATCGATGGTCGCGTCGAGGTCCTCGACAAGCCGAACGGTGTCGTGTTGAACGACATCTTGCACAAGAACTGACTATCTCGCACCCCGTACCAACGAAGCACCCCGCTTCCGTCTGGTCGCGGGGTGCTTTTCTATATTTAGAGCTACAGATCAGACAATTTTTTAATTTCAAAGCGCACTTTTTAAAAATTCATAGAGCATTATCCGTTGCTCAGAACATTGAGTTTTATACCTATAAGATCCAATTTAATCTGCAGAAAAGATCGTAAACAAAGACCATCAGAAAGGGTGGTCTTTGTTTTCCAGACTCACTGAGCTTTGTGGGGTGTTAACGCCTCTTAGGAGGTCGGGTATACTCTAAACATGCCTGAAAAACGTTACACATTTAGAGTGAGAGAAAATATACTTTACCTAGTCTATTCTGCCGAAGACGTTACTTGGGTTTTTGGAAATTTGGAACTTTCTGGTTCGGCAAATCTTCGCGGAAAAGTTTTTACAGTAACTGAGGGTCAAATACTTAGTGGTGTCGAACATTTGTCACAAGAAGCAGAGTTTCCAATAGGTCAAAAAGAAGGTGAGTATTTCAAAATGAACCCACTAACACTGAGTACTCAGAGACCTGTTTTTATACATGAAAGCATCATCGATGATTTAGAGCCAGAAGATTTCTATGTGCGCCAGCCCTATTTTGAAAGAACTGCTGGTGATGGTTTCTCAATTGGGTCTCAAAACGAAAGGTTTATTCCAATATTCCCAGTGCTAGAAAAAATGTTTGAGGAAGAGCTGTATTTAGGAGGAGAAAGAGAAAGTAACATTCCATTAGAGACCTTTAAAAAAGCTATTAAAGTTTTACCTGATACAAAAGAGGTCAGGAGATATCTTGATGCGCGAATTGCTCATATTCTCAGTGAATATGTAACACCAAGAAGAGATTTTGACAGTGACCACTTAAGATTAATTGCACATCGTGAGGCGCAGCTGATAAACACGAATTCAGTCGCGACATTATTTCAAGAGACTAAAGAATTAAAGAGAGAGATTTTTCAAATTGCTTACAATGAACTTAAGGAGATGTTGGATAATGATTCTGGACCCATCACAGAAGGTCAGTGGCAGGATAAAATTTTGGATATCATTTTACTTTTGTATCCAAAATACGTCCATAAGGAGAAGTCTGTAAAAGTCTCTAAAGATCAAGGGTATGGCATCATCGATATTTTGTTGTTTGATGCTGCGGGGTTTGTTGATTTGATCGAAGTTAAAAAGCCCGAGGTAAACGGTGTGGGTGTACTAAGGAAATCTTTATATAGAAAAAATTACGTGCCGAGTAGAGAATTATCTGGGGCAATAATGCAGGTTGAGAAATATTCGTTTTGGTTATCTAGGTGGGGTAAAAAGGGAGAAAAAGAGCTCCAATTAAAATATCGAGATCAATTACCTGACGGGATGAAAGTTAAAATAGCGAACCCATCAGGGATAATAATATTCGGACGAGATGACAATTTCAGTGAAGAGGAGAAGCAGGATTTTGAAGTGATCAAAAGAAAGTATAAGCACGTAGTTGATGTGTTAACCTACGATGATTTACTTAGGAGGATAGATAATATACTCAAGATATTAGAATAATAAAACCACCCCAATTGGGTGGTTTTATTGTTTCGCTAGACTCACTGAGATTAGTGGGGTATTAAACCCTCTCAGTAGGTCTCACTATTGGGTGCTCTCACCAGGAATCGAACCTAGATCGCAGGTACCGCAAACCTGCATTTTATCCATTAAACTATGAGAGCGTCTACTTATCTAAGTTTAAATAAGTGTGAGCATCATACCTTACAATCCAAAAATTTCAAGTATTTTATGCAACAACGGTTCTTCCAAAAACTCTTCGGGCAAACGACCAGCCATAATTTCTTCGATTTCATCCATGTATTCTTCGGGAATAGGCAATATGAGGAGTGGCGTTAGGGTCTTTTTTGCCATAACTAATAATTGTGGCCCGCGTGGATCATCTTCCTGAAGATAATACGACCGCAAATTAGCAAACGGATATACGGTGTCCCCTATCCGTATCCCCCGAATATTGACTTCGTAGGCAACGATGCGCGGCGGTTGTGATACGGCGACTGCCATTGATGCCCCCGAGAGAGCAGCCAGTAACGCAAATAAAAAATTATCAAGCAGTATCGCCGCAATCACTACCGCAACGGTAATAATTCCTAAGGCCAAAAACCAATCGCCACCCTTTTTGCCATGCGTATGTTCTGGTGCTTCCCACGATACACTGCGTGCTGCTGATTCCATATTCATTATTCTACCACGCGTACGTTTCTGACAAAGAATCCGTCCCCATACGTATAACCCAAACGGACCGCCACTTCGTTTGTATCTATATTTGTATAAATTACCAAAAATGGTATAGTGCATGCCACAACTGGATATAAATGGAGAGATGGCTGAGTGGTTGAAGGCGGCGGTCTTGAAAACCGTTAGGGGTGAAAGCCTCTCGAGGGTTCGAATCCCTCTCTCTCCGCCAAGACAACTAAGTATCGGAGTGACCCACTTACTTAGAATAAGGTTGTGGT
>CAYXYJ010000006.1:0-75769 GCA_964469295.1 uncultured Candidatus Saccharibacteria bacterium
GGGGAGATGATTTTGGTAGGAGAAGAAACGGGGGCAATTTCGACGATGCTTGGCGAGTTGGCTCAATTTTATGAAACTGAAGTGGAACGAAAGACCAAAGATTTATCCACCATTATCGAACCGATGTTAATGGTGGTCATCGGCGCGGGGGTGGGATTCTTTGCGTTGGCACTCATTGCCCCAATCTACTCGATATCGGATGGGTTATCATAGGTGTATGTATCGTCGTCTGACTCGAGGATTTTCTTTGGTCGAACTCATCATTGTGGCGGCCGTCACTGCTATTTTTTTTGGTGGGTTATTCCTTACCATTCAAAATTCACTTCGGCTAGTGACTGATAGTCGAGCGCGGTTATCGGCCTTGTCGGTCACTAATGATACGATGGAATATATTCGTTCACTTTCATATGATGCGGTTGGTACGGTCAGCGGTTTACCGCCGGGGTTGATACCTCAAGTGAGTACCACGACGTTAAATGGGTTCTTTTTTACTAAGACGGTACTGATCGAATACGTTGATGATCCGGCTGATGGGGTGGGAGGAGCCGATAGTAATGCGATTACTACTGATTACAAACGAGCTAAAGTGACGGTGTCGTGGGTTAATCAGCAGGGGGATAGCAGAGAAGTATTTTTAGTAACCAACATTGTTCCCCGCTCAATTGAAACGAGTGTCGGCGGCGGGACCATTCGTGTGAATGTTCGTGATGCGGCGATTGCGCTGTTGCCGGGGGCTTTGGTACGGGTGGTTAATACCACGGGAACAACAACCATTGACGTCACTAAATCAACGGATGCGACGGGTGTGGCATTATTTGGTGGTGCGCCGGCGGGGGCGGGGTATGAAGTATTTGTGACGGCCCCGGGATATTCGACTGATCAAACCTACCAAGCGACCGGTACGTTAGCTAATCCAGCGACGCCACCCTCCGCGGTGGCTGAGGCCGGTATCACAACCCTTAATTTTTTTATTGACCGGTTGGCTGGGTTGTCGCTCCGGGTACTCACGGATCAAGTCTTTGGCAAAACATCGTACGCGTTTACTTCCTCAAGCGACATCGCTTCTTCTACCAATGTAGCAATCGGGAGTGGCGTAGTGCAACTCGCTGGATTAGCGCCGTATCCCGCATCAGGCGTGGCCCAGTTAACGGCGATTACTCCGTCGCCGGTGGCTCGTTGGCAATCAGTCGCCGTTGCCGCTACGACGACCAGTGGTACCGGATATAAAATAAGATTTTATAGCAGCTCAACCCCACCCACGTTAATTCCCGATACTGTGTTGCCGGGGAATGCGATTGGGTTTACCACCTCACCAATTGATATATCTATGGTGTCTTCATTTGATTATCCAACATTGGTACCGATGGTGGAATTGATGACAAGCAACAGCGCTGTCACCCCCATGATTGATACAATAGAAATTTTGTTTGTAGAATCTGAAACTGCTTTGGCAAGTGTACCAGTTGCGGTGGTGGGAGCAAAAACGATTGGCACACGATCTGATGCCATACCGGTGTACAAAACCACGCGTACCGTTACCACCAACAGTAACGGCATCGCTTCGTATAGTGATATGGAGTGGGATACGTACACAGCCACTATTGCTGGCTATGACATTGCCGAAGCCTGTGCCGCCCATCCAATGGTCGTATCGCCAGGGGCCACCACCTCAGTGTCGTTGTTGGTTACTAGCGATACCGTCAATAGTTTGCGGGTGGTAGTCGTTGACGGCAGTGGTGTGCCTATTCCCGATGCCACCGTTGATTTGATTCATGGTGGGACCACGAGTCACCTGACGTCACCGTGTGGGCAGACATTTTTTGACGGGTTAACAGCGGCGAGTGATTATCAATTACAGGTGTCGGCACCGGGCTACAGTACAGTGACGGTTGATCCTCTTGATATCTCTGGGGACGTAGTCGAGATGGTTACGTTAT
Source organism: uncultured Candidatus Saccharibacteria bacterium (assembly GCA_964469295.1). GTDB lineage: Bacteria > Patescibacteriota > Minisyncoccia > Phycocordibacterales > UBA918 > OLB19. The sequence continues at coordinate 1,938 of CAYXYJ010000006.1, forward strand.
AATGTCTCCATCTATATGTTCGTTCTTTCGCGGTATCGCGGGATGAGTTTGGTAGAAATGATAATCGTCATTGCGCTTTTTACGGTACTGATTGCGGTGATTATGCAAAGTGTGACGCAATTGTATAAAATGAACAGCTATACATTAGAGCAGGCAAACGAAATCGAGGTGGCCCGCCGGGGATTGCTGATTTGGGTGCGAGATGCACGTGAGATGACGTTTGGCGTTGATGGAGCCTTTCCGATGGCACGCGCGGAAAGTAACCGCATGGGTTTTTATAGTGATATTGATAAAGACCTCAGCGTTGAATATGTTGAATATGTATTATCGACAACGACATTATATAAATACACCTATGAAGCGACCGGTACGCCGCCGGTATATAGCACCACTACCCCTTCACGAACAGAAATATTGTCGCAATATGTTCGTAACATTGCACAGAGTCGGCCAACCTTTCGGTACTACAATAATAGTGGGACGCTCCTCGCGAGTTCCTCGCCGATGTTTTCGGATGTGCGATACATCACTATCAATTTGGTGGTGAATATTGATCCGGTGCGATCACCGGGAGAGTTTTTGCTACAAGGCAGTGCCGCTCCGCGTAATTTAAAAGAAAATTTATGATGGTTATTCGTACAAACCGGGGTGGTTATTTGATGGTATTGGTGCTCGTCTTTGCCGGAATATTTTTGACTATCCTGACGTCTTTTGTGACATTTATTGTGACCCAAAGTCGTTTGATTGAACAACGAGAACGTTTTGAAATGTCTGGTCAAATTGCCGAAGCTGGTTTGGATTATCTCAAGTGGTATTTGGCTCACTATCCTAACACCGCTACGACCTCAGTCAGTGGTGAATACCGTGACCCGGAAGGAGACGTAATCGGGCGATACGATATTGCGGTTACCAGTACCATGTATTGTGGAGCTGTATCCTCGTTGGCTGTGCAATCAGTCGGGTACACCTATGATATGCCTTCGGTACGCCGAACGTTGTCTGCGCGATACAATCGTCCCAATGTCGCCGAATATTCTTTCATTTTAAATGCGAGCGTATGGGCTGGTCCGGATCGAGATATTAATGGACCATATCATTCAAATGGTGGTATCCGGATGGACGGGCACCATAATTCAAGTGTCACGAGTGGCCAAGCGACGTGGAGTTGTAATTCATCATTTGGCTGTTCACCAACCCAGAACCGTAATGGTGTATTTACGACGACAGGAAATGCTACGCCAGCATTGTTTGATTTTCCGTCCCCACCAATTAACTTTGCCGGTATTACGGTTGATTTGGCCGCGATGGAAAGTCGGGCTCGTAATAACGGCGGAATATTTTTACCAAAAGCACCAAATGGTGATGCGGGGTATAGAATTATTTTTAATAGCAACAACACAATTACCGTGAATCGAGTGCAATCTGTCACCAGTTACGATGCGTACACTGATGCTGATGATTGGCATACCGAAAGTAATGTGATTAATCAACTTCGTAGTGCCACAAATTACACTATCAATCCCGATTGTCCCTTGATTGTCGTACAGGACAAGGTGTGGCTTAGTGGTCAGGTTGGTCGGAAAGTGACAATAGCCGCCAGTCACGCCACTTCAACAAGCATGAATCCTTCCATTATTCTCAATGATAATATTACGTATTCCTCCAGCTCGGCAGGATTGCTGGCGATTGCCGAAGAAGATATTCTCATTGGGTTGGTTGTACCAAACGATATGGAATTGAATGGCATCTTTATTGCGCAAAACGGGTTGTATGGCCGTAATCATTATTGCGGTAACTCGGCGTATTGTTCGAACTCATATCTTTTACCGACTAGTCTGCGGTCATACGCCATAAGAAATTCGGAAACCCATAACGGTACGATTGTATCTAATGGTCGAGTGGGGACACGCTGGACTAGCGGCGGTACCACTGTATCTGGTTTCCGCGACCGCTACACCTCCTATGATCGTAACTTAGTTGATAATCCGCCACCGTTTATTCCGAGTACATCCGATGTGTATGAATTTAACGATTGGCGGGACGCTAATTAATGAAGGTGCACGAAGCGGGGGGTGGGCAAAGCCCACCCCCCGCTTCGTGGTACACTAGAATCCATATGGCAACAAAGAAAAAACCAATAGTCATTGGGAATTGGAAGATGAACCCTCGAACGAGCAGTGACGGTATAGCGTTAGCAAAAGCCGTAATACTCGGAATAAAAAAAATCAGCAATGTGTCGGTTGTCATTGCGCCACCGACACTCTATCTTTCGGCGGTACAAAAAGTAACCCAAAAAAGTCATGTGGCGCTGGGTGTGCAACATATCCATCCGGGTCCGGTGGGCGCTTTTACCGGAGATGTCTCGCCCGCACAGGTGATGGAATATGGCGCTTCATACGCCATTGTTGGTCACAGCGAACGGCGCGCAATTGGTATGACTGACAGCATGGTCAATGAGGCCGTGCTCATGCTACTAAAATCAAAAATGATTCCAATTATTTGTGTTGGTGAACGAGTGCGTGATGCTGACGCGACGTTTTATCGTCAGATTGAAAATCAAATCAAAGCAGCGCTAGCAAATGTTCCGGCTACACGGTACAAAGACATCATCATTGCCTACGAACCAATTTGGGCGATTGGTACTGGTGCCACGGCCACAGCGGCCGATGTTTTGGAAATGAAACTCTTTATTCAAAAAGTGCTCACCGAAATAATCGGTCGAGCGGGGGCTCATGCCGCAACCATTATCTATGGTGGGTCGGTTAAACCAGACACTGCCCCAGTGTTATATCGTGATGGTGCGGTTGATGGATTTTTAGTTGGTGGAGCCAGTTTGATCGCTAAAGATTTTTTGGCAATTATTAGCGCTGTTGCCAATTCCTAATTTTATCATCTATGCGAATTATCACCGAAGAAAGAAACTTAAAAGGAAAATACGTTATTGTCCGTTCATCATGTAATGTTCCTTTGGATGACAATGGTCAAGTAACGAACAGGTATCGCCTAAAACGAGCGTTACCAACTTTACAATTTTTACGCGATGCCGGAGCCCGAACTATCCTCTTAGCACACATTGGTCGTGAAGAAACTGATACGCTTCGACCGGTATTTGATGCCTTTTTGACATTAATTCCGATGACGTGGGGTGGTAACGTCGGCAAAGCAGAATTGCTAACAGCACGCAATCAAATGTCTGACGGCGATATTGTTATGGTGGAAAATCTTCGGCAAGATGCCAGAGAAGCCAATAATGATACAACCTTCGCTGCCGAATTGGCCGAATTGGGTGATATCTATGTTGATGACGCTTTTGATAACATTCATCGCGAACACGCGTCAATGGTTGGCATCCCGACACTGTTACCGAGTTTTGCCGGGATTACGTTGGCTGAAGAAGTTGCCCATTTATCAGCCGTGATGACACCACAACCACCAGCGTTACTGATGCTTGGTGGTGCAAAATTTGAAACGAAGTTGCCACTGATCGAAAAGTATCTTGCGTTGTACGATCAAGTATTTGTGGGTGGAGCGTTGGCTAATGACATTCTGCTCGCTGATGGTCACACTGTGGGCACATCATTAGTATCCGAGATGTCATTGCGTGGGTTACCATTTTTAATGAGTGAAAAGTTACTCCGTCCGGTGGATGTAGTAGTCACGAGTGAACGGGGTCAACGGACGTGCGCCGTATCAGCAGTAATGGCTGACGAAAAAATTATCGATATGGGTCCAGACACCGTAGCGATGTTGGCACCGTATATCACCAACGCTAAAACCATTTTATGGAATGGACCATTAGGGATATATGAAAGTGGTGCGGGGGGGAGTACCGAAGCCGTGGCACAGTTGGTGGCAAACAGTGCGGCCATGAGTGTCATTGGCGGTGGCGACACCGTCGCTGCGGTCGAAGCGCTGGGTATTAATGATAAATTTGGTTTTGTTTCAATTGGCGGTGGTGCCATGTTGACGTTGCTTGAATCGGGAACGACTCCGGCATTGACGGCATTGGGATATCGTCCTTAAGTACACGACCGAACCGATACCAAAAGAACCGCCAAGTAGCGGTTCTTTTGGTGCGTATTAATTAAGAAAGTGCACGGCTAATCGTGTTTGCAATCTGTATCGATTCATCATCAATATACCGAATATGGTTTGGAGTGGCGAGTGCATGATCGTGTTTGTTGCGAGGGACTACATGAAAATGAGCATGAAACACTTCTTGGCCAGCCGCTTCGCCACAATTCATGATGACATTGACGGCGGTTCCCAATCCTGCCTTGATGAGAGCATTACCCACTTTCTTTGTGGTGTTCATTAAATGTCCGAGGTGCTCAGCATCACCATCCAAAATATTGGTAAACGGAATTTTAGGAACAACGAGCGTATGACCTTTGGTGATTGGTTCGATGGTGAGAAAGGCGATAGTGTGTTCGTCTTCATATACAATCGCCGCTGGAATTTCACGATTGATAATACGGGTAAAAATTGATGGTTCGGTAGACATATCGTGAATATGGTACCATGAAGCGATTCCTATGACACGTCCGTATACTGTGGTGTGTAATACTACACCCGAAACTCTCCTGACTGATTTACTCGTGACGCGAGGGGTAATGACCCGTGATGAGCAAGAAGCATTTTGTCGTCCTGATTATGACAGGCTTCATGATCCGCTGTTGTTGCATGATATGCCGGTGGCTATCAAAAGAATTATGGCAGCCGTTGAAGCAGAAGAACATATCGCGATTTTCAGTGATTATGACTGCGATGGTATTCCTGGAGCAGTAGTGCTCCATGATTGCTTCACAGCAATTGGACACAAAAATTTTTCCAATGTTATTCCACATCGTCACTATGAGGGATTTGGATTGAGTGTCGAAGCGGTGCACAAAATGGCTGATGCGGGAGCAACACTGATTATTACCATCGATTGTGGGACGACTGATGTTGAGGCGGTTGCCGTGGCTCGGGAACGTGGCGTTGATGTCATCGTTACTGATCACCATGAACCGGGTGCGATTTTGCCAAACGCAGTAGCGATAGTAAACCCAAAGTTAGGTGAATACCCCTTTCCACATTTGTGCGGCGCTGGAGTGGCATTTAAAGTCGCTCAAGCGCTGGTGGCAACCGAAAAATTTACGGTAACACCTGGTCAAGAAAAATGGTGGCTCGATATGGTCGGAATCGCGACCATTGCTGACATGGTACCACTGGTTGGTGAAAATAGAATTTTGGCTCATTTCGGATTATTGGTGTTGCGTAAATCTCGCCGACTAGGTCTGCAACAACTGTTACGAAAAAATCGAATTCCGCAACAGTATCTGACCGAAGAAGATATTGGATTTACTATTGGGCCACGTATTAATGCTGCGTCACGGATGGACGCACCGGAAGACGCGTTTCATTTATTGACCGCAACCGAAGATGTCGTTGCTGGACACTATGTTGATCATTTAGAGCGACTGAATACTGATCGCAAAACTGCCGTTGCACTTATGACGCGCGAAATTCATGGACGAATGCGTGATCTCATTGAGGTGCCACCGGTGATTGTAATGGGAAATCCATTATGGCGCCCGGCTCTTGTGGGGTTGGCGGCAAACAAATTAGCTGAAGAATATAATAGACCAGTCTTTTTGTGGGGACGCGACGGAAATGAAGTGATCAAAGGTTCTTGTCGTAGTGGCAACGATGTCAGTGTTGTGAAGTTAATGGAAGCGACAGCCAGTGCATTTATTGAATTTGGTGGCCATCATGCGTCTGGCGGATTTTCGGTGTATGAACCACACATCCATACATTGCCAGAGCAGTTGATAGAGATGTACACCCAACTAGGTGCAAGCGTGACCATTGCTACCGAAACACAAGTAGATGCAGAATTACGGCTACAAGATATCTCTCGTGTGAAGCCCACACTCGCAACCCTGGCACCATTTGGCAGCGGTCATCATCGTCCCCTCTTTGCGTTTCCGTCGGTACAACCAGTAGTGGTAGAACAGTTTGGCAAGGGGAGTGAACATACCAAGCTGGTGTTCAAAGTCGATCGTGACACTATTGAAGGGATAGCTTTTTTTACCACCCCAGATCGTTTCACTCACTCTCCCCAAATCAATGTACCGTGTACAGTGCTTGCTCATATCGAAGATAGCTTTTTTGCAGGGCGACGGTCGACCCGTTTACGAATTGTTGATATTGTCTAAAAGACACAAAACGGGGGGCGCCTGCGGCGCCCCCCGTTTTGTGCTATAGTGACACCATGAAAAAAGTTATCTGCTTTACAGACGGGGGAGCGCGAGGTAATCCTGGCCCAGCGGCAATTGGAGTATTTATTACTGACGAACGAGGAGTCGTATTAAAAGAAGTTGGACAAACGATTGGCAACAGTACAAATAATTTTGCGGAGTACCAAGCCGTTTTAGTGGGACTCGAAACTGTAAAGCAGGTGTTAGGGAAAGCGACCAAAATTACTGAGGTAGAAATTCGTCTTGATAGCGAATTAGTGAAGAAACAATTGAATCACGAATATCAGATTAAAGAGCCAGGTCTCGTACCCATGTTTATCGCGATTCATAATCTGCGGGTTTCGAATTTTCCGCACCTCACCCTCACCCATGTGCCACGCGCAGAGAACAAAGAGGCCGACCGGTTGGTGAATGAAGCTCTTGACGGAAAGCGGTAATATACGGTACCGTAAGGCACACCCAATTTGGTGGGTGTGCTCTTTTACAGGGAGATGCGATGAAAAAGAAGTACTTTACCGAACCCAAGGTGGTGTCGGTTCCGCCTGATCTTGATGTGTCAATGCTTGACACCAGGTCGCTCTGTCATGAGCATTTCAAGCTGGATCGAGCCATCGAAAATCGTCCCGATTATTGCCTGGGCGAAGGGTTGTCAATCGCCATCGCCAAGGCAACGAAATGTGCAGTGAAAACGGAAATCGCCAAACGAGCGATCGCGGGCGACGTCGTGGCTGTACGCTATGCAAAACAACGTAAGTGGGGCGAGAAGGTCCCCGTGAAGCTGATGGCGGCTGAATGACCTATCGCCGGCGGCGGGTGAATCACCGCATCGGACACTTTCGCCACCAGGCGAATGGATCGAAGCGGTGTCAGCTGTTTGTTGCCATCAAACGGTGGTGGCGCGGACATTGAAATGATGCGGGGCGCGCGACAGCGCGCCTCCAACCGACCGATCTAGTATCAAAAAGCCTGACGGTCTTTTCTTTTTTTGCCCAAACAATAGTTTGCGTGTAGTGGTCATTAGGTATAAGCTAAATAGCAGACATGCTTTGCGCGTCTCGAGGGGAGAACGGCATGTCGATAACAAGTAAGAAGTAACAAAAAAACGGAGGCTATAATGCCCCGCGTTCACATTCCCCATCCCGCCATCCCTCGTCCCGGTGAATCCGGTGACAAGCGGCGGAGGTTTGGTCCTTTCGCCTTTCGACTCTGAACCCCCAGCGGCTTCCTCTCTGGTGACTGGTATCTAACCAGTCACCATGATGAATGCGCGGCACTGTCGGCAGACATCCGCGTACGACTGCGGGGGGCATTCCGCTCGATCTGTCCGTTCAAACGGATGGAAGGAATCGCTTCGGCGATTCGCGCCCCGGTCACATTGGCCGGGGCGATTTTGTTACACTATCTAGGTAATGTCTAACCATCTATTTTATAGTTCCGTCATTAGTTTTTTGATTGGAGTAATGATTGGATCATTGTACAACATTGCACTGTTCATTCCGTACATATTTTTAATCGGAGCATTTCTCGGGGCTCTTATCTGGCGCTCACTTCCATCAAGTGAAATAGTTTTTACAAAATTGCTTTTACTATCAATTACCGTTGTGTGCGGATTGTCAGTAGGAATGTGGCGCTATGCTATCGTAGCCGATCAATTACAAGAGACTGTTTTGAATAATGTCACCAATCAAACCGTTACCATTATCGGGACGGTAATCAGAGAGCCAGACCGACGATTAGCGTCATCTCTCGTGACTGTAGAAACTTCTGATACACGGGTACTGGTACGAACTGACCGTAACGCAAGGGTGGCCTATGGTGATGTGATAGAAGTGACGGGGAAACTGGAAACACCAGAAGATTTTATTACTGAGTATAATCGCATCTTTCCCTATGAGGGATATTTATTGGCTCGTGGAGTGACTCATACGATGTCATTTGTGGATTTGGTTATCATTGAAAATGGATCGCCGTTTACCATACCGCGGTTTTTGAGTACGTTTAAGACGTATTTTTTATCACGGTTATCACTTGTATTGCCGGAACCGGCGTATGGACTTGGTGTCGGTATGTTGCTTGGAATCAATGGCTCATTAGGAGAACATTTAGACAAAGTATTTCGTACGACTGGCCTTAGTCATATTGTCGTATTGTCTGGATACAACATCATGTTGGTGGTGGCGTTTACTTTATTTGTATTGGGATTCGTCTTGCCGTGGCGGTGGCGATTGTGGCTGGCTGGGGTGATGGTAATTGTGTTTGTCGTGATGGTGGGGTATTCGCCAAGTGTCGTGCGTGCTGCGATTATGGCGATTATATTTTTATTACTGACAAGTATTGGTCGTCCGTATGATGTGGTGCGAGCACTCGTTATTGCTGCGGGAGTGATGGTGTTTATGAACCCGTATATTTTGCGGTACGACATTGGTTTCCAATTATCTTGTATGGCGACACTGGGGCTGCTGATGATTACGCCACAACTGGAAATAGCGTTTACCAAATTATCAGTGTGGTTATCTGTTCGTACGTTTCTGGCGTCGACGGTGGCGGCGCAGGTCGCCGTGCTTCCACTCGTGCTGTACCATATCGGACAATGGTCGCTTGTGGCGTTGCCCGCTAACGTTTTAGTGGTGCCGCTGGTTCCGTTGGCGATGCTTGGGACTATGGTGACTGGTGTGGTGTCGCTTCTGTCCGTATCACTGGCGATACCGTTGGCGATGATTACCACACTGATTTTGAATACTATGATTATGATTGCCTCATGGCTAGCGTCGTGGCCATTTGCCGCAGTGATAGTGCCGTCATTTCCGGCAGTATTGTTGATTCTCATGTATGGCGGTTTGGGATACTTATGGTATTGGTGGCAACAACAATCAACGCAAATAATCAATCACTCCTCAGATAATGATATACATGGCTGGACAGTAGAAACTGAAGTCATGGTGCAGTCACGACAGTTGTTGGTAAAGAATGCCACCACCACGTCAATTGACGTGGTGGTGGCAGAATCAGATTCACCCGAACCAATATTTTTTCGGTAATACGTATTACAGCACCCGATTATTTACCACTGACCAGTTTAGATTAGTAAAGAAAGCGTCAATGTATTGCTTTTTATCAGCGGGCACATAATCACGCATATACGCGTGTTCCCACATATCAAGCGCCAAGACAATATCTAAATCAGCTAATTGTCCAATCTGCTGTTCATCTACCCACGTTTGTACTAGTTGATCAGTGTGTGGATCGTGATACAACATAGCCCAACCGATACCACGACCAAGAGCAATTCGTTTGAATGACTGCAACCAATTTTCCAAGCTACCCCATTGTCGTTCAATTAATTCTTTCAATTTCCCGTCAGGCAGTGTCGATGAACCACCTTCCAGTTGGGTAAAGTAGTATTCATGATTACGCATGCCACAAAATTCAAACCCCAATCGTCGTTGCATCTCGGTAATAGCGTAGGCGTTTTGTTCGGGATCATTACTGTAGGCATCAATTTTTTCTTGAATAAGATTGACGTGTTTAACGTATCCAGTATACAGCCCGAGATGGATGTCGATAGATTCTTGGCTAATTCCTGTTAATGGACCGATATCAAAAGTTAATGGTTCGTAGTGCATAAAATTATTTTAGCATAGGATGTTATGGATAGTGATACGCGGTAACTGGGTAAGTATTGCACCGGTATCGTTGTGCTCATCTTGTATACTGAATCAATATGAAGTTATCTCTGGTGACGCTACGGCTGTTAGCAATAGGGGTATTAGGCACATCAATATTTTTATTACTGACACCACCCCGAGCGGTAACGATACATAACCAGCACTTGTCGGTAACATTTTTGGACGTTGGCCAAGGTGACGCGATTTTGATTGAGACGCCAGATGGGGTACAGGTGCTCATTGACGGCGGACCTGACCGCCGGGTAATGAGTGTACTCGCTGCGGAATTACCTTGGTTTGATCGCACGCTTGATTTAGTAATTGGGACACACCCGGATCAGGATCATATTGGCGGATTAGTTGATGTGATTGCCAATTATGAGGTCGGGACCTTATTGGTTACCGAAAATCGTGGTGAAACCATGACAGCAACCGCCTATCGAGAAGCCATTAACGATGAAGCTGCTTCGGTGGTACTCGCGAGAGCCGGGCAAGTATTCGCACTCGGAGCATCAACCACCTTGCGGGTGTTTTCTCCGGCGAGTGATCCATCATTTTTGGAAAGCAATACCAGTTCGATTGTGGTGCAGGTGGTATATGGCAACACCACATTTCTATTAACCGGAGATGCTCCGGTTGGTATTGAAAACTATCTGGCAGCGACCTATGGTGCAATATTACAGAGTGATGTTTTGAAATTAGGTCACCATGGGTCAGATACGTCATCGGGTGAGTTGTTTCTCGATACGGTACAACCCACGTATGCAGTAGTTTCCGCCGGTCGTGATAACCGCTATGGGCATCCGAACCAAGAAGTGATTGATCGAGTAGTGTCACACCACGCTACTATCTATGCGACTGCCGAAAAGGGAAGTGTTACTTTTGTATCTGATGGTTATACGGTTTGGGTGGAGTAACGAGAAAAGTGCGGCGGCCCGTAGGGCCGCCGCACTTTTCTCGTTACTCTTTAAATCAATTTAGCTTCCTTTAGTGTCTTGTACGCACCGTTTTTAGCGATAGTACGAAGTCCCTTTGTCGAAACTGTAATCGTCACCGTCTTTTCAATTTCGGGGACATAGACTCGTCGCTTTTGCAGGTTTGGTGCTCGTTTGGTTTTACCAGAAGGATTAAATTGTGTCGCACGAGTACGGTTACTGTACTTGCCACCAATTTGGGTTTTCTTACCGGTAATGTCGCATTTCTTTGCCATAAACGTTTATTTAAGTCCCGATATACTACCACAAGACATTTATAACGCAAGTGCTAATCAAACCGAGTCGCTATCGCGACCGCGCCAGCGTTCCTTGGTATACTTGATAGATACTATATATATGTATAATAGAACTCTATGGAACCATTAACGATTGTGTTGATTATTGGTTTGGTCATGTCGGTAGTATTGCATGAAGTTGGACATGCCTATGCAGCGTACTTTTTAGGCGATCCGACGGCGCGGTTGGAAGGTCGGTTATCGGTCAATCCGCTCGTGCATATTGATCCGTTTATGTCTGTTATTGTTCCGGGGTTGTTGCTGATGTCTGGGTCTCCATTATTATTTGGGGCGGCCAAACCAGTACCGTACAATCCCTATAATTTCCGCAATCAAAAATGGGGAGAAGCCATCGTCGCCGCTGCTGGCCCGGCGGTTAATCTGCTGTTGGCGGTTATATTTGCTGAGGTGGTGCACGTTGGTACCATGATGGGTCTATCAGAAACATTCATTTCACTGTCAGTTAATTTGGTGGTGATGAATATTTTCTTGGCAGTATTTAATTTAGTGCCGATTCCACCGCTTGATGGTTCAAAGATTTTGCCACGGTTTTTGCCGTTTTCTTTGCGAATGCAATACGATTCCTTACGACGGTGGCTCGAACAAAATGCCTTACTGGCGTTTGGACTGGTTATTTTCTTATTTGTGGTTGTCCTCGGCGATACGCTCTACCGCATCACCCTCACTATCGCAAACTTGCTTTTGTAAAGTTATTATGGTAATGTATGTACTCCTGTCAGCGTCCGCTGGTGGGAACTGCTCGAACGGGTCCTACTGGACCTGCCTCAACAACTTGACCCCCTGCGTGCTTTACGCCGGGGGTTCTTTTTGTCTTGCAAAATCACAATCGGTGTAGTATTCTACGCGGGCTTTATGGCAACAATCAATCAATTAACCAAAAAGAAGCGTCGCGATCCAATCTCACGAACCAAAACTGGTGCGCTTGATATGGGCTTTAATTCCATCATTAATAAGCCCAATTATTACAGTTCACCGTTTAAGCGTGGGGTATGTACCAAAGTAACCACCAAGACGCCACGTAAGCCGAACTCTGCGATTCGTAAAATCGCTCGTGTCCGTCTTAGTAATGGTATGGAGGTTACTGCGTACATTCCCGGCATCAAGCACAATTTGCAGGAACACTCGGTGGTCCTCGTGCGTGGTGGTCGTGTGAAAGACATTGGCGTGAACTACACTATTGTTCGAGGTAAATACGACGCCACTGGCGTAGCCAATCGAACGATGGGGCGATCACGTTACGGCGCCAAGAAACCAAAGGCTAAGTAAGCCGGGATATACCCCATCTGCTTTGTTGCTCGGCGAAAATTTTTGTTCGATGTACAGCTAGTACACCTCACAAAAAATTTTCTTGAGCACCTCGCATTTGGGGCATCCCCGACTTCCTTAGAGTAAGGAGTCTGAGATTAACCAATCTCAAAAATTAATAGTCTATATTCGCTACAGATAGCTCGTGGTGTCACACTAAAATGTGAATGACCATTATGCGAAGAATGAAAGAAGGCCTGGCCATACTCTCATTCTTAATTACTCACATTAAGAACTTATACAATGCGACGACCAATTAAAAAACGCCCAGTGGTAAAGCCAGATGTACAGTTTGGTTCAACCGAAGTGGAGCGACTAATTAACTACATCATGCTTCGTGGTCAAAAGGAAACCGCACGCAAGATTGTTTATGCGGCATTTGCTGAAATTAAGGAACGGAAAGATGGTGGTGACCCACTCGAAATCTACCAGACTGCTCTTCGTAATGCTGGTCCGCTGATGGAAGTACGATCACGACGTGTCGGTGGGGCGAACTACCAAGTCCCGCGCGAAGTGCGTCCAGAACGACGACTCGCGCTCGCACTCCGATGGATTATTGGAGCGGCGCGTGGTGCCAAGGGTATTCCTATGCACAAAGCGCTGGCCAATGAACTTATTCTCGCAGCTAAAGAAGAAGGAACAGCTGTCAAAAAGCGTGATGATGTTCACAAAATGGCTGAGGCTAACCGCGCTTTTGCTCACTTCGCTTGGTAAACCACATTCTCGGGAGATAACTTTGTCGAAAGCCCTGAAAATTCTGTCACCGTACAATCAGTACGGCTCCAGAATTTTCAGGGCTTTCTTCGCGTTCTCTCTTCGAGAATCGGATTTATCCCCCATTGACTCAAAAAATGCAAGGCTTTCGCCTTGTTTTGCTTGGAAAATCTCTGTTACGAAAAACCGCCCGACTGGATATATATTCCAGTCGGGCGGTTTTCTTGTTCATTTTATGATGACAGTTTAAAAATAAAGAACGCCATCCCGAAAGAACCGAGACAGCGTTCTTCTGGGATGACGTTTTGCTGTTGGTGCTGTCACTGGTTAAGCGGCCAGTAATTCCTCCCCCTGATCAGGCGTCCAGACCCGATATACGTGTAGGGGTAGAACCAAGGCTTGGCGGGCGATAGCATCGCCCGGGTGCACGTGATTCACAAACAGCGTCAGTGGCAAATGGGCAGTCGTCATAGCTTGGTGAATGGCGACCGGATCGGCCCCGTCGCGCCGACCCACTCGACCGCGTCCGATTTCGACAATCGAGAATTGACGGTCGTTTTGACCGTCTTCGGCATCCCGATACCAGAGGTAATCGAGACCAAAGCGGACAAACTTGTCGCTGTTGTTCCAACCACCCTGGCCAAGCTTGTGGCAGATGAGCATATGTAGTCGCCGACTAGCGTCGAAGTTGGAACTGAGGATTCCGCCGAGTGTCAGAGGGCTGGTCAGTTTCAGTTCGGCCGTGAACGGAAGTCCGATGTTGGTGACATCACGCAGCGACGTATTCATGCCGATGATGATGTCTCGTTGGTTGTGTGGTCCGGTAATATCACCGGTGTCGTGCCCGATAATCATAATGCTCTCCCTTTTTGCGGTCCGTCACTATACTATTTTGAATCCATAAAAAGTCAATGCGTGTAATAAAATTTCTCTAACCGATTTTATATTGCTTAACAACGGCACTTGCGAACTATATTAGAGTTAGTTTTCCTCATTTCGGTTCGCTGCCTTACAAGGCGGTTTAGGTATATGAGGTATACTGGTAGTATGGAAAAAAGTCCGAAAGGGGAAAAGGGGGTGGTGGGGAGCGAGCGAAGCGAGCGCCCGTTGTCGCTCGTGGAAACTCAGCGACAAGAGGCGTTTGCTTTTGTAATGAGTGAACTTGATCGTCGGTTTCCAATCGAGTTAAAACGAACATTCATTTCTCATGAGAAAGAGTATGCCTTGACGAGTGCTGAGGACTGCATGGTGGCGTTTGCCCAACAACACCGCGAAGCGGTGGCGTCATTATACGAAGATATCATTACTCAAAACAATTATCGGGCCGAACAAGCCACCGTCAAACTACTACAGCTCTTTGAATCATATGAACGAATGGTGGCGTTGTATGCCGAATTACGCAGTTATTATCCCTTGGCCGCAGACGCTGTCGAGACGAAACTTCCGCCACTTGGTCAAGTAGCGAAACATGCAGAAAAAGTGTGGCAAACGATTACGGATTAATACGTAGCATCATCTATGACCATTGATTTTCAAAAAGAAATCGAGATTCATCTCGCACAAATCAAAGCTCTACAGAAACCGTCTGGTGTCTTTACTGCGGCTGCTCATACTGTTGCTACTGGATACGATAAAGCGTGGTTGCGTGATAATTTTTTTACGTCCTTAGGATTTCTAGAAACCGGAGATAGCAACACCGTGACTAAAGTAGCGAAGGCGTTATTGTCAGTGTTTGTAAAACATAAAGACAAAATTAATTGGGCAATTGAAAACAAACCACATGAAACCTGGCAATATATTCATGCCCGGTTCCATCCGGAAACATTCGAAGAATATTGGGAAGAATGGGGAAATAGTCAAAATGATGCGGTGTCTGAGGTGCTATATCTCGTCTGTGATTTAGAAATTCGTGGCGTGTCCGTGGCCGAAACCGCTGACGAACGAGAAATGACGCAAAAAATTATTGATTATTTGGTTCGTCTTGAATATTGGCATGATGCCGATAATGGAATATGGGAAGAAAATATGGAAGTCCATGCGTCATCAATCGGCGCTGGCGTAGCTGCCTTAAAATTGGCGGCTATGGTTCCGTGGTTGTCTGTTCCCCCCGAAGCCATTGCCTATGGTGAAGCCGCTTTACGACATCTATTGCCACGAGAATCACATACTAAATTTGCCGACCTGGCACTGTTGTCGCTTATTTACCCGTTTGCGGTGACGACACCCGCTGAAACCGAAACGATTTTACGAAATGTTGTGTACCACTTGACGCGCGATCGCGGGGTGATTCGGTATAAACTTGATCGATATTACAATGCGAATGAAGATGGTTATAGTGAAGAAGCGGAATGGTGTTTTGGTTTGTCGTGGCTAGCGATTATTTATGCGTTGCGTGGCGAAAAAGAGCGAGCCTGGTACTATTTACGACAAGCAAAAAAAACGGTTACGACCCATAATCAAGTGCCCGAACTCTATTTTTCTAACAGTCCAGTGCCAAACGATAATACACCATTAGGATGGTCAGAAAGTATGTACGTTGTAGCGCTTGAAAAGGTGCGTCAACTTGGCGCTGAATAATGACCTAAAGCCTTTCACCACCCGACAGAAACGACGATTTTTTGCTATACTACAATTGTATGAAAACGATACATATAATTGTAGTATTGGTGATTATGGTTGGTGTTGGTTTGGCGTTTGGTTATTTTGCCAATGAAGTGAAAGCCCCCGCTGAACCCGTCGCCGAACAACCAATCGATGAAGGTAACACCACATTTTGTGCCATGGACGCGATGCAGTGTCCGGACGGCAGTTTTGTGGGACGAACTGGTCCGCACTGTGAATTTGTGTGTCCGGTTACAGACGAAACGATGCCGGCTGATGTTGTGGCAGCGATTGAGGCTTTGGCTGATCGGATTGTAGTAACCTCACCATCGCCACTAGCTACTGTCGATGGACCATTAGTGATTACCGGCCAAGCTCGGGGGAATTGGTTTTTCGAAGCCTCTTTCCCGGTGTCATTAGTAAATTGGGACGGTGTTGTCATTGCTAATGGAATTGCCACCGCTCTTGGGGATTGGATGACGGAAGATTTTGTGCCGTTTACTTCGACCTTAAATTTTGTATCACCATACAACGTTGGTGACCCAGCCTATATGGCTAACGGAACTCTTATTTTGGAGCGCGATAACCCATCCGGGTTGCCAGAACATGATGCCTCACTGGAAATTCCGGTGAGATTTTCACCAACCGCATCTACCACCATAGAATAGGTACGCGTATACTAGTACTATACCGTTAGAATATAAATTATTGCATTGTATGGCCAAAGGAGAATTTAGACACAAAAAAGAAGCCAAAAAACCAAAGAAAGACAAAGTTGATAAAAACAAATCTTCATTACTGTAGCTTTGCGTTTATACCAAAACCAGCAATCAATTGATTGCTGGTTTTGGTATACTGCTCGTATGCGTCGAATAGTATTGGTGGTGGTAGCTCTGATCATAATTGTGTTGCTGTTGACTGTTGGTTTTTTCACTGCCAGTTACTTTTTTAGTCAAGGATTAGTCATGGAAGCGACACCAGTACCAACAAGAACAGTGCATACTGATGAATCAATCGTAACCGGGCAGGGTAGCATTAATACCTTGCCTTCTATTACTGCTGGTGATTACGAATGCGCACTGACATTTTCAGATACTCGCTATGACACGGGCACGGCCTTTATTGCTAGTAATGCTATCAGAATCGATGCGCTCACAATTGATAATCAAGTAACCAGTCTTGCGAGTACAACCAAATCGATAACATTTTTAGGAGCTTCGTCGTCGGCAGGAGAAGTGGATACATTACCATATTTTTTACAAGAAGTTGTCCTATATATCTGTCATCCTTGGCAAGTTGATTGGTCAGTTTTTGATTTGTAAGTGTTTATAATATTTACCATTTTCAAATGTATAGAAATAGTGTATGGTAAATCCCTATGTCAAGAACTGATGGATTGATTGTGTTTAGTGATGTTTCCTTTGAGCACGATGCTACTAGGCCAATTTTGCGAGGGGCGAATTTTGTAGTGCGTCGGGGTGCCAAGATGACTCTGATGGGCCAAAATGGCGCTGGAAAAAGTACCATTTTTGGTTTGATTTCCGGACAGCTACATGTTGATGGTGGAGATATTAATATTCAACCTCGCACAACCATTGGCATTGCCCGGCAAATTATTCCTCGTGACGAGTTGCCATTGACGGTCAGAGAATTTTTTGAACGTTGTTTTTCTGAAAAAGTGTATGACCTCGATCCGCGAATTGATGAAGTGCTCGATATCGTCAACCTTACCCCGACGGAAAAGATGAAAGATGAATTCAAGGATAGAATTATCGGCAGTTTTTCTGGTGGCCAGCAAGCGCGGCTCCTCCTCGCATCGGCATTAATCCAAAATCCCGATGTGTTATTGCTGGATGAACCGACTAACAATTTGGATGTCGCCGGGATTGCTCATTTGACCGAGTTTTTAAAAGAGTATCGCAAGACCGTCCTTGTTATTTCTCATGATGCGGAGTTTCTTAATTCGTTTACTGATGGTGTGTTGTATCTTAACGTGCAAAATCGTCAAGTCGAACAATACAACGGCAATTATCACGCGGTGTTAAAAGACATTGCGGCTCGGGTAGAAAAAGAGCAACGCCAAAATGCACAACTAGCCAAACAAATTCAAGCGGATAAAGATAAGGTTAATTTCTTTGCCAGTAAAGGAGGAAAGATGCGATTGGTTGCCAAACGTATGCGTGAAGATATCGAAGAAGCCGAAGAGAATAAAGTGGATGTTCGAAAGGAAGATCGCACTATTCGACCATTCACAATTGAAACACAAGCGGAAGTACCGCTTGAAGTGGTGCGGTTATCTTCATATAAAGTGATTAAAAATCACCAACCAAAAGTTGTGTCATGTGATATTGTGCTCAAACGCGGAACGCATTTACAAATTATTGGGCCAAATGGTATTGGCAAAACAACTCTACTAGAGTCACTGGCTTCCGGTCGAGCCGAAGGAGAGCAGGTTACACCAGGTGTCAAAATCGGTTACTACCGTCAGGATTTTTCTAATCTTGAATTTGATAAAACGGTATTTGAAACCCTGATGGATTCCATGTCAAAAAAAATTGAAGAGGATATGCGTTCGATTGCTGCCGGTTTTTTGTTATTTAGTGATGTGATGAAAACCAAAGTTGGCAATTTGTCTGAAGGACAAAAGGGGCTGGTTGCATTTGCCAAATTAACGATGGAACGACCAGGATTATTAATTCTGGATGAACCAACCAATCATATTAATTTTCGGCATATTCCGGTGATTGCGACGGCTCTTGATGGATTTAAAGGGGCGATGATATTGGTGTCTCACGTACCAGAATTTGTGGAACAAATTCGGATTGACGAAATACTGGATTTGGGGAAAGAGCGGTAAGGCACACACACGAACGCGGGCGTCTACACACATTGTGTGTGGACGCCCGCGTTCGTGTGTGTGCCACACTTTGTTATACTAGACACGTTAAGTGGTAAGTCGTTATGAAAAAAATTATTTTTGGTATTATTGGCGTTATTGGTATTGGGATTATTGCTGGCGGTGTCTATTGGTTTTTTATGTACGAAGCGCCAAAACCGGAACGACCAAAACGTGATCCAAATTTATGGACAGTGCCCGAAGTAAAATATTCCATGCAAGGAAAAACGTTTATGGTTCCCAATGAGCCAACCGTCACTGTACCACTTACGTTAGTGGCGCCGAGCACCAAACACGATTACCCAATGGGTCGTTTTACCACCGCCAGTGGCACAGAAGCGATGCTGTATGTTATGGATGATTTTGTCACTGATGTAATAAACGGAAAACGTGCCGTACCGTTAGTTATAAAATCGGCCGATGGAACTGAATCAGTGTATGTTGCCTTGTTACAGGATTTAGGTGGTGATGTAACCCACCTGTCTTCGATATATTTGGATAATCAAATAAAGGTGACAGCTGTTGCCGTCGATGGCCATACCGTTTCAATACAATATTATGTGCATGACCGCAATCAATCTCTAACGGAAAACCCAACGGTACTTACCACTGCCGTTATTGATGTTGATGCGGGGACCTTGGTACAAGCCGGACGCAAACCGCGTTCTGAAGAATTCATCGTTACCAAAGAATTTAAGGGTGTATATTATTGGAAAGAAACAGAACTTGATGGTGTCAAAACCACACCGTCAAAACCAGAGACATTTTCTTTGACGTTTGATGGTAATCGTATTTCACTTGCCACTGACTGTAATTCAGGATCAGCTGAATTCACTCCGCCCACTGGTAGTTCCACTGCGCTTGCCTTTGGGCCAATTGTGAGTACTAAAATGTTTTGTGAGAGTAGCGAGGAAGGTCTGTATTTTGAGGCAATACGCAACGTGCGATCCTTTGTTGAGTCTGATGATGCGCTCACGTTCACTTTGGAAAACGGTGGTGAGATGGTGTTTGAAAAAAAGAAACAAATTATTCAATACGAAAATGATACTGCATCCAGCGCAGTGACGAGCGAATAATAATAGTAGTATCAATCTATGAAATTGCCATTCATTCGAAAGGAGGAAAAATTGGATACTGTAATCGTGAATGTTTCAGTAATCGCTTTCACAGTTAATGAAGCAACTGTGCAGGTGCTTGTTGACACGATTTCAGCAGACAATCAATCAGCGATAGTAATACCAAACGATGTGATGCGGTTGACTGAAACAGCCGCCGACACGAGTAAAAGAATCGTAGCAGAACGGGGACTGCCAATAACTGGATACCAAGAACAATTGCATACATTTACCGAACCAAACACTGTCCAAAATCAGCGGGCTATCACCGTTGCTTATATGAACTTGATTCAGCAACCGACAACGACCTCATACAAACAGCAAACGACGACGTTTGTGCCGCTGCCAGCACTGAAAACAGTATCAACGGTACAAAGCACCATGATAACCATGGCATTACAACGTTTACGCAATAATATTGATATATACATGATGCACATAATGCCGGCAGAATTTACGTTGACTGAGTTGCAGCAGTGTTATCAAATTATTCTGGGGTCAGCTCTTGATAAAAGAAATTTTCGCAAGAGAATTATCGCGACCAATATGCTTGAAGAAACTGGTGTCAACCGGTCAAATGTCAAACGAAGACCGGCTGGTTTATACCGGTATAAAAAGGTGTAAAACATCAAAGATAATGCGCTACAGCGCTGCTCCATTCACGGTTTCAGTGGTAATGGTCGTTTGATTAAAGTTATCGACACAATTCAAATTGATGGCCGTCAGATAATTACCGTTACCGTCGTGACCGTGTGAATATGACTGTACGCCACAAGTTTTACAAAACAAATGGTCAATGTGTTTTTTGTTAAACTGGTATAGTTGCAAATTATTTTCACCTTGTAGCAAAGTAAATTGTGTATCTGGAATGAATGCCAATACAAACCCCTTACGTTTGCAATGACTACAATTGCAACGATACGCTGTGGTAATGTCGCCGGTAAATGTGTATTGTATTGCTTGGCAATGGCAACTTCCATGGTATGTTTTCATACTAGTAGTATACCAAATTTAGTAATACTGAAAGATTATCTGATAGTCATTCTTATTGATTCAGTTTTCAACTGATTGGGAGAAGCGTATACTGATACTATTACGGATATTTTGATCATCAAGTATGTCATCAATCGAGTCAATTGTAGAACGTGTTAAAAATCGGTTTTCTTATCAGCCAACGTTTATACAAGCCGTCGAAGAAGTGTTGGGAACGTTGGCGTCGTATGTGCAGTCGATTGGTGTCGACGCGGCGATCTATCAACGTATTGAACGACTAGTACTCCCAGAACGCGTTATTTCATTTAAAGTTTTATGGACAGATAAAACGGGAACAATTCAGTCTAATATTGGATATCGGGTACAGTTCAATTCAGCGCTCGGTCCGTACAAAGGAGGATTGCGTTTTGATCCGTCAGTAAATGAAGATGTACTTAAGTTTTTAGGGTTTGAGCAAACGTTCAAAAACGCACTAACGGGGTTGCCGCTCGGTGGGGGAAAGGGAGGGAGTGATTTTGATCCCAAGGGAAAAACTGAGAGCGAAATTAGAAATTTTTGTCGGGCGTTTATGGTTGAATTACAGCGACACATCGGTAGTGATATTGATGTGCCGGCGGGTGATATGGGTGTTGGCGGCCGCGAAATTGGCTATATGATGGGAATGTATAAAGAACTGGCGCGTACGAGTGAAGGAGTGTTGACGGGTAAAGATCCGGTCATTGGCGGTTCCTTAGGCCGCACGGCTGCTACCGGTCATGGGGTTGTCTATTTTGCCAAAGCGATGTTACGAGAACAGGGTAAAACTTTGTTAGGAATGCGAGCGGTGGTATCTGGTTCAGGAAATGTCGCCGAATTTACTGCTCGTAAATTAGTGGAAGAAGGAGCAATTGTACTCACGTTGTCTGATCGGACCGGATACATTTACAAGGAAGCCGGGCTAACACCATCAGATATTGATGCTATTGTGGCCCACAAGAATACCGGTGGGGCATTGGATACTTTTTCAGCACCCGATATTAGTTTTTCAGCCACATCGGTGTGGCTGTTGGTTCCCGCTGAAGCTTATTTCCCGTGTGCGACACAAAATGAAATTGATGCGACGGAAGCCGTAGCCATTGCTACCACCGCGAAACTGGTAGTTGAAGGGGCGAATATGCCACTCACGAACGAAGCGATAACAGTTCTTCGTGGTGCCCATATTCTCCACGCACCGGGCAAGGCCAGTAACGCCGGCGGGGTGGCGGTGTCGGGACTGGAGATGGCACAAAATGCTGCCCACTATCCCTGGACGGCCGAGGAGGTGGAAGAAAAATTAGTGGCAATTATGGAACGTATCCATGCGCTTTGTGTTGCCGAGGGGACCGAAACGTGGGGTATTGATTATGTCAAAGGCGCCAATATTGCCGGCGCGAAACGGGTGCTGGCCGCGATGGAGAAATTGGGGTGGTAAAGAATCATGAGAAAAAGTTTGTACGATGTTATTAAAACACCCCTGACGGGGTGGTCGAGAGGGCCGGCTTTGCCGGCCCTCTTCTCATTCAACGCGTCGATTGGCTATTTCAGACTGCGGGAGCGTTTTGGCGGACACCTGCAGTTGGTGAACGGCGATCCACCATAAAAGACCAATGACAAATAGACTGCCGATACCGATTATTTGTCGCACTTGATTGTTCATTTGTTCTCCGTTGATGTACTCGTCATATATATACCACAAACAATTTTATTTGGCTTGTGAATACGCTTTGTCTATCCCTATTGCCGATTTGTTGCTGATGACGTATAGTACTCGCGCGATGCCCGTTGTGGCATTTTCTTTTCTCACGACGCACCCCAATTGCGTTTGGCATAAAAGACGCATGGAGATATTTATACAATTATTCATTTACACACATATATATACGTATGGCAAGAAAGTTTCCCCTTAATAGAGTTCGTAACTTTGGTATTGTGGCTCACGTCGACGCCGGCAAAACGACCACGTCCGAGCGTGTGTTGTTTTACACTGGTATGACGCACAAACTCGGTGAAGTGCATGATGGCGCGACGGTGACCGATTGGATGGAACAGGAACGCGAACGCGGTATCACCATTACTGCGGCGGCGATTTCCTGCAACTGGTCAAAGTCTGATGTCGTTGATCGCAAGGACGAGTCACAGATGTACACCTTTAACGTGATCGACACGCCGGGGCACATTGACTTTACCGCTGAGGTGAAGCGTTCGATGCGCGTGCTTGATGGTGCGGTCGTTGTATTTGACTCAGTTGCTGGGGTAGAACCACAATCAGAAACCAACTGGGGCTATGCAGACGAGGCAAAAGTACCTCGTATTTGTTACATAAACAAGATGGATCGTCTTGGTGCATCTTTTGAAAAGTCGTACCAAAGTATTCTTGATCGTCTTTCAAAGAAAGCCGTACGAGTACAACTTCCTTGGGGTGCGGAAGACCAGTTGAAAGGGGTGATTGATTTGGTGCGCATGAAAGCGTACACTTTTGAAGGTGAAATGGGGACTACGATTACCGAACACGAAATCCCAGCTGAACTCAAAGACGATGCCGAAATGTATCGCGCCGAGTTGATTGAACGAGTGGTTGAACACGATGATGCGTTAATGGAAGCATACTTGGCTGGGGAAACGCCGACCCTTGAACAACTCAAGGCGACGCTCCGAAAAGCGGTCATTGCTAACGAATTATTTCCAGTGTTTACTGGCTCATCACTAAAAAATATCGGTGTCCAATTGGTGCTTGACGGAGTGGTTGATTATCTCCCCGCTCCGACTGATCTTGAAGCGGTCAAAGGTATTGATCCAAATACCGAAGCCGAAATTATTCGTAACGCTTCAGATGAAGAACCGTTCTGTGCGTTGGCGTTTAAATTACAAACTGACCCGTTTGTGGGACAGCTCACATTTTTCCGCGTGTACTCAGGAGTCGTGAAAGCTGGTAGTTACATTTATAATGCCACCACTGGACAAAAAGAACGTCTTGGACGAATTGTACGATTGATGGCTGATAAACGAACGGAAATTGAAGAAGTTTACGCTGGTGAAATCGCTGCGGGTGTAGGCTTGAAAGATGTAAAAACCTCGCATACATTGTGTGATGAAGCCCATCCAATTATTTTGGAACAAATTGTTTTCCCAGAACCGGTGATTGCGATGAGTGTTGAACCAAAATCAAAGAACGATCAAGAAAAGATGGGAACAGCGCTCAAAAAATTGGCTGATGAAGACCCAACCTTCAAAATCTCTACTGATGAAGAAACCATGCAAACGATTATTGGCGGAATGGGTGAGTTGCACCTCGAAATCATGGTTGACCGAATGAAGCGAGAATTCAATGTTGAAGCAAATGTCGGAGCGCCACAAGTAGCCTATCGCGAAACGATTCAACGAGAAGCGGAAGCGGAATACAAATACATCAAACAATCCGGCGGTCGCGGTCAGTATGGACACGTGAAAATCAAGATTCGTCCAATGGTGGCGCTTGAAGAAGGAAAAGAGCCAGCCAAAAATGTCACTCGCGAAGACCACTTTGAATTTGTGAACAACATTAAAGGTGGAGTGATTCCTGGTGAATATATTCCGGCAGTAATGAAAGGGGCTAGAGAAGCGATGGCACGTGGGTTTGTGGCTGGATACAAAATGGAAGATATCTCAGTCGAATTATACGATGGATCATTCCATGATGTAGACTCTTCAGAAATTGCTTTTAAACTAGCATCTATCTATGCGTTTAAAGAGGCTGCCGCCAAAGCGGGGGCGGTCTTGCTCGAGCCTGTGATGAAAGTGGAAATTCGGACTCCAGAGCAGTTTATGGGTGATGTTAACGGTAATATTTCGAGTAAGCGGGGGCAGGTAGAAGGTTTGGGTGAGCTTGGCGACAAGAAAGTCATCACCGCCCAAGTGCCTCTCTCGGAAATGTTTGGCTATACCAATACATTACGATCTATGACCCAAGGTCGCGCATCAATGACGATGACGTTTGACCACTATGATGTGGTGCCACCAAATATTGCCGTAGAAATCAAAAAGGCTCGTGGCATGAAAGATGTGGTAGAAGAAGAATAATTCATAGCATCAACGAAAACAAAAATCCGCTATTGCGGATTTTTGTTTTCCGTAGGAATGAAAATATAATTTTACACAGCATCGTACCAGAGCACGATTTTCATACCGTATACTATAGGTACATGTTATCTCGTGCCACATATTTTACTGTGCAATTTTTATTTTGGGGTTGGTTGTTTATGGTGATGATGATTCCTAAGGCATCGGCTCAATTTGTTGCCCCGGTTGATTTAGATGGCTACGCCTGGAGTAGTACGGTTGGGTGGATTTCGTTTAACTGCGCGACGGGTGGTTTGACCGGCAATAATATTTGTGCGACCAGTAATTATAAAGTGAGTATAGACGCCGATGGTGACGTCAGTGGCTACGCCTGGAGCAACAATGTCGGATGGATTAAATTTGGTGGACTATCGTCTTTTCCTAGTCAGGGCGGTACGTATGCCGGAAATGCGCGAGTTGTGGGTTCGTTTCCAAATTATACCTTTGAAGGTTGGGCCCGTGCCTGTGCTGGCACTGATAATCCGACAGTCTCTGAAGCAAAAAACTGTTCAGTTATGACTCTTAATGATAACAGTGGAAATTGGGATGGCTGGATATCACTTCGCAAAACTACGGCTACGGCATACAGTGTTCGATTGGATCGAACAACCGGTATGGCCAGTAACTCCTATGCTTGGGGGAGTACCGTGGTCGGGTGGATTGATATGTCCTCGGTAACATTTGTACCACTTTCGTCATCGCTCAGTGGTACTGCTTGCCAAATACCGCTTGCAGGTAGTAGTTGCATTGGCCGTTTAACGTGGACGATTCATTCTTCTGCTCCCAGTCCAAGTATCTATAATGTCCGTACCAGCAGTAATGTGAGTACGAATTATAGCGGTACCAATCAAACCGTTACCTTAAACCAAGGTAGTACCGAATTTACCGCCCGAACCGGCACTACCGAACTACAAAGTGTTACCTTAACTCCGACGTGTGTGGCGGGCACTAGTTGGAACGGGACGGTTTGTGGGACACCACCACCAGTTATCACGATTACCGCGGATCGTTCAATGGTACGTAACGGCGGTACAGCGCAATTAACTTGGACCATCAATCGCAATCCGCTCGATGATGGTAGCTGTACGGTAGCAGGACCCGGCATCAGTCAAACCGGTGTAACAACAAATGGATCACAAACGAGTGCTGCCCTCAGTGGTACCAGCAATTTT
Organism: uncultured Candidatus Saccharibacteria bacterium; assembly: GCA_964469295.1. Lineage (GTDB taxonomy): Bacteria > Patescibacteriota > Minisyncoccia > Phycocordibacterales > UBA918 > OLB19. Next base: position 28,045 of record CAYXYJ010000006.1, read on the forward strand.
GACTTTAGTTGTACGGGTACGTATGGAACGGTATCAGCTCGGGCGACGGTGGAGGTGGTGCCGGTGGTGACTGAAATCTAATGGTTCTATTTTGTATGAAAAATTCAACAATTCAAAAATTAGTTACATTCGGTCTCGTTATTGTTTTAAGTGGCATTGTTGGTGGATATATTTATTTGGGGATGCAACAAGCTAAAACAGCGGAAATAACCACTACACCAACTGTAGATGAAACTGGAATCGTGCCAACAACTGATGCTACGACCAACGAGTTGACGCTTGAAGAAAAAACCAAGATGCTAGAAGCCCTCGCTGATCACACTACTAGTTCTGACCGTCTGTCACCCGAAGAACGAACAGAAATACTGGAAGCACTCGAATCATCCTCAACCGAACCAGATGCGATACCATTGACAGCTGAAGAAAAATTCAGTCGTTTGCAAAAATTAAACCAGGACGAAAGCGCGTTAGTGGTTCCAGAATAGGAAATATTACTTGCAAATGTAAAGCAATCTGCTACTATGGCGAGACCGCCACAGCTTTTGGCTGTTGTCGGAGCGATTATATTTGCTCTTTCACACCGTCTTGGTGTCCATTCGTAGCGCGACATTGTTCTCGCGCCGTTACGATTGAACTATCAAGCACCGCTTTTTAATACTAAAAAGCAGCTGTGTGCGGATTATTATTTACGTAACAATCAATTTTATGGCTGGTACTTTTGACCGCTCAAAGCCGCACGTAAACGTTGGTACTATTGGTCACGTTGACCACGGTAAAACAACGCTCACCGCTGCTATTCTTAATACTCTTAATTCTCGTGGTAATGGTTACAGTGCTGCGATGAAGGGTGTTGACGAAATCGATAAGGCGCCTGAAGAAAAGGCTCGTGGTATTACTATTTCTCTTTCACACAGTGAATACGAAACACCAAATCGTCACTACGCGCACATTGACGCGCCTGGTCACGCTGACTACATCAAAAACATGATTACTGGTGCTGCCCAAATGGACGGTGCGGTACTTGTAGTGGCAGCAACAGATGGTGCGATGCCACAAACTCGTGAACACGTATTGTTGGCCAAACAAGTAGGTGTGCCAAACATCATTGTTTTCCTCAACAAGTGTGACATGGTTGATGATGAAGAAATGCTTATGCTCGTGGAAGAAGAATTGCGTGAACTCCTTACCAAGAACGGATTTGATGGTGCTAATGCCCCAATCATTCACGGTTCAGGTCTCCAAGCACTCAATGATCCAGCCAGTAAATGGGGTGATAAAGTGATTGAACTCGTTGATGCGATGGACTCATACTTCCCACTACCAGAACGTCAACTTGATAAACCATTCTTGATGCCAGTAGAAGACATTTTCTCTATTGAAGGTCGAGGAACAGTGGTAACTGGTCGTGTCGAACGAGGTGCGGTAAAAGTAGGTGAGGAAATTGAAATTGTTGGTATTAAAGATACCATGGCTACGACTGTCACTGGTGTAGAAATGTTCAATAAGTCACTTGACCAAGCACAAGCGGGAGACAATGCTGGTATTTTGCTTCGTGGTACTAAGAAAGAAGACGTACACCGCGGACAAGTATTGGCTAAGAAAGGTTCTGTTACTCCACATACTGAATTTGAAGCCGAAGTATACGTGCTTTCAAAAGACGAAGGTGGTCGTCACACGCCGTTTTTCTCTGGTTACAAGCCACAATTTTACGTTCGTACTACAGACGTAACAGGAGACGTAACGCTTGCTGATGGTGTTGAGATGGTGATGCCAGGAGACACTGCCAAATTCAAAGTTAAGCTCGTAGCGCCAGTAGCGCTTGAAGAGCAACAAAACTTTGCGATTCGTGAAGGCGGTAAGACTGTTGGTGCTGGTGTTGTCACCAAAATCATTGCGTAGTCGATTTTCGTCGCAATTACTTTTGTAGCAATAAAACTGTATGGCAACTACCAAGACATCTAAATCAGCAACTGATACGATCGCGAAACTTCGAATTCGTGTGCGAGCATACGAACACAAGATTCTCGACGCTTCAGTGAAACAAATCATCGATACCGCTTTGCGTTTTGACGCAAAAGTGGTTGGACCAATTCCACTGCCAACCGAAATCAAGAAATATACCGTTAATCGCTCCACGTTCGTATATAAAGACGCGCGAGAACAATTCGAAATGCGAATGCATAAACGAGTTATTGATATCTTGAATCCGGGTCCAAAAGTGGTTGAAGCACTCACGAATCTGTCATTGCCCTCTGGCGTCAATATTGATGTCAAGATGATGTAAAGTGAGCCAACGAGCCGTGGGCGACTATGGCGAATTTTCTTCACATTTTCTATTCCTAATGAAAATGTGAAGGAGCTCGGTATAATAGTGTCTTGCCTAAAGCGACAATGGCAAACTTTCGCGAGTAATTTGTCCACCTAGGCAAGTTATATGCGTCGTTCTTTCAAACAGAACACAGTGATGCAACAACAAAAACATTAGAGTTTTGGTTGGTCATACAACACAAAAACCATTCCCTAGGGAATGGTTTTTGTGTTGACGCATCTATTATTTTGCAACGCATAAAGAAATCAAGAATATTTTTGAGCTACTTGCAATAGTTGGAAAATCGGGTATAGTAGCGGGAGCTTTTAAAGACCTACGTTCGTAGAAGGTGCCGATACTATAGGTGCTGGAGAACCACTGGGCACAAATCGCGCTTTTATCGATGCGAGCTTGTGCTTGCGCGATAGGGCGCGATTTGTTGTGGGGTCAATAAAAAGCCATTTTATTCGATAATCCACACTAAATGAAGTTTATTGTTGGAACCAAAGATCAAATGACTCAAGTCTTTGATGGTAACGGGGTTTGTCATCCAGCCACGATTGTGCGGGTGTCACCGGCAACTATCACCAAAATTAAGTCAATTGCATCTGATGGCTATGATGCGGTGCAGATTGCGACCGGATCACAAAAAGATCATCGCATTGCCAAAGCGCAAAAGGGTCAATACGCTGGCGTTGCTGTCGTTCGAGAGTTTCGTCCAAAAGCGACATATGGTGAAACCATGCCGACGTTGGCAACGGGTGATACCATTGATGCGGGGGTGTTTGCTCCAGGTGACACTGTTACCGTCAGTGCGGTATCAAAAGGAAAAGGATTTCAGGGGGTCGTCAAACGTCATGGTTTTGGCGGTGGACGTCGGTCTCATGGACAGAAACATTCTGAACGTGAACCAGGATCTATCGGTGCTACCGGATTCAAACGCGTTATCAAAGGATTGCGCATGGCTGGTCGCATGGGAAGTGATCGAATTACTGTCAAAAATCTCACTGTATTACAGGTAAATCCGAGCGAGAATCTTCTCCTTATTAAAGGGGCAATTCCGGGTCGAAAAGGATCATTAGTCGAAGTACGCCAAAGCGTCTAATTTCCTCACGTATGAATGCAATAATCTATACTCCAGAAGGAAAAGAACAAGGCAATATTACGTTGCCGGACAGTGTATTTGGTGTCGTTTGGAATGCCACCTTGGTACATGACGTTGTGGTCGCTATGCAAGCGAATGCTCGCACGAGTAGTGCCCACACCAAAGATCGTAGTGAAGTCAGTGGCGGCGGTAAAAAACCATGGAAGCAAAAGGGTACCGGCCGTGCTCGACACGGGTCATCTCGCAGCCCAATTTGGGTTGGTGGCGGTATCGCTCATGGACCACGCAACGAAAAAGACTACAGTGTAAAATTGAACAAAAAAGTCAAAGCAAAGGCTTTGGCGACGGTATTGTCAAAAAAGCATGCCGATGGAGAAGTTATCTTTGTTGACGGTTTGTCTTTTGATGAACCAAAAGCAGCCATGGCAAAAACCATTGTTAAAGCCGTTGCCACGGGGTCAGGAAAAGTTGATCTCGCTACCAAGCGCAAAAATGCCGCTTTGGTGGTCCTCGCCAATCGTGATTTGGCAATTGAAAAAAGTTTCCGAAACTTTGGCAATATTGAAGTGGCTCAAGTAAAGGATATTAATCCGGTTGATCTCCTTACGTACAAGTATGTAGTGGTAACAGCACCAGTGGCTGCCATGGAACAACTTGAAAAACGCGTAGCGGCAGTGACACCACGTAAATAACATATATGGCATTATTCAGTCGTTCTAAAAAAGCTTCTGCAGATACTACTACTGCGATTGCTGCAACACAGGCAAAAATCATTGATCGTGATTTGACCTCTGTGATCGTTGCTCCGGTGATTACCGAAAAAGCAATGATGGGGCACGATCGTCACGTGTACACCTTTTTTGTGCGAAAAGACGCAACAAAACATCTTGTACACGATGCGGTAAAGACGCTGTATGGAGTGACGCCGGTGTCTGTAAACATCGTTAACAAATTACCACGCGCCAGCATGTCACGTGCTCGCGGTCGCATTACCAAGGAGTCCGGCTACAAGAAGGCATATGTCTACTTGAAAGACGGCGATACTATTAGTGTTGCGTAATATCATTCGCTATGAAAGCATATAAACCAACATCAGCTGGTCGCCGTGATGCCACGGTTATCGAGTACAAAAAGAAACTCTCGACCACAAAAAGTACTCCCCGAAAATCATTGACGGTGGGCGGACGCAGTACTGGCGGCCGCAATAATATGGGACGCACCACATCCCTCAATCGTGGTGGGGGGAACAAGCGCACCTATCGTCTTATTGATTTCAAATTTGACAAGAAAGAAGTTCCGGCCCGAGTAGAAACCATTGAATACGATCCCTATCGTTCTGGCTTTATTGCCTTGGTTGTGTATCGTGATGGTGAACGTCGGTACATTTTGGCACCACAACAGTTATCTGTTGGTGATGAAATCATCACTTCAGCCACTGCCAAGCCAAAGATTGGAAATCGGCTCCCGTTAGCGGCAATTCCCGTTGGTACATTTGTATACAATGTTGAATTAAAACCTAACGCTGGTGCTCGTCTCGGTCGTTCCGCTGGTAACTACGCGGAAGTGGTCGCTCAAGATGGCAATTACACATTAGTGAAATTACCATCAACGGAAATCAGACGAATCGTCAATAGTTGCTTTGCCTCAATTGGTGCCGTTTCAAACGAAGAATACCGTTTGGTACAAATTGGTAAAGCTGGGCGCGCTCGTCATATGGGTCTCCGTCCAAAAACCCGTGGAAGTGCGAAAAATGCCGTTGACCACCCACACGGTGGTGGTGAAGGGCGTGCGCCACGAGGTCATCGTCGAGCTCGTACCAAACAAGGTCGTCCGGTTGGCAAGGGTCAAAAGACTCGTTCACCAAAGAAACACAGTAACAAGTTTATTGTGGAGCGACGCAAACCTGGTCGTTTGATGACTGCTCGAAAATAAAAAGTGTTGCCAGCGGCCAGTTGGCCAAACAAGCAAGCTACAAACATCTCGTACCTACCAAGGACGAGATGTTTGTTTGTATAGTGGGTAAATCTACACCAGTGTAGCTGTCATGATACGTTATACTACACTGACACTAGGAATTTTTATGTCCAGACAATGCCGGATGGCGTGATTACAACAATCTCGCTATCGCTGGATTTAATGCGTTTGCGGAAGACGGAAGAGAGGTTTTGTGTACACACGGTAATACCTGTGACAACGAGCAATATCCGTATGGCCAAGGTCTAACTTGTTACAATCTCGGGACGTTACAACTCCGTTCACCAAAAATACAACTATTAAATCAATAAAATCTATTTTTGATCGCAATATTCTTTACATTGGATGTATTATTTACAATATAGTGCATCCATACTCGACCGTAATCTATATAATTTATTGTGTTTTTGTTATACCCAAAAAAGCAAGTCATAACCACTATTGATGTGTATCATTTTGTATAATGATACTATGAAACGCACAAAAATGACTATCCCAGTACTACTGATGGTTTTATTTCTCTTAAATAGTTACCAATTCCTTTCAGCTCAATGGGCACCACCAACGGCGACGGCCCCGGGTAACAACACTCCCGCACCGGTGAATGTGGGCTCGGCAGCCCAAACCAAAGAAGGTGTTCTTGGTTTGGATTCCTTAGCGCTATTTTCTGCGAATCCCCGTGTTCAGTATGTTGATGAGACGGCCGGACAACGTGATTGGTGGACGTATTTAGATAACCAGGTATTCAGTTTTCTAGCGGATAGAAATGAAGACGGTACCTGGTCTGGTGAATCCCCGTATCCACTGCAAATGTTTGCGAGTACTTCGCCATCAGGTGATTGGGCGCGGTTTGGTGGTCAAGTACGATCAAATACATTTTGTGATTGGTTAGGTAATAATTGTTTTGCAGCAAGTGATGTCGCTGGTATCGTTAATGGTGGCGTGAGTTTTTATCCCAATGTTGGAGTGGTGCGTGTTGCTGGTTGGAATTCGTTTCCGTCTAATGCGACGACGTGGCCGGGTGGAACCAGTTTCACACCGGCTGGTTTGCCCAGTGGCAGTTTTGGCTCAGAATATAATGATGTGACGTTTACTAATGCTAGTTATGACGCTTGTTTTATCACTACAAACTATACACATATCCGTGATGATGAACAATTTACTGGTGGTGGTGGTTGTGAGCTGACGCAAGTAAATGCCGGTACCGGAGAATGGCGATTGCGTGCTATGGCCGCAAAACGTAGTGTCACTGAATGTAAAGCTAGCTGTATGAGTTTGTAATTGATGATTTTGACGAACTTGTTTTCTCTTCCCCCAAATACCAATTTTTATTGTTTTGATAAAAACTGTCCCGGTTTACGTTCGCGTTGATGCCACGTAAATAAGTGAAGGGCTTTATCGTGTTGCAGTGTCGTGATGAGTTGTGGCGCATCATGCGGATTGATAAGATGTACGGCAATTTTTTGTACGCCAGTACCAGAGACAATAAGCTCAAAACCGCCGGTCGTAAAAACGGCGGTGATGTGACGTTTCCCCGACCGTTTTCCGTCAATGATGCCCGGGGCGATCATTTTAATCCCTGGCTGTTTGTAGAGGGCGCGGATTACCACCGCAGCAGTTTCAGTGACGGTAGTATGTTGTCGTCCGCGGGGTTTAGGCATCTGAATTAGTATAGCAAGTTGTTCATGATAGCTTTTGTGTTATGCTCTAACTGGTCTTCGCTTCGAAATCCCTAGAACAATTAGCCCTCGGGAGCCTTCCGGTCCGTAGCTCGGTCAGGTGGAGATGGGGTAGGCGCGAAATGCCCGTATACCTGAGTAGGGGCGTTGACCACAAAACCACCACAGCGGTGGTTGTTTTTATTGACTTTTTTCTTTATTTCACGTACTATTGCGGACGTTCCAACCTCAATTTTGGTGTCCGTCACCAGAATGAAGTGTCAAAAGGAAGCAAAACCGAAGCGATGCGTATGGGGATCCCTGTTAAGGCCGGCCGTTACCTGTCTTTACGAGGGATTCTCATCACACCACACAATCATGTGTGGGTTTATTTGTAACTAAATAGTATGTCACGATCACTCTATAAAGGACCTTATGTTGACGAAAAGCTCCTCAAGAAGATCGCCGGAAAGAAACCCGGAGAGGGTGGTGTGATCAAGACCTGGGCGCGAGCAAGTCAAATTGCTCCCGAAATGGTCGGATTCACCTTTGGCGTTCATAATGGAAAAGAGCACATTGCTGTTACTGTCGCGGAAGAAATGGTAGGACATCGGTTTGGTGAATTCTCACCAACGAAGAAATTCCATCGTCACGGTGGTAAGATGCAAAAAGAACTTGAACAGAAGAAGAAAGAAGCTGAAATCGCTGCTGCAAAAGCTGCCAAAGCTTCTCCAGCAACTGGTAAGAAATAAATATGAAAGCAACTCTAAAAAATTATCGCCAGTCACCACGTAAAGTACGATTGGTTGCTGATGTGATTCGCGGCAAAAAAGTCGCCGTTGCTCAAAACGCTCTTAACTTTGTGGAAAAGCGAGCGGCAGTGCAATTCAGTAAATTATTGGCGTCAGCGGTGGCGAATGCCAAACAAGCTGGTGCCAATCCAGACCAGCTTATTGTAAAGTTTGTGTCAGTAGACAAGGCGCCAACCTTGAAACGATTCATGCCACGGGCTCGTGGTTCGGCTTCACGCATTAACAAGCGTTCTAGCCATATTACTATTGAACTCGGTATTAAATAATATGACACACGTAGCACATCCATATGTACAGCGTGTCGGTATTATCCGCGACTGGAAAAGTCGTTGGTTTACTACCGATCCAAAGCAGTACCGCGAATACATTCGCGTTGACGCCGAGCTTCGTAAGTATCTCGGCAAGCGCCTCAAAGGCACATCAGTTGACGTCGTTGAAATTGAACGCAATCAAAAGACACTTCGCTTGATTATCAAAACGGCTCGTCCAGGATTGATTATTGGACGCAGTGGTGAAGGCGCAACGAAACTCAAGAAAGATGTTGATATGTTCTTGCGTAAAGCACAGCTCATTTCAAAACCAGAAATTAAGATTGACATCGAAGAAATTCGTTCTCCAGAATCTAGTGCCAACGTCGTTGGACAAATGATTGCAGAAGGACTCGAAAAGCGCATGACATTTCGTCGGGTGATGAAGCAAACGATTGAAAAAGTCATGGCGAATCGTGATGTGAAAGGAGTTCGTATTAAGCTATCTGGCCGTCTTGGTGGGGCTGATATGGCTCGCATTGAGGAATTAAAGAAGGGTCGAATCCCTCTACAAACTCTCCGTGCTGATATTGATTTTGCTCGAGTGACGGCTCGGTTGCCGTACGGAGCGATTGGTATCAAAGTATGGATTTACAAAGGTGATATCTTTGGTGATCGCAAGGCTGGTCAAGAACAAGCCAAATCACGAGATAACGACACTAGAGATCGTGCACCACGTAACCGATAATTGCTATGTTATTTCCTAAAAAAGTAAAACACCGCAAGTGGCAAACTGGCCGCAAAAGCGAAGCAAAATTACAGCGACCAGCGACTCGTGGCATTACGGTTGCGTTTGGTGAGTTTGGTCTTCAGGCGACAACCCCATCTCGAGTGCGTTCGAATCAAATCGAAGCGGCTCGTCGCGTTATTTCTCGCACTATCGGTAAAACTGGCCAAGTTTTCATCCGTATTTTCCCCGATAAACCGGTCACAAAAAAAGCGGCTGAAGTACCGATGGGTAAAGGAAAAGGCGACCTTGATCACTATGTGTTTGAAGTTGAACCCGGCCGCATCATCTTTGAAGTGAAAGGAGTAACTGAAGAATTGGCACGCAAAGCGTTGCGTAAGTCAGTGAATAAGTTGCCATTAAAAGCAAAAGTCGTTCACAAAAGTGAAACGATTGCCAAGTAAGTACTATTTGTATGAAATACGAAGATATCACAAAAAAGACTGACTCGGAATTAATCGATACCGTTTTGGCGGCTCGTAAAGAACTTCAGACCGAACGGTTGAAAGATCGTTTCACCAAAAAAGCTTCAATTATTCGCGCCGCCAAATTGACGGTTGCTCAAGCACTCACTGAGATGAAGGCCAGAGCTCGTCGTGGTGACACCAAGTAATACTGGTTATGACAACAGAAACAGTAAACAAGGGTCGAGTATTACGCGGAACAGTAGTGTCAACCAAAATGAAAGACACCATCACTGTTGCCGTCGAACGATACGTCATGCACCCAAAGTATAAGAAGTTCATGCGTCGTACCAAGAAATTCTTGGTACACGATGCGGGAAATACCGCTAAAGAAGGCACGATTGTTGATATTCAGGAAACTCGTCCGTTATCAAAACGTAAGCGCTTTACGCTTATTACCAAGTAATTAATTCACGGTATGATTCAACCACAGACAATTGTCCGCATTACGGACAACTCAGGTGCCAAGGTCGGACGTGTTTTCAAGATTCTTGGTGGTTCAAAAAAGCGTTACGCTGAGCTTGGAGAGATGGTAGTACTGGCTGTACAAACCGCAGAACCTCGCAAAGCGGTAAAGAAGAAGGATGTCGTATACGGCGTTGTTGTTCGTCAGGTAAAGCCCTATCGTCGTAAAGACGGTTCATATGTGAGCTTTGACGACAATGCCGTGGTACTCGTTGACAAAGTAAAAAAAGAGCCGAAAGCAAACCGCGTCTTTGGTCCAATCCCACGCGAACTTGCCGAAGCTGGTTATCAGAAAATCGTCTCATTGGCCCCCGAGGTCGTGTAGTCGCCTAAGATACTTCATATGAAAATCAAAAAAGGAGACACGGTAAAAGTGATTGCCGGCAAAGACAAGGGAAAGACGGGAACAGTGTTACTAACACTAGCTGCCACGAATCAGGTTGTTATTGAGGGAGTTAATGTAGCAACGAAACACCAAAAAAATCGTCGGCTTCGTTCCCAAGGACAGATTATTGAGAAAAGCATGCCGATTGATGCGTCTAATGTAGCTCTGATGGAAGGAAATAAGACCGTTCGTGTGGGCTACATCTTTGACGGTGAAGGGGACAAGCGTAAAAAAGTACGCGTCGCTCGCCCGAGTGGTAAAAAAATCTAATGCGTATGGAAACAACAAAACAAAAAATCACTACAGCATTTACTGCCATGAAAGGCACATTTGGCTATAGTAATGTGATGCAAACACCACGTCTACAAAAAGTCGTTGTGTCAGTTGGTACCGGTCGCGTATCAGATAAGCACCGAGAGGCGTTGATCGTTGACCGATTATCGGTGATTACTGGACAAAAACCATCAGCCCGTCCGGCCAAGCAATCAATCGCTTCGTTTAAGTTGCGAGAAGGTGAAATCATTGGATATCAGGTGACATTACGAGGTAGTCGCATGATGCACTTTGTTGATAAACTCATTCATTTGGCATTGCCACAAACTCGCGATTTTCGTGGGCTAAAAGTCACTGCCATTGATGATATGGGAAATATCACGATTGGCATTAAAGACAACACTATTTTCCCTGAATGTGCAGAAGAAGAGTTAAAAGATGTTTTTGGTCTCGCTATTACGATTGTGACAACAGCAAAAAGTAAAGCTGAAGCCGAAGCGTTTTTGCGCCATATTGGCTTGCCATTGCAAAAAGCTGAATAGCTTTTTAGAAAGCAAAGAGTTTTGCTTTTAGCTAAGATAGAAATATACAAAACAGCACCGCGGGCGTACGCCCGCGGTGCTGTTTTGCCGTCTGATAAAAGATAAATAAACTGAATAAAGTGCGACTCACTAAGAAGTATTAAAAAGTCAAAAAAGAGCGTCCCATTATTAAAATTAAAGCAGTATAGAAATCGGCCCCTCAAGGTAGAGGGGCCGAGTCGTTGAGGGACATTTCCCTCGCTGGGGCGGCGCTTAGGCGCCAAAGAACGTTCGGGCGAAGATTACGATGATCTGTCCGAAGCCGCGGACGACTTCGGACGAGACCCCAGTGCCAGACAGTTCGCCGTCGACCGAGACGTTGACATAGACACCGTCGACGCTGCGACCCGAGTTCGTGAGGCGCAGGGTGCCGACGATGCCGTCCACCACCGCAAACGGATCTGCCGCCGCAAACGGGTCCGCCCCGCCGACGCCGGGGACGACCAGATTCAGCTGGTATTCCTGCTGGTGGTCAGCCGCGTCAACGTCGACAAGCGGCATGTTTCCTTCGAGGCGATATGAGATGTCCCCGCACCGAACATCGAACTCCATTTGCCAGGCGCCGTTGGCGTAGGCGTAGATGGCGTCGCCGGTCCAGCTGCAGGATTCGGTGTTGCCAAGTCCGACGTGCGGGATGGTGAAATTGTCGAACCGGACAGCGTCGAGCGCCGTGTCGTATTCGACCGCCTCCCCGCCCGCCGCCGCTTCTTGCAGATTCTCGATCAGCCGCTGCCCGAGGGCAAGGGCCGATGCCGAGGGATTCTCGGGTGCCATGACGAGGGAACCACCGAAATGGCTGTTCTCGGCACTGGCGGCCCCGGCGCGCAGGTAGTTTGCCAGGATGGTGGTGGCGTCCGTGTAGCCATCTTCGCCCGCCAACACGGTGAAGCCGCCGTTGTATTGCAGACGCGGGAGCGTCTGGGCGAGGTTGTTTGGGTTCTTGATGAGCCCGTTGCCGGTTACTGCACAGGCCTCATCGACCCGCGACAGCCCGAGCCAGGCCGAGCTGCCGGCCGAGCACTCGATCGTCAGGGCCGTCCTGCCCGAGGCGTCGTCGATGGTGCCGGTAAACCTGTCATGCTGGTCGCTGTCGAAAAGGGACGGTTGGTTCACCGTCAGGGTGATATCGGCCGTGACTGGGACGGTCTGGGCCATGATGGGGCCAGCCAGGATAGCCAGAATCACGCCGGCAACGGCCAAGAAGAGTTTGGACATTATTTCCCTTTCCTTTTGTTTGAGAGGCACTTCGGTCAAAGAACCAAAGACCAAGAGCCGGCGGCAACAGTATCAACAATATATACGTTTGTCAATGGTACGGTACGGCGTCCTCACTGCGGGTTCGGCTTCGCTCCTAAAAACCTTGCAAAATAGTACTTTTCTGGTACTATTGTCGTCGAACTGTGCGGTTTTAATTCTTTTTAAGAAAAACCGGATGGTGTGTTGTTTGGGTAGCGGCGAAACTTCGTTTCGCCGCGCTATGACCTAAGGAGCATATTTATTAGGGGGCACGTCACCGATTCGCGGTGATACGGCTTCATAACATACAAATCAAGTGGCACGAACATCAGTAAAGGTGCGCGCAGCGCGTACCCCGAAGTATGCTTCACGCGTCGTAAGACGATGTAAGCTCTGTGGGCGAAAGCACGGCTATTTGCGTGATTTTGACATTTGTCGAATCTGCTTCCGTGAACTCGCACATGAAGGACAGATACCAGGTATAAAGAAATCATCATGGTAGGCGACGTAATTGGCGATTTCATTATCCGTCTGAAAAATGCTGGAACAGTTGGTCATGCTAATGTTTCGGTTCCATATTCAAAGCTCCGCCATGCGGTAGCCAAGAAATTGGTAGAGGCTGGATACATTGAATCAGTAGAGCCAAAAGGCAAAACTACAGCAGAAAAGACGCTTGAGGTCACACTCAAGTACGAAGATGGTGCACATCGTATTAACGGAGTAAAACGCATCAGTAAACCGGGGCGCCGTTTGTACGCAAAGGTCGAATCTATTCATCAAGTAAAGTTTGGTAAGGGTCATCTCATCCTTTCAACACCGCTTGGCATTCTCACAAATGTGGAAGCCAAAGCGCAAAATGTTGGCGGTGAGCAACTCTTTATCATTTGGTAATTATGAGTCGTTTAGGAAAACAACCAGTAACAATCCCGGCCGGTGTCGAGATATCAGTTACTGACGGAATTTTGACCGTAAAAGGAGCAAAAGGAACGCTCACTCGGACTGTACGAGCTGATGTCACCGTTACCGTTGATAACGGTGTGGTGACGCTTACCCCAAATAAAACAGAAATGGCGCCCGCATTATGGGGAACATACGCTGCTCATGTCCGCAATATGATTACTGGTGTGAGTACCGGTTTTACGAAGATTCTCGATATTGAAGGAGTCGGATACCGCGCTGAAGTAAAGGGAACCGATCTCTCACTCAACATGGGATATTCTCATCCGGTGGTGCTGGCGATTCCGGCGGGTGTCACGGCTGTAGTAGAGAAGTCAGCGATCACTCTCTCGTCACATGATATTGAATTACTCGGGCAATTTGCAGCTAATGTGCGCAAAGTGCGTGAACCAGAACCATATAAAGGAAAAGGAATTCGGTATCGTGGAGAGTTTATTATTCGTAAACAAGGTAAGAAGGCTGTCTAGCCCATCTCTCGTATGGAAAAAAATCAATACAAGCAGGCAAAGCGCGCTGGCCGACATACCCGGATTCGCGCCAAAATTACTGGCACTGCAGACCGTCCTCGTCTCGCTGTCTTTAAGAGTAACCGTTTCGTATACGTCCAACTTATTGATGATACGAAAGGGGTAACATTGGCCGCGGCTGATTCACGAAGCCACAAAGGGACCATGACTGAAGGCGCCGTCGCTATTGGAACGGCAATTGCCAAACAAGCGACTGATAAAGGGATTAAGACAGTTGTTTTTGACCGCGGCGGATTCAAGTATCAAGGACTGATTGCGGCGTTGGCTGACAGTGCTCGCGCTGGCGGATTGGCGTTCTAAAACGCATCTTTATTCACATAGACACAATACATATGTCACAGCAGGAAGCTACAACTGATGTTGAAACAACATCACCAGCAGTGGAAGTAACACCCACTCCCGATGCACCGGCTACTGACGCAACGACTGAACGTCGTCCGCGTCGTGGTGGAGATCGTGGGGAACGTGGATCACGTCGTCCGCGTCGTGGCGGTAGTGCTCGACCGGAACGGACACGTCCGGAGTTTGATCAAAAAATTATCAGTATTCGCCGGGTTACTCGTGTGATGGCCGGCGGACGTCGCTTCAGTTTTTCTGTTGCTATCGTTTGCGGTGATAAACGCGGTCGAGTTGGTGTTGGTATCGGCAAAGCCGGTGATACCCAACTGGCGATTGAAAAAGCCGTCCGTGATGCGAAAAAGCACATGATTACCATCCCAATGAACAAGGATAGTCACATTCCGCATGACGTTCATACTAAATATGCGTCAACCGAGGTGATGATTATGCCAGCACCGGGCCGAGGATTGGTGGCTGGTTCGTCGGTACGAACCGTACTTGAATTGGGAGGAGTCAAAGATGTTACTGCGAAAATTTTCTCTCGCAGTAAAAACAAACTTAACAATGCTCGCGCTGCTGTCGAAGCGCTCAAGCTTTTAAAGAAGTCAAAATAATATGCAGCTTCATGAACTTACTCCGGCAACAATCCGGAAGACAGCCAAGCGCATTGGACGTGGTGGTAAGCGCGGCAAGACGTCTGGTCGTGGTGGAAAAGGACAAACCGCTCGTGCTGGTAACAGTACTCGTCCAGAAATGCGTGATTTTATCAAGAAATTGCCAAAGCTTCGTGGTCATGGTGTGAACCGTGCGGCGACAGTAAACGCCGAACGAGTGCGAGCTATCGCGGTTAATGTCTCAACTTTAGACGCCGCGTTTGCAGCAGGTGATACCGTCACTCCAAAAACTTTGGTGGCCATGAAAGTAACGACATTGGTGGCAAAACGAGCGCCAAAAGTAAAAATTCTTGCTACTGGCGAGATCACCAAAGCGCTCACCATTGAGGGGTGCGACATATCGGCAACGGCCAAGACAAAAATTGAAAAAGCTGGCGGAAAGGTGCTTTAATCGTTACAATAGTCTCATATGCAAACCTTTCTTCGCAAACTGCACATTATCTTTACCGACGAGACTATTCGTAACCGTGTACTCTTTGTCTTTGGAGCTATTGTCATCTTTCGCTTGCTCGCAGCGATACCAATTCCTGGTGTTGACCAAGCAGTATTGCAGCAGTTTTTTGCGAATAATCAATTTCTCGGTCTTCTCAACATCTTTTCTGGTGGCGGGTTATCTAATTTGTCGATTGTTATGCTTGGAGTTGGGCCGTTTATTACGGCCTCGATTATCATGCAGCTCATGACCGTGATGTCTCCCCAAATGAAGTCTCTTTACACAGAAGAGGGTGAGGCTGGGCGCGCTAAATTTACTCAAATTAGTCGCCTGTTGTCGTTGCCACTCGCGATTCTACAAGGGTTTGGCTTCCTCATGTTGCTCGAAAGTCAAGGAGTAGTCGTTCATTTGACTACCTTTGATTTCGCGCTCAATGTGATTTTGGTGGTGGCTGGGGCAACGCTTCTCATGTGGGTAGGTGAATTGGTGACCGAATATGGTATTGGTAACGGCGTATCAATGATTATCTTTGCCGGTATTCTTTCGGGATTGCCAGCGACGATCAGTCAATTGATTTTCAGTTTTGACGCTGCCCAATTACCACTATATATTGGTTTCCTATTCCTTACTCTTGGGGTGATGTATGCCGTAGTAGTGATGACTGAAGCCGAGCGAGTGGTGCCAATCACTCACGCTAAACAAAGTCGTGGAAATCTGATGCTCACCACAGCTGGTAATAATTCATATTTGCCACTGCGCCTTAATCAAGCTGGAGTTATTCCCATCATCTTTGCGCTATCAATTCTCTTATTCCCACAAATGGTATTGAATATCTTGTCAGGATTTGGAATTGGTTGGGTAGTGACCGCAAATGATCTGGTGACACGGTTTATGAATAATCCGATATGGTACGGTGGAACGTATTTTGTGTTGGTATTCTTCTTCACTTTCTTCTATACGGCAGTGACGTTTGATCCGGATGCTATTGCGAAAAACCTTCAACGAAATGGAGCCTTTATTCCAGGTATTCGTCCCGGTGATCACACCGCCGAATATCTTGGTAATCTCATTACCCGATTGACTCTTGTCGGCGCTGGATTCTTGGCAGTGATTGCGGTGTTACCGATTGGTTTACAACAGGCGACTGGTATTGCAGCGCTTGCTATTGGTGGTACGGCAGTACTCATTATTGTGAACGTGGTACTTGACCTCATTCGACGACTCGACACACAAACATCGCTTCGTGAGTACTAATTTCGCACTCTGCTTTGTCGCAACTGCAATTTTGTTAGTCGCCGTATATTGAATACGTCTTCTTCAAAAATCTTTTTGCTTCGTGCATAGTATCGAAATTACTACCGCTAAGAAACATTAGGGAAAACACAAAAGACCCCGCGGGGTCTTTTGTGTTTTCCATTCTAATACTGATTCTTAAATGAATACCCGGCTGGAATGGCGCTCCATTCCTGTTTCCATACTTCAGTGACCAGCCATCGCCGGTAATTGTCGTAGACGGTTAACGCAACGGTTTGGGGTGAGTGTCTTGACGTATCAATGATTAAATCAAAATGCGCTAAATCGTAAGGATCAACGTGGTACATATGGCGAAATCGCTGTCGCTCTTCCTCCATGCGGGTACGTACTTGTTCGGTGACGTTGGCGAGGGAACTTGTCCCTTCACCCGCGCCACTGCGAGCGGTATTGGTCACTGCGTCAGTGTAGATACGGGCGGTGGCGACTTCGATATCCAAATCGAGATAGACTTTAAATGATTCGGGAATCCAATAAAATCCTAGTCGAGAATCAACCACAATGTCCTTTTTGGTACGTAAGTCACGCAGTCGTTCATCGACTGCTTCATCTAACGCTTGATCGCTGTTAGCGCGTGCATTGTATTCTGATAACGACATACCGCTTTTGGCGAGAATTTGTCGTACCATATCACCCGAAGAATGGCGGGTATACGACAACATTTCGGCGACCTTGTCAGCCGTTGATGATTTGCCACTACCGGGTTTGCCGGAAATGGTAATGATATGTTTGCGCTGCATACAGGCATCATATCATGATTATTCGTTGATTGCAGAATACAGAAAAAATTGTTACCGTTGTGGCATGATAGCACCGACAAAATATAAAAGTATTGTCTTGATGGGAAAAATTTGTTCAGGTAAGGGTACCCAAGCCCATTTAATTTTGGAACAGTTTGGAGGCGTACAATATTCTAACGGAAATAAAGTACGCGAAGCAGCCACTTGGCCAACTGTGTTTGGTGCAAAAATGAAAGCGATGTATGAAAATGGTTTATTAATGCCTGAATGGATCGCTTCGTATTGGATGACGGGTGCTCTGGTAAATCAACCAGAAACCGAATGTATCATTTTTGAAGCAGTAGCCAAAAAACCTAATGAAGCAGAGTTGTTTCATGAAATCCACCAATGGATTGATCGACCATATATTGTCTTTAATTTACATATAAGTGATGAAGTGGTGAGATCGCGGAGTGCGATGCGTGCTCGAGATGCGGTTGATTCGCCCAAATCGGTGGAAAGACGGTTGGAGGAATATTATACGTACACTGCCAAATCAATTGAATTTTTTCGGGAAAAGGGAACCTTAATTGACATTGATGGTTCGGTCGCTGTACCCGAAATTCAGGCGCACATTTTTAATGTATTACAATCGTAAAATATGGATAGCAAAACAATCATTTTTATTGGTCCGCAAGGCAGTGGGAAAGGAACTCAAATTGAAAAATTAAAAGAGGTGCTAGAGGCATCTGATCGCCGTCGTGTTGTTGATATTCAAACGGGGCGACGATTTCGAGCACTCGCTGCTACTCAAGAAACCTTTGCTGAGGATAAAATCGCTGCGACGTTGCAAACGGGTATTCTGCAACCCGATTTTATTACCACCGTGTTGTGGGGCCGAGCCATGCTTGACCAACTTGATGATAAAAGCCATCTCCTCATTGATGGATTTCCGCGTACAGTCAAGCAAATTCCCGATCTTGACGACGCGTTTCGTTTTTTTGATCGAGGGGTAGTTGAAGTTATTAATTTGGTAACGCCAGAACTTGTGGTGCGGTCACGAATGGAAAATCGTGCACGGCAAGATGATACGGCTGATTCAATTGAAGAACGATTGCGTTGGTATCGTGAAGAAACCTTGCCAGTAATTGATTATTATCGTCATCGTCCCAATACGATGGTCCACGATATTGACGGGACTCTTTCGATTGATGATGTCCACCAGGCTATTGTCACGGTTCTTAAAGTAGGGTAAGGTAGCCTTAATTATAGTATGGCCATCACTAAAAAAACTGCCGCCGATATTGCGGTGCTTCGCGAAGCGGGGGCGATTTTGGCTCGAATATTAAAACAATTAGGTGATGCGGCGGTGTCTGGGGTTTCAACCTTGGAACTAGATGATTTGGCAATGACAATGACCGAAGAGTACGGGGTGGAACCGGTGTTGCTTGGCTACCATCCCACGTTTGCCCCGATGCCGTATCCCGCCGCCGTGTGTATTTCAGTAAATGATTGTGTGCAACATGGTATTCCGTCCGCTGACGTGATGTTGAAAGAAGGTGATGTGGTTAATATTGATATGTCTATTGGTTACAAAGGCATGATAGTTGACTCGGGGATTACCGTTGGTGTGGGGGAAATTTCCAAAGAAGCGTCATCCCTGATTGCCTGTACCCGTGAGGCGCTTGCTCATGCGATCAAAGCCGCCAAACCTGGCAATCATATTGGTGACATTAGTCACGTAATTGAGGAGTTTGTAAAAAGTCGAGGTATGAATCCGGTTGAAGTATTGTGCGGTCATGGGGTGGGGTATGCCATTCACGAAGAACCATTAATTCCAAACGTTGGTAAAGCCGGTACCGGGGAGAAAATAGAGGTAGGGCATGTATACGCGATAGAACCGATTGTGAATTTGGGCAAAGCCGATGTGTATTTTGATGACGAAGGCGATGGATACAGTGTGTATACGACCGATGGATCATGGAGTGCGCATTTTGAACATACGGTGGTGGTGACTGAGCATGGCGCGGAAATACTAACAAAATTATAAGCAGTCATGGGGTCCCAAAAAGGCCGCCGAAGAATTGGTCGCAACCAATTCTTCGGCGGCCTTTTCTTCTGCTCATTTGTATAATTTTTGCTCCCCTGTATGATAGGTGTGTTGGAAGTCCGGCTGTTGTCCCCCTGTTGGGCCTCTAACACATATCCCTGTTGGACTTGGCCGCGCGTTACGTGTCATCATGACAAACGCGTGGCTCTTTTTATTTTCTGGTTTCTGTGCTACAGTTTTAGCGTTATTTTATAATCTTTTCGCTATGAAACCTCCACACCAAGAACGCACCTTTGTTATTCTAAAGCCTGATACGGTCCAACGTTCACTGATGGGTGAAGTAATCCGCCGTTTTGAACAAACCGGGCTCAAATGTACCGCAATGAAGATGTTTGTGGCTGACGAAGCGCGTTTATTTCAACATTACAACAAAGATGAAGCTTGGTTTTTGAAAAAGGGTAATGGGATTATCGAGAATCTCAAAGCCGCCGGAAAGTCAGTCGAAAAAGAAGCGATTGAGTATGGCAAAGACATCATTCGTGCCAATGCCAAATACATGAGCGCCGCACCAGTAGTGGCCATGGTGTGGGAAGGAAATCAGGCAGTGGCCGTCATTAAAAAGCTCGTTGGTTCAACGGAACCGGCAACCTCTGATGTTGGTACGATTCGTGGCGATTACACCATTGATTCATATGCACATTCGGCATATGAAGATCGGGCGGTTCGCAATTTGATTCATTGTTCTGATGCTCCGGAAGAAGCCGAACGAGAAATTGCATTATGGTTGACTGATGCTGAAATCATGAATTACATTACTGCCCAAGAACGCATCATGTATGATGTAAATATGGATGGGTTGGGAGAATAAGTAGTAAACAATAAAAAGTCGCCGGCCACTTTAGGGGCCGGCGACTTTTTGCTATACTTTAGTGGGGACGGCATCACGTATGTTCCGGTTATATAACACGCAGGGTTGCCTGTAGTCGCGAGGAGTAATGAGAATTCGCAAGAAATTTCAGACACGAATCGGAAAGGGTGCCCACCTAGAATTATTCTAGGAGCATGCGTCTGTCGTTCCCACGAAAAAATGCCTCATGAGGCATTTTTTCGTGTGAGTGGACATGGTAGCATAGAGTGATGCGAAGTATCTATATCATTACTGTTGTGTATGGATTGCAGTTTGCGCTCCTTCATGTATTAGCAGAATTCTTTGAATTGTACTGGCGGTACGAGTGGCTGGATATTCCCATGCATATTTTTGGCGGTATTTTATTGATGCTTATTATTGGTTCGTTGATTACAATGCGTATACTCCCGTATCGCTTTTTTGAGACGTGGCGTTTACCACTCGTATTAGCCCTAGTATTAGGGGGATGGGAACTCTTTGGTATTATGCGGTACAGTGGTTTAAAATCTGGATTTTGGTTTGATACTTCACTTGATTTACTGTGTGGTACAGTTGGTCTTGCCTTGGGGCATAGTATTGTTACTTCTTTACGAAAGGTAGGATAAATTTTATGAAAAGTATTTTGGGATTTTATGGTGGAGTAGGGAGTGTAACCGGAGCGAATTTTATGCTTGATACCGGCGGGGCAGCCTTTCTTCTTGATTGTGGCCTGGTACAAGGCGATCGGTTTGTGTCTAGCAAAAATGGTGATCCCTTTGTGTATGATCCCGCGCACGCTGATGTGCTATTGGTGACGCACGCGCACGCCGATCATATTGGGCGAATTCCAAAATTGGTGAAAGATGGCTTCATCGGTACAATCTATTCGACTCATCCCACCAAAGATTTAGCGGCGGTAATGTTGCGCGATGCTTTAAAGGTGATGGAGTACGAGCATGAACGCTACGGGTACGCGATCATTTACGATGGAACCGATATTGATACAGCGCTATCATTGTGGCGCACGGTTGATTACCATGAAACGATAGCCTTACCAGATGGCGTGAGTGCATATTATAGTGATGCCGGACATATTTTGGGATCGGGTATGGTACATCTGGAACGAAACGGTAAAAAGATTGTCTTTACAGGGGATATTGGGAATGTTCCGCAACCATTACTCCAAGCGCCAGAAATTCCAACCGGTTACGATTATCTGGTCATGGAAAGCGTGTATGGTGATCGAGTCCATGAACAAGTTGAAGAGCGGACTGAATTATTAAAACACCATATTCTAGAAACCGTACAAAAAAATGGCACATTAATCATTCCGGCGTTCTCTTTGGAACGGACTCAGGGAATGTTACTCGAGATTAATAATCTGGTCGAAACCAAACAAATCCCCACTATCCCGGTATTTCTCGATTCACCACTGGCGATTACGGTCACCGATATTTATCGCCGTTACACTAGCTATTTGTCACCAGCAATCCAAGCGCAAATTACTAGCGGCGATGACATTTTTAATTTTGGCGGATTATCGTTTACCAAAACTGTAAAAGAATCGTATGAGATTGACGAAATAAAGGGTGTAAAAATTATTATTGCAGGATCAGGAATGAGTCACGGCGGCCGAATTCAGCGACACGAACAACAGTATCTCGATGATCCCAAAACCACGGTTCTGCTAGTTGGTTATCAAGCGACCGGGAGTATTGGCCGGATTCTCCAGGACGGTGCCAAGAAAGTAACAATTGACGGCAAAGTCGTGAAGGTAAAAGCGCGTATCGCTCGCATTGCGGGGTATTCTGGTCATGCTGATCGCGATCAGTTGGTGAATCTGGTCGCTTCTGGCGCGGAAACGCCAGAAGCAATCAAGCAAATATTTGTCGTCATGGGTGAGGAGCGATCGTCGCTGTTTCTGACGCAACGATTACGCGAATATTTGGGCGTACGCGCGGTAGCGCCGGATGAAAATGAAGAGGTAGAGATAGATTTTTAGAACAACAAAAGCCCCGCGCCGTAGGCGCGGGGCTTTTGTTCGTTACTTCACTGCTTCAACCACTCGTTTGAAAGCATCTGGTCGTTCGGCGGCCAAAGTGGCGAGTACCTTACGATCGAGCTTAATCCCTTTTGTATTCATCAGATTGATGAAGCGACTGTATTTGATATCAAAGGTAGCAAGGGCAGCGTTGATACGGACAGTCCAGAGACGACGAAAGTCGTTCTTTTTGTCTTTGCGGTGGGCAAAGGCATGGAGTTGCGCATGGTAGATTGCTTCTTTGGCAACTCGCTTTTTCTTGGAGCGTTGGAGACGGTAGCCTTTTACTTGATCAAGGATATTGCGCCGCCGCTTTTGGGCCATAAGGCCTCCTTTAACACGAGACATATTATTTGGTGATAGTTTCGATTATTGTCTTGGCGCCCATTCCTGGGAGGAAACGACGACTAATGCGCTTGCTAAAGTTAAGGAGCTGGGTGCGCTTGCGACGAAGTCGTTGCTGGCCAGTTTGGCGGGCGTTAAAGTGGTTTTGTCCAGGTTTACGGGCAACAACTTTGCCGTTTTTGGTCACTTTGACACGCTTCGTGAATGATTTGTTCGTTTTCATCCCGTAAGAAATTAGGTTGCTAATGAAAGATAATTGATCGGGTTGCCAAAAAGGGAATTGGCAAGGTGGGAGAAATATACCGTACTTTGCGGAAAATATCAATAGGATTGCCGTTAGGGAAACAAACAGCCGCCAGGGGCCATGGCCCCTGGCGGCTGTTTGTTTAAATCAACCCACCGGCTAGTAATTCATCCAAATCTTTCTTTTTGTTCTTTTGTGGTTGAACGGCTGCTTTCTTCGTTTCAACGATAGGTTTGGCGGCATCTTTTAGTTTTTGTACTTTTGTTCCCGGCATTCGTTCGAGCGTCGTGGTGTAGCCCTTGGGACTTTTTTTCACCTCGTCGGCTATTTTATACTCGGTAGGGATAATTTTGAGAAAACGATCTAGCCGTTCTTTCAAAAAGGCAGGTTCCATGTATTTATAGCGACCCCAAAGGAAGAGATCAACTTTAACCCGGTGACCCTCTTCGAGCCACTCAGCCACTCGACTGGCTTTGAGTAATTGATCGTTATCACCAGTGCCAATTTTTACCTGGACACTCTTGGTTTCGGTGACATGTGATTTCGCCTTCATTTCACTGGCTTTGCGACCGCTGTCGTAACGGAATTTTCCGTAGTCCATGATTTTCGCAACGGGAGGGTTGGCGTTTGGACTAATTTCAATAAGGTCGAGATTCAATTCATCAGCCTTAGTCAAGGCATCAGCAACCGACAGTACACCAAAATTTTCACCCTCTGGACCAACGACACGTAACTCTTTCGCCTTAATGGCGTGATTAATGCGGGTTTTTACTTTAGGGGTGTATGGACTTTTGTTTGGTTGCAAATTATTTTGGCTTAAGAGGTAAACGTCACGTCTGGGCAGTGTGGAGTTAATTAATCCCAATTCGTAGCGGAACTATACCATAAAAGGGTTTTGTTGCAATCAAGATTAAATCGTTAAATATGAAAAGGCGCGCTGGCGCGCGCCTTTCGGTTCCCTAGTTGGAATTCATACCTTCATCGGCAACGGTCTGTCTTCCTCAGTTTCGTCGTACCGCGGATCGGCTCCCGGCCGTCGTTGGGCATAATGCGCTCCAGGGGCACTGACTCCTCCCCAGGTAGAACATCCTGTCCTCTACCCGACTGACGAATCCCTCCCCACGGGAACCGACTTATCTACGTCTGTCATTTTTCTTCTCACCTTGTTTTCTGCCTACCCCCACAATAGGAGTGGCAATCAGTTCACTGTATACCGGCTGTGGTACGTCGTCAACTTACTGCTGTTTACGTGCACGACGTGGTATGACATATGCGGTAGTCTGCTGATAGGCTTGATACGCTTCGGGGTATCTCAATAACAATGATCGCTCCATCATAACACTAGTGATATGTAATATGTACAGCACCAGTGCTAGACTCATTAGTCCAAGGTATCCATACGGTACGGGCCAGGCAATGATGATTAATCCGCTCCACAGCATTATTTCACCAAAATAATTGGGATGCCGACTGTGCCGGAATAGTCCCGTGCTTAGAAGGGGTTGGCTAAGAGGAATATTCTCAAATGAGTGGTGGTATTTTTTCATCAAAAAATGATCAAGTTGCCAGTCAGCAATGGTTTCGTACAGTAATCCGATACACACAATTGTTATACCAATAACCGTGTACCAACTACCAAGCACTTTTCCGGCGCTGAGAGCGATAAGAAATGGCATACCAAGGAGTATCATCATTGCCATTTGCGCGATATAAGATCGCATATACACACGAGCGAGTGGCCAATCAGTGTGAGGCATTATCCACCGTTGTCGCCAGGTAACGGATGATGTTGCGTGACCGTGGCGCCGCTGTTTAATATATGCACGAAATCCCAGACGAAGCGCCCATATGGTCATGAGAGTAGCAATCAAGACCGCTAATGGCGTCATCGTGTTACTAATAATTATCGTACCAATTGCACTGAGAGCAACAAATGGTGCATACCACACATCAGTAATTGTGTGATTATGGCGCACTGTCGCCAGCAAAAACGCAAATGTCACCAGTGTAAAGGCGATAAGACCAAAAAGAAGTGTGTTGATAAAGAGGGTATCAAGCATATGTATTTAGTGTAGCAGATGCTAGAATACCTGCATATGCCACGGGCGAGTATGTCGACAACTGAAGAAGATATCATTGCACCCAAAAAGCGCGCGCCGCGTAAGCGGCCGGTTGCTTCAAGTGATGCTTCTATTGCTGAGGATAAACCAAAACGAGCGCGCAAGCCCCGAGTGCCGGTTGTTCATGAACAAGAGCGGGTGCATAACACTGCGTCAGAATCAAATAATGAACCAACACGTACCGAACGCAAGGCACCAACCGCTATTCGTGGTGAGCGCGAAGCCCATCAACGGTCATCTCGAGCCTTGTGGGGGGCGTTGGTGTTTTTTGGAATAATGTTTGGTGTGGCGGCATTTATTGGCTTTTCAGATCAAGGCACCATTGACGTCGTGGCGGTAGTGAATGAACGGAACGAACGAATCAGTCGTGGCGAAGTCCGGGATGGAGAAAGTGCGACGGCCGTATCAACATCAATTGATGAACGACCAAATGGCGGGTTGGTGCCCGCAGCAGTACCAACCACGCCACCGACTGATACCACGGTAAACGAACCGGCAACAACCGCCTCTTCAAGTGAAGCGACTACTACCATTAATGGTACGACTGAACAAATAAACGACACCGCCACTACTGAACCAGTAAACGAAGAAGCGAATAGTGAAACACCAAGCACCGATGCCTCTTAACCAGAAAATAGCTGTATGATAACAAGACGCGGCCACTAGTGGCCGCGTCTTGTTATGGTTACTGTCGTTTGGCGACACATTTTTCGCAACGACATTGTTTGGGCTTGATGTATGTATTCCAAAATTCTTTTCCGTAATCGTAGGATAACTCCTCGCCGGGCTTAATGGTTCTTTTTGCATAAATATAAATATGTTTTTCGGTGTCATCAATTTCGGGATAACAATTAGGACGACAAGAATGATTGATGTACCGGGCAGTATTTTCACGCCCTTTTCCATCAACAGTATAGCGATCGTTGATTTCAAAAAGGTATTGACCGCCGCGCTGGTTCGCTTCATCGGCAGTAATTTTTTCGCCCGTATATTCAATCACAAAGTCACCTTTTTTGATGAGTTCAACCGCAAAAAGACCCAGACCATGGCTCCCGCGTTTTACGATGACTGCTGCTGATTTCATACGGCAGCGAGTATACCATACAATTGTTATTTGTTGGTACCTGTAAACAGGGGTGAGCGAGTGTGACTACAAAATCTTGATATACTACTGTCGTATGGTTGATGCTCTTTCAAAATATATTCGTGCTGCTGATTATTTATCGGCGATTCAAATTTACTTACAAGATAATTTTTTATTGTCATCGTCGTTGTCAGCCGAAGATATTAAATCGCGGCTGTTAGGACACTGGGGTACGTGTCCGGGTATTAATTTTACGTATGCTCATTTGAATCGAGCAATCATTGCGCATGATCTCGATATGCTTTTTGTATTGGGGCCAGGACATGGATTTCCAGCCATTCAAGCCAATTTGTTTTTAGAGGGGACGCTCAGTCAATATTATCCAGATATTCCGCGCTCTGCAAATGGTATTGCGATTATGGCGGGTAAATTTAGTTGGCCATATGGCTTTCCCAGTCACAGTAACCCAGAAGCTCCGGGGGTGATATTAGAGGGTGGGGAGTTGGGGTATTCGTTGGCCACGGCTTACGGCGCAGTGCTGGATAATCCTCGACTTATCGCGGCGTGTTTGGTTGGTGATGGTGAAAGTGAAACTGGCCCGACGGCGACTGCCTGGCATTGCAACAAATTGGTTGACCCAGCTACGAATGGTGCCGTTTTACCAATCCTTCATTTAAATGGGTACAAAATTTCTGGACCAACTATCTATGGTCGAATGAGCGATGAAGAATTAACGGCACTCTTTACTGGATATGGCTACGAGCCGGTCATTGTTGACGCGTATACGACCGATACTATCCATGAACGAATGATGACGGTACTTGATGAAGCGATTGCTTCCATTCAATTTACCCAGCATTGTGCTCGTGAAGGTACCCTCCATAAGCCGCCAAAGTGGCCAATGATTATTTTACGAACCCCCAAAGGGTGGCATAGTATTGATCAATTAGAAGGGAAGCGACTCGAAGACAACCATGCTTCACATCAAGTGATTGCTGAATTTGCCAAAACTAACGATGTTCACCTAACCGCGTTGGCTAATTGGTTGGCTTCATACCATTTTTCTGATTTATTTGTTGATGATTCGTTCATTGATGAAATTGAATCACTGGTGCCGGCGTCACACCGACGAATGGGGAATAATGCTCATGCTCATGGTGGTATCCCGCATTACCAGCCACTTCATTTACCGTTAGTGAGCAACTATACGTCAAATAGCACCTGTAATTTAGATGATCCAATTTGTGGCATGGAAAGTAGTATGGAAAAAATCGGCGCGTACCTCAGGGACGTTATGATTGAAAACGAAAGCACTCGGAATATCCGACTGTTTTCGCCAGATGAAACGTATTCCAATAAAATTCACGCTGTATTTGAGGCTACCAAACGAACATTTCTTTGGCCTCTAAAACCATGGGACAAAGATATTGCTCGTGATGGGCGAGTGATTGAAATGTTGTCCGAACATACCCTGCAAGGGATGTTGCAAGGCTATATTTTAACTGGACGGCACGGATTATTGGTTTCGTATGAAGCGTTTGCTCAGGTAATCGCCAGCATGACCGATCAATATGCGAAGTTTTTGAAAATTGCGCGAGAAGTATCGTGGCGTGGTACGACCGCGTCGCTTAATTACATTTTGACGTCAACCGGCTGGAGACAAGAGCATAATGGTTTTTCTCACCAGAATCCGGGGTTTATCGACGGCGTGTTGCAACGGCAAAGTGATTTCACGAATGTTTATTTTCCCGCTGACGCCAATTTAGCGTTGACAACATTTGCGCGGATGCTCGCCAGTGAACAACAAATTAACGTCATGGTGTGCGAAAAGCGACCACTACCAATTTGGCGAACAACCGCCGAAGCGGTACGCGATATTGAGTCAGGCATTGCGGTGTGGGATTTTGCATCTGATGATGATCCCCATATGGTGTTTGCCTCGGCTGGTGATTATCCAACTCAAGAAACTCTCGCGGCGATTAGTATCGTGCGTCGCGAAATCCCCGCTTTTCGGATGCGGTATGTCAATATCAATGCCCTGTCTGGTCGAGGATTGGGGAATTCAACCCATCGCGTTCTCCGTCATGAATTTGCCGATTATTTTACTGATAATCGCCAGGTCCGGATTAACTTTCACGGGTACCCACAAACAATAAAACAAATTTTATTTGATTATGGCTGCGACGCTAACCGGTTTGTTGTGCATGGCTATGAAGAAAGCGGATCGACCACCACGGCGTTTGACATGATGGTACGAAATCATGTGGATCGGTACCATCTGGCCATGGAGGCTTTTGCGATTGCTGAAGATGAACGTGTCATTAGTGCCGAAGAAGCTCGACGGCTAAAGACTATCTACGAAGCAAAATTAGCGGATCACCGAGCTTATATTATTGAATATGGTGATGATCCGCTTGATATTACTAATTGGGCATGGGAATCACGTTAGTCATCAATCCAGGTAGCTCTTCAAAAAAGTATTCGGTCTTTCAAGATGAAAGACCGGTAGCGAGTTTTCGGTTTGAAAAGACCGGTGACGGATACGAAATCTGCCGTGATATTAATGGTATTGCCCCGCATTGTGAAGGTGTGCCGGCAGAAACGTTTGGGACCGCTTTACGCCAGGTAATTGACGCGTTGCTGTTACATAAAATAATACAGCGCATTCCTGACATCAACCGAGTAGGAATACGGATTGTGGCGCCAGGTACACGTTTTGCGCAACACGAGCGAATCGATGAAGCCTATGTAATGCGGCTGCGAGAAATCGAAGCGAGTGCCCCCTTACATCTCCCATCGACTATCCGTGAAATCGAACAAGCGATGCAAGAATTACCGGAAGCTATTATTGTGGGTGCGTCAGATAGTGCATTTCATCATACTATTCCGATACCGGCGCGGATGCCAGCCATTGATTGGACTGATATTAAAACCTATGATCTACAGCAGTTTGGCTATCATGGGTTATCGGCAACCGCCGTCCTGGATTCTTTGACGTCAGGAAATAAAAGTCTGCCATCACGACTCATTGTGGCTCATATTGGTAGCGGGGTGAGTCTAACAGCTATCAAAGATGGAAAAAGCATCGACACGACCATGGGATATGGTCCGGCCAGTGGCGTGATGATGGGCACGCGAACGGGTGACATTGACCCCAGTTTATTAATTGAACTGATGCGGGTAAAAAATATGAATATTGATGAGGTAACGAAATATGTACAACAGCAAGGTGGATTTTTTGGGTGGACAGGTATTGCTGATTTTCGGTTACTCCTCGATCGCTATGCGCATCGTGAAGAAATGGTAGTATTGGCGTTTTTAAAATGCCAATACCAAATTCGCAAAACTATTGGCGCTTTTACTGCTGCTCTGGGGGGGTTGGATGCGATGGTGTTAACGGCGACGGCGATGGAACGTAGTCCAGCGCTCCGATTAATATTATTTGGACAACTACAAGATATGGGGATTGTAATTGATGAAGCAATTAATGATACCTTGATAAATCATGACGGTGTCATCAGTCAGTCTGGCAGTCACGTGACGGTCATGGTCCAACGAACAAATGAAGCCAGAACCATCGCAAAAATTGTCTCGGACGTCACCAAATAATTACATTGCTCCCATTACGATACTAACGTCAGTCAACGATACCCGCCCGTCATCATTTAAATCACCAGCACTATTTCCGGTGGTGAGATAGAGCAATATTTGACTCACATCCGCAATTGTCACCAATCCGTCATCGTTTACGTCACCTCTTAAAGAATTCGTCCGAACGGTGATAGCACTTTTGCTCCGAGATAATCCCAAAGTATTTGCGTTAGCGATAACTGTGTATTGGCCGGTTGCTAAATGACCGAGATCAACCGCGGTGCCCAATCCGTTGTGTTCAAGAATGGCGGCATCAACAAACCAAACAGCAGCGTCCCCGGCTGCTATGGTGCGAAAGGTAATGGTTAATAAATCACCCTTTCCAACAAATCCGCCAGAAACCGTGGTGCCGCCCGCGAAGTTGATGGTACCGTCACCATTTTTGTACCAGGGTTCCTCCGCCCACAAATCAGCAATTGACGTGTTGTAGTCAATTTTATCAACGACAAGTTTTGAGCCATCAAAGTGCACGTTACCCATAAATACATTAACGGGTACCTGACTTTCAATCTGTACAGTAACGGTAAAGGTCCCATCGATATTGGCAACAGCAGCGCTCGGCGACAAAGTAATACTCGCGATTGGTGATGTTGTGTCGTTGGCGACGAGCAAGTAACTCACACCGGATAAAAACGCTACCAATACTCCAGCAATTAATGTGGCTGGAATAATAGAACCACGAGTATAGCCATGCATGGTATATACAGTATGCCATAATTTAGGCATAAATGGTGGTTTGGTGTGTTGTGTGGGTGTATATAGCGACACCGGCTCCCTCACTACATACTTGTCTACCATCATTCGTATCTGGTACGATTACTATAGGGAGTGCTTTTATTTACATTAAATAGTATACATAATCGTATGGACAACAACATGGAATCAGAAGCTCATTCAACTGAAGAACAAACCACTGCTCATAATACGCAGACGTCGGTAGATGATAAAATCACAACATCGTCTACGGCATCAACACCCGACACGAGTAATCAGATGCTTTTTGGTATATTGGCCTATATTGGTATTTTGGTTATTATTCCTTTTTTGATGGCAAAAGACGATACGTTTGTTCGTTTTCATATCAAACAAGGATTGGTGTTGTGTTGTGGTTGGCTCATTTTATGGGTGGTCGGGAGCATGCTATGGATGTTGTTACCGATTATTTGGTTGGTAAATTTGTTCTTGCTCGTACTCGCTATTATCGGTATCGTGAATGTGGTGCAACACAAAGAAGCTCCACTCCCGTTGGTTGGACACTTTGCCGACAAAATTTCAATATAAGCCTCTTTACTCCGTAGAAAACACCAAAAGACCGGTCTAACCGGTCTTTTGGTGTATATGGTGTTCAGGTAATTTTTTCCTCTTGTCGCTGACGAGAGGGAAAAATATTTAATTTGGTAATTGGGCTGATTGTCCTACGGTGTCAATGAGTGCAGCAAGTGGGAAATTACCTTGTTCCGCTTCACAAATGGCAATTTGTTCGTCCGGATAATTTTGACATTGTGGGAAGCGAACCGCAAAAATCATCGTTAAAAATTGATCATCTTTGGGATAAGTAATTTGATAACTCTTGTAGACGCTTCCGGCTGCTCCTGCAGCAGTTTCCCAAATGCAGTACGAGCGTCCATTAACGGTCATGGTACTGGAGGTGGCACCAGACATGGCCTGTGTTTGTGCATCTAATTGACAGCTAGTAAAAGTACTGCTGTTAATAAAGCGCGGCGGCCATTCAGCTAACGTGACATATTGATAGGGAAGTGTCGTTGGGTAGGTAAAACTAATATCACTTTTTTCATCCACCGCTTGCTCCATTGTAAGGTTGTTCGGTAGCGCAACAGTGATCGCACCATCATGAGTGCCGGTAGCCGATTCAGATTCATTGTTTTGATTGGTATGTGTGATCGACTCAGTGTTACTGGGTATGTCCGTGCCCGGAATTGGTGTTCCTCGCATTATCATAATACATCCAATGAGTGCCAATAAAGCAGCCACAAGAAATATTATTTTTTTCATATAGTTAGTATACCAAATACAAAAATCGTCACACGTTCTCTGTGACGAGAGTAGGATTTTAGAAACTCCTCTAGAAAAGCCTTCTCTCGCTCTAAAATAAAATGACCTTCAAATTTACCCCATTACCAAGTGTGGTTATCTGACGATTCTTTAAAAGAAAAAACTAGCAGTTACGCTAGTTTTTTCTGGCTCAATCAATTGTGACAGAGAAATAGGATTTGGAACTACCGAAATATCGCCAGGAATAAAGTTATTTCAAGCAATTGAAGCCAGTGAATTCCAGGATGTGGAAGTATACTCAGTTACTTTGAACTTTTACCAGAGAACATTGTGTGGCAACACGATATGGAAAACTACATCGAAAGCTACCATTTGAGCCAGTATGTACAAGCTAAAAATAGCCTAGAGAACATAGCGATGTAATGCGCGTGGAGTAATAACACCAATTCTCTTGAACTTTATATAAATGGTAGAATAAGGGTAATGCAACCGCCTAAGAAAAAAGACAATCTCACTGATCTAGTAGACGTGGCAACTTCACAGAGCGATAGTACACCAAGCGTGCCACTTAAAGATGGTGAAGCTATAACACCAACAGGAGAGGTGGTTACTATGGGCACAGAAGCTGAAGATAGGGAACTTACAAACCTAGCTCGCAAACTTCTAAGATGGGCAAAGGCAAAGCGAAAGGCTCGAGAGATAGCTATAGCGAGAGCATTGGAAAAACACCCAAAGCAACCTCCTCGTACGGGTCAGTAGCTTTAAGGTGGAAGGGGTTGGTCATTCTTGTAAATAAAAAGAAACCGCCTGACCTGTGAAAGCCAGGAGGCTTCTTTGGTCGGCGGTTGCTGGTTACTGGAACAGGGCGAAGACAGGCGACAGAAGAAAGTCGCCGATGAAGCCGAGTATCCAGAAGATGAAACCGATGAACGGAACGGCGAAGCTTGCCGTCAGGAAGCGTCCAGGGATGGACTGCACTTTGTGTCTGTTCACCTTGATGCTCCCGAAAAAGGTCGCACCAAGGATGAAGACTGCCCACACGATGAGGGCGATGGTCACCATTGTCATTTTCAATCTTCGTCAGTTGATGAGGGGGGAACTTTCAATAATAAGTATAGCATAAAGTATGCAAAAGTCAAGCATTTCAAGCAGAATAGGCTTTTTTTTGGTAAAATAGCGCTATGGAATACCTCTCTACTCCAACAGAGCAAACAATCAATGCTGGTACTTGCTTAGCATCGTATGTGGGTGAGTAAAGCACCACTAACCTTTAAGGAGTTTTCTGAGATTATGGACAAGATACCCGGTGATATTAAGAAAGTTCAATCAACAACAGAGAAACACGCTTATATTGCACCTATCTTCTTGAACTTTTCTGTAAGTGCAAAAAAGGTAGAAAATTACACGTTAAAACAGCCTTTTGAGGGGCTGTCTTAACGAGAAATTATCTGAATGTGGAAATCATTGAACGAAGTTAAAACCTCATTGATTGAAATGGAGTGTGCAAATTTCTTGAAAGTAGTGGATTTGTGGTGAAAAAAGAAAAGCCCCACGAGTGTGAATCGTGTGACTCTTCTCGTGAGGCCCGCAGGTCGCCGTTAGGCGGCCTTGGCGAACATCGCATGGCTCGGGAGATGCTTGAGCGCCATGGCCAGCGCCGTGATGGCCGTCATGATCTCGAGCATCTTCCATGCCGGGATCTCGAGCATGACGTCGGCCTTGCCATCGGTCGAGTCGGTCGAGACAGACTCGAGTTCCTCGAGCGTCGAGCAGATCTTCTCGCCATCATAGTAGGTGGCGTCGTGCCGCCCGAAGGTCGACTCGAGCACGTGCTTGGCGAAACCATCCCAGTCCTGCGGCGTCGGTATCGGCCGCAGCATGCCCTCGCCCAGATACTTCTTGAAGGCGTCGAGCACGAGGTGCGTGATGCCGCCGTCCGGCTTGTAGGACTGGAACGGATCGGCGGACGTGAGGCGGGCATCAAAGCCGGCCATGGCGGCCGTTTCCGACATGTAGGTGTCGCTGTTGTTGCTGTTGAAGATCGGTTCACCCGTTTCGGAGTCGCTGTCCTGCTCGAGGTAGCTCACGGTGTAGACCTTGAGGCCGTGGTATCCGGCGTAGCCGTCCGTGACGTCGAGATGGAGCATGTCGCCGTTATCGAAGGTATGCGATTTCAGATCGGTCATTGACCAAGTCCTTCCAGTTGGGTTGAAACTGCGATAATAATACACTAAATACTAAAAAAGTCAATAGTAGGTTCTAATTTCCATACATCTCTCTGAAAATACACAAAACGAGCCTTATAAAATAAGGCTCGTTTTGCTTCAGATTTGGTGGAGATGGGGAGAATTGAACCCCCGTCCGAATCATGGTGTCCGCGTGACTCTACAGTGCGTAGACTTCTTTTTGATTTAAACAATTGACCTAGAAAAAAGACAAAACAGTCAATCATCGAGTTTTAAGAAATTCAGTTCCTTATGAAAACGACACAAGAAACCAGAGCTTCATGGCTATTTCACCCGCATCCCGTATGAAGCCTCGGGGAAGCGAGCGTCGCAGCGGCGAGCGTAAGGTTACGCTACAGCGGGTGCGAATCCAAACGCGTTCGCGTAAGGACTTGGTACGCTATTCTTTGCACGTACAGGTACCTGAGTTTTTCTAAGTGATCTCAGGCGGCACTTACACTGCACACGGGGACGACGCATAACCGTCGATGCCTAGCATCCCCACTCAATATGCAAATCATTTGCATTATTCCATAGTGAGTAGGAACGGCGTCATGTAGTGATGACGCGCGCATGGGGAGAATCTTTCGAAAATATAAGCAAAGGTGGCAGACGGCCTTACGGCCGTCTGCTTGTCACTGGCGCAACGGGTGACAACTATCGACTCCGAAGTCAGCTCCGCGCGGCACCGCTCGGGGTTGGATGATTCCGATGTCGTCCGCGGTAATTTCCTCATGTTTCTTCGTCGGAGCTTCCGCGGCACTCAGGTACTCTCTGAGTGCTTTCTGGTTAATGTTTCCATCTACCAGAATACCTTCGCGATGAAGTCTCAGCCTGTCTGCATCAGTCAGGCTTGCAACACCAGATTGACCCATGAGGTGAAGCCAGTGATAGGCGTCGCAATTTCCGTCAATTCCATACACACTTTTCTCCCTTTTTACAGTTACTAATTTCAGTCCAGATAGATGGGTGGGTGGGCGAATGAACGCCAACCCACAGTTCGTCAGTCGGATTCGAGCCAGGCTTCAACCCAGGTCTTGAGGGCTTCAATCGGATCCTCGTCATCTTCTGGGGCCCTTTTGATGACGAGGAGGACGTCAACAAAAAACTCTCGTTTCTCTCGCCCTTTTTCTTGGTACCGCTCGAGCACCAGGTCGAGGTCTGCGGCAATGGTGAGAGTTTCCTCATCAACAAGCAGTCCGCCGAGCGCGCTTGGGAGCTCGATGAGGTCTTTCCCGCGTTCTTGACCGCGGATAATTTCGATTACGGTCGCTATTTCGACCATCTGTCTCTCTCCTGTTTGTGTCTGATGGGTCTTGTTATCATGTGCCCATCTATCTGGACTGAAATTAGTATTGTGATTTTAAGGTACGATCAATGTCTCGTTTCACGTCGCGCTCTTTGATGCTCTCACGCTTGTCAGCTTTCTTTTTGCCGCGTGCGATTCCAATCGAAATCTTGATATTCCGTCCACTATTGTACAATGATAACGGGACACACGTCAACCCCTGCCGTTCCGTTTTCAATTCGATAGTTGCAAGTTCTTTTGGTTTTAATAATAGTTTGCGAGCCCGTTCCGAATCGTATGATTTGGCGGTGTTAATTGGCTGCCATGCCGGTACGCTTGTCCCAACCAAAAAAGCCTCTTTTCCGCGTACTTTAATATATCCACCATCAATCTTTACCCGCCCTTGTCGGATTGATTTCACTTCCGTACCGAGCAGCACCAAACCTGCCTCGAAAGTTTCGAGGATTTCGTAATCGAAATGGGCGCGTTTGTTGGTGGCGTAGCTCATATATATGTACGTCGTTACTATACCGCGACAATCGGGAAAAGGTAAGGGAAAGCGGGCGGGCGAAGCCCGCCCGCCAATAACATCTCGCTATTTAACCGAGTTTCTGTATAATGGCAACACTATGTCTGAATTAGAAAAGAATCAACCAGATACCGAAGAAACAACCAGTGGTGAACCGGCATCACAACCACCAAAAATCAAAAAAACCTCCCGCGAGAAAATTACTACCCTGCGTAAGCAGGTACCGGTCGGGCCGGGTAATTTCTGGAACAATATCCTCTCGACCGTATTGTTCCTGATTTTAATTATGGCCGCCTTTTCGTATCTGACCGATCATCAATCAAAACCTGAAGAACTTACGTTATCGCAAGTGGTTGAGCAGGTTAAAAAAGGTGAAGTCAAAGAAATCGTTGTGCGAGGAAGTGACCTAGAGGTAACCTATAAAGATGAGTCTCGCACTCGCGGTGAAGCGAAGCGCGAAACTGACGCTGCTGTCTCTGAAACCCTTACCAACCTCGGAGTCACTGGCGAACAATTAGCGGCGGTCACGATTGATGTCCAGCGCGAAACAGGCTTTATGTACTGGCTCGGAGTATTTTCGCCAATTCTCATTCCGCTACTATTTCTTGGCGTTCTCTTGTGGTTTTTGACTCGATCAGTAAAAGGTGCGGGGATGCAAGCCTTAAGTTTTGGTAACAGCAAGGCCCGTATGATTGACCCGAATGACACCAGTAAAAAAGTGACATTCAAGGATGTGGCTGGGGCCAAAGAAGCGAAACAAGAACTGGAAGAAATTGTTGATTTCTTAAAAAATCCTAAAAAATTCATTGATATTGGCGCCGAGATTCCGAAAGGTGTCATGATGATGGGAGCACCCGGAACGGGGAAAACATTACTGGCGCGCGCGGTTGCGGGTGAAGCCGGAGTCCCGTTCTTTTCGATTTCTGGTTCGGAGTTCGTTGAAATGTTTGTGGGGGTGGGTGCGTCGCGAGTACGTGACCTATTCCAAATGGCCAAGAAAAATGCGCCCGCGATTATCTTTGTTGATGAAATTGACGCGGTCGGTCGGGTGCGTGGTACTGGTATGGGCGGTGGAAATGATGAGCGTGAACAAACGCTTAACCAGATTTTGGTAGAAATGGATGGCTTTGAGCCAAATGCCAAGGTAATTGTGATGGCGGCGACTAACCGTCCGGATGTGCTTGATCCGGCATTGTTGCGTCCGGGTCGTTTTGATCGACGGGTGACGATTGATTTACCGGATCGTAAAGACCGGCGAGAAATTCTCGGAGTACACGCTCGTAAAAAAGCTTTGGCTGAAGATGTAAATTTAGAAATCATCGCGCAACGCACACCAGGATTTTCTGGTGCCGAGTTGGCCTCACTCATGAATGAGGCAGCGATTTTGGCAGCCCGTGAAGGGCGGAAAACACTCAGTCAATTTGATATCATTCGTTCAATTGAAAAAGTAATGTTAGGTCCAGAACGAAAGAGTCATGTTATGAGTAAACGGGAACGACTCGTTACGGCATATCACGAAGTTGGCCACGCGTTGGTGGCGTCGGTACTTGAATATGCTGACCCAGTCCAAAAGATTTCGGTCATCTCACGCGGACGGGCAGCGGGATACACCTTAAAGTTACCGGACGAAGATCGAAAAATGCATACGAAGAAAGAATTCCTGGATGATATTGCGATGACCCTTGGCGGGTATGTGGTAGAAGAAATGGTCTTTCAAGATTTATCTACTGGTCCAAGTAACGATTTACAAGTCGTTGCGAATTTGGCTCGTGATATGGTTACTAAATATGGTATGAGCGACACTCTTGGTCCGGTCGCGTTTGAAGGTACTGGCGGTCGGTTGATTGGCGGTGGAGTGAGTGAAGATCGTGGTTATTCACCACAAGTGGCCAAAGCGATTGACGATGAAGTGACTCGCATCATTGAAGAGGGTAAAGTGCGGGCGCGAGAAGTGCTTACCAAATATCGTGCGGCCTTGGATTCAATTTCTCATAAATTAGCCGAAGTGGAAACGCTTGAACGAGATGAATATGAGGCGTTGCTCAAAGAAGCGGGAGTGCCGATTAATGATGTGTACGAAAAACGACGACGTGAGGACGAAGCAGATCCATCAAGTGTATTAGAGTAGTACTACCACGACAGAAACCGACGCGAGCTACGCTCGCGTCGGTTTCGTTTGTGATACAATTTTTGCATACGCAAAATAATATGAAAATATCTTTTTTGGTAGCGATTATGATTTGTCTGCCGATGGTGGCGGATGCGCAACTGTTTGATCGCGATTTGCAACCTGGTGATTCGGGAATGGCAGTGAGAGAACTGCAAAAAGTATTAAATAAGGACACTGAAACGCAGGTTGCTCTTTCTGGTCCGGGTGTGCCAGGTAGCGAGACTGAATATTTTGGTCCGGCGACCAAACAGGCGGTGATTCGTTTTCAGGAAAAATATCGAACAGAGATACTTGAGCCAATTAAACTCACAACCGGTACTGGTTATGTGGGCAGACTGACACGATTGCTATTAGAACGTTTGGCCGAAGATCTGGGAACGCCAGTATCAACTAGTACTGTGGTAGCACAAAACACCGAAACTACTACAGTACTATTTGATGCGATAACTGAACTGAGTCCAGCGCTGACGGAAAAATCATTTACCGTGATCAACGAAATGCCAACTGCCAGTCAGGGTGGACTCGGTTGTGTGATCTCATATACAAACCAGTCGAGCAAGAGCACCACCATTACCGGACAGGCGGTGGCGCGTGCGCAGCAAAAGGACGGAAAGTGGACACTGGGTGAATTGTATCTCTTTAATAATTTTTGCCAAAAAGGCCAGCTACGAAATCAAAAGGCGGGAGTCGTGTTGCATGTAACTGAAAACGGTAAACAGCAGAAAATGGTTTATCTTGGTCCTAATCGTATTAATTTGGCTTTTCGATCTGCGGAAATATGGAAATCATATTTCGGTGGCTATTATTTCCGCGACCCGAAGCGTACTGGAGATGCGCAGATTCCACGTTGGCCGATGATGCTCTTCGGACGACGGTTGGATGAGTATACGACGTTATCGAGCTATAACAAATTGATTCTTTCGCTCGAGGTGACACCTCGGGTTGTCAATTCAACACAGAAAAATGTGAAAGGCACTGCTCCGACTGGAGCAGTGACTACCTATAGTGAACGAAATCACGCTGCTCGCTTTCGCATGAATTTGCCAGTGCAGTGGCGTTCTTCGGCGTGTGACACGGCCGCAAAACGTTTTGCAGAACCAAAATTATGCGCTCCCTACGGTCGTATTCTATGGATTACGCTCCAACTGATGGATGACCGTCCGAATTTAGCTTTTCGTAATGAAGGTGAGACGATTTTTGATGAAGGTTCTGGTGAATATATTATGCAAATTGATATGCGTGAATATATCCAAAACGGCAAAAAATTGACCACCAATCCATTTTTTGATGTTGGTAAAACCACTTCATTACAAGGAGATGTGCTGCCGGCATTAAAACGCGCGGTCTTGAAAGCAGAAGCCAAAGGTATGGCGGAAGGTGATGAGGCTAAATATATTGCTCCGCGGTTAACCGTGAACGGTCGTAAGGAAACGGATGCTGAATATCTGGCACACTTTGGTCTTAATTCAATCAATATCGGCTACGAAACGACTGGTTTGTCCCATTTGAATTACGAGATTTCAAAATATAATCTGGTTGGGGTGAAAGTGCAACAATAAGTAGGAATCTTTCTATAGTCTTGTCCGTGTGCCTGGACTCGAACCAGGGGCCACAGAGGTATAAGCTCTGCGCTCTAACCAACTGAGCTACACACGGATGGTTGTTGCCTACTATACCGCGAATTTCACTTTGACTCAATTCATGTATACTGAGGAGAGAAAGGAGTATGCCCCATGAAGGACAGGTATGTTTCGACGGCGATGGCAACGGTATTGCTGTGGGTGACTGCCCAGCGACCATTTGCCCAGGTGTCTTTGATACCAGTCTGGCAATTTTATTTGTACAATATGCTCATCGTTGTGTTCATATATGAACACGTTGATCCGATAACGAAAAAAATCATTGGCTATAGCGTTGGTCCAGATGAATGGCCACGTGATCCTGATTATTTTGATGGGTACTATTGAATGAAAAAGGCGGTGGGGTTTTATACCCCACCGCCTTTTCAAAACATGTTAAATTTCGACTACCATGTCAGGTAGTGGTTTCCGTACTTTGGCATAGTGTTGCCAGGCGTCATCCGGATGTCGATAGCCAAGCGCTAGAGCAACGGTCGCATGTAAGTGTTTCTGGTCGAGATGCAGAAGCTCGTTAAATTTTTCGACTGAAAAGCCGGTCATGGCGTGGTTGTCGATATGTAGTTCCGATGCGGCTACCATCATGGTGCCAAGTGCGATGAACGCTTGTTCTTTCGACCAGGCGAGGCGTGCTTCTGGTGTCCGGTTCAATAAGTCGCCAGTCATGGTTGCTTCAAACCCGGCCAGGGTGCCGGCCGGAAGTTGTCGGGTCGTCTCGGTACGGGTGACAAATTCATGGATGTAGGCTTCGTCGATATCGGTACGAGCGGCTAAAATTATGAGGACGCTGTTTTTGGCAAAATGTTCTTGGCCATACGCGTGTTCGACTAACGAATCTCGTACGGCTTGGTCTTTTACCACCACGAGCGCAAACGGTTGCAGGCCGTATGCTGTCGCGGCGAGATTTCCTGCAGATAAAATTGTTTCTAAATCTGACGGAGAGATTTCTTTGCTCGTATCAAACTGTTGTGTAGCGTAACGCCACTGTAAATTTTCGATAATTGACATAGATATGCATTATACCCCTGTGGGGTATAAGTGCAAGTGGTCGATTATTCCATATGAAGCGTTGCGCCGATTTTGGCGACCCGATCGGCAATGAGCGGGAAGTGGCGTCCAAAGTCGGAAAGGGCGCTGGTGGTGGGTATTGAAGCGACGAGTTGTTGTGCTTCACGACGGGCTGCTTCAACTAATTTTAAATTTTTGATTGCTTCCATACCGAGGTCAGACAGTCCCGACTGTTTGGCTCCATATAATTCCCCCGATCCGCGGAAGGTCAGGTCGTATTCAGCTAGTTCAAAGCCGTTTTTGGCCGTGACGAGTGCTTTGAGGCGGTCTTTCGTTTTGGTGCTTTTGCTGTCAGTGACTGCAAAGCAATAGGGCTGATGTGTGCCACGTACGACGCGTCCGCGCAACTGGTGAAGTTGAGAGAGGCCAAAGCGTTCAGCTCCTTCAATGATGATGTTGGTGGCGTTGGGGACATTAACACCGACTTCGACGACTGAGGTGGCGACGAGCACATCGATATCATGGGCGGCAAAGCGGGTCATAACTTTGTCTTTGTCCGCTGGCGTCATTTTGCCGTGAAGTACACCAAGGCGCCAGCTTTTGAATTCGGTTTGGGCGAGACGCTCGGCTTCGGCGGTGACAGATTTCACGAGGAGTGCGGTTTGTTTGTTTGGGTCTGGTTCTTCGATACGGGGGCAGATGACATAGGCTTGCCGGCCGGCCGCTAACTCAGTACGAACGTGTTCATACATATCGGCTTGTTGCCCGGGGCCGATGATAGTCGTTATGATTGGCTTGCGGCCGGCCGGCATTTGATCAAGTAAGGTAATATCGAGGTCGCCATAGATAGTGAGGGCGAGTGTGCGGGGAATTGGTGTCGCCGTCATCGACAATAAGTGCGGCATACGCGCGTCTTTTTTGGCCAGCGCTTTTCGTTGATTGGTACCGAACCGGTGTTGCTCGTCGATGATGACATAGGCTAAATGTTTAAATTCGACACTCTTATATATAAGTGCGTGCGTACCAATCAAAATGGGAATTTCACCATTTTTTACCCACTTAAGGAGCTGGGCTTTAGAAATGTTTGTTGGTTTATTCGGATTGCTTTTACTTGGGAACTTTTGGCAGCCGCTGCCGGTAATCAATCCAATTGCAATGGGAAGGTGCTTAAAATATTCGATGAAACTTTCAAAATGTTGTTTTGCGAGAATTTCGGTGGGGGCCATATAGGCAACTTGGAGGTT
Organism: uncultured Candidatus Saccharibacteria bacterium; assembly: GCA_964469295.1. Lineage (GTDB taxonomy): Bacteria > Patescibacteriota > Minisyncoccia > Phycocordibacterales > UBA918 > OLB19. Next base: position 69,836 of record CAYXYJ010000006.1, read on the forward strand.
CCCGTATGCCAAGTCAGCGGTTTTACCGCTCTCTTTTTTACTGCCTTCGGGCGGGCGACTGGTCGCAACCGCATACGCGGTGGTGGCAGCAACCGCTGTTTTGCCACTCCCGACATCGCCTTCGAGCAATCGCGACATCGCATGCTTCCCCGTGAAGCTCATGACAATACTTTGAATCGCGCTCGACTGGGCGGCGGTCAGCGCGAATGGGAATCGCTCGGTAAAAGCGAAGAGGTGATTCGGATCGGTGTTCACCTGATAGGTCGAGGCCGCGCTGACCGCCGCCCGATCAAGCGCCTTTTGCACCTGGATATAAAACACTTCTTCAAAGGCAAAACGCTTCCGCGCACTTTCGGCGTGTTCGGCTTTTTTTGGTGCATGAATCCACACGAGCGCGGTTGAAAGTACCGGCAGCTTGTATCGCTTAAGAATTTCCTCAGGAATCGGATCTTGGAGAGTAGTCAGTACACCTTTTTCAAAACACTTTAATACCGTGTGGTAAAACCATTTACTGGTGACGCCTTTAGTTTCTCGATATACCGGGTAGAGTGTATCGTCTGTCACTTCAGTGCCTTTGAAAATACTGTCATGGCGATCAACTGGCAGCGCATCAAGTTTCTCGACTTCGGGATTGGCAATATACAATTTGCCGTCGCTTCCCGTGACTTTTCCTACCAATTTAACGTACATGCCGTCGCTGTACATCTTGGCTATGTACGGTTGGTTAAACCACATGATTTTTATTTTGGCCGAGCCGTCTTCGATGTATCCTTCGGAAATCGGCCGCTTGCTCTTCCAGGCTTTGCGGGTTTTTAATCCAGACAATTGTCCAAAGACAATCGCTTCTTGATCTTTCACCAGACCGCTGACAGACTGGATGTCGCTCACGTTTTCGTAGCGGGCAGGGAGATACAACAGCAGGTCGTGGACCGTGGTGATGCCGAGTCGCTTCAGAGCCTTTTGGTGAGTGACGTCAAGGCGAAAGTGAGCAGTGAGGAGATCGGCGGGGAACATGTGATGAAGTATACCATTATAACCATATATTTGATTTTTCCATAAAATATGGTATTATAAAATCATATCGTTCTTAAAAAAGGAAGTTCAAGTGGATAACCCAACTCAATACCTCAAGGCCTACGTCGTATCACATTATCCGTCGCTCATAATGAGCTCGGTATCGACGGGTAGCCGTGAACGCGTGGCTCAGTGTTGGGGTTACGTGCGACTGCCAACCGGTCGGTGGGATTTTCGACTAATTCTGCCCCGTTCGGCGCCGGAAAACGCTTTACCGTTGTGTACAACGGTAAAAAAAGACAATATCGAAGTCTGGACGTTTGATGACGATCATAAAATGTTCCAGGGTTTGCGGCAGAAATTTCGGGTGCATTTTTATGAGTTACGGCAAAACCACACCAGTCACTTTCTTCTCGTTGAAGTGTTGGAAGGTGAGCCTGACCGCGTTACCCGGATATACCGTCTTGACGGTGCTGACTTGTTGTTTGAATTGGAGTGTTTGCTAAAGGTACAAATTGCTCAGCGATGGGGTATGAAAGTCCATCAAGAGCCGTTTGAAAAGGAAACGTTGCAACGGTTATTCGCGCCACGACGGCGATGATACGTAAAAATGGTGGCCGGCGTCAGCCGGCCACCTCACCACAACCGTTTTCATAAACAACGGTTTTTTGTTGCCTTGCATATTAAAATGTTCATGTTACAGTACCTGTCCAACCAAAAAGGGAGAGATATCCGTGCAAATCATGCCGGAAGAGTTTGGACGACGGTTGCAGGAGATAATCGTCATCGCGAAAGTAACTGCCCGCAATGAGCACGGAAGCCTGCTTCTTCAATACGGCGACCGAGCGCTGGTGCGGTTGTGGCATGGCTCGATTTCGGGTTTGCCAGCAACATTGTGGGTTCGGTCGGGGGCAATAATTGACCCGATTGGCGAAGAGACGCTGACTCTCGTCAACTATCGGGGTGAGTTCGTTGACGGTCCGCGGTCCATCACAGCGGAGAAACTTGGGTCCGTGGCAAATGTGCTGGTAGAACAATACCACCAGCATGCTAAGCGGATTCTCGTTGCGGCCTGAAATGTGATTTCAACCAAGAGAGGAGTGGAGTCCCCAAGCTCATTCCTGTATCCCAGGTCTCTTGGTTGAAGGGGCGGGCGGGGCGTCAGCCCCGCCCGCAACGATAATCTACGATTGTTCTTTTGAAAAAATGATGATTTTACCGGCATGCATTATTGTGTGGCCGGTTTTTTTATATTGTGTGGACACGAGTAATATTGACAACCCCATCAGATGAGCGTACCGTAATAAGGTCGGGATGGTCCGACATGAGGGAGATTAAAATGCTGAGACGTTTTTCTTTCTTTCCGTTCTTGGTGGCGGTGGCGCTCGCTGCCACTGTGGTTCTGCTCTTTTCCTCGCCGGCGAATCTGTCGGCGTTTGTGAACATGATCACGTCGCTGCCGGCCGCCCCGCCGGGGCACCTGCTGCTCGTGGTTGCCAACCTGACGGCAATCGTCGCCGGCGTCGCCTGGCTCGTTCTGACGTTGCCGTCCCTGTCGACCCGTGACATGGATGACCGCTACTATACCGAACCGCGGCGGGAACCGCCCTCGCCGAGGTTGCCGGGAAAACGGGCGCACCGCCGGTTTTCGGCGAAGTTGATCTGATCAACGAGGTTGCGGGGCGTCAGCCCCGCAACCACCCACCCAACCACTGTCTACCAGTGGTTTTGTTATTTTAGTGACACGCTGTCTGACGATGGTATACTAGCAACATTATTTCATTAACGAGATTCGATACTGATATGCCAAAGCCGTCTTCAGCACCAAAACCGGTGACTAAAAAATCAACACCAAAAAAGTCGACGGTAAAAAAGAAAGACTATAATAAAATGGCGCTGGCGCTCCATAAAAAATTGCATGGCAAACTTGAGGTTGTCAGCAAGGGGAAGCTCGAAACTCGTGATGAATGGAGTACGATGTATAGTCCCGGTGTTGGTGCTGTTTCAACGCATCTCGCTAAAAATCCCAAAGACGCCCGAGAATACACTATTAAAAAGAACACCGTTGCGGTGATTTCAGATGGTTCAGCTATTCTGGGTCTCGGAAACTTGGGGGCCGTTCCAGCCTTGCCGGTAATGGAAGGAAAGTGTGCCATTTTTAAAACGATGGCGAATGTTGACGCGTTTCCCATCGTGCTTGATACCCACGATCCTGAAGAAATTATCAAAGTAGTCAAAGCGATTGCTCCAACGTTTGGCGGTATTAACCTCGAAGATATCGCGGCCCCGCATTGCTTTACCATTGAGGAACGGCTAAAGGCGGAGTTATCGATTCCGGTGATGCACGATGACCAACATGGTACGGCAATTGTTGTGTTAGCTGGGCTGATGAATGCCACCAAAGTCGTTGGTAAAAAGTTTGAACAGTTGAAAGTGGTTGTTGTTGGAGCGGGCGCTGCCGGTCGAGCAGTTACACTCCTTCTTCTCCGGGCTGGTATTACCAATATTATTGTTACTGACAGTAAGGGAGCGATTTATACTGGTCGGCCTGATTTATCTGGTTATAAAAAAGATCTCGCACAATTGATCAATCGCGACAGACGCGAGGGCGATGTCCAAGCAGTAGTGGCGGGGGCTGACGTCCTTATTGGGTTATCTGGTCCAGGCACGATTGCTCCGGCTCATGTGGAGAAAATGGCCGAAAAAGCCATTGTGTTTGCGCTCGCCAATCCTATCCCTGAGATTATGCCCGAAGATGCCAAAAGGGCTGGAGCATACGTTGTGGCGACCGGTCGGAGTGATTACCCGAATCAGGTCAATAATTCACTGGCGTTTCCCGGAATTTTCCGTGGCGCTTTGGACCGGGGAGTGACTGCTATTACTGACGATATGAAGTTGGCAGCCGCCAAGAAATTAGCCAGTCTCGTTAAAAACCCGACGGTTGACCTAGTGATTCCACCGGTAATGACCCCGGGGTTGGTAAAGGCGGTGGCGAGTGTGATTCGATAAACACGCGATTGATATATTGCCGGCGGTTGTATTATTTTTTATAGTATGGTTGCCCACGGAAGCGGGATATAATAAAAGAGCGGGCGCGATAGCGCCCGCTTTCGTTTTCCTGCTGTTCACTCTTCAGACGAAACTTCACCGTCGCCCGGCACCCCAGAACCAAATCCAGCTACGAGAACCGACGCTTCTTCGTCGTGAACAGGACAGCCACATCCTTGACCATCAGAAATCATTTCCGAACAGTCCGGAACGACACACTTATGTTCCATATTTACTCCTTTGCTGGTGTCTAGCGTATCCTATCAATTTTTTAACAATTGCACAGGGTCAGTGTAATAGGCCGCCAATCGCCGATAGGCGCCAGAGGACCAGGCGATGATGGTGGCTATTAATCCAAAAAACCCAGCCGTAATAAAAACCAGGGCAATTCCACGGCTGGTACCAGTACCAAACCAATCGCCAATCAACACGACTCCGGCCCCGGTAGTCATAAAGGGGATGAATAACCACTGGGCAATTGGTCCGATTAAAAATGCTGTGACTGGAGTGGCCATACTCTCGATACTTTGTGCTAGGCCGAACACTCGACCCTGTCGTTCGTAGGGAACTACTTTTTGCATGATGGTTTGTTCGGCAGCTTCGATGACGGGGAAGAAAGACAGCCAGACCAGCATACCGGCTGCCAATAGATACACTGAAGCTTGAAGCGGGAAAATAATACACGATACCCACATGATGATATTGAGAATCATGACTAGCCGTAGTGGTCTTTGTCCAACGCCGTACTTACTGACATAGATACTCCCAAGTACAATGGATAAACTTAACACCCCCCACAGTAGTCCCCAGGCTTTTACTGATACCAGCGATAATCCGTACGCATCCATCAAAGCCATAAAAATGCCGCCAAGGAAATTATTAAACGTATTAAAAATAATAATACCAACCAATCCAGGAATAGCGGTAATCAACAAAAAAGTGCCACGGAAATCAACTTTACTTTTTTGTTCGGTTGATACATGGATGATAGTTGGTTCCGGCAGCGCAATGGTAATAAGATGAATAGCGACCAATGTTGTCACAGTAATTGCACCGATTAAAGCAAATCCCATTCCTAAAAAACCAATTGCCAGTCCACTTAATACGGAAGTGGCTGAAAATGATAGTCCTTGAGTGGCTCCAATTAATCCGTTCGCTTTATCACGGTCATCGGTAAATAATAGTGTCACAACCGTTGATTGGGCAATCATACGTAGGTTGTTGGCAACGACACCAATCATTAATACAATCACCAATAACCATAACTGTACGCTGGCGGGGTTGCTCCATATTTCGGGAGGAGTAAGAAAAAACAACGTTCCGCCAAGTGAGAATGCGGTCAAGGAAATACCGCTCGACAGTATCATGGCCGTACGTTTCCGCAGATGATCAACCATGGGGCCAAAGATAAACCCACCAAGCATATTGGCGACGGTAAAAATTCCCGCAATCCATGATGTCGCAAGCACCGAATTAGTTTGTAAAAACACCCAAAATGTCAAAGCAAACCACACAAAATTATTAGCGATACCGGCAATCAAGTTATTGGCAATCAGGTGATAAAAGGTGCGCCAATGAGACAATGGAGTAGTCATGTGAGCAGTACTGTAGCACACTTTGTTTTTGGATGATATTTCTGTTATGCTCGTAACACACACGGAAAAGTGTCAGAGTGGTTGAATGTACCTCCTTGCTAAGGAGGCAGGGAGTTAAATCCCTCGAGGGTTCGAATCCCTCCTTTTCCGCCAATAGAACTAAGTATCGGAGTGACCCGAGTGCCTAACTTAACACAAAGCCCCGTTTTGTTTAAAACGGGGCTTTGAAAGGTACCCCTTTCTTAAGACAATAATTCTAAGTATTATAACTAAACTA
>CAYXYJ010000007.1:0-14364 GCA_964469295.1 uncultured Candidatus Saccharibacteria bacterium
ACCTGAGCCGATACTATCGGGGAGGTGTTTTTCTCAGATGGAAGGAACCGGGGCTGGGGGCATAATAACATAGATTACATTTTCGTCAAGAACAACGAGTGTCGTGGCGGTTTGGGATTTTTATAGGTTTAAACACAGATTGATGATTAATAGCTTTAATTAGTTTAGTAATTTGAATATCCATGTAGTAACGATACGTATGGCATTGTTTAAAATCACGTAAATAGTAAGGTCGTGCCAATCGTTCATTCACATCATGAAGAAAATTAGCAACTTGTCGTTGAGTGAGAATCTCGATCGGTTTTTTCTTCTGTCGAAGCCAGGTTGCGACGGTCATGTCAATAATGTCGGCACGAAATATTTCCATTACATCATATACTAGTGGCATAGCATCGCTCTTACCTGCGCGATGTATGAGACCAAGTACAGGAGGACAATCTTTTTCCAAAAAAATTTTTTTTACAATAGTGCCAAGATGATGATATCCGATATCAAGTAATTTATTTGTGATATCAATGGTATAGGGTTGACGACTTTTAAATCGTGTCCAAACTGGCAGTATTTTTCGATATTGTTGCCAATAATACTTTGCTGCACGAGCTTCATATAGGAGTAGTGCTGGGATATCAAGATATTCGGTTTGTGGTTTGGTTAATGGATAGAATTTTAGGTGAAAATGTTCAAGCAAAATATTGCTCTGATTAATTTTGACATCAATCATAACCGTTGCGGACTGAATGCGCAGTGGCGAGTGCTGATAGTCGCTGAGTCGTTGTAAAAATAAGGCGTTCATACATTTTAATTGTGACATAAAAAGAAACCCTAGGCACGGATGCCTAGGGTAATGGTTGTGAGAGGAACGCTGATGAATATCAAGCGACCACCTGTGCCCGCAGAGCGGTAGCGGCAGTTTGTCGCCGCGTTGCCCGGGGCGCATCATGGGGAAATTTGTCAAGTTTGATAATCTCAACCGAACCACCCCATTCCTCAACCTTTTGTGCGATCAGTTGTCGTAGTTGCGCCAGTGAGCCGGTGTTCTGAACCGACCAATTGGCACCGAGTGTGCCACCACGGGCGGGGTTGTCACCATCAGCCAGAGCGCCTTTCTTCCCGCGGATGGGCGATTGCTCCATGATGACAAAATGCACCCCGTGTTGCTTCAGTTGACCGGCGATCACCTCACGGTGATGTTGCAAGGTCTGTCGCCGCATGATCTCGTACATGCGGTTGAGGGCATCAGTGCGCTTTGTCCAAGCTTTTGAACCCTTTTGACATTCCTTGATACGTTCCCGGAGCGTTTCAATCTTTGGCATCCAGTATTTATCTGAACGCCAGAGGTCGATCGTGAACGAACCAGTCGGTGCCGAAACGCCGATACTGGTCGCACCAAGCACAAGAAATACTTTGTCCTCGTGCTCAACCTTGGTTGTCTCGGGTTTCGGTACCGCGTACGCCACCGAAATCCAATACCGCGCCGCCTTGCCATTGCGCTTGTCACGATAGAGCGTGAACTTGCACAGTTTGTGGGCCTGCGTCAGTAGTAGTCGCTGATAGTCGGGAATTGCAAAGCGTAGCTCCGGTCTGCCGTAGAGAGCTTTGCCTGGCGAGAGAATGATGTCGCAGGTAGTGGTAGATACCAACATCCCGCGTTCGGTGGCAGTCATCTCCTTTTGCGGATTAATTTTGTAACTATCCGCCACGATTTGCCAACCAAGCAGACCCTGAATCTCACAGAAAGAATCAGCTGCCTTTTCACGCGGCGGGCGGGCGGTAGTGTCACCATTCTTCCGGAGTTTCATGAACGAGTCATAGGCACCTTCGAGTATGACGAGTGTCTCCTGTTGCCAGGCACACGGCACAGTAGCATAGTTTGGATACACTTGTCGCATCTGTGTCAGCCATGACCGTTGCGAGCGGTGAGGTTGCCCCGGGATGTAGTTGACGGGTGCTTGATTGAATGCAGCCTTGAGTGCTTCCTTCAATGTTACTGAATCACCCTGTTCTTTCCGCAATTGATAGAGCGGTTCGAGGTGCTCGGTGAAGTAAGTTCTTCGCTCATTCAGAGCGTGGTTCCAAATCTCGAAGAGGTTATCGCTCACGCGCTGCAGAGTCATAAGTTGCTCTGCGGACGGATGAATCTGAAACTTCATTACCCGTACGATAGTTGCCGGTTTTTCAGTTTTTTTAAGAACACGTGCCATAAGCACCTCCTGATGAGTGTGTACTGATTTCAGTTTTATTATAACATACAATTAACATTTTTACAATATATTGTAAAAAAAATTATCTGTGGTATATTGTATCAAGCCCCGGTTCCTTCCATCTGAGAAAAACACCTCCCCGATAGTATCGGCTCAGGTAGTATTTCTCACCATGAACCCCCAGGTGGTGAAGTCAATCCATGGCTTCATTATGCGTTGTACCGACGCTGCCAAGGAGTAGTGATACTCTGCGGATAAAGCCGGCTTGAGATAAAGCCGGAAACACCCCTTTTCTTCAGGATCCTGACCTCCCTCACGGGAGTGGGAGGGGTGCGGTACAGACATCAACAACAAAGACGGGTACATCGAAGATCCTGACCTCCCTCACGGGAGTGGGAGGGGTGCGGTACTTCAGGTGCGGCGTCTGTGCCGGCCGCAGCGAGATCCTGACCTCCCTCACGGGAGGCTAACAAGCTCACAGGTAATGCTGGGGCTTTTTCTTTTGCCCGCTCATATACAAATGATGGTAGCATGAAAATTGAGGAATGAGAATGACTATAGACAAAAAATCCGCCCGTACCAGACGAGCGGCTTTTGTCATTCGTTGGTAGAGCGGTCGCTAGCGGCGTTTACTGCCAGTGAATGAGGACGCTGTCTGCCTGCTTGAAAGCTATAAGCATAGGGCGACCAGCTTCTTCAGCGTCCAGCCAATTCTCGGCAAAGAAAGTGACCGCATTCTCGCGCAATTCCTCAAAATCCTTGCCGACCACGTGCGAACTTCGAGTTTGCTCTGCTGGTCTGTCGACGAAGAGTTGAAAAAAGAGTCGACCTGCTCGATTCATGGGCGTAGCCTCAATTCTTGTCGACACTCCCTGGCCGAAGAAGTCGATTTTGGAAATTCGCAGATCCCTTTCCCTAAGAGGGTTCGATATGAAGAGTCGGTCGCAGTGCGCTTGCACGTTCTCTCGGTATCCCATTGTATGGCTCCTTCTAATCTCGAAATATAATGCCAGTATTTATAAAAAAGTCAAACCTACAACGACCGGTTACCCTCCGCGCGGATGAGGGAGATTGATCCGGCGGTGCGGGCAGCGGCCAGTTGTGCGTGGCCGGCCAGGGCGATCATGATGCTGTTGTCAGTTGAGAGATGACGATGGGGGAGATAAACCTCAATGTGAGGGTGGCTTTTGAGTAGCTGTTCGGTGAAAGTCTGGCGGAGGAAAGCATTAGCCGAAACGCCGCCGCCGATAATAAGGGTCGCGATATCGAAATGGTCGATGGCTTTGACGGTCTTGGCGTAGAGCGACTCGATCGCGGCGTCTTCAAAGTCGCGGGCGAGGGCATTTTTCTCGTCTTCGGTGAGAGTCTTGTCAGACACCAGATTGCGGACAGCGGTTTTGAGTCCAGCATACGAAAAGTCAAAGTCGTCGCTGTGAATCATCGGGCGGGGGAGGGGCTTGCCGAGAAAGGGAGGGAGTCCGGCCGCGCGAGCTTCGCTCGCGCGGCGCCCAATCTCCGGCCCGCCCGGGTACGGCAGTCCCATGAGGCGCGCCACTTTATCAAAAGCTTCACCAACGGCATCATCTCGGGTTTCACCGATTTTCTCGTACTGACCCCAATTGCGCATGAGGATGAGTTCGGTGTGTCCGCCCGAAACGAGGAGGGCGAGCGCCGGGAAGGTGATCGGCGCGAGCGCATCGTCAACTTCGACATCATACAGTGATGCTAGGATATGACCTTCCATGTGGTTTACCGGCACGACCGGAGTGCCGGTTATCAAGGCAAGGGCTTTGGCAAAACTGATCCCCACCCACAAGGCTGGTTCGAGACCAGGACCGCTCGTGACCGCGATCAAGTCGATCTCGGGGAGTGCGTACTTTGACAAAAAATCAATGAGGTCGTCGGCCAGTCCGTCTTCGCGGCTGAGGATCTCGCGCATGGCTGCTTCGTTTTCAATCTCGGTTTGGCCAGCACTGAGAAGCTCAGCTTCAGTCAGTGCCTTTTGGAGCATTGGCACGAGGGTCTTCGCGTGTTCACGTTTGGCGACGGCTGGAAAAACTCCGCCATATTCTTTATGGATGTCGACCTGCGAAAAAAGTGCGTTCCCAAGGAGTTCGTAGGTAGCGGTCGGAAAATCGCCTGTGGCTTCAATGAGGCTCACTGCCGTTTCGTCGCACGAGGTTTCGATCGAGAGAATGCGCATATCGTGACCAGTTATACCATGAAATAAGGTAAATGGAATATAAACAGAAAAAGCCCCAGCATTACCTGTAAGCTTGTTGGTCGCCCGTGAGGGAGGTCAGAATCGTCTCGATGATGCTGCCGAGATCCGCGTACTTGTACCGCACCCCTCCCACTCCCGTGAGGGAGGTCAGAATCGGAAAGTAATTGGCGCGCAATTGGTTGCTTCGTACCGCACCCCTCCCACTCCCGTGAGGGAGGTCAGGATCTTCGATGTACCCGTCTTTGTTGTTGATGTCTGTACCGCACCCCTCCCACTCCCGTGAGGGAGGTCAGGATCCTGAAGAAAAGGGGTGTTTCCGGCTTTATCTCAAGCCGGCTTTATCCGCAGAGTATCACTACTCCTTGGCAGCGTCGGTACAACGCATAATGAAGCCATGGATTGACTTCACCACCTGGGGGTTCATGGTGAGAAATACTACCTGAGCCGATACTATCGGGGAGGTGTTTTTCTCAGATGGAAGGAACCGGGGCTGGGGGCATAATAACATAGATTACATTTTCGTCAAGAACAACGAGTGTCGTGGCGGTTTGGGTGGTACTATTAAGTTTTATGACAAAAACTCAAACGGTAAATCGCGGAAACTTTTTACTTTGATACTAGAGGCGTTTTTATGGCCACCACCACCAAATTGTTCGGCCATTTGGGCGACGTCAACGTCACCTTTGCTGCGAAGTGATACCCGCACCGCACCGTCTTTGCGGTAATAGACAATACCGAGTGCAGTTTCGCCCGCTTCCTCATTTAACTCGGCCAATCGATTACCGAGCGTCGAGCGGTACATACTTTCGTTAATTGCCCACACCTGGTGGCCAAGGAATTCAACTCGTTCCCGCTGCTTCATACAAGCGTCAATCAGTTTTTCTTCAAATTTCGCTAAGAGCGCTCCGCGGGCAATAAAGGTGATGAGGTTATCAGGGTTGGCGAGGTGGAGGGTGAGCTCGTCCCAGCTCGCAAATGTCATCGGATGCTGGTGGAGAGACACATTAAATTCCCGGTGTTCGGGGAGCGCAAATCGCCAGAGATCATGATCTTCGACATACTGTAAAATCATCGGCACCGGTGTGTCGGGGTGAAAGTATTTCCATGCGAGTACTGCACCCGAATGATTCTTGTCGAAAATGTTTTGCGGAAAACTGGTGACCGCTGCTTCGGCAGTTTGGTGGTGATCAATGACGAGCACTGATACATTAGTCGCCGTCAGTTGTTCGAGGGTGGCACGATCATAACTATAATCAATGATGTATACCACTTTTCCAGTGATGCCTGGCGGGACTGGGGCGGGCATCGGGCGGGGGATATATGACGCAGTGTCGCCAAATTTTTTCCACGCTGCGTACGCACCGCCAAATCCATCTGGACAGTCCCCGTGGTAAATGACGACGATGTCTTTGAGATCAGCTGATTCCATACTGTGCAGTATAGCGTGACGGCGAGGGAGTGTCACGATATGTGAAGGTGGCTGTCATGTAAAGTAAACGGCGGCAAATTCTGTACAGAATTTGCCGCCGTTTACGTCGTCTGTGACCGATACAGGACTTGAACCTGTGACCTCTACAATGTCAATGTAGCGCTCTACCAGCTGAGCTAATCGGTCGATTGAGTCGCATCATAACAAAAAACAGCTATAATATCTAGTATGATTTATGGTTAATATTACTATATGTTAGAAAGTCCTGGTCAGATGGGGAAGATGCAAGAAACACTGAGTCTTGCTCAGTTAGATAGAAAAATTGATGATATGATCGCAAAATTTACTGCGATGGGCTTGGATATGTCAAAGTGGAGTGAACGGTACTATGTCTTACCGGATGATGTGACGGCCTTCAATAATTTTTTTGAAGAATTAAAACATTTTGAAGAGCAACGTACGGATTTATTATCTTCATTTGAATTTGGTATAGATTTGTCGGAATCAGAGAAACAACATATTCGTCAACTCAATCGTGAAGTGTTGTCTGCGTATAAAGATATTGAAAATTTTCTGGGCAACGGTGCCACTGCAGAAATTTACGCTATGCGGAATAATGATAAAATATGCGTCAAGTTTATTACTGATCAAGATCGATACAATGAAAACAATCACATTCGTCATGAGTATGAATATTTGTCTCATGTGTATAAATCTGTACAACAGGAAGCCGTTCGTGTACCGTATCCGGTTTTTTTACGTGTCCATCCGCAAGAGGGACACTCCTACGGAATGGAGAAAATATCCGGAGCGAGCCTTTCGCAAATATTAGAACTGTCAGATACATATCCTGATTTGATTACTATTGCGCAAGGACTGAATCGGCAAACGGTAGAAGATAACCTGCTGTCTTTCATTACCGCCATGCACGAAGCCGGCCTCACGCATTGTGATTTGTATAAACGAAATATCATGATGGATCATGAAGGCCGGTTCTTCGTCATTGATTTTGGTAAAGCAAAAAAGATTGATTTTCCTGGCGATCGGGAAGAGGAACGTAAATCTGATTTGTACAATGCGAAGCAGACAATACGTGATTTTTTTAGTCAAATAGATGACTTGACAAATGTAATATCATAATTTATGTTAAATAAAGATTTAAATGAAAGAAACGAGATGGAGATAAATGAGAACATGGTCCGCGCCGCCCGAAAGTCAGCGCAAACCTTTGAAGGAGCCAGTCATCATGAAATCCCTGATTACCCGGGGATGTTTGTCGGGTTGGCGTCGGATGCGACATTGGTCGCGTTGATGTTCTTCACTGAAGGAGGACAACGATTTGCTGTTGGCCCTCTTCGCTCGGGTGCGTAATACGGCCGGCATACCCAGTGTATGCCGGCCTTTCATATATGACGTAAGAATCGGGATATGGTAATGTCATCAGTACTTAATAGTATATATGTCACAAGATTCGTTGACTAAATAACGGCGTCTTCAACGGAGTTGGATGGTGTTGTCAATCCGGGTGGTCATTGTTGCTGCGGCGGTGGAACAATCGTCCAGTTATCAATTTAAATTGATTATTGACGTGATTGAAATGAGCGATCAAACCGCCGCTTTGCGGTATGGATTGGCATTTGGTGGGACATGCGCCCGATTGTGGCAACACCAAGTCTGCAGGTTTGTGATTGAAAAATAACAATTTTTTGATGGTGATGGTGGTTGTAAGACGATATACGGTATAATTATTTATTATGTGTGGAATCATTGGATATACTGGTACGAAATCTGTTCTCCCAATATTGTTGACTGGACTTGAAGCGCTCGAATATCGTGGGTACGATTCGGCGGGGTTATCGTGTGGTGGAATGGTGGTAAAAGCGGTTGGGCGAGTGGCCATGCTTAAGGAACGTTGTACCGCTAACGAATTAACTCAACCAACAGTTGGTATTGCTCATACCCGTTGGGCGACGCACGGCGAGCCGAGTGAAGTAAATGCGCATCCGCATGTCGATCAAACTGATACCATCCATGTGGTTCATAACGGTATTATTGAAAATTGGCGGGAGTTGCGGGCGGGACTTGAAGCCCAGGGGGTGACGTTCGTCTCGTCGACTGATACCGAAGTGCTCGCTCAGTTAATCGGTCATCATTACGAAGGAAATTTGTTGACAGCCGTCGAGACGGCGCTGGCGCTTGTTCGCGGTGCGTACGGAGTGGTTGTGTGGTCAGGAAATGAACCAGATACGCTCGTCGTGGCGAGATTAGGTAGTCCAATTGTGGTCGGTGTTGCGCCAGACGGTCGGTATGTTGCTTCTGATCCGGCGGCCGTATTGCCGTACACAAAACGATTGGTTTTTTTGGAAGATGGAGACATGGCGGTGTTGACACCGGTGTCTCATCGCATTATTGCTCAAAGTGGTCATGAACATGACGGCAACCCAACCGATGTCACTATGGATGTGACGGTTGCCCAAAAGAATGGCTACGCACATTTTATGGAAAAAGAGATTTTTGAAGCACCAACCGTGCTCGAGAACACCATGCGTGGCCGGTTATTGTCGAATAGTGGAATGGTAAAATTAGGTGGCATAGAATCGGTCATGGACGAGATTACCTCAATTACTCGTCTTACGATTGTGGGGTGTGGATCAGCGTATTATGCTGGTTCAATCGGCAGATTGATGCTCGAGACATACGCGGGATTGCCAACCAATGTGGAGTTGGGAAGTGAGTATCGCTACAAAACGGTTCTCGAAGAAGTGGGAGCGGCAGTTTTGGCTGTCACCCAATCAGGCGAAACGGCCGATACGTTAGCGGCAGTGAAAATGGCCACAGAACGGGGAATGTTGACGCTGGGTATTGTGAATGTGGTGGGATCAACCATCGCTCGCGAAACGACGGCCGGTATTTATAATCATGCTGGGCCAGAGATTGCGGTGGCGTCCACCAAAGCGTTTCTCTCACAATTGACGGTGTTTGCGTTATTGACTGTCGCTCTCGGACAGACTCGTGGCGTGTTGGAAAAAGCAGAGGCAGCAACAATCATTGCTGATTTAGCACGGTTGCCAGTCTTGGTGAAAAAAATGTTGGCTGATACAACGACAATACAAACCTTAGCGAAAAAGTATCACACCGCTGTCAGTATGATGTTTATTGGTCGCAAATGGCATGCACCTCTCGCCGCCGAAGGAGCCTTAAAATTAAAAGAAGTGTCATATATTCATGCGGAAGCCTATGCTGCCGGCGAATTAAAACACGGCTCAATTGCGTTACTTGGTCCTGATATGCCAGTATTTGCACTTGCCCCCGAAGATGAGGTGTACGAGAAAATGATGTCAAATGTTGAAGAGGTGCGGGCCCGCCAGTCGCCAGTTATTTTGTTGACTACTGAAGGGAATCATACAGCATTAGAGGTTACTGATGAGGTGATTTTTGTCCCTAAAATTCATCCAATGCTACAACCGATTCTTTCCACAATTCCGTTGCAGCTCTTTGCGTATTACGTCGGTGTTGCTAAAGGATTTGATGTTGACAAGCCACGCAATTTGGCTAAATCAGTAACGGTGGAGTAGGGGCTGTATGTTGTTGAGAAAATAATATCGAAAGTGTATATTGGTATTGGTAAATGAGCGGAGGAAAAATTGAAGGACAGATTCCTAAGTCAAGAAGATCGAGAACGTCTTGAGCAAGCGTTCGATAAGAACGCAGGACAACTCGGTCATAGACCGCAATCCATTGGCGATGGTATATTTGACCAGTTGCAATGTAGTTGTGGATGGCTTGGCGATTCGTTTTGGGACGGCGCTGATTTGGCTCGGGCGCAGTGGGTAAGACACGTTGAAGCGGCGAGTGCGGATGGGCAACTCGTATTCAATTTTCTCTAATTGAAGAGGGCCACGCTACTTTTGTAGCGTGGCCCTGGTCGTCTATTTTGATGGGTGTATATCAAGAGTAAACTTGCTATACTGAAATGGTAACTCAAATATCATATGTTAAAAATCGGTCGCAAAGCACCCGCCTTTGCCTTACAAGATCAGCATGGTGTAGTCCACAATCTGAAACAATATACCGGACAATGGACGTTGTTGTACTTTTATCCAAAGGATGATACTCCTGGTTGTACCAAAGAAGCGTGCATGATTGCGGACGTGTTCAAAGATTTTAAACGGATGAAAGTTAACGTACTAGGAGTAAGTAAAGACTCGACCAAATCTCATAAAAAATTTGCTGAAAAGTACCAGTTGCCATTTACGTTGTTATCTGATCCGACCATGGAAATGATGGACAAATATGGTGCGTTTGAGGTTAAAAAAATGTACGGCAAAGAAGTGCGCGGCACGAATCGTATTTCGTATCTGATTGGTCGAGATGGAAAAATTGCCAAAGTTTACCCCGATGTCGATCCGGCGACGCATGCTCTTGAATTGTTAAAAGATTTAAAACAAATTATGAAACTCGAGAAGCAGATGACCAAGGCGGGGGAGTAGTAAGTGACGAACAACAATGCGGGCGGGACCAAAGGTCCCGCCCGCATTGTTGTTCTGATGGTGTGTTGCTACCTATTCTAGCGCCCGTGACAAATCATTCATGTGATCGATTTCTGCTTGTTGTGTGGCGATGATTGTGTCTGCCAGTTGTGAGGTTTCGCTGTGTGTGACATATGGCTTTACACTGTTTGCCATGGTAATAGCACTTTCATGGTGAGCAATCATGTCGGTCAAAAACATTCTATCAACCGCCACACCTTCTATACCAATCAAATCTCGCATCATTGGTTCATAGGTGTCTGCATAGACGTACGGTGTACCATACCATGTTTCGTACCACGCTTTTATTGCATCAATTTCGGTCTGCTGCGCGATGATAGTTTCGGCTAGTTGTTTTACCCCCGGGGTGGTATCAGGACGTGACAATACTTCCTTGGCCGCATCCACTGCTTCCTGATGATGGGGAATCATTAATGATAAAAATTCTTGTTCACTTGATACTGTCATATCGTGAGGCGATCGATTATTTGTGAGGTGAGTGTCAGTAGTATGACCAGGGGGACGGTTATCAATATGATGGTTGTTATTGGTACGTATAATCACAGCCATCAATATGACCACAATTACAAGAGCAATTATTGCAATAAATCTTTTTTCGCGGATGTTCATTTTTCCAGTATATCATTCAGACAAGATAAGAATGCCAGACATACATCGTGTCTGACCGGCACAATTTCTTCGCCAGATTTGTGCTCATTTATTTCTTTATACTTATTGCGTCGAGACGAAGTCTCGTTTTGTGACCCACTAGCGTGGCTTTCAGAACTTACAGGACAGGAGGAGTATATAAAATCGAGCATCATCTCACTCGAAAATATACTACTTGATAGGAGCACGTAAACTATGCTTTATGAAAATCACGTCGCAAACGAAGTGAGAGGATTGAAAGTAGAATGCTCACAACGAGACCTGTCATAATGGCGTACTCACCACCTACTGTGTCCATATTGATAAAAGCCATATATCCAGTATAAGCAACCAGTACTAAAGAAGTTGCTACTACAACGTGATTTGATTTGTGACCATCGTATATTTTGAAGGCGTGCAACCCTGCAAAGAGAGCACCGACTGCAAACAAAACCATTTGTGCAACTGTTGCACTAAATAAAAATGATGATCCTGTACCAATAAATCCCAAAATAAATAGGGACCATTCAATTTTTCTATGTGTACTCATATACACAATGATAACATTGTGCATTTACAAACTAGTCAAGTTCTGAACACGCAAAATGGTCTCTTGAAAAACCTAGTAATTGCAATGTATTTTATGCTGTGACCCTACGGAGAATCGAACTCCGATTTGCAGGATGAGAACCTGCTGTCCTAGCCGTTAGACGATAGGGCCATATGGTAACTAAGCTTTGAGTAATATGATGAAGAGAGCTTAGTGTGGCGACATGATAGCAAAAATCTCCTAAATTACTAGGAGACGAGTGTCCGCGCGGTGGTGCAGGGCACCACCGCGCGGACACTTCAGGGGCTTGAAGCGATATAGCAGTATCCGTTCCCACGGGCGATGGAGTCACCGACCAACACCTTGATTTCGCCAGCCGCCAGCGCGGCGGAGACGGTGGGTGAAAATTCGGACAATTCAATCCTTCTCTTGAAGGTGTCCATCGTGGGGTGAGTTCGGGTGACGGCGACCACGATATCGTCGCCCATAAATCCGGCGACGGACATCCGGTCGCTTTCATAGAAAATCTCGCGTTGCGCGCGTCTTGAAACAAACATTTCTCTCTCCTGTTGAGGCGGTCGTCTGTGCGCATATTGCCTCGAAAGTATATCAATGTCAAGACATGGTCGGGATTGAACAGATGGAAGTTTCTCTGATGACGATGGTATACTACGGCGCTGAAGATAATGAAACAGGGAAGTGTGGCTGAGTGGTTGAAGGCACTTGACTCGAAATCAGGCATGGGGGAAACTCCATCGAGGGTTCAAATCCCTCCACTTCCGCCGCAATAAAATTGCGTCAGCGCTTTTGTTTCCGTTAATTCACACAATGTTTGCAGGTTATACATAAATAATATCAGTATGAAATGGACAACTATCGAACAGTATTTTAAAGAAGTAATTTATGGCGGTATTGACGGTATTGTAACTACTTTCGCCGTGGTGGCCGGATTTGCAGGCGCTGCATTATCTACTGATACCACAATACAGTTATCTTTTGCGGTGGTGTTGTTATTTGGTTTAGCCAATCTCTTTGCGGACGCGGCGTCGATGGGATTGGGGAATTTTCTGTCGGTACGATCAGAACAAGATATGTACAAAAGCGCTCGAGAACGAGAACGACAGTTACTGCAATCTGATCACGTCAATGAACGTACGGCCACCGTCCGTATTTTAATGGAAAAAGGTTTTACGGAAACGGATGCAATGACACTCGCAAACTTGTATCAACATAACGAATCGTATTGGTTGGATTTTATGATGGTGCATGAACAGGGACTGGCCGATCCACGTGGTGAAAATCCCACGTATACGGGGTTAGCAACATTTTTATCGTTTATGGTATTTGGTGCGATTCCGTTGTTGCCATTTATGCTTATAGAAGAAGGAACGACAATGGCTTTGTTCCAATATTCAGTCATCGGTACCTTTGTCGCGTTGGTCATGCTTGGGTTACTAAAATGGAAAGTAATTGGCGCGCAATTGGTTGCTTCATTAATAGAAGTTATTTTGGTTGGTGGTACAGCTGCGTTGCTTGCATATTTGGTTGGAGTTTGGCTCGGGGCGTAAATATTATTTCGTTCACAACTCTTTGCCTGATCGTGCTGCAGTTTGTGTGCTAGAAAATGGAGAATGTGTAGTGAACGGGAAAGAATCTACTTTTCCGCATCGTTATACTATTGGTTATGCACGGTTTTATACCAAGGTTACCCACGGACTTTTCCACCAATTATACACAGTTTGTTGAAAAATAAGGTTCATATCAGGTTGGTATTGGCCTATTGACCGGTTATAAAGATATGAGAGCATAGATACAGGTCGACATGGTGGTGATTCTCCATACTATATTGTCCCCTTGAGGGACAGGAGCATGCCGACCAACTCTACGTTGTACAAAGCAAAACACACTCGCGTCTGGGTGTGTTTTGTATTATACTCTCGCGTATGTTGCGGTTGCCTGATGTTACCTTGATTGGGATTGATTGTGTAGATATTGCCCGTCTCCAACTCGCGGCGGATATTTCTACCAGTGAGATAACGTTTGGTGCCGTGAAGCTATTGTCTTCGATTGCAACCACTGATGAACGAGTGATTCCGATTGCGCCCATTGATTCAATCGATACGTATTCACGTTTTTGCCTACAGGAATTACACCATTACGTGACGACACCGTATGCTTTAATTTTTCAATACGATGGATTTGTTCTTAATCCATCCGCATGGCGAGATGATTGGTTGCAATACGATTATATCGGTGCGCCGATTCAAATCGGTGAATGGACGGTTGACCGCCACGGTGTACCGGTAACTGAAATCGGACAACTGGTAGTGGGGAATGGGGGATTTTCGCTACGCAGTCGAAGGTTGCTCGAACTCACAGCGACACTGGCTACTGATAATAATTTTATTTTGACTGAGCCAGAAGATTGGGCGCAGTGCTACACCGAAAAAGCGAAACTAGAATCATTTGGTGTACGATTTGCACCCGCGTCTGTCGCGGAAGTGTTTTCTTTTGAAGGACGGTCGTCGGAATATTATCATTACCAAAATTCCTTTGGTTTTCATGGGTTGCGCTGGACGGATATTAGTCGGTGGGTTGATGCTCATCCACAGTATCGCAAACATTTCCCGCAAGTGGTGACTCCAGCTGCTTTCCAAGACTACACAACCTGAAAGCATTCCCGACACTTTTGGATAAGCTGTGTTCTACGGTAATTGCACAATGTACCAACGCCAGATATCTGTTTTCGTATAACCGTTGTGTGCGCCTTTGGCGCGGATCTT
>CAYXYJ010000007.1:14464-72101 GCA_964469295.1 uncultured Candidatus Saccharibacteria bacterium
GGATCTTTTCTCATGTTTTACCGAGTCTTTAGCCAGACGTAGATATCTTCGATAGCGCGGACGCCGTCGCCGGCTGAGATGTTGTTTTGGTGATATTTAATATTAGTACAATCACCAGCGGCCCAGACGCCAAGGACATTGGTTTGCTGCGTCCAGGGGTCAATCTTGATACGATTCATATCATCACGCTCTACCACTCCGTTTACAAAATCAGTGGCCGGAATCATACCAATTTCCACAAATATGCCACCTACGGCCAGTGAATCGGTTTTGCCATCAACGACATACTCAAGAGTTGTTACAAAAGTTTCTCCGGCCACACCAGTGGGAACGGCGTTTTTTATCGCGCGCATATTCGGATGGGTGAGTACTTTTTCAACGGTAATGGCGTCGGCCTTAAAATCTCCTCGCGACAACAAGGTAACGCTTCTGGCATAGGCGAGCAGTTGAGCTGCGGTTTCAAACCCAGCGTTGCCCCCGCCAACTACCGCGACATCTTGTCCAGCAAACATCGGTCCGTCGCATGATGCGCAGTACGTGAGTCCTTTGTGTTCGTATTGGTCGGCGCCGGGTACGTCTAATCGGCGTCGTGATGATCCGGTGGCAATCAGGAGCGCTTTGCTTTCGTAAGTAGTGGTACCCACAGTTACCGTAATGGTATCGTTGTTTTTATGAATGGACGTGACCGGTTTGCCGGCTACCACCGTGACATAATCGCCAGCGTACGATAGCAAATGACCTTTTAAATCAGCGGCCAACTTATCGCCACTAATTGATGGTGTCCCAATCCAGTTTTGGATATCTGGTGAGACAATACTTTGTCCGCCCCAATCAGTCGTAATAAAACAGGTAGAAAGTCGTTTGCGCGCTGCGTAGACACCAGCAGCGACGCCAGCCGGTCCTCCGCCAATAATAATCAAATCAAACATACAGGCATCATGACGTTAATGAATCAGGTGCTCTAGTGTACCACAACTACCCTTGACCCGTATACTAGAGAGGGGTATATTGCACCATATGAAAGCTATTGTTAATCGGTTAAAACGACTGGAAGGACAAATCGCTCGCGTCCGTCAAGAAATCGAAACTGAAGCTGTCTGTGCGGATTTAATTCCCCAGTTGCTGGCGACGAAAGGGGCATTGGATTCGGCTATTCGTGAATATGTCACTGAATCGCTTCGGGGATGTCCGGGCAAAGCTACTGCCGAACAAACCCAATTATTGATAGAAACAATCATAAAAAAGTTGTAAACAAAAACACCCACGATCGGGTGTTTTTGTTTACTTCTGTACAGCCAAGGAGTGAGTTGTTGCTGAAATCGTGCAGTCCATTATTTTAATTTAGAACGACGCAAAAATGCAGGGACAGGTCACAAGTTACTAAGCATAATCATTCACTACGTTCTGATTCTGCTAAGTACTTCTGACCACGGCTCGCTGGTTCGGCTCCTGCGGAGTCGCCTCATATCGCTGCGCCCGGCTATGCTGCTATTTCAGCTTGCTGCGCCGCAGAAATGCAGGCACAGCCCCCCAATCGTCCTCATCATCTTCATCCACGGGGTCAACTGGTTTTGGATCACGTCTTGGAAGTTCAGGTTTTGGTTCCGGCATGGTATCCACGCGTGGCGCCACTGGTGCTTCTTCAGGTTCTGCTTTGCGTGGATTTGTCAGTGAATTAAAAATCCGTCCGCGGATAGGTTCGGCTGGTTGTTCGCGTTCAATAGTCTCTTCACGGACTGGTGTTGAAACGGAAACTGGCGGAGCAATCGGCGCTCGTCTGGCAATCGGAGTATTATGAGAACCACTTTCTTCAGGGAAACCAGTAGCAATCACGGTCACTTTTACTTCGTTCTTTTTTAGCTTGTCATCTTTAATTGCGCCAAAGATAACGCGAGCTTGTGGATCAATTGACTCAGTGATAACGCGAGCCGCATCTTGGATTTCGAGCATCCCTAAATCGTCGCCGCCAGCAATTGCAAAGAGTACACCCTTGGCTCCGGTGATAGATACTTCGAGTAATGGGGAATTGATTGCACTGCGCGCCGCTTCCTCGGCCCGCTTTTCACCAGTGGAAACACCAACGCCCATAAGTGCTGATCCAGCGTTTTCCATAACGCTACGAATATCAGCAAAGTCAACGTTAATGATACCAGGCATGGTAATCAAATCAGAGATACCTTCAACTGCTTGTTTGAGGACATTGTCACATTGTTCAAAAGCACTTTTCACAGTGGTTTCTTTATCTACAATCGCGAGGAGTCGGTCGTTTGGAATGGTGATGAGCGCGTCTACTTCTTTTTTAAGTTCTTCAATGCCTTGCATCGCCAAACGCATACGTTCTTGTCCTTCGAACATGAATGGTTTGGTTACTACCCCAACAGTGAGGGCTCCACTTTCGCGAGCGATTTTTGCAACCACCGGAGCGGCCCCGGTACCGGTACCGCCACCCATACCACAGGTCACAAAAATCATGTCTGAGCCTTTGATAGCGTTAGCAATTTCTTCACGAGTTTCCTCAGCTGCGCGGCGGCCCATATCAGGATTTCCTCCAGCTCCCAGTCCGCGGGTGAGATTTTTTCCGACATGAATCTTACGCTTGGCAAGTGAGTGGTGTAAATCTTGCGCGTCACTGTTGATGGCAATAAACTCAACACCTTTTACTTTGGCACCAACCATATAGTTCACGGCGTTATTGCCTGAACCGCCAACACCAACGACGCGGATTCGCGCAAATGATTCGACGTCTGTTTTAATTTGTTCCATGATAGTATGCGACTAGTGAATAAATTCCAAAACTGCACCGAAAAGACACTGGTACCCAACGTCATTTCTAGATGCACACATCATACAGGGAATAAAAGTATCTGTCACGATATTGACTAATACCGGTTTCGTGTTTTTGACGGATTACAATAAATGTTATTTTATTAAAACGTATCAAGGAAGAAATTGAGATAACCATTCAAGGAGTGTTCGTTTTGTTTGCTTTACTACACCAAGTGCGGTTGTTTCGGTGCCGTCACTCGCCCCCAGCATACATAGTCCGTACGCAACCGCCCAAGACGCGTCACGAACTTTAGTGTTCTTTCCAAATTCAAGTGTGGCTACACGAGCTGGCAAATTGAGAGTATTTCGAGCCAGGTCTTGGATACCAACCGTCGTTGATCCACCGCCAGTTAAAATGATGCCGGCTGGTAATAAGCCATCTTTCTTAATTTTTTTCAGATGTAATCCCACCAATTCAAATATGTCACTCAACCGAGCATTGATAATTTCTTCTAATTTCCGTTTTGGAAACGTTGCCGATGTCATGCCACCGCGCTTCACTTTCTCAGCTTCTTCAAGAGGGATACGTAACCCAAGGGCAATATCATTCGTAATATCATTGGCACCAATTGGGAAGACTTTTAGAGAGATGGGAGTGAGGTCTTCAAAGACGACGGTTGAGACTGTTTCTGCACCGATGTTCGCCAAGATACAACCGGCACGTCGTTGCGCTTTTGATAATATGACAAAACTGGCCGCCAGTGGGGAAGCCATCACATCCTCGACATAAATACCCGTATGTTCTACGGCGCCGATGAGATCGTTTAGATGTTGTTCGTAGGTAGTAATGAACAACGTGTCTACCTCAAGTTTCGTGCCACGCATACCTTGGGGTTTCCCGAGAACGGCTTCGCCGTCAATGCGGTACCGAAGGGGAATGGCGTGAATGATTTTTCGGTTGGGGATGTGATCAATAATGCGATCCTCACTATCTTGTGCCACTTTTTCGATGTCAATGGTAGTGATTTCGGAATCAGCCCGTGAAGTGATTACTTCTCCCGTAGACACAATTTCGTCCAATCCGATACTTCCAATTGATACATACGCCTTTTTTACTTCCACCCCGGCTACCTTTTCGGCTTGAGCGACGGCACTGCGAATGCTTCGAACAACATCACTCTCGCTCGTGATATAGCCATTACGTAAACCGCGGCTTTCGGCAAAGCCAGTACCAATGACTTGGGGTAATCCGCGTTCGTTTTTGCCTTTGGGGACGCGAACAATAGCTACCTTTACTTGGTAGGTGCCCACATCGATACCAGTGATAATATGATCAGACATAGAAGAGTATAGACATATTACACGATTCCGTATTTACGGAGATATCGTTGTTCTTGGGCATCCATGGCGTCACTGTGGTCAAAACCTTTTAAATGGAGTAGTCCATGGATAAATAAATAAGCGACGTATCCTTTGACGGTGAGGTTAAATTTTTTTGCTTCCCTCACTGCTACTGTCGGACAGATGTATATTTCTCCCGTATCCGGCGTCAAAGGAAAAGACAGTACATTGGGTGTGTACGTTTTTTGTCGATACTGTTCATTCAATTGTTGTGCTCTGCGGGCGCCAACAAATTGTACGGTCAATGTGTAGCGTTTTCCAATGATGTCATTTTTAATCGTCTCGTATGGCCAATGAGGATACGTTTTGACGGTGCTGTGGAGTGAGAACGTAGACATGATATTTTAGTATGCCATATTTTTGCCCCAAAATTAAGATTTTGCCTGTGAGTCAGTTTGAATTGTGATGATGATAGGAAGGTGGCCGTCGCGGCTAAGAAAATCCCCCTCGCAGCGAGGGGGATTTTCTTAGCCGCGACGGCTACGAGTTCGTTCTTGTACCTTACCAAGTTTCAAGAGAGTTTCGTAGGTTTCTTTCTTGATGAGCTTTTTAAGGCGAGCGGTTTTTTGCACGTTGCGACTTTTGACGCGAGTGCGATATCGACCGCTACGAACTTTGTTCATTATTCCGGCACCTTGGACACGCTTTGTAAAGCGACGAATGACATTCGCACTGCTTTCATTGGTGTTTTTAGTGACTGCTACATTTGTTGCCATATGTGGGCATGAGCATATCATGGTATCTAGGGAACTGCAAGTAACCCTACAACCATATTTATGCAGTAACTAGGATGCTCTTGCGTAGCCGTTTGGCAACGGTAGTGTGTGGGATTGATTCTTGTTTACGGGCTTCCATATCGCGCAAAATCACTGTTCCGTCGACAAATTCCTTTTGACCGATGATGATGACGTGTTTGACACCTTTCATTTCAGCATCGCGCAGTTGGGCAGACAGTGAATCATTGGCTAAATCTTGCATGACCGTAATGCCGGCTTTACGGAGCTCGTCAATGATTAATATACTGCGCACTTTTGGTCCAAAGCCAAGTTGAATGATGTAGACTGACGGTGTTTCTACCTTTATTCGAGGGACTCGCAGTGGAGCGGGGCGTTCACTCAGTAAAGCCACAGCAGCCACTCCGCCGGTTTTGCGCTTGGCTTTACGTTCAAGGAACGTATCAAATCGTCCGCCGCGCAATGTCAACAACCCACCGTTATTGGTCGTATCGCCAATGGTTTCGATAGCAAAGAGAGCGTCACTATAACAATCGTGATGTCCAAGCATCTTTGGATCAATTTCGTATGGAGTGGCGCTCATATCGAGAAATTCGATAATATCACGAAAATGTTTGCGACTTTGGTCGCTGAGATATTCAAGCGGGTTTGGTGATTTATAGGCGAGCTCATGATCTTCATCAATCAGGGTTTGTAGCGCCAAGAGAGAGTGAGATTTCAGCGCTTCGCGGGCAGTTTGTGGCATGGCATCAACACGTTTGCGCAAAAAATTAGTCAGTTCGCGACTATAGCGGGTGACGGATTCAGTATCACCTAGTGAATTAATGCGTACGACATGATCAGTTTGGCCTAGTTCGTTGGCAATGGCGCGCATGGTTTGAATAAGAACCGCTTCAGCGATACTTTTTTGAACATTAAAAATGTGAAGCGACAACGCGGTTTCATTTTCGTTGGCGGTCGTATCTATTGTATAGAGAAAGAGCGGTTTGCCATAGGCATGCAAACCAGCTTCACAAAACGTCAACACACCACGAGCTAAATGTCCGTGCACCCCATCAGTAGCATAGTCACCAGCAGTAATCGTGTGTGACAAGGCGATAACACAATCTTTACATTCTGGTATATTAGCGAGCGTGTCAATCGTTTGAAAGCCAAAGTGTTCTGCGGTATGAGCAGCGATCTTGATGAATTCAGTTGGACTGTGGGTGATACGCATAGCAATGTAATTATTGAGTTTGGATAATAGCATCTATATCAACAGCGCCGGGAAGAAAATCCAATTCCTTAGGTGGGAACAAACGCATATAAGCTCGTCCGACAATGCGTTCTTCTTGTAATACGCCCCAAATACGAGAATCAGAGCTTTGGTCACGATTATCACCCATCACAAAATATTCTCGATCACCAAGCTCTTCGGTGACATAGGATCCCTTATCCATGCTTTTAATATATGATTCGTCCCAAGTAAATCCGTTTGGATGACTTTCGTTCGTGATAGTGACGGTTGATCCATCGATAGTGACGGTATCACCGGGTAGTCCAATGATACGTTTAATGAAAAATTTCGACGGGTCTTTGGGATAGCGGAATATGACGACATCACCACGTTTTGGTTCGTTAAATGTATAGGTGAGCTGGTCGACAATGAGGTACTCACCACTATGGAAGGTGTTTTCCATAGATGCTCCAGACACAATAAATGGCTGAGCAATAAACATCCGAATCGGAATCACAATAATGAGCGCGAGAATGGTGAAGCGAATGATTTCAGTTAACGGATGTTCGGCTGGTGGAGGAATGGGGGTTGCGTCATCAGGAGTTTCTATGACGACAGGAGACGATGTACGAGAGAACAATGACATACCGTAGATAATGATGACATCATTATACTTGATATAAAATGAAAAACAAATTTTCGTTGCTATATCATTACAAAAAATAAATATTTTTTGTAATGATATACTAAGTGCATGTTTTATATTGTTGGTCTTGGTAATCCAGGTGCGCAGTACGCACAGACGCGACACAATATTGGCTTTGTGGTGCTTGATGCGTGTGTCGCGAGTTGGGGACTATCGTTACCAACTCTTAAAAAAAAGTATCAAGGCGACGTGAGCGAAGGAGAGTGTGGTGCTGCATCCGTGATGTTGTTGTATCCGCAGACATTTATGAATAACAGTGGGCTAGCGGTGGCATCATTGTTGCCAAAAGATAGTCTGTCACGGCTGGTTCTTGTCTACGATGATGTCGATTTGCCAATCGGGACGGTAAAAGTTTCTTTTGGGAATGGCGCCGGCGGACACAATGGAGTAGCGTCGGTGATTGAACGGTTGGGAAGTAAGGATTTTATCCGGGTGCGCATTGGCGTCGCAAAAGTAGGTGAGGAGACCGGTAAACCAATCCGTCCCACTGGTGATGAGTTGGCGTCATATGTACTTGGTAAATTTTCACCAGCTGAACAAACGGTAGTGGAAGCGTTGTTACCTAAAATAGTTATCGTATTGGAAGATATTGTGCGTGACGGTTACGAGCGGGCGATGCAACGCTGGAATGGAGTATCGTTGGGATAAATCAGCTCTATGGAAGAAACGCAAGAAACCGCGGCGGGCCTTTGGCCCGCCGCGGTTTCTGTTGTATCTCTTTACTCCCTTACTTTTGTTCGACGTCCTTAAACGTCAAGGTCATCCGTTGTTCAGTTGGCTCAAAGAGAGAAATCTTGAACTGGTAGACACTACCAAGCGATAACGTGGCTTTCATTTTTTCTTCTGATTCAAATTCAGAGATATGCACGAGTCCAGCGACGCCTTCTTGGATTGATGCTAACGCACCATGTTTGTTGTACTTGATGACCACGCCAGGAACGATTTGGTCTTTGGCAAATTTACCAGACGCTTCGGTCCATGGATTTTCACGAAGTTGTTTGATTGACAAAGAAATTTTATCATCTTTCACTTCGATGACTTTTACTTTTACTTTGTCGCCAACCTTGTAAAGGCTACGCGTATTTTCTACGAGACCCCAATCCAGTTCTGAAATATGAACGAGACCTTCGAGTCCTTGTTCAATTTTAACGAATACTCCAAAGTCTACCGCACCGGTTACTTCACCATCGAGTACATCGCCGACTTCGTACTTACCGATTTTTTCACCCTTTTCTTCTTTTTCTTGGTGACCTTTTTCAGAGAAAATGAGCTTGTGTTCTTTTTGGTCGGCCGTAATCATCACGACTGACAAGTGGTTGCCAATCAGTGAATTAAGGGCCGTGAGGATTTTATCCTTGTCACCATTATCAACCCGTGGATAGTTGTCTGGACCAAGTTGAGATGCTGGAAGGAACCCTTGGATGCCTTGCCATTCCATAATCAGCCCACCCTTGTTCGCTTCTTTCACTTCGAGCGACATGACCGTACCTTTCTTGACGGCTTCTTCGGCGTCTGCCCAAATAAGCGCTTGGCGAGCTTCTTTGAGAGAGAGTTCGATGTACCCGTCTTTGTTGTTGATGTCTACTACCTTGGCAGCGATGGTGTCGCCGACACTGACTTTGCGGAGAATGTCACGCGCATTCATGTATTCACGGCCAAAGATGATACCGGTACCAAATGGTGGTAAGTCAACGAAAACTCGTGCACGGCCGATGGCTGACACAGTTCCTTCAACTAACTGTCCTTCCTTTGGTGCTTCGGGAATAGTGGTGACGTACTGTTGCATTACGCCGTTAGTTACTTCTTCTGACATATTACGTATATATATGTGTTTATTCCGACGACACGCGTCTGGGTTACCGTTGCTCATGGCCGTAGTCCATAAACCCAGGGTTAACGTGTGTCGCTAGAAACTGATAATTACCTTGCGGTACGCGCGACTATACCAGAAATGATTATGGTTGTAAATGATGAACCGCCGGGCAAAGCCCGGCGGGGAATGGGGAAGTGCTATTACTTCCAAAACAAGGGCAAGAAAGCGAGTGCGGTAAAGATGACCGCCGCCCCGCCCGCCATGCCGTAGGCCAGTATTTCAATCATGAACATTTCCTCCTACGCATATATAACAATCCATACAGTGTTTGAGTTACATTTTTGCAGAACTAGCCACAACGACGTATACTACTACCACTATGGTAATCACACATCACGGCGGGCAGTGTTTTAAGGTGTCATTTGGCGATACTACCCTCGCCTTTGATCCAATTGCCAAGGCTTCAAAGCTGACCCCGGTCAAGTTTGGCGCTGATGTGGCTTTTGTATCTCTCAATCATCCGGATTTTAATGGTGTCGAAAACGCTTCACATGGCGCGAAAGCTCCATTTGTGGTGCAAGGTCCCGGCGAATACGAAATTGGGTCAGTGACGGCTCGGGGGTATGGAGTAAAAACCATGTACGCCAACAAAGAACATTACTCTACTATCTATCAAGTCCGTCTCGAAGATATCAATATGGTTTTTTTGGGGGCGTTAAGTAATCCAGACATTGATCCAAAAATTCTCGGTGAATTGGGTGATGTGGATATTTTGTTTGTACCAATCGGTGGCGGTGATGTACTTGAAGTACCACAAGCAGCCAAATTAGGACTCAAGTTGGAGGCAAAATTGATTATTCCGATGCATTATGACGCGACTGCACTGAAAGCGTTTTTGAAAGAGGCCGGTGCCGATGGGGTAACGCCGGTTGATAAACTGACGATCAAGAAAAAAGATGTAAACGAAATGGAAGGAGAAATTGTCGTGTTATCTGTGTAACCGCGTATTTTGCCGTATGTTTTTTACCTCGATTGACGCCTTAAAGCGAAAGCCAAAAGCCATTCGTCAACAGTATGCCTTCGTTGGTGCTTTGTTAATTACAGGGGTGATATCCGGAGTGTGGACGCTAACCTTACCAGCGCGATTTTCTCCAACGGTAGAATTGGCTGATACCCAGGCCGCGACTGGGCCATTTGCGGGAATGTGGCAATCATTTCGTGATCGTTGGCAGACGATGCAAGATTCGGTGGCGGCTCTGCCAATTGCTGCCGTAGCGACCAGCACCAGTAGTAGTACGACTGATATTGATATGTCGGTCGTGACCCATCCGACGACAACCATTCCTAAACCAACAACACCTGATCCCGCGCCGGTGATGATTTTGATTGCAACGACGACTGATGCGGTTGGTGAGTAATACGTCGATTCAGTAAAATGGAACACAGCGCGGGGCGGCCGTAGGCCGCCCCGCGCTGTGTTCACCTTAAGCAAACCTTTGTGGTATACTAATACCCGTTATTATTCGTATTATCCTAGCTTCAAACGAGTTATATGCCGAAAAAGACTGACAGTACCGAAACGATTCCCACACCAGAACGCGGTATCATGACCGAAGAAATCACTGGCGAAATGGAGCGAGCGTATTTGGACTACGCGATGTCCGTCATTACCTCACGCGCGCTTCCCGATATTCGTGACGGCTTAAAGCCCGTGCATCGCCGTATTTTATATTCAATGCGCTTAAACGGTTTGACAGCGAGTGCTAAATTTAAAAAATCAGCGACGGTGGTGGGAGATGTGCTTGGTAGTTTTCATCCGCATGGTGATGGCGCGGTGTATGAATCAATGGTGAAATTGGCGCAACCGTTCGCGACCCGCTATCCATTGGTCTTGGGGCAAGGAAACTTTGGTTCGATTGATGGCGACGGAGCAGCGGCCTATCGATATACCGAGGCTAAAATGTCACGCATTGCCGAAGAAATGTTGCGCGATCTCGAAAAAGATACGGTTGACTGGCGTCCAAACTTTGATGGTACCAAAAAGGAACCAACCGTGTTGCCGGCGGCGGTACCGAATCTCCTCCTGATGGGATCACTTGGCATCGCGGTGGGAATGGCCACCAATATTCCGCCACATAACCTGCGGGAAATTGCCAGTGCCGTCGAACATCTGATTGATAATCCTGAGGCCACAACCGAAGATTTATTGAAATACATTAAAGGTCCCGATTTCCCTATGGGTGCAGTCGCCTTTAACCAGAAAGATATTGTCCATGCCTACACACATGGACGGGGTGGGGTAACCGTGCGTGGTGAAGCAGAAATTATCGAAGACAAAAAAGGTAATTTCGCTATTGTCATTACGTCAATTCCATTTCGAGTCAACAAAGCGGACATGCAAGAAAAAATCGCTGACTTGGTGCGCGAGAAAAAAATCGAAGGCATTCGTGAAATGCGTGATGAGTCAACGAGCGACATCCGCGTGGTGATTGAATTAAAGTCTGGCGCACAACCACAAACGGTATTGAACAAACTGTACAAACACACCCAACTGGAAGAAACGTTCCACTACAACATGGTGGCGCTTGTTGATGGCGTGCCACAAACAGTGTCCCTAAAATTGATTTTACAAGAGTATGTCAAACACCGGGCTGAAGTCGTCCGTCGCCGAACGCAATATGATTTAAATAAGGCCCAAGACCGCGAACACATTTTGCTTGGTCTTAAAAAAGCCCTCGATCATATTGATGCCATTATCAAATTGATTCGTGCGGCCAAGGACGTCCCAACCGCGCATGCGGGACTGATGAAAGAATTCAAGTTTTCAGCCATTCAGGCGCAAGCGATTCTGGACATGCGTCTCCAAAAATTGGCTGGACTGGAACGGAAGAAAATTGAAGACGAATTAAAGGAGGTGCAGAAACTGATTAAAGAACTCGAGGCGATTTTAAAGAGTAAAGCCAAGATGCTCGGGTTGGTAAAATCGGAGTTACTTGAAGTCGCTCTGAAATACGGTGACGATCGTCGGACTAAAATTGTGAAAGGTGGCGTTAAAATGATGAGTCAAGAAGACCTTATTGCCGAAGAAGAAAGTGTTCTTGTTCTCACTGCTGGTGGCTACGTTAAACGAACCAATCCCGAAGAATACCGCGTCCAAAAGCGCGGTGGAGTGGGGGTTGTTGATCTTAACACTAAAGAAGAAGATGTGGTGACGAGTCTTATTACCACTTCCACACACAGTGATCTCTTGTTCTTTACCGATAAAGGAAAAGTATACCAAAGCAAAATGTATGAAATTCCTGAAGGCCGTCGCGCTACCAAAGGTAAGTCGATTATGAACTTTTTGTCGATGGCTCAAGATGAACGAGTTACCTCGGTCTTGCCGGTGCGTAAAGATGAATGGGCTGGAGAATGGGGACTCATGATGGTGACGAGAAATGGTGTTGCGAAAAAATCTGACGCAGCGGCTTTCAAAGATGTGCGTCGGAGTGGACTCATTGCGATTACACTCAAAGATGATGATTCGTTGATTGCGGCTAAATTTGTCGGCAAAGGCGACGAGATGTCGCTTGTGACGCGAAAAGGCCAAGCAATCCGGTTTAAAGAATCTGACGTGCGTGAAATGGGTCGTACGGCGGCTGGGGTGACAGCGATGAAACTCGGCAAAGGTGATGTGATTGTATCGGCTGATGTAATCAAAAAGGGCGAAAATAAAGCCGAAATTTTGGTTGTGACTGAAAATGGTTACGGTAAAACCTCGCCGGTAAAAGAATTCAAGGTGCAAAATCGTGGCGGGTCGGGGATTAAAGTGGCCAAAGTGACCGATAAAACCGGTGTGGTGGTGGGTGCGTGCGTGATTTTGGCTGAAGAACGCGGCGATGGGGAATTGGTCATCATGAGTAAAAAGGGCCAAGTGATCAAGTTACCATTCAAAGATGTGCCAACCCTGGGACGGGATACACAGGGTGTGCGAGTAATGAAAATGCGGGCCGGGGATGCGATTGCTTCGATTGTCTTCGTGTAAAATATTGTATACAGAAACTGAAAGCGGGGGGGGCGGCCTACGGCCGCCCCCCGCTTTCGTTTTTCATCCCCATCACGTTTACCAAAAGTCTATCTTAAACGATATACTTAGTACTATGGAAACTGTTACGATTCCGCGTTTTCTCTCACCAAAATATGTGTCGTCACATATTCATGCCCGTCCGGGCGATGTGGTGGCTGATTATGGTGCTGGTGCTGGGGCGTTTCTTAAACCGCTTGCCGAAAAAGTTGGTACGACCGGGCGCCTGGTATGTTGTGATATTGATCAGGCGGCAGTTGAGCGGTTGGGTCGTATGGTGCGCCAACAAGGATTATCACAGGTAGATGTGCTATGGTGCGATCTTGAGACGCCACAGTCAATACGCATTCCGGACGAATCACTCGATATCGCATTGCTTGTTAATACGTTATATCAGTGTGCCGATCGCGAGACGGTGATTGAACAAGTGCATCGAACCGTGAGACCAGGAGCAGTGGTGTATGTTGTTGATTGGGCTGACTCTTTTTCTGGAGTTGGTCCGACAGCGGCTGATGTGGTATACAAAGACGTCATGGTTGATTTATTTGAATCACAGTGTTTTGTGCTGGAACGCGAATATCCAGCTGGGCATTTTCATTACGGGTTAGCTTTTCGACGACTATGATGAATCTTCGACCGTTTCAGCTCGCATTGCTTGTCGGTTTCGGGTTACTTGGTTTATTGGGGCTTGGTTTATTGGCTGGCTATCGACCAACGTCTGAAGACACCGGTCCTGCAATCGGGCAGGTGGATATTTGGGGTACGCTTGAGGCTGCGGCGTTCAATGCCACGTTACGACCATACGTTGAATCTTCTTCGGCGTATGGCAATATTCGCTATACACAAGTCAAAGCAGAAACGTTTGAAAACGATTTGTTGAATGCCTTGGCCGAGAATCGTGGTCCGGATTTATTACTGATTCCACACGAAGAACTTGTGTTGTATCGCACGAAATTACAACCAATTTCCTATGATTCATTCTCGCAACGGGATTTCAAAAATTTATATATTGATGGCGCTGAAATATTTGCCCTGCAAGATGGGCTCTATGCATTCCCAATTGCGATCGATCCGCTCGTCATGTATTGGAATCGTGATATTTTAGCCACGAAAAACATCATTACGGCTCCGTCGACGTGGGAAAGTGTTGTATCTACTATCGTGCCAACGTTTGTAGAGCGTGATTTTAATAGAAATGTCAGCCGTAGCCCAATTGCCTTTGGCGAATACCGAAATGTCAAAAATGCAGCTGCCATTTTATCTATGTTGACGATTCAGGGTGGCAGTCAATTGGTAACCGAAGGACGTGAAAATACTTATCAAGTAGCATTAAATACAAGCGCCAATAGCACTCGACCATTGGAATCAGCCCTGACTTTCTATACTAATTTTGCAAGTCCGAGCAACCCATTGTATACCTGGAACCGTTCCAAATCACTTGATCGTGATGGGTTCTTGGCTGGTGATGTAATCTTGTATTTTGGTAAAGGCAGTGAAGCCACGTATTTGGCCCAACAAAATCCTAACCTCAATTTTGATATTGCCGAAGTACCACAAGGTGCCACCGCCACCACCCGTCGCACGTATGGATCGTTTTATGGGCTAGCCTTACTGCGGGCTTCTGATAACAAAAACGGTGCGTACACGGTAATGCAATTGGTGGGAAGTAGTGATTTTGTCAATGCGTATGCCACCCGATTAGGCATGGCGCCAACGTACCGTTCGTTATTGTTGGCCGGCAGCAACGATACCTATGGTAGAATAATATACAGAGCTGCTGTTGTGGCTCGTGGTTGGTTGTCGCCCAAACCGGCATCAGTTGACAGTATCTTTACCCAAATGGTAGAAGATGTACTTGCTAACCGGACTCGCCCGACTGGCGCAGCCAGTGATGCTGTTGGGCGATTAGGACAAGCGTATTAATTTTTATGAAAACTCTATTTTTTTACATGTTATTAAGTTTTGTCCTTTCTGTGAACGCTGTGTATGCGTTAGAGAATCCAGGAACTGGCGGGGGAGGTGTTGGTAGTGGCTATACTGGTCCCACAACCGAAACCGTCACCCTCGAAAACCCCCTCAACAACATCAATTCCCTCGAAGAACTGTTGGTCGCCATGCTCGATATCTTTATGACACTGATGATTCCTATCATTGTGTTCTTTATTATCTACGCCGGGTTCCGCTATGTGACTGCCCAAGGTAATCCTGGCAAAATCGAAGAAGCGACCACCACTTTTATGTACGCGGTTATTGGAGGTGTCCTTATATTAGCTGCGGTCGCCATTGCCGAAATTATCAAAAATACCGTCGCTGCATTTTAAGGTATGACTCCGCGTACTCCCACAGACTTTGCCGATTTGATGAATTTTTTTATTGAATTCATCAATCTCATTATTGGGGCAATTTTTGCGCTGACGTTTTTGGTACTCATTTGGAAGTTGATTGATGCGTGGATTTTACATGTTGACGATGCCGGAAAGCGTGAAGAAGGAAAAACCATTGCGATTACCGCAGTCATTGTCATGATGATTATGCTATCGATTTGGGGTATTCTCAGTCTCTTGCGGAATTCAATC
This sequence comes from uncultured Candidatus Saccharibacteria bacterium, assembly GCA_964469295.1. Lineage (GTDB taxonomy): Bacteria > Patescibacteriota > Minisyncoccia > Phycocordibacterales > UBA918 > OLB19. The sequence goes on from CAYXYJ010000007.1 coordinate 29,740, forward strand.
TAAGTAACAAAAGGGTAGGGTTCTCATTAACTTATCAGTTCTTATCCCTTCACTACATATTCGTAATGTAGTCGCTTGGCAGGGAATGGAGAATATGTAGTGAAGGGATAGGTGTCATCTTATCCCCATATTTACTCGGTATATTGAAAAAAGTCTTATTTTACGGTATACTAGCATCATTGTTATAAATTTGAATAATTATGAATAAAATCTTTTCTTTTCTGTTCGCTTTCGCAATCATGGTTCCGTTTGTAGCTGGCGCTGCAGGTCAAGGTATTTTGGGTGGTGAAACTGGTACAAATAATGATCTCGGTATGTTTTTGGAAAACGTACTGACGTTTGTTAATGAAATTATCATTCCATTTATCTTGGGTATCGGTTTCCTTTTCTTTGTCTGGGGAATGTTTCAGTACTTTATCCGTGGTGGTCATAGTGATGAAGCGAAAGAATCAGGAAAATCACTTATTGTGTATGCACTCGCTGGTTTTGTTCTGATTTTTGCTTTCTGGGGTATCATCAATCTGCTTGTTGGTGCCGTTGGTAATGAAGAGTTGAAAGAAACGATTCCATCTGCAAATCTCATTGAATAATCAATTCACCAAAAACAAAAAACACCCTAACGGGTGTTTTTTGTTTTTGGTGATGATATACTGGTACCATTATGTCGTTTCTAAATGTGGCACATGCTCAAGTATCTCCGGGAGTGACAGAAGCGGCGGAATTTGTGGCGCGAGTGAACGAGACGTTTTTGTTTCCGTTAATTGCTTTTTTAACCGCATTGGCGTTGTTGTATTTTATGTACGGCGCTTTCCTCTATATCATTCACGCTGATGATAGTCACGCTCGGGAAGAAGGACGACGCCATATCATGTGGAGCATCATTGGCATGCTCATTATGTTGATTGCCTATACGATTTTATCAATTGCCGCGGGAACTATTGGTGTTGAAGACGAATTAGATTGTGCTAATGATCCCACTGCTGCTAATTGTGCTGGACGGGCAAGTCGTGACCTTGGATCATTTAATCCTTAGTTGATATTGTTGGTACCAGAATTTTGGTGATTTTTTAATATTTTTAATAAAAGTATATAAAAGAAAACCCCCGCATAAAGGCGGAGGCTGGGGTGTTAACCTCAAAGAACAAGAGATTTGGTCGGGCGGGTGCATGAAGCATCCCGCCCGCAAACCACTAGCACGTGGCTGGACGACGCCTTGCCTCAACGGTGAAGATGAGGGTGGTGTCGTCCGGATGAGGGACGAGATTGATGGTCTGCCAGGGGTTCGTCTCCGGACCGATAGGAATCAATCTCGGAGGAAGTCCTGACGCTGGTGTCACATAGATGCACGTGTATTCGGTAGTGATTCGAAAATTCGTGCCGCCAGCCGAGATCTGTCCGGTCTTGATATCGCCAGCTCGTAGGTCATAGGTCATGTACTGACCCCATCCCTCTGTTCTGGCTATTGGGGAGATTTGGTTCGGGATGACCTGCTCTAGCATGGCCCCCAGGCCTTCTTCCCGACCCATGGCGATGGCTTCTGCCGCCCTTTCCGGCTTGTTGAAGGCCAGATAGACGAACGACACTACCATGATGGCGACGAGGAATCGCTTCCCCTTGCTGATAGCGAGTAGGAAGAGTCCCAAGAGCACCATCGTGACCGCCACCATCTGGTAGGCCCCGCCGATGGAGCTGATCCAGTTACGCCCCCAGATGATCATGAGGATCATGATCCCCAGGATGGTCCCGTAGATGGTCAAGAGGCCCCAAGACAGCGGTGCCTTCAGGGTGTTGAGCACCGCTGTTGTCTTGCTCGTCGTGGTGGTGGTCGGCGGGACAGGAACCGTCCCGCCGACCCTCTTAACGGGCCGTTTCTTCATCAGTTGCGGTGTCGTAAACAACGCGACGACCGCCAGAAAAAGAAGAATGTACCCCATTCGTTGTTACTCCTTTTTGGGGGGGAGAGCGGCTTTGGCAAGACCGATCAGCTGGCTGATGCCGTCGGCACCAACCACGATGGTATTTCCTTTGTCGCCGATAGCACGGGCGGTTTCGGCCGCCAGTACCTGTTCACCAGCTTTCACTGCTTGGACGTCCTTGGCCATTTGTTTCAGACCAACTGCGCGGCCAACCAAGGTTTCTTGTTCCAGGGCGCGAGCGGCCGTAGCAGTACCGTCGCCCTCGAGAATCAGCTTCTGCTTCTCAGCTTCAGCGGTACGGATCTTGGCAGCCGCAGCGAAGGTCGCTTCTGCGACGCCGGTGATGGCGTCGTTGAGACCGCGATTGAAGGTAATCGGCTTGATTGCCGCTCCCTCGAGATCGATACCCCATTCTTCCGAGTGACCGTCGTCGTCTGCTTTGATGCGCAAACAGACTTTTCTGAAGAGAACAGCGTTGATCCAGGCGATATTACGTTGTGCCTGGGCCACTGTGATCTGCGCCAAGATGGTATTCAAGGCAATGACCTGTTCGTCCTCAATTTGCCGAAAGACCTCGTCGATTCGATCGCCGTCCTCCGCGGGAGGAATGGCGATGGTGAATCTGACGGCATCCATGATGCGGTAACGGCTGATGTGTGGAACCTCAGCCGTGACCCGTGAGTTGGCGAGACCGTCGTCGGTTTGCTCAACATCGGCCACAAAAGTAGGCGAGGCCTTATTGACCGTGACCGAGAAAAAATCACCAAATACTTTCTTGGCATCAGCTTCGCTGATGGGATTGGCCGCAAAGGTGATCCGCAGCGGCGGCACCATGCCAGCCGGTGCCTCCTCCTTGTCCTCTTTGCGCGGACGGAAGATTTTTTCCGGTTCTGCGGGGAACTCCCGTTGCAGGGTCGCGGTCGAGTAGCGGATGATCTCCACTATGCCAAGTGGCGCGAAGACAGGACCGGAACCGACCGTATCGAACGGTCGACCGAGAATGACTCGCACCCCCTGTTGGTCGGGTCCGACGGGATCCCAGATCCGAAATCCGGACAGGATGTACCCCGCCGCGAACACCACCCAGAGCCACTTCGGCTCCAGGCCGAAGATCGGTGCCAGGCCCATCAGAGCGATGGCCACGAACACCATCACACTGATACCGATGAACCATCCCAGGAGGATGGCAGTCTTCGATTTCATCTTTGCCATCTTTTTATCCTTTCGAGTTGTCAAAGTGGCTCGTTGCCGCTGCTGTTTTTATGGGGAGTATACCCCGGTTTGTCGATGGATGTTGTCCATGGAGAAGTCGACGCACACTGCCCCCATTCCATTTACTATCATATCATATTTAGTCAAAAAAGTCAAGTTTTTAACACTTCAAATAACCTTATTAAATAAGGTTAAAATTGATATTTATTGTGATATTTACCGTGTTTTGACTGTTACTTTTTTGATTGTGTGGTAGGATAATGGACATCATTTTCTATGAATCAAGCTATGAGTGCTCAGAAAAAGCCGGTGGTGTCTCGTGAAGATATGCGGGCAATTGTGGCAAATGACACACGTCCTCGAACGACGTTGTCGTTTTATCGATATGTGCATATCGCAGATCCCGTACTTTTTCGTCAGCGATTAATGGACGCATTTGGTCGATTTGAATGTTTGGGACGGATTTATATTGCGCATGAAGGTGTCAATGCGCAAATGAATGTGCCAACAGAGCATTTTGCTGCACTCGATACGTGGATTCAGAATCAGTCAGAATTAAACGGGACTCCATATAAAATCGCAGTCGAAGAAAAAGGCTTTTCTTCATTTTACAAATTAACTGTGAAAGTAAAGCAAAAAATTGTGGCTGATGGACTTGATGACACCTCATTTGATGTGACGAATACTGGGGCCTATCTGACTGCTGAGGAAATGAATGCGTATATTGATGATCCTGATGCGGTGGTGGTGGATATGCGTAATGCCTACGAAAGTGAGGTCGGACATTTTGAAAAGGCGATTTTGCCACAAGTTGATACATTCCGTGAGGAGTTGGCTGTGTCGCCTGAATTATTGAAAGTCCATAAAAATAAAAAAATTGCCCTCTATTGTACCGGCGGTATTCGGTGTGAAAAAGCCAGCGCCTGGTTAAAACACAATGGCTTTACTGATGTCAGACACTTAAAGGGGGGTATTATTGACTATGCGCATCAAGTGAAAGAAAAGGGTCTCCCCAACAAATTCCACGGCACAAATTTTGTGTTTGATGAGCGATTGTCGGAACGAATTGGTGACGATATTATTTCCCGTTGTCATTTGTGTCGCGCGGCCAAAAGTGACACTCATTATCACTGTAAAAACCAAATTTGCCACGTGTTGTATATTGGCTGTGACGCGTGTGTAAAAAAGCGTGACGGCTATTGTTCAACCTGGTGTGCGGTGACAGATCGGTTGCCGGCCACTTATAAAAAAGCCTACGCTCGCTTTCATAATCGATATTTTCGCCCTGCGCAGTTTAAAAAGGCTCGTCTAAAAGCGTCGTAAATTTGGTTGGAACAAATTGCTATTGCTTCGACATATGGTCGACAGCGATTTTCGTGGCGTCCTGGATGTGTTTAAAACGGTCGCCCATTAATTTAATGCCACCAAACCATCTGGTGACACAAATCACGCCATTGCGAACATCATGCTTTTGCATAAGACGGAGAATTACCATACCGGCACCCGTTTCACCATCATCGCTTTTGGTTTCGTAAATAACGCCGTCGTGCTCGATCCGGGCTGCGTATGAATTGTGATCAGCACGGGCATACGCTTTGTCTTTTTTGAGGGTGACAAGGAAATTTTTGATATCGTCGCGGTTATGCACTAATCCATAACTGAGACTATACCGACTGCCGCGATCTTCGATAATGTGTTCGAGTTGTGTGAATGCTGTCGTTGGGACAAGGCCATCGCCAAACGCAAACGGAGAAGTGGACATGAAATGAGTATAGCAAACGATTACAGAGTCGTCCTACCTATTCGGTAGGGCGGTTGTGCGCCATGCGTCCGTCGGTCAAAAGCCAACGAGTCAATTTTGGTGCGTGAGAGAGGACTTGAACCTCCACGGATTACTCCACTAGTTCCTAAGACTAGCGCGGCTACCAATTACGCCACTCACGCAGTGTCTGTGAGTGTAGCATAAAATAGCGAGGAGGGAAATGTGCGGCGATTATCGTTTGATAGTGGTGGTTTTTTGTATTCTTTCCGGCAGTACTTCATTCGTCAATAATGGTACCAAAATGGATATACTGCTCTTGAATTTTTTGTATAATTCTTGTACACTCGTCGCACAGATGCCCTCTTAGCTCAGTTGGTAGAGCAGCTCCCTCTTAAGGAGACGGTCCAAGGTTCGAGCCCTTGAGGGGGCACAGACGCAAAACGAAATCACTCACTTTTTAAAGTGAGTGATTTCGTTTTAGCACCTGATTAGTATCAGGTGCGGCGTCTGTGCCGGCCGCAGCGATGTTTTCTTTTTATCTAAAATGAAAACCGCGAGGCGGGGTCGCAGGTACTTAGATTTTTATAAACGAAGTGAAATAAAAAGCTTAGTAACCTGTGACCACTAAATATCGTAAAGGACTTGGTCACTCTCGTGGCTTAATTATTTCACTTTGTTCATAATTGAGCTCACTCGTGCGGCCTCGACCGTTTCGGTCCTAAAGGGGACCCCGAAACAGTCTTTCAAGTCCTGCCCCGGGCTACAAAACAATAGCTTCACCATGCATTCGCATAGTGAAGCTTTGTTGTTGTGCCCGGGGCGGGACTTGAACCCGCACGACCTTGCGGTCACAAAATTTTAAGTCTTGCGTGGCTACCGATTACACCACCCGGGCATTACTGAAACCAGTAATGCGTATGCACACGAGTACAACATTTGCTTCCAAATGTTGTACTCGTGAGTCCTGGGCGGGAATCGAACCCGCGCATGGAGGATTTGCAGTCCCCAGCGTTACCTCTTCGCCACCAGGACGGTAATGTGCCACCTACTGTACCATTGAAAAGCAACAAAACCAACTTCACTGTTGGTGGTAGTAATGGCGTAACGGGGGCCAGTTCCTATGGAACTGGCCCCCGTTACGCGTCCATATTTTATTTGGCAGTATCTATCTCACGAGCAATGTCATCGATATGTTGTCGATGTCTTTCTCCGTAATCGACGGAAAAATCAAGATGCGGAATAATTTTTAGGTTTGTGTGCTTTTTAACATACTCTCGCATTTCACTTGCAGATCGTTTTAAAAATATTTCGGCATCAGATTCACGACCATCAGGAATAGTGGTAAAGAAAACAGTCACCCGTCGGTAGTCTGGTGAAATCGTGACATTGGTCACGGTGATAAGGGGATTGGCGTTAGCCTCGTGGCGGATGTACGTTGCTACGACTTCTTTGATGAGCGACGTAGCGCGGTCGTGCCGATCAAAATTTAAACTCTTGGCCATAGTCAGGTAATAATCACTTCAAACCCCTCAATGATATCGCCGGGCGCTACTTCAAATTTGGCATCAACTTGCAAACCAAATTCTCCTTCACTAACTTGTTTGACGTCAGATTTTTGTTGCTGGAGATTTTTAATGGTGCCGCGACCAACTTCAATATCGCGGCGAAGAATGCGGACGCCCGTACCAAATTTTAATAGTCCGGTTTCTACCCGAGCGCCCAGAACATGCGTGTTTTTTTGGGTACTAAAGTGCTTTAACACTTTGGCTTGACCAGTAACAATTTTTTCTTCCATCTTTGGGGTACGATTTTTAAGAGCGGTGTGTAACCATTCAGACAATTCATAAATGACCGAAAATGTATCAATTTCCACACCAAGTCTGTCGGCCAAGTCTTTGGCTTCTCGGTCAACTTTTACATTAAACCCAACAATGATTGCGTCGCGAGTAGCACTCACTGCTTGCACGTCACTGACACTAATCGGGCCAACGCCGGTGTCAATGACGCGCACGGTAATACGTTCGGAAGCCAACCCAGCTAATTCGTGTTCAATGGCATCAATTGTACCAAGTGCATCCGCTTTGATGAGAATGGGAATGGTGGGGAGATTGGTTTTTTTGTGTATTGGTGGAGTGGGTGTCGTCATTTCGGCGATATGAGTCTCGGCTTCCTTTTTGTTAGCGACGGTGTAAAATCGACTCCCAACTTTGGGAATATTCGTCCACCCAACAATTCCCACTGGTTCGGCCAAACCCGCCGATTTTAAGGTTTTGCCGTTTGCGTCCTCCATAATTCGCACCGGGGCAAAACAGTTGCCCGATACCACAAATTGCCCAGTAGATAAGGTGCCGTCGGTAATAATGAGGGTCGCGGTATTACCGCGTTTGGGGTCAAGATTGCCTTCAATAATGGTACCGCTCGCCAGCGCACCAGAATTTCCCTTCAACTCTAACAAATCGGCAGATAAAATAACTAAATCAAGCAAATCAGCAACTCCGGTGCCCGCTTTGGCAGAAATGGGCGCCCAGGGAATATCGCCACCCATGCCTTCGATGTAAATTTCATTTTCGATGAGTGATGTCTGAGTTCTTACCAAATCCGCACCCGGTTTATCAATTTTGTTGATGGCAACAACAAACGGAATATTTGCTTCTTTGATGGCTGCTAAGGCTTCTAGCGTTTGTGGTTTAACGCCGTCTTCGGCCGAAACAATGAGAATGGCAATATCAGCAACATCAGCACCACGTAAGCGCATTTTCTGAAAGGCGGCGTGACCAGGTGTATCGAGAAAGGTGATTTTTTCTTCAGATCCTTCTTTGGTTTTGTGTGTGACGACATACGCCGAAAGATGTTGGGTGATGCCACCGGCTTCTTTATCAACGACGTTTGAATGCCGAATGTAATCAAGCAAGGTTGATTTGCCGTGGTCAATATGACCCATGACAACAACAATCGGCGGTCGTTTCTCGATACTTTCGGTAGGTTTTTTTGCTTTTGCCATACATCGCTATTATATTAAAACGGAAAAAGCCGATAGGCGGCTTACTGATAAAACAAGTGCTTATAGTATAGCAGATATTTACAGAAATGACAGCCCGTGTCATGATTTTTACATGTGGTCACTTTTTGAAAAAAAGTCCTCCCCGTACAGAGATTCATCGCTAGCAAAGCGAGTGTATTTAGACTATGCCGCAGCGACACCGCTGTTGCCGGAAGTGTTGTCGGCAATGTTGCCGTACTTCCATGATACGTTTGGTAACGCCGGCAGTATTCACCAAGAGGGTGTGGTGGCCAAACGATCACTGGAAGAGTGTCGCACGCGGGTGGCGCGGGTGCTCGGCGTACAAGATACCGGTATTGTATTTACGAGTGGGGGAACTGAAAGTAATAATCTTGCAATTACTGGGTATGTTGAACGGTTGGTGGCTGGCGGGCGAGCCTATGAGGGTATAGAAATTGTGACGACGCACATCGAGCACTCGGCAACGGGAGAAACAATGGCGAGGCTCGCCCGCCGTGGCGTACGAATTGTGTATGTGCCGGTAACGGATGACGGCGTGATAGACGTGGACATCCTCGAGTCACTCTTGACCGACCAGACGGTACTCGTGACGGTGTCGTATGTAAACAGTGAAGTTGGCGCTATTACTCGCTGTCGGGATATTCGTCGGATCATTGACGGATACACCAAAAAATCACAAACAACAATTGCACTACATATTGATGCCGCTCAAGCGCCGTTATGGTTACCGTGTGACTTGCCACGTCTTGGTGCCGATCTGTTGTCACTTGATGCGGGAAAGATGAATGGTCCAAAAGGTTGTGGTGTTTTGGCAATGCGAAAAGGAATGCAGGTGTCGGCAATTGTTGGTGGTGGTGGCCAAGAGCGTGGGATGCGTCCCGGAACGGAACCATTGCCAAGTATTGTCGGATGTACCGTGGCGCTTGAATTAGCGCAACACAATTGGCAAGAACGGGCGGCGCGTGTAAGCACTGTTCGTGATTATTTTTTAGCGCGGATTACTGATGAAGTGCCAAATGTCATCGTCAATGGTCCTCTTGGTAACGATCGGGTAGCCAACAACGTCCACATTTCAATTCCGGGTCTTGATGCCGAATTTGCAGTGATTACGCTTGATGCGCAGGGTATCGCTGCGAGTACCAAAAGCGCGTGTAGTAGCAAAGGTGGGGGAGCCAGTGCCGTTGTGCTCGCCATGACGGGTGACGAAGCACGGGCCACCAGTACGTTACGATTCACGCTTGGTCCAGACAATACGACAGCAGATATCGATGTGGCTATTTTGACATTGACACAACACCTCACCAACACTGCCCAGCTCTAATTTACAAAACGAGTTTTTTATAGCATTATAAGATAACTTCCAGTCCGTTTGTTAGATATTCAGTAATGGTTGATTTGTCGGTTCGTCACTATCAGGGAAGCTTCTATAATTTTGTACATCATGCCTAGTTTTCACAATTTTACCTCAAAAGCCAAAGAGGCCATTCGTAAAGCGCATGAACTCGCTATCGAACGTGGTCAAAACCACGTGAGCCCGATTCACCTTTTAACCGCTCTCGCGATGCAGGATGAGAGTATGGTTATTTCGGTGCTTGATCGACTCGATATTGATGTTATTGCGCTGACGGATTTGTTGCTTGAAGCGCTTGAAGGACCCGAAGGGAACGCCACTATTTCGCAATCATACCAACTATATCTCACCGCAGAGTTGGCCAAAGCGCTCGAATATTCTGGACAACTCGCCGAACAGTTGGGTGATTCATACGTTGGGGTGGAACATTTATTTGTTTCAATCTTGGAAAATCCCGGTCCGGCCGCCGAGATTATTATGCGTGCGCAAATTGATAAGACTCGCGTCATGAATGCCATCAAAGAAATTCGGGAGAACCGCGTGTCTGATGCTTCGGCCCCTAAAAAATTCCGTTCACTCGCAAAATACACACGTAACCTCACCAAGTTGGCACAAGAAAATAAGCTTGACCCGGTGATTGGTCGTGATGTGGAAGTGCAACGCGTCATTCAGATTTTGTCCCGACGCACCAAAAATAACCCCGTGTTAATTGGAGAAGCGGGTGTCGGTAAAACCGCCATCGCCGAAGGCTTGGCGCAACAAATTGCGCAAGGCCAAGTGCCAGAATCTGTGAAAGAAAAAGAAATTCTATCACTTGATTTAGGATTGCTGGTAGCGGGTACCAAATTCCGCGGTGAATTTGAAGAGCGACTTAAGGCCGTCATGAAAGAAGTCGAAAGTTCGGCGGGTCGTATTATTTTATTTATTGATGAGTTGCACACCATTGTTGGTGCGGGACAAGCGGAAGGATCGATGGACGCGTCAAATATGCTTAAGCCTGCATTGGCTCGCGGTGAATTACGGGTCATTGGCGCCACCACTTTAAAGGAATACCAAAAGCACATTGAACGTGACCCTGCTTTAACGCGGCGATTCCAGCCAGTGTTTGTGAATGAACCCAGTCAAGAAGACGCCATTGCTATTTTGCGTGGCATTGCCGAAAAGTACGAGTTATTTCACGGTGTGCGTATTACGGATGATGCCATTGTCGGCGCGGTAGAATTGTCGTCACGGTATATCACAGACCGTTTCTTGCCTGACAAAGCCGTTGATTTGATTGATGAAGCGGCGTCGGCACTCCGGATTTCACTGGAAAATAAACCAGATGAGTTGGTCGTATCAGATCGACAAATTCGACGCTTAGAAATCGAAAAAGAAGCCTTGAAAAAGGAGTCTGAAGTATCCGAGTTAACCCCAGAGCGCAAAAAACGGATCAAAGATCGACTGAAAGAAATTGATGGCGAGATTGGTGAGTTACGCGAAACAACTTCGGCGCTGGAAACCAAATGGAACAATGAAAAGGAATCACTTGGCACGATTAGTAGCTTGAAAAAAGAACTCGAAGAGTTGCGACTCGAGGCTGAGGGAGCCGAAGCTTCGGCTGATTTGACGCGCGCGGCCGAAATCCGGTACGACAGTATTCCTTCGGTTGAAAGTGAATTAGAACAAGAACAAAAGCGTCTGAAAAAATTGCAACGGAGTCGTCGTTTATTAAAAGAAGAAGTGACCGAAGAAGATATTGCGGCAGTAGTATCGCGGTGGACGGGTATTCCCGTGTCACGCATGCTTGAAGCGGAAGCAGAAAAATTAGCCCGTATTGAAGACGAGTTACGTAAGCGAGTGGTTGGTCAAGATCACGCTATTCAGTTGGTGGCCAATGCTATTAAACGATCGCGCGCTGGTATTGCCGACCCAAATCGTCCTATCGGTTCGTTCTTATTCCTTGGACCGACCGGTGTTGGCAAGACTGAATTATCACGGGCCTTAGCCGAATTCATGTTCAATGATCCAGACGCGATGGTGCGGATTGACATGTCTGAGTTTATGGAAAAACACGCCGTCTCAAAAATTATTGGATCGCCACCAGGATATGTGGGGCATGAAGAGGGAGGAAATATTGCCGAACGAGTACGCCATCGACCGTATTCAGTGATTTTGCTTGATGAGGTGGAAAAAGCCCATCCCGAGGTGTTTAATGTACTATTGCAAGTACTTGATTCTGGTCATTTGACCGACGCCAAAGGACGCAAGGTAAACTTCCGTAACACCGTCATTATTATGACGTCAAATATCGGAGCTGAACACATTGATCGAATGTCTAACTGGGGCTTTGTGCACGATCATGGTGAAAAGGCTCAGTATACACAAGCAAAAGATAAGGTCATGGAAAGTCTCAAGGGATTTTTCCGGCCGGAATTTCTCAACCGACTAGATGAAATTATCATCTTTGATATTTTGTCGCCCGAGACTATCCGCAGTATCGTGTCGCTCCAAATTACTGATGTGACCCGGCGTTTGCAACAAAAAGAAATTGCTTTGACGGTAAGTGATGCTGTGCTCGATTATTTGGCCAAAGAAGGCTATGATCCAAAATTTGGTGCTCGCCCATTAAAGCGAGTAATCCAAAACAAGATTTTGACCCCGGTCGCCAACATGATGATTAGAGAGGGAATGTTGCGTGGCGGGACGGTGCGCATTGACATGAAAAAAGACGAATTGTCATTTGATGTCAAAAAGAAGGCGTTATCACGTCGCAATACTGCCAAGAAAACAGTTGTGGCGAATCCAACACCGGTAACGCTCTAAACTAATAGTGAACCAATAACAACAGGCGGCGCGAAGTGCCGCCTGTTGTTATTGTCCATGCAATCGAAATTGTTTCGCTATGAGGGGTTCAACCGGTTGCTTGTCGTCAGTAAAAATCACATCATCAACCAAGGCGCTCTCCGGAATAGTGATGTATCGACTATTCGCTGAAAAACTGTAGCCCGCGATTGAATGGGTAATTGTGACGTCGGGGAAAATAATTTCCTGTCCTTCGTGTCGAGCAACGAACAAAATATTTTGCATACCACTGTCGTGCGGATTGCTCACCGGAATGATGGCAAGATTAGGGAATACCGTCTTAATGGTCTTTATGAGTGAGCCGGTCATGCTCGTACCGTAGGTATCGAGACTGCCGATGTAGTTAAAGATAGCCACTCCCTCAGGTGATAAGCGATCTTTCACCGCCGCAAAAAATTCGCTGGTGGACAAGTGGGCGGGAATAAAATGTCCACTATTCATCACATCGGAAAAGATAACATCATATTGTGTGGTAGTACTTTGGAGAAATACTCGCGCATCCACGGTATAGTGGTGAAGATTTTCACTAACCGGTAACTCGAAATAATCGTACGCAATTGGCAATAATTGTGGTTCCATTTCGACGGTATCAATGGGAATATTGGGATAGAGCGCGTGGACGTATCGAGGGACGGTAAAGGCTCCGCCACCGAGAGCAAGATAATTACGGGGGGTTGGCACCATTTTTTCGGTCAAGACAGCATATTGGGCGTACGGAAAGACAATTTGATTACTGCCGGGAATAATGGCTGATGAATGGTTGGTATCATTTTTTAAAAAACGGTACGTGGTACCGTTAATGGTTCTTTCGAACACTTCGATGTGGCTATAGAGTCCGTCCGTGCTATAGAGTAAGGCTTTTCCTGTGCTTGATGAATGGTATGACACTACAAATATCGTGCTGACAAGAGCAATAACCACACTAGTACCAGCGACAATCAATCGTTGTGTCGTTTGTTTTCCAGTGCGCCACCACAGCATGCTAGTCCAAACGGTAAGAAACAATGCGGTATAGGCCATTCCAGCAATCAATCCAATATACGGAATAAGAAAAAAGCCAGTGCTCAAGCTGCCGGTAATACTGCCAATTGTGCTCCAAAAAAATACCGTCCCGACCATCGCTCCAGCCGTGTCAGAAGTCTCGCGCATGGTCAATAACTTAATCACAAACGGTGAATCAATGCCCAGGAGAAGTGCTGGCAAAAAGTAAAACGCTACCGCTAAGACCAGTGGACCAAATTGCAAACCGAGAGCCGGAGCAACCATTGGCAAAAGCATTACTGCCATCATGATGACTAACAGTAGCAATAATCCAGCACTGGCCAACACTGCCATCAACGTTGTTGGTTTGGGGGAGTAATCGGCTAATCTGCCACCCCAGTAATAGCCGAGACTAAGGGCGAGTAAGACCACGGTAATGACACTCGAAATGACCGGCAGTGAACTGCCGTAGTATGGTGCTAATAATCGCACGCCAGCAATTTCGATCACGAGTACCGCCGCCCCGGTGATAAACACTGTCGCCAGTAAGAGATACTTTTGGTTGGGAAACATGGTACCTAGTATAGCAGAATATAGTGGAGATAACGGGCGGCCCTACGGGCCGCTCGTATCAATATAAGAAAACCGTCTGACCAATAAAAGTTGGCTCGTTCGTACTTCACTGTTCGAATCCCTCTAGTCAGTGACATTTAGTCACGTACTCCCGGCGCACGCAATAAAAATCGCCTAGGCAAATGTCTGAGTAATTTTTTATATTTGAGATTCGGTCACTCTCGCGGTTAAATTAGTTCACTTCGTTCCTAATTTAACTCGCTCGTGCGACCTCACCAGTCTCGGCCCTAAAGGGGACCCCGAGACTGGTTTTCGAATCCCTCCGGCGCTACAAACAGCAACGACCCAAATGCGAATGCATTTGGGTCGGCTGATCTGTGCGCCGAAATGGAAGCGGTTCGACAAATGTGTGTAGTGTAAATAAGCCTGAAATCGTGAAAATCTTGTGAATCTACCGCAAAATAGTAGGATGTCTATATGTCTGAATATAGACTCTCGCAAGAAATAGTGGCTTTATCTGAATCAGATAAGTGGGACGAAGCTCGACTTGAGTGGGAGCTTTTTCGAATGTTTGATCAAGATGATCTTGATACTTGCTTGTGTGGTCATTATCCCATAAAAGAAATATGTGTCCTGAGAAACAAAAAGAACGATAACCAGGCCATCGTGGGTAACTGCTGTGTTCAGAAGTTTATGGGTATTTCTTCAGACAAATTGTTTGCTGCCCTTAAAAGGGTGAAAAAGGACATTGGCAAACCATTTAACGCTGATGTTATAGAGTTTTCGTTTGAGCGTGGATATATTAGTGATTGGGAAAAGGGTTTTTATCTTGATACCTGGCGAAAGAGGGACTTGAGTGAGAAACAGACAAAAGAAAGAGTTAAAATCAATAAGAAGATTCTGCTTAAACTATCAAAGTAAATTTATGTTTTTATCAGTCGTAAAATTATGGAATTTCAGACAGTTTGGTTCAGTAGGATCTGAAAAAAACAGAAAACCTGACTTGCATACAACATTTGGTCCAGGGCTTAACTTGTTTGTGGGAGAGAATGATTCAGGTAAGACGACTGTTGTTGACGCGATAAATTACATCGTTATTCCGCAGAGCTACGAAAACATGCGAATCAGGCATGATGATTTTTTTGGTGATGAAGATTGGCTAAGAATTGAATGTGTCTTTACTGGATTCACTTCAAATCAGGCTAAAAACTTCATCGAGTACTTAACAATTGATGATAAAAAAGTTTCAGAAATTGCAGCTGAAGAATTAACTGAGGATGAGCTAATAGAGAAACAGATTGCAAATCTAGAGATGACACTATTTTTGGAAGCTGAAAAAAATAGTGGAGATAAGCCTTTGTGGCATAGGGTCAAAGTAAAAGTTGGAGATGAGGTGGTCGACTTAAGTGGTGATGTTCGATTTCAGTTTCTCAGATCAATGTATCTCAAGCCTTTAAGAGATGCAGAGAGCGAACTCACTGCTAAGCCAAGGTCAAGATTGTCACAGATTCTTCTTAAACATGATTCTTTTGAAGAGGCAAAGGGAGAAAAACACCCTCTCACCAAGGTATTTTCTGTGGCGAATACTGACATCAGAGGCTTCTTCGAAGGCGAATTTGCAGACCCTGAATCGGTACTGGATATTTTGAGTAGATTATTTATCTTGTCATCGAAAAAGGTTGAGCAAGGTCTGAATGCTGCAGATGAGGCAGAGTTAAGTTCTTTGCTTGATGAATACCATGATATTAAAACCAATAAAAATGTCTCTGGTAAAAGAGTAAGTGAACAAATTGGAGAGCACCTAAACAGGTTTCTTTCAAAGAAAAAGAGTAAACAGGCAAAGTTTGATATTTCTGATCAGCAATTGTCACAGGTTTTGCAAAAACTTAATCTGGCTCTTGATGAGAAGCGCTCTGGCTTAGGTGCATTAAATATTTTGTTTATGAGTGCTGAACTGCTTCTTTTGGCAAGAGAGAAGTCAGCAAGTTTACAGTTGGGCATTATTGAGGAGGCTGAGGCACATCTTCATACACAAGCACAGATGAGAGTTCTTGATTACCTACAATCGTTAGCTGACAAGAGTGCAGATTCTATGCAGCTATTCGTTACAACACACAGCACTCATATTGCTTCAAAGGTTAAGCTCAAAAACTTAATCTTGTTTAGAAATGGTAAGGCTTTCAGTATGGCGCCCAACCACACGAAACTTGAACCTCAAGATTACTCATTTCTGGAAAGATTCCTTGACGCAACAAAAGCAAATTTGTTTTTTGCTGAGGGAGTTTTAATTGTTGAGGGAGATGCTGAGAATATTTTGCTTCCCAGTCTGGCAAAGTTGATTGGCAGAGATCTTGTTTCTTACGGAGTTTCAGTTGTAAATGTGGGACATTCAGGACTCACACGATTTTCTGATATTTTCATTCGTAAAGAAGGTGAAAGTGAGCTTGATGTGCCTGTCGCAAATATTAAGGATCTTGATGTAAATTACAAAGATTATCTTGTAGAAGGAAAGTTAACGCTTCCTGAAAATATTGCAGAACTGGAGTTATCAAATTGGGAGAAAAAGGTAGAAGGAGAAGATCAGTGTGTGAAAAATTTTATTTCACCTCACAAAACTCTTGAATACGACTTGGCTCTAGATCAAGAGTTGAGAACTTTGTTTGCTAGGGCTGTATTTAGGATGATTCATTCTAGGCGCAAACAAGGTGAAGGGATTTTTATACAGGATGAAGCTTCGTTAAAAGCTGCAGATGAAGAGGCGGATAATTTCATAAAAGAATCAGTGGAGGCCGGTAAAACTGACCAGCAAACAGCTTACGATTTATATAGGAAATGTAAGAAACACAAGACTCTAACAGCTCAATTTTTTGCTCAGATATTAGAGGAATTCACACCTTCTGAACACCTCGATCCTAAGGGGCAGTTAATGTGTCGTGCAGTACAGGCTTCATTGGTCGCTAAGTTAAAACGTGGGAATGCTGGTTATTTGTTGAATGCTATTGAATATGTGACTGAACCTTTATAAATATGACCAGCGATGAGATTGATATTTTAGAAATTGAAAAGATTTTACTCCCAGCAGGAGCCAGCTTTAATGATGAGAGACGAAAATTTATATTTGAAAACTCAAAAAATGTTGACCTCATTGCTTGTGCTGGAAGTGGAAAGACAACAGCTTTGCTTGCAAAATTACTATTGCTTGAACGACAACATAAAGCTAAAGATGGCATATGTGTTCTAACTCATACTAATGTCGCAATAAACGAAATCAAAGATAAGATTTCATCTGACTCCATTCTTCTTCAATTCCCTAGCAGTTTCAGTACCATACAACAGTTTGTTGATCGTTTTCTAACTATCCCTGCATATAGGCATTTAACAGGGCACAACCTTAAGCAAATTGATACTGAAGCAGCCAATAAACGCTTTGTGAACAACCTTTATGCTCTACCTAACTCTACTGAGAAAACTGCGCTGTTTGGTTATCAAAGTTTTGGAAGAGAATGGGAAGATCGTAAAAAGGTTCTTGAAAGAGGTGTTGAATATATTATTGAAGTGGGGTCCGGTCATTTTAAATTTACAGGCAATCACAATAACAGACCAATACCTCTGAAAAACCCTAATAGTAATTGCTATAAAGCGACCAAAAAAGCAAAAGATGCAGTTTTTCTTGAAGGGTACATTACATATGATGAGGCTTATTCGCTCGCTTTTTGGTATTTAGATAAGTTTCCGTTTATTGAAAAGTGTCTTTCGGAAAGATTCCGTTTTGTGTTTGTTGATGAGATGCAAGATTCGTCAAAAATCCAAATTGATCTGCTTAAAAGAATTTTCAGACATCCTGATAATGTGTTTCAAAGAATTGGCGATCCAAATCAAACTATCTATGACACAAACAATGATAACTTGTGCGAATGGGAGCCATCAGAAAATCTGCATAACCTGAAAGGGAGTTTGCGACTTTCTACATCTACCGTTAAGGCTATTTCAGGCATTAGAAATGATTGTACAGAGGAAATAGAGGGGAATGAAAATTTACCTACAATAAATCCTCACATCATTACTTTTAAAGAAGGTGAAGAAAATAAAGCTATTCATGAGTACAAGAATTTGCTGATAAAGCATTGGTCCGAATTAGATTACAAGGAAGGTGATCAAATAAAGATTGTGGGTTGGACAGGGAAAGACAATGGTGATTTATGTTTGCCTAGGTATAACCCATTATTTTCTAATTCTACTTCAAAGAAATATCTTCCAAATATTGAGAGCTACAAATCTCAGTTTGAATCACATATCAGAAAGCGGGGGTCATTAAAGGCCGCCAGGTCCTTGATTCTACAAACTGCCACTCAGCTACTATTTGAGTTGGGAGTAAAAAATGAAAATAAATATTACACCCAAGTAGATGTTGAAGAGAAAATTGAGTCTCACGTGGATTTGAATCGAAGATTATTGAATCTGTCTGTAAATCTGGCTTATTCAGAAAATGCTTGGGATAGAGTTAATGAATTCATTTCAAACAATGTTTTACCACTGTTTATTCAAGATGAAAAAAGTATTGATCATGAAAAGCTTAATGAATTCCTAAACGGTGAATCAGTCGTTTCAATTACATCTGAAGAACCTAATGATGCAGAGGATTTCTTGGTGGTAGATGATTTTGACACAAAGATTCCGATTACGACTTCGACCATTCACTCAGTCAAAGGGGAGACTCATAAATCTACCTTGTATGTAGAGACTAAGTACCATAAATATGATTTGGAACGATTATTAAAGGGTCTCTGTGGAGGTTTGGAAAAAGCAGATAACTTAGACGGAAAGAGAAAGATGATGGGCTATGTTGCTATGTCCAGAGCGTCTCACCTACTTTGTTTAGCGGTCCGTGATGTTGTTATTGACCAAGATTTAGAAAAGCAATTACAAGGTATTGGTTGGGAAGTGGTAAGGGCTTAGATTTGATATATAAATTGTTGCATGAGTAATTTACTTGATTTAATAACTAAAAACTACTGTACGCTTCTTAACGTGCCAACTTCAAAATCTGCCGAAGGGCAGGCTTGGCAAATAATTGCTAATTTTTGGTCCCAGCTCTGGCCCTACTTGTTAGGATTCCTGGTCGTGGTGGTGTTGGCCGAGTTGCTGACTCGCCATAAAAATGAATATAACTCTGCAAATGGATTTACGCCTCAATTTAATAGATTTGTGGGGAGTGGCACATACATGGGGCTTCAGATTGGTCTATATTTTCTGGTCCATTTAATATTTGGAAACATTGCTTATTGTTTCCCTTGGCCGTATCTAGCTCACATAGTGGTGTTTTCGCTGACATTTTACATTCTGCATTGGATAGGATTTTGGCCTAAAAAATATAAGAGAAAGTACTAAATGGTTTTGACCAAAGCATAGGCTTGTGACTACAATAAGTTTGAATCTTTGATTCTTATCAAAAATCAAACTTATGGCACGAGGAGGCAAAAGACCAGGCGCCGGTCGTAAAAAAGGATTTTCAGCAATCACCGCGGAAGAGAGTCGCAAAGTTATTGCTGATCTTGTAGCTAAAGATATTGCTCCAATTACTAAGGCCTTAATTAAAAAAGCAAAACAGGGAGATGTAAAAGCAGCTAGCTTGCTGTTTGATCGTGCGTTTGGAAAGCTTGAGACAAAAGCTCAAAAACCATCTTTTTTCTACAATGTAGCTGATGTTCGAGAGCGATATGGATCCGGGGCAATGGCGGAGGAGCGAAAGAAGTTCAGTTAGTCATTTTTAAGATTAGAATCCAGTCTTGAGTCCGAGTATATCTTCTCTTAACTTTTTAATGAACATAGCTTCCTTTTCGCGTAGTTCGACTACCAAAAGAGCGTTCTCTAAATTAAGTTGCTCATCAGAACTATCGCTAAGGTGCTGAGCGAAAGCTGATCCGATGACTGGTTCATTATCGTCATTGAAAATATTGTCGTACTCTCTGTATCTATCGTTCAGTAAGTCACTAATACTAGATCTTTGCTCAAAGTTATAGCCATTTCTCTTATATGCTGAAAAATACTCCTCATGTACTAAATCTAGAAACAGATGATTAGTGAGTTTGTCTGTATAAATTGGATTAATTCTTAAGTACCAAAGAAGATATGCCATGGACTCAAATTTAAAGACTTCTTTAAATTTGCCACTCCATGGATTTACCTCACTTTCATTTTCGAGTACAACATTGTGAGCAATTAAGGCAAGTTCACTTGATACAACTAATGCTACTTTTCTCAACGCTCTTTTAAAGCGCTTGAATTTTAAAAATTTAATTATTGACATACAAAAAGCCCGCTACCAGGTAGGACCGAAGTCCATATCTAGAGTTTCCCCCAAATAGCACAAACAAGTGACCCCTGATAACGGGTTCTTTACTTGTTTGTGACTAACTTATTCGCACCATACCGCCAGCGGGCTGTCGGGTTAGGTGACTATATTGTGTTTGTAATATTACACTTAGTTTCTTGGTCCGCAAGCGTTACTTTTCACGGAAAAGAGCTAATATAAAATCATGAAGGAGCTGGAGATTGAAGATACATGTGGTGTATGTGAGAAAATTCAGAAAATTGCTGAGGGAAGTTCTTCTGGCCAGGTGTTAACTTACCTACTTGAGACAAGCTCCAACACTCGTTTAAAGAAAGAAAGAGCATGTCTTGAAGAACTCGCAAATGAGTACCATGCTATTACTTTTGTTGGTAGGGCTGAGACGCATCTAAATAAAATAAAATATAAATTCCGAATAAACGAGAAGCGATTTCAAAAGCATTTAAACGACGAGTGTAATCCTGAACATTTCCCTAGAAAAATTGGTGACAGAGTTCAGATTATCGCAAGCATGAGGTGGGGTTTGTTTGTAAAAGGAAGGCCTGAGTACCGATGTAGATTGTCTCCGCGTAGAATGAAATTCATTTTTAACTTAATGTATGGATCTGATGATATTCCAACGCGAAATGGTAAGAAAATGTCTACTTCAAACAAAACTAAAGCTGTGAATATTATCAACGACCAATTCATGAGTAGTCTGGGTTTTGATAAGAAGCTTGTTGAAGGGGATGGGGGTCGTGGTTATTACTTGAATGAGCTAGTTTATATTGTTACTCCAGACCAACAATATTCCACGGAAATGGAATAAAATGATAGTCGAATGATTTATGTCAGCTCTGTACTCTCGTAAGTACGGAGCTGGTTTTCGTTAAGACTCGTCACCAGTAAGGACTCTCCAAACCAGCTCCTTGGAGGGTCCTTACTGGTTTTTACTATGCAACTTTCTGAACAACACGTTGAAGCGTTCATTGAACTATATAAAAAACATTATGGTGTTGTTCTTGATCGTGAAGTTGCAGTCGAGAAAGGTATTCAGCTTTGTAGATTAGTAGAACTTGTTGATTTTAGTCAAAGTGAATATGAAGAAGAATAAAAAATTACTTGAAAGTGTTGTGGAAGTTTTTACCTTTAAAGAAGCGGTGGTTTTGCAATACACAGGTCACTCTCTTAGATCAATTGATAAAAATAATGACATTGATTGTCCGTATATCTATCGTTTCTTTCTTAGGAGCGACACATTAGCACTGCTTGATGATTTTGGAGAAGGTACGATTATGGTCGAACCGGGTTGTTTTATTGATGCTTTGGGAAACTTATTGGAGCAAAAAGAACGCTTTGTGGGAGGGGGTAAGAATAAAAAAGATGACAATAAAGGGCTGGATCAAATTATTTAGGAGAGAATTTGAATGGTTCAAGGATCTTTCAAATCCAGAAATAGTGTATTTACTCGCTGCACGAGTCGTTGCAGAGTGGGATAATAAAAAGGAGCAATTTGGGACTTTTGATGCAAGAATCAAAGAAATGCAGAAGATTCTCGGATGGTCTGATGGTACTATAAGCAGAGTTGGCAAATTGCTTTTGAGCAAGGGTTATTTTCATAAAACTGATGACCATAGGCGCTGGAGGATAACAAATGCAGAATTATTTTTCTCTAAGGGTGGCAGTAGTAAAAAAGCTGAAAAAATTATTTTAGATACCGAAACTAATCTTCAAACACACGAACTTAATCTTCAGATATCTGAATATTTTCCAGATAAGATTAAGCAAGGAATCAAGGATTTAAAGGATAAAATGAGTGTGTCTGATGGCTCTAAGAAGAAGAATCAAGAAGATAAAGAAAATACAAATAAGTAAAACATGGACAGATATAAAGCAAGTAAATATTTCCTATACCTAAGACGGTCCCAAGACGCGGAAGATCGGCAGATGGCATCACTTGAAGACCAGGAGTCTGAGATGGTTGCTGTTGCTGAAAAACTAGGCCTAGAAATTGTTGACGTTATTGAGGAGTCTCAATCAGCTAAAAAACCAGGAAGACCAAAATTTAATGACATGATTGCGAGAATCCATGCTGGAGAGGCAGATGGAATTGTTTGCTGGAAAATCAATCGCCTGGCTCGTAATCCAGTTGATGGTGGTCAGATCTCATGGCTTTTGCAGCAAGGGGTAATTAAACATATTCAAACGTACTCACGTGACTATCAGCCGTCAGACAACGTGATTATGATGGCGGTTGAGCTTGGTATGGCGAACCAGTTTGTGAATGACTTGAGTGTCGATGTGAAGCGAGGAATGAGACAGAAGGCTGAACGTGGTTGGTATCCGCAGAGGTCTCTTCCTCCTGGCTACAAGCACAATAAGGGGTATGAAAAAGGTGAGGTTGAGATTGTGAGCACGAAGGAGCTCTCAATAGTGAAGAAGCTTTTCGAGGATATGCTGACCGGCAACTATTCTGCTTCGGATATTCAGAGAAAGTGTGGCACGTATGGAATAACCGGAAGGAAGGGGCAGCCATTACCGCTTCAAACAGTCTTTAACATTCTCACCAATGAATTTTATTGTGGGTATTACTATTGGAAAGATTCTAATGGAGAAGAGGTAAGACACAAGGGCAAGCATAAGGCTATTTTGAGCGAGGATGAGTTTAATCGGGTCCAGAGGTTGTTGGGTAAGAAAGGGAGGCCAACACGCGTTAATAAGCTAGATTTTGCGTTTAGAGGCCCATTGAATTGTGGGGAGTGCGGGTGTGCTGTTACAGCTGAAGAAAAAGTGCGTTGTGTCTGTACTGGCTGCCGCTACAAATTCTCAGCCAAGACTAGGACTGATTGTCCTAAGTGTGGTCTAGATCTATCAGAAATGAATGATCCAAAAATATACCGAAATGTCTACTACCACTGTACGAAAAAGAGAAAGGACTATAAGTGCACTCAAAGTGTTATTGATGAAACGCAACTCAAGAAACAGGTGTATGGAGAATTAGGCAAAGTTGAGATTGATGAGGATTTCTACAACTGGGCAGTAGCGGCCCTTAAGCATACTCACGGTGATGAGATGCAGACTCAAGGTGACATCTTGAAGGGTCTTAATGATCGTTCTGTGGCTATTCAAGCACGTATTGATAAGTTTGTACTGATGCGTGCAGATGGAGAGATTTCAAGTGATCAGCTTGCTCGTATGACAGCTGATGAAGAGAAAAGCTTAAAAGATATTGAAAAAGAGCAGAAGCGTCTTCATGCTCGTATGACAGAGTGGTCCGCTACTGCCGACAAGTATCTAACTTTTGCTGATCGGGTCCGCAGAAAATTCAATAAAGCTTCAAATGAAGAGAAAAGAGAGATGTTGACCATGTTAGGTTCGACACTCGAAATAACTGACAAAAAATTCAGAGTTATAGTCGCGAATGAGCTTTTAGGCTTCAAAAACGTCTATGTGAAATTGGGTAAGAAATTAGGAAGGTTCGACACTCAAAAAGCCCTTGATATACAAGGACTTTCTGAACAAAAACGCTTAGTTTTTGATGAACTGTGCGCCGGGAGGGATTCGAACCTTCGTAGGCTGATGCCAGCAGATTTACAGTCTGCCCTCGTTGACCGCTTGAGTACCGACGCAATTATGTGCATGAGGTGGTCAAACCTCATCTGTGTCGTACAACTTACCACAGATTGCCACTATTTTCAAAGGGGTCTTGTGTGGTAGAGTAAGGGTACTTTAATTTGATTTCTCATGGTTTCGTACCTGTTTAGATTACTGGCCTTCACGTTTGTTTTTGTCAATATTTTATTTGTTCCGGCGGCATTGGCGGAGGAGCCGATGTATCTTGGTGAAATTAATTTTAATAGCGGGTTGGTACCCTGTGGTGGGCAAGGGCAAGAACCGTGCCAAGCCTGTCATGTGATTGATCTAACCAACGGCGTCATTGAGTGGTTGGTGATGGTGCTCGGTACCTTGGCCGCCATTATCATTGTCTATGCCGGATTCAAATTAGTAGTATCGGGCGGGAATCATCATGCTCGCGAAGAAGCCAAAAGCATGATTACAAATATGATTATTGGGTATGTGATTGTGCTGGCGGGGTGGTTGTTAATTGACACGGCGATGAAAGCGCTCTTGGATGAGGGTGAATTTGGTATTTGGAATCAAGTGCAGTGTGTAACGCAGCCAGACGTATTATGGACCGATCCCGCTACTTTTCTTAGTGGTACCAATGGTTGGAATTCTACCGGAGTCACTGGCGTTGTGGGAGTAGAGTGTGGGTACGTGAGAGGTCCGGCCGGTATGCCAACGACCGAACGCGATTGTTCGGTTGCCATCGCGCAGTGTGAGGCGGTACCTGGAATAGCGACCGTTTCACCTGATGGTGCATCCGTTACTTGTGCACCGGCGCCAGTGCAAGGAAGTAGTGGCGGAGGAGTGCAGTGTAATCCTGGTAACACGGCGTGTAGTGTCAGTGCCTTGCAAGGGTATGGACTAAATGCGCAACAAGCGAATATTATGTCTTGTATTGCAATGACGGAAAGTTCTGGGATTCCGAGCATTCCGCCTTACAATCTTGCTCATCCCGAATCAAATTCGTCAGCATGTGGTACATTTCAGATTGTACGGACAACGTGGAATAGCTACGCTAGTCAAATATCGACTGATTGTCGTGACCATGCTTCCAGTTGTCAAAATGCTCGCTGTAACGCTCAACTAATGGTAGCGTTGGTGCGTGCCAGAGGATATAATGATTGGACCTGTCCAGGTTGTAATAGACGAGCGGCGGCCTGTGTTTCCCGGTATGGTGGCTAATAATTATCTGGCATGAAAAAAATCATCATTATTATTTTTGTCCTATTTATTCCTATTGGGGTTATGGTGGGGTATAAAAAATTTTCTAACCAATCTATTGTGGACGACACCAGTCCGGTGCAATATACAGACCTTACCATTTCATTGACTCCAGCCCAATCAGATAAAGTGATTGTTGGCAATTTTCTGCAGCGACCCGATGTAACGGAAGATCGGCACAACAGCATGTATTATTTTTTAGGAAATACTTTCGACAGTACTACCGCACCATATGTCGTTACCTTTGATGCTGTTGGTCGATATTTTACTGTTGCACTTTTACAATCGCCATTTGGTGAATCTCGTCGTGCTGCAGAGCAATATTTACTCGGTGTATTAGACATCAGTGAAGCAGAAATGTGCACGCTTTCCTATGCCGTAAGTGTCCCGGGGTACGTTTCAGAATCTGCTTCTGGTGAGGATTATCGATTTAGTTTCTGTTCAGACGCAAAGCAATTGTAATCAATATGAAATTATTATTTTGGACAGTGGGAGTGTTCGGACTACTATTTTTTATGAGTCCGGATGTGTCTCTCGCCCAAGGATTGGCGGATTTGGCACAATGTTCTGGAACCGATTGTTCGGCATGTAATATTGTTTA
The DNA here is from genome assembly GCA_964469295.1 of uncultured Candidatus Saccharibacteria bacterium. GTDB lineage: Bacteria > Patescibacteriota > Minisyncoccia > Phycocordibacterales > UBA918 > OLB19. The sequence goes on from CAYXYJ010000007.1 coordinate 55,178, forward strand.
TTTGGCTAATGGTGGCATTAAATGGCTTGTGGGCTTTTTGTGTGTGTTGTGCGCGGCGCTCATTGCGTGGGCGGGATTTGGATTAGTGATGTCTGGTGGAAATCGACATGCGCTTGATGAGGCGAAAAATACTTTCACTAATGCCATCATTGGTCTGATCATTCTTTTGTCCGCTTGGTTGATTGTAGATACCATCATGCGGGCGCTGGTAGGTAACGACGAAAATCCAGGTTCAGTGCAAACTGTTAACGGCTGGCTTTTCTGGAGTGATGTGCAATGTCAGGTGCAAGAGGAACCAGAATATACACCGCACTCTAATGATGATATTAGTATGGTGCCAATGGTGCCTGGCCCAGCGGGTATGCCAGTTGCTGGTACCGGTGCAAATTGTCCTGTTCCTGATGCTGGGGGCATGGTATCGATTCCCGGACAAGAAAGGTTTGTCGCGACACCTGATACGGTATCTCGTTTTGTACAAATGCGTACGGCAGCTGCGGCTGATGGTATTACATTAACTGTTACCAGTGCGTATCGTTCGGAAGCAGAACAAGTACAGATTTGGACCAGCCGAGGATGTCATAATAATCCTTCTCTATGTAGTGGAAGAGCAGCTATGCCTTGTAGCTACGGTGGAAACGGCTCCAATCATAACTCTGGTGTAGCACTTGATATTAGTGTTGGACAATCAGGCAGTGCTACATTTAATTGGTTAAAGAGAAATGGCGGAAGATATGGATTTTATAATAACCTAGATGCTCGAGATCCATTTCATTGGTCACCATCAGGACGGTGATTGGTGTTGGCGAGCCCACGAGGATTCGAACCTCGGTCAACGGTTTTGGAGACCGTTATTCTACCACTGAACTATAGGCCCAATTTACAGTGCGCTCATAGTACGAAAAAATGGACGGAAAAGCAAACTATGAGCGTGGGATAGGGTGCTGTGCCAAAAAAGTATCTATGCATTGTGTTATGTCATGCATATTTTCCGGATTAATCCATTGAATCGTTTTGTCACGTTTCAGCCAAGTGCATTGCCGTTTTGCAAATTGACGGATTTTTGTTTCAAGTATTGTGCACATGTCATCGTATGTCATCTCTTTGCGTAGATACCGAGAAATGTATCGGCATTCAAGACCGAGTGATTCCAGTCGTTCATGGGTGATGCCTTGTTCAAGTAACGTTTCAATTTCTTTGACCATGCCGGCTGCCAACCGTTCGTGCAGTCGAGTGTGAATATTCTGCTGCAGCTGCACTGGAGCAATCGTGATGCCTATTTTCAGTACTTCATAGGGAATATCTGCTGGTGACGATTTTGGTACGTGTCCTAGAGCGGTGGCAATTTCAATAGCACGAATGATCCGTCGGGGGTTCTGGGTATCTATGGTACCTGCTCTCGCTTGGTCAAGAGTCGCTAATTTTTCCATCAATTCAGTAGTGGATAGAGTGTCTAATGTGTCACGGAGTGCAATATTGGGTGGAACGCTTGGTAATGTTGTATGTCCTAAAAAAGCGTCAATATAAAAGAAGGTACCGCCAGCGATAATGGGGAGATGTTGTCTGTGAATAATATCGGTCGTAGCTACAGTTGCATCATGTACGAAGTCATTTGCTGTATAGGTTTGTGTAGGATCGGCGATATTTAAAAGATGATGTTGAACACTCTGCATCTCTTGTGTAGTGACTTTGCCGCTGGCCAAATCAAGACCTCGATAGACTTGGCGCGAATCAGCTGAAATTACCTCGCCGGCAAATTGTTGCGCGAGTTTAATGGAAAGTGAGGTTTTGCCAGACGAGGTCGGTCCGACTATCACCATGATGGGTGGTTTTGTGGCCATTTGGTCGAGTGTAGCAAGACTAGGAAAAATCGCAAAGTACCGTACGATAGTAGATATGGAGTATGGTGTTGACGTAGCCAGTATGCGCCTTGATGATCTGGATAAAAAGATCGTGGCGGCAGTGAGAGAGCGTACATTGGCCGGATTATCGACCCGGGTAGTGGATGTTGGGTGTGGAAAAGGAGGGTTGTGTGTGGCGCTGTTGGCTGCTGGTGCCGAAGTGATTGGTATTGATATTGGAGCGTACGAAACTACGATTCGAGAATCTCTGATGAGTGCGGATGTAGACGCTACTCGCTTTAGCTATTATCAGCAAGATTTGCGACATGGTGACATTCCAGCCTGTGATATGTTGGTGCTGCAACGCGTACTCCACTATGTGCCGTATACCGATGCGCAGGCATGGCTGAAGCAGTGTCGTACACAGGCGACACAGCTATTCGTGTCAATGACTGGTGTGGCAACCGCTATTGGTCAGCATTACGCCGCCGCTCAGTTGCCGGTGCATGAACGGTGGGGCAGACTTGATGAGGTTGGACAGCAGCTGTTTTCGATTACTGCACCGCTGTGTTTGTATACCGAGACTGAGTGTCTCCAGTTGCTACGTGACGCCGGTTGGGAGGTGGCTTGGTCGCGAGTGTCTGATTTTGGGAATATTAAAGTAGTGTGCGGCTGAAAATACCTACTTTTGCTTTGTGCCTCGGGAGGGGGTCGAACATTACATGTTCAGTATAGGTTGTCACCCGTTCGTTTCCTGTCAGTCACAAACGGGTAGACAACCTTTTCGACCCACGCCACGCTTTTTATTAGAAGCTGCTCCTCCCTCACCACTCCTCACTTTGTTCGTTGTGCCTCGGGAGGGGGTCGAACCCTCACACCTTGCGATACACGATTTTGAGTCGTGCGCGTATACCAATTCCGCCACCGAGGCAATCTGTGTCTGTGACAGTGTGGGCATCATACCAGATAATTGAAAACTTATAAACACCTCGGCGTTGGGGAGTTATGATACACTACAGGAACGGGCACGCGTTGGCGTTTTGGAGGTCATCTTTAGTCCGGTTTTTCCACGTTTTTATTCTCGTTATTTACTATGGCATTTCAGCAAGATTCCATCTTTTGGGTAGAAGTAGAAAAGATTGTCCCGAACCCCTATCAGCCACGGCGTGAATTTGATGAAATAAAATTAAAAGAATTATCCGAATCCGTTCGCATGTACGGCATTTTGCAGCCACTGACAGTGACGCGCAAGGAAATTCAAGGAGCTGACGGATCATTTCGTAGTGAGTATGAATTGATTGCTGGCGAGCGACGGTTACGGGCGAGTAAATTGGCTGGGTTGCAACTCGTTCCAGTCATCATTCGTGATGGTGAACAAACCGAACAGGAAAAACTCGAACTTGCTATTATTGAAAATTTGCAACGTGAGGATTTAAATGCGGTTGACCGAGCGCTCGCGTTTCGTCAATTGGCGGATGTTTTTGGGTTGTCGCATAGTCAGGTCGGGGTAAAGGTGGGCCGCAGTCGCGAATACGTATCAAATTCGATTCGCTTACTGGCGTTGCCAGACTACATGTTGTCGTCGCTTCGCACTAATGATATTACGGAAGGTCATGGCCGGACATTATTGATGCTAAATGATCGTCCGGAAGAACAAGACGTGGTGTACCGTGAAATTTTATTAAAGAAATTATCAGTGCGGGAAGTAGAACGGATTGCCCGCGGGATTGCCACCGAACGAGTGCGAAAAAAGGAATTAGTCGATAATGATTTATTACAAATTGAGAAAGAGTTTACTTCGGCACTCGGCACTCGAGTTAGTATTACCAAGACTGACTTTGGTGGTCGACTGACGATTGATTATTTTTCAGTCGAAGATTTAGAAGAAATGTTAGCCAAAATGAAGGCAGAAGCGCGCGGAGAAATAGCGGTAGAATATCGTGATGAATCAGAAGACACGGTGGTCAGTGACGCCGTGGATGAAGAATTGGCGACCCTGGCTGCGCTCGCTCATAGTACTGGTATCGAACCGGTTGCCGCGGAAGTATCTATGCCACAACCAAACACCAGTGCAATACTGACAGAAACGGAAATGGATACTATTACAAACGCGGGAGAAGATGTTGATCTTGATGTCGTACCTTCCTCTATAATTTCTGACAGAGAAAGCATTACCGCGGCGTCTAGCAACGACCCAATTATAGAAACGGTCGTTACCACAGTCGTTACTCCAGCGACGACGCCCGTAAAAAATAGTCTGCGGGATCAACTCGCCGCCCTGTTAGGAAAACGACAAGATGCGCCCGTTGACACTATTGTTGCAGTCACTGCTCCATCGCAACCAGAACCAACAAATGCACCTGATGATGCGTCAAAAGGTAATGATGACGAGAGTGATTTGTATTCGACAAACCGTTTTACTATTTAGGATACAGTATCCAAGCAAGGCTATTTGCCGGTTGCGGGAATACCTAATTCGGCTCGAATGTGTTTACGCGCGATTGAGGTTTTGGCAATATCAAGCCACTTTTTGGTTGGTTTGGCAGAGTCTTTGGTGTCGATTTCGACAATGTCACCGTTCTTTAATTCAGTTTCCAGTTGCACTAACTTTTTGTTTACTTTGGCGCCAGCAATATGGTTGCCAATCTCTGAGTGAATAGCGTAGGCAAAATCAATGGGTGTGGCTCCAACCGGTAAATCAACCACGTCACCATTGGGGGTAAAGACAAAGATGCGATTCATAAAGAAATCTTGTTGCATGTCAGCCAAAAATTGACCTTCACCGTTGTCGTCTTTGGTATACGTTTCACCAATTTGGCTGATCCACTGGGGAATCCGTGATTTATGATCGGCGGTTAACGTCTCGGCTGGGGTAGTATTGGTACTTGATTTTCGACTAAACGGTCGAAACAGCATCGGAATGAGATTAGAAAATCGCCCTCCGGTCGTGGTAGCTTTTTCACCAGTAGCGCTGGTAGTGTCTTTGTATACCAAATGTGATGCAATACCGAATTCGGCTTCTTGGTGCATTGCCGCGGTTCGGATTTGAATTTCCATAATGGTGCCGTTTTTGGTTGTGACGGTCGTATGAATTGATTTGTATCCGTTTGGTTTGGGAAATGCAATGTAGTCTTTTACGCGACCTGGTAACGGTCGCCATAATTCATGAATGATGCCCAACGTGCGATAACAATCTTCAACGGTCGGTACGATAACGCGCATTGCTAATAGATCGTACACACTATCAACATTCCAATCTTTGCGCATCAATTTGTGGTACATCGAATACAATCCTTTCACTCGGTACGACGTATGAAAATTAAGCAATTTGGCATCAGCTAATCGCTTCTGCAACACTTTTCTTTCACGTTCGAGCATATCGTGACCAGCCCGGTTTTCCAAAATTTCTTTCACTCGTTCATGTTCGGTGGGGTATACATAATGAAAGGCAATGTCTTCGAGTTCTTTACGAATCTTACCCATTCCCAATCGGTGGGCGATGGGAACGTAAATTTCGAGTGTCTCGCGCGCAATTCGTAATTGCTTTTCCGGCGGCACGTATGACAGGGTTTCCATGTTGTGCAACCGGTCGGTTAATTTGATGATGAGGACACGAATATCCTGACTGGTGGCAACGAATAATTTACGAAGCGATTCATTGTGACGATCCTTGCCGTAATAACGCACCGAAGACAATTTGGTTACTCCTTCGACTAAAAAGAGTACTTCTTCACCAAACTTACTTTTAATATCATCAGCCGTAATTTTGGTATCCTCGATAGTGTCGTGTAACAACCCGGCTGCGACCGTTCGGGGGCCCATGCCCATGGTAGCGAGCTTGTAGCCGACCTCAGCGATATGGGCCATGTATGGTTCGCCAGAATAGCGTTTTTGTTCATGGTGGGCTGATTCAGCAAAATCATACGCGCTCTTAATAAGGTGCTCGTCGGCTTCAGTCATTTTGGCCATTTTGCCAATGATGTCAGCGGCGGTTTTCATATATTCATCGTAGCGGGGAAGTACTAAAGTTGCAAGCCACCAGCCGGAAGAGGGATGAATCCCTCTTCCGGCTGGTGGCTTGCAGAAACCATTCATCCGTGGTTAAATTTTTACCTGGGCCTACCAGATAAACTGGTGGGGTGAACCAGTCCCTCACAGGGGGAGAAGAGGATACGATAATGAATAAAAAAGTTGAAATGTCGGAGAAGACCGTTCCGGCCTGGATGGTTGGGGTGCTGGCTCGCACGGCCCACCTGAATCGCGGGCCGAGGATGCCTGTCAATCGGCTGCCGCCTGCTCCCAGACAGGATGGGTACAGCGGCGGCCGGATCATGTCCGACGGTTCGATTTGGCGGGAGGACTGAGGCCAAGCAGGGCCGTGGGTAGGGCGTTCGCGCCCCACCCAACCACAGACGAGTTCTTACGTTAAGAAGTGAATTCAGACACCGTAACATGGCGTCTTTTGTTTTACTGCTTCAACAATTCAACCGCGACTTCCAAGGTGAGGTCGTCGGTTTTTATAGTGTCAGGAATACTGATCCGTTTGAATCCTTTACGGAAATAGCGACCGGATTTTGACTCGTACAGATTTATCATCTTTTTAGTGCGGGGATGGAGACCGATTTGTTTTAATAACGTTTCCCCTTTGCGTCCTTGTTTTGGTTGCTTATAAATTTCCAACGCACGGTTGTATGTAATGGTGTATGGATCATCGTCACCCTTAAGTGAACGAAAATCACCAACGTGTGCGAGATATGGACCAAATTTTCCGGTATTGGCGACAATAGGTTCGTTGGTATCTGGATGAGTACCAAGCGTGCGGGGCAAGGTGAGATAGCGCACGGCCATATCGAGGGTAACGTCTTCGGGATTAACGCCGGTGGGGATACTTGCACGTTTTGGTTTTTCTATTTTTTTACCCTTTATCTTTTCTGGGGTGGCTCCCAATTGGACATACGGACCAAATTTACCAGTTAACACGTAAATCGCTTCACCCGTTTCTGGGTGCTGACCGAGCGGTGCGTCGTCAGTGGTTTTCAATTCGCTCCCATCAATCAATCGTGATCCTTCACAATCAGGAAAACGTTCACAAGACAAAAAAGTACCCGTACGACCAAGTTTAATCACCATCGCTGCGCCACAAATCGGACAGGGAAATTGCTTTGGGCCAGCGCCGAGATTGGTTAATTTGGGAATATTTTCTTTACTCTGTACGTCCTTATGAAAAGGGGTGTAGAATTCTCCTAGCGTAGTTTGGTATTTCCGGGTACCAAGTGCAATATCATCAAGCTGATCTTCCATGTCACTCGTAAACGTATCGCTGATGTAGTCAGTAAAATATTGTTCCAGAAAAGTAGAAACCACATCCCCGGTATCCGTTGGGATAAGTGTCCGACCTTCTTTAGTGACGTACCCACGTTCGGTAATTGTGTTCATAATCGACGCATACGTTGACGGTCGACCGATACCACGTTTTTCTAATTCTTTAATGAGTCCAGCTTCACTGTAACGGTGTGGCGGTTCGGTTTGTTTGGCTTCAACCATTACTGTTGGTACCGTAAAAGTGGTACCGGTTTTTAACGGCGGTACTTCGGTATCTTCACCACGAGAGGTGGTATCAACAGCCAGCCACCCATCAAAAGTGACACGAGCACCATTGACGGAAAAATCGGGAATAGTATTGTCGGCCTGTATATTGGCGATGATTTTGGTACGAGCGAGTATAGCGTCACTCATTTGTGAACTAACGGCGCGGCGCCAGATTAATTCGTACAATGCTTTTTGGTCGGCGGTCAAACCAGCGGTTGTCGTATTAATATTTGTTGGACGGATCGCTTCATGAGCTTCTTGGGCTGACTTACTTTTGGTTTTGTACTGGCGCGGTGATAGGTATTTGTCCCCAAATGCTTTGGTAATATGAGAAATAATTTGTTTTTGTGCGACCACACTAAGTGTGGTGCTGTCGGTACGCATATATGTAATATGACCATTTTCATACAATTTTTGGGCTGCGCCCATTGTACGCGATGGAGAAAATCCTAGTCGAGTAGAAGCTGCTTGTTGTAGTGTCGAGGTGGTGAAAGGGGCACGTGGTGAACGCCTTGCGTCAGTTTCTTTGATGGTTTTTATTTCCCAGAGATTTTTTTCACCGATAGTTTTAATTCGATCGGCTTCAACTTTATCCGTTGGTTCAACCGTACAAAGAAAGGGAATCTGGTATTTGTCGATTGTAGTTGGTGCCGTTAAGACAAAATAATCATTCGGAATAAACGCCCGAATTTCGCGTTCCCGTTCCATAATGATACGTAATGCTGGAGATTGTACTCGACCGGCCGATAACCCATAGCGGACTTTTTTCCAAATTAAACCAGATAAATCGTATCCTACTAATCGATCAAGTACTCGTCTCGCTTCTTGAGCAGATTTAAGATTTTCGTCGATCTTTCGCGGGTGATTGATGGCTTCTTTTACAGCGCCTTCAGTAATTTCATGAAAAACTACTCGTTTGAGATTTTTGTTGGCATCTTTGATGAGCTCAGCGACGTGCCACGCGATGGCTTCACCTTCGCGATCCGGGTCGGATGCCAGTAGTACCATGTCGGCTTTTTTGGCCGCTGATCGGAGTCCGGCGATGACTTTTTCTTTTCCGGGGGAAATGATGTAGCGGGGGACAAAACCACCTTCAATGTCAACGGCGTCTTTATTGGTTTTGGGCAAATCGCGGACGTGTCCGATCGAAGACATGACGGTATATCCAGGCCCGAGATATTTCTCGATAGTTTTGGCTTTGGCCGGAGATTCAACAATAACAAGGATGTTCATATGTATGTATATCGTGCGTAACAAATACTAGGTTTTGTCGGTGCTGTCAAATGATGTGTTGGGAGTAGAGTGAGGAGACGGATGATGTAGTGTGGTGTAGGTGCCATTTACTTCCATAATAATTCCTTCAATTTCTAAACGCATTAATAAAGTGCTCGCTTCGGTAATAGGTAAATTCAGTAATCGAATAAGGGTGTCTCTCGGTTTTGGTTCATTTAGGTGTACAAGGACTGGTGTGGCATAGTCTGGTATGGAAATAGTGGTGTTAACAGTGTCAATGCGGGGTATAAGTGAAAGAGCGTCAACGATGTCAGTACTGGTGGTGATGGGAGTGGCACCAAGCTTTAAAAATTGATGGGTGCCAAATGATGAGGAAGAAAAAATGCTGCCCGGCACCACCAATACTTCGCGATTGTAATCGGTTGCCAGGCGTGCCGTAATGAGTGTGCCTGATTTTTCACCGGCTTCTATTAGTAAGGTCGCTTGGCACATACCAGCCATGATGCGATTGCGCGCAGGAAATGTCCAATCGGCAGAGGGTGTCGTTGGTGGTAATTCTGATAATAGACCACCACCGCGGGCGACAATTTTTTCGGCTAACGCATAATGACGGCGCGGGTAGAGGACTTTGTCGCCAAGGCCACTGCCGGGGACGGCGAGGGTATAGAGGCCAGCGGCCAGGGCCGCTTCGTGAGCGATACCATCAATACCAATAGCGAGTCCAGAGACAATGCCAACGTGATAGGAGGTTAACCCGGCAATCAGATGTTCGGTCACTTGTCGACCATAGGTAGAATATTTGCGTGACCCAACAACCGCCAATAGAGGAAGATCAGGTGAGGGCATAGTGCCAACTGCCCAGAGCGATTTTGGCGGTTGGGGAATTTCTGCCAACAGTGGAGGGAATTCAGATGGGGATAGAGTGCGAATCGAAAAAGAACACATAAACGTAGCATAACACAAGCGGGCGGGGCGAAGCCCCGCCCGCTTGTGTTATGACGTCCGCCTCAGACCATCATAACGTCATGATTGATTTTTATGTAAAAATGTGGTATTATTGAAATAGACAAAGATATGAGGTGGTACTATGTGGAGGATTGTATTCCTGCCATTGATGACGTTGATGGTGATGCTTTCGACGACTGTGGCGCGATCTGAGACTCCGTTTGCGGGGTTTCACCTATCGTACGGTCCGAATCAGCAACAAGGTCACAACGATTTGCGGTTGGGCCACAACGATTTCGGATCGGTCGAATTGTGGTCGATTCCGCTCTCGACAGCGGTTACTGGAGAATCATTCGCCATGGGCTATCGCTGGCCGCTTGGTGATTCACGGTGGCGGATTGGACCGACTGCTGCGTTGCTGGCTGGACCGTTGTTCGGTTCAATCGGCGCCACTACCGCAGACAACACCGGTGCTATTTCGCTTGGTTACTCAAGCGAGTTTGTAGCCACCATCGGCGGCGAAGTTGGCTATGTGGTCGGTGACCAATGGCTCGTGACGGCAGAAGCTGGAGTGGTGGCGTCACCTGCGGCGTTGATGCTCTCGGCCTCATACGACCGCTACGGTGATTCGTGGTCTGCTACCGGTTACCTTGTCGGTTCTTACTATGCTCTCGGCGTCACCCACGCGTTTCCATCTGGTCTGACGCTTGGAGTCAAGGTGGGTCAGTACGACCTCCAGGTCACGGATCAGGCGGAGGATTGGTATGGTGTTTTGTCCACGGAGAGTGTCATCGCCACGGTGGCGGTCGGGTGGCAATTTTGAAATGATACGGGCGGCGGGCTTTGGTCCGCCGCCCTCACCCAGCGCTATCCAGTGCTGGGCTTTTCTTTTACAATTTAGAAACTCATGTATACTTTTATGATTACTGTATAAACGGTGTGTTGTATGCTCGACATTAAATTCATTCGCGACAATCTTGATATTGTTAAGTTGGCGGCCAAAAAGAAAAAAATTACGGTTGATCTTGATCGGTTGGTCGTGCTTGATGATACTCGTCGTTCGCTCATGACAACAATCGAAACCAAAAAAGCTGAACAAAATCGCGTCTCTGATGAGATTGCCAAAACGGCGGATGCAGCGAAACGTCAAGATTTAATTGCCAGCATGCAACCACTGAAGGCCGCCATTCAAACTGAAGAAGAATCATTAAAACCGGTCTTGGAAGAATGGAAAGCTTTGATGCTCCAAGTTCCGAATGTTCCTGACATGACCGTTCCCGATGGCGACAGTGATGCTGATAATGTCGAAATACGTTCTTGGGGCGAACAAACCAAATTCTCCTTTGATGCCAAGGATCATGTTGAACTCATGTTGTCTCATCATATGGTTGATTTTGAACGTGGGGCGAAAGTGCATGGTTTTCGTGGCTACTACATGATTGGTGATGGTGCCCGTTTGATGTGGGCGATTTGGAATTACGCTAATGATTTTTTTGGCGCTCGGGATTTTGTGCCAATGTTACCGCCGACAATTGTTCGGAAAGCTAATTTGTATGGCACTGGTCATTTACCAAACGACGCTGACGATGTGTATCGCACGCAAGATGATGATTATTTGATTGGAACGAGTGAAGTATCCGGTATGGGATTTTATGCTGATGAAGTATTAGAAAAAAGTCAGCTGCCAGTAAAGTTTTTAGCTTTTTCGCCTTGTTATCGCCGAGAAGCCGGCAGTCATAGCAAAGACGTAAAAGGATTAATTCGTGTGCATGAGTTTTATAAAGTCGAACAAATTGTGTTATGCGAAGCGAGTCACGAAGAAAGTGTAAAATGGCACGAAGAAATTACTAAAAACACCGAAGATTTTATGCAATCATTAGGTATTCCGTATCACGTTGTCTTAAACTGTGGTGCTGATATTGGTCAAGGTCAAGTCAAGAAATACGACATTGAAGCGTGGGTGCCAAAGGAACACAAGTATCGAGAAACGCACTCTGCCTCATACTTTCACGATTTTCAAACGCGACGATTTAATATTCGTTACAAAGACAGTGATGGCAGTGTTCGGTATGCACATTCGCTCAATAACACCGCGGTGGCTGCACCACGCATTTTGGTATCACTGGTAGAAAATTTCCAACAATCAGACGGTTCTATCATCATTCCTCCGGTGTTGGTACCATATTTTGGTAAGACAAAAATTGGATAGGGACAACAGCCACGAACACAAACGGGTGGGAGCTTCGCTCCCACCCGTTTGTGTTACTATAAGCACATGTTTAAACAAAAGTCTCCAGTTAAAAAGAAATTTGGGACTATTCCAGCGACCAAAAAACGGCGTCGACCACTTAATCCACGAACTCGGTTGCTCTTGCGACAAATAGTTATTGGAACGGGATTGTGTGTGTGTATTGCGGTAATCATTACGGGTATTTGGTTTGGTACACGATTGACATTTTTTACTATCGCAACGGTAACCGTCGATGGTGGAGAAACGATTAATCATGACGAGGTTCGTGCCAAAGTTGAAGAGCAACTACAAGGTGAATACCTCGGCTTAGTTCCGCGCCGCTTTGTGTGGTTATATCCACAAGAGGCGATAACCACAGCGGTGCAATCGATACCACGGTTAAAGGAACCGATGGTTGAACGTGACGGAACTATTGTGTCAGTGACATTCACAGAATACATTCCGCACGCTTTGTGGTGTGATGACAAAACGAGTGAACACTGTTTATTTATTGATGATGCGGGGTTTGCTTTTGCTGAGGCACCACAACTGAGTGGGGGAGCTTTCCCTCGGTTCCATGTTATCGGCTCTACTCCTGTCCTAAAAACATTCATGCTTCCGTCGGCAGATTTGGTGGCGATTGAAACGCTTCGAGAACAAGTGAGCGACACACTCGATTTGCCAATTTTATATGTTGAAACTGATATTATGCGTGATGTGTTTATGGGGGTGGCGGGTGGTGGTGAAATAAAAGCGACGTTACGGATGTCTCCGCTCGAAACGTTTGATAATTTGCAAACGGTGTTGTCCTCGCCGGCCTTTAAAAATCTTGCCCCTGGCAATTTTCAATATATTGATTTACGTTTTGGCAACAAGGTATTTGTCAATGAAGAATTACCCACGGTGGCCACAACATCAGCGTCGTCAACCGATAGTCATGCCGTCCCAGAAGACACAACTCCCGCTACGTCTACGCACCAAGGGACTAATCCAATAGAAGAACCACCGGCGTAATTACTACCATATCCGTTGGATTATGGTATATTGCCACGCATTAAAACCGTCCCATGTCTCATTTTTGGCAAAACCTTCCAGCAGCATTTTTGGCCGTCGCACCAATGGCTGATGTTACCGATGTGGCGTTTCGGCGCATGATTGCAAAGTATTCTCGTCATACACGAGCCGATGGAACAGTTGGCGGTCCGGATGTGATGTGGACCGAATTTGTAGCGGCTGACGGACTACTATTGGCACCAAAGGCCGGGAGAGATAAATTAATGGCTGATTTGTTGTACAGCGAAGCAGAACGACCAATTGTGGCGCAATTGTTTACCAGACATCCGGAACATATGGAAGCCGCCGCCCGTCTCTGTCTGGAATTAGGATTTGACGGCATTGATATCAATATGGGTTGTCCAGCAGGCACCATTATTGATCAAGGGTGCGGTGCGGCAATGATTAAAACACCAGATCTCGCTCGTGCTGTCATTCAAGCGGCGAAAAGAGGGGCAGACAGTGATGCTGGTGGTATCCCCGTATCGGTGAAAACTCGCCTTGGCTACCATACTGATCAAGTGGAAGAATGGCTACCGGTTATTTTGTCAGAACAACCAGCCGCGGTAACGGTCCATGCTCGTACTCGTAAAGATATGAGCAAGGTACCAGCCCGATGGGAACGCTTACGGCGAGTGGTGGAGTTACGAAATGAATTATCACCGACAACCAAAATAATTGGTAATGGAGACGTGCTCACTCGATCCGATGCCTATAAAAAAATTGCGACCTATGGTGTTGATGGAGCGATGGTGGGGCGAGCGTTATTTGGGAACCCATGGTTTTTTCATCCGACAAGACAATTGCCGACACAACTGACGGCTTTACCGACGCATGGGGTGAATCGAGAAACGATTATTACGACTGATACGAGTGACGATGCGGTGGATTACGTGTCACTAGCGGAACGGTTTCAGGTTCTGGTTGAACATTCGTACTTGTTCTGTGAATTATTGCCACATAAAAACTTCGCGATAATGAAAAAACATTACAAAGCGTACGTTAATGGTTTCCCGGGTGCTGGTGAACTACGGTTGCGATTAATGGCAGCACCATCACCAAGGGCGGTGGCCGAAATCATTGCTAAGTGGCAATGTTAACGTTCTTGCCTGTCCCCATTTAGGGTACAAAAATAATTCGTTTACGGTACAATAGAAAGTGATAGGTCGTCGAGTTATTGTATTATAAGGACGACTTTATCGCTCAATTTGGTTGGCGTGTTTAGGGAACTGTTTATTGTATGAATGAAATATTACAAGCAAATATTTTCTTTGTCATCGCAAGTGTCGCAACGGTGATTTTTCTCATTCTCGTATCGATTGCGTTATTTCAAGTGATAAAGATACTGATTGCGGTGCGTACCGTGACTGAACGTATTGCTTCAGGGAGTACACAACTGGCTGACAATGTGGCTGATATACGGGACTTTGTCGCTGGTGGTGGGTTGATTGCGTATATTATGTCATTCGTCACCAAGAGAAAATCAAAGTCCCGATCCACAAAGACCAAAACGGCGCGTGACGATAACTAAACTAATTATATTTACCTATGGCAGATAAGAAAAAGACGCTCACTAATAATGACAAGTTTACCATCGGCATTGGCATTACCGCAGCCGCGGTAGCAGCGGCCGGAGCTTATTTCCTCGCTGGAAGTAAAAATGCTGCCAAAAACCGAAAGACGGTAAAGAGCTGGGCGCTAAAGGCTAAAGCGGAAGTATTGGAAGGTCTGGAAAAAGCCCAGCAAATGTCCCAAAAGGAGTATGAGGATTTGATTGAAACAGTGGCCGGGGCTTATGCTGGTCTCCAGAGTGCTTCCAAAAGTGATTTGGCAGGATTCAAGAAAGAAATGAAAGAACACTGGCAAAAGATTGCTAAAACCGCTACCCCAAAGAAAAAGACGGTCAAAAAGGTAGCCACCAAAGCCGCGGCCGCAGTAACCAAAACCGCGGTCAAAAAAGTAGCTAAAAAGATAACGGATAAATAATAAAAGAAAACGGGGAAAGGAGCGAGGCATTTTGCCTCGCTCCTTTGTTATGATATGTCTATGCGTCAGATGTATATTGTGCTGGTTCTACTGGCGAGCGGGGTACTATTTTTTTTGGCAATTTTTTTGTACCCGCTGGCGGCCGTTGATGCTGGCCGAACGACTCCTTCCACTCCGTATGTATTTGCTGTCACCAATTTGTCTTACACCATGTCAAATGTAGTCGCGTTCGCAGTGATTGATAAAGTCACGGGGGAAGTATTGGTATCACAAAACGGAGAAAAGCGGTTGCCGTTAGCATCAGTGACGAAATTACTGGTCGCCGGTGCGATTATTGACGAACCGTGGTTATCGGACACTGCAACAATCACAGCGTCAGATGTTACTGTTCCAGGTATGACCGGAGGATTGGTAGTGGGTCAGGTGTATACTTATCGCGAGTTACTCTTCCCGTTTCTATTAGCGTCCGCCAATGATGCTGGGGCAGCGTTGTGGCGAAATAAAGAATCGGAAATTACCAATGCGGTAACAACGATGTTGCAGGAAGCTGATGTGGCAACCGGTATTACTTTGACAGATTCCACCGGCTTAGCAACGACCGATCAAGGAACGGCAATAACAGTGGCTAGCTTGGTACGGTATTTGGCGATACATCGACCGACAGTATTTGATATTACGGAACTGCCTTTCTATGTTGGGCCGTATACCGCTTATCAAAACAACATTCCAGTCGCATCAGATGTATCATACCGTGGCGGGAAACACGGGTATACGGATGCCGCCGGTCGAACCTTGACGGCGATATTTACGACGCCGTTTGCTGACGGTGAACGGGAATTGATATACGTTATCTTGGGAGCTGATAATGTGGTAAAAGCCCAAGCCGAGTTGGCTGATTTTGTGACGAACCACATTACCCGTACCGCCACCACTTCTGTTATAATAAGCAATCCATGACCGAATCATCCGTGTTATATCGTAAATATCGTCCACAAACATTTTCTGAAGTGCGTGATCAAGAGCACATTATTTCTGTATTGGAAGGAGCCATCGCTAAAAATACTATTCCTCACGCCTTATTATTTTCGGGTACTCGGGGGACGGGGAAAACCACGACGGCTCGACTATTTGCCAAAGCGATTGGGACCAACGATATTGATTTGTATGAAATTGATGCAGCGAGTAATCGTGGCATTGATGATATTCGTGAACTTCGTGAAGCGGTGCACACGTTGCCGTATGAATCACGGTTTAAAGTGTACATCATTGATGAGGTGCATATGCTGACGAAAGAAGCCTTCAATGCACTCCTCAAAACACTCGAAGAACCACCCGCGCATGTTGTGTTTATTTTGGCCACGACCGAAGAAGAACGATTGCTTGATACCATTTTATCTCGGTGTCAGGTATTTCGGTTTCGTTCACCATCACGATCGATTCTGGCCCTGACGGTCACTGATATTGCCCGTCAGGAAGGTTTTACGTTATCGCCGGAAGCAGCTGACCTAATCGCGATTGCGGCTGACGGTTCGTTTCGTGATGCACTGGGGGTGACGCAAAAGGTCATGTTGGCGTCCGGTGACACGATTGGGAATGTCGACGAAGTGGCTGCGATTATTGGCGCACCAAAAACCGCTGTTATTTCGGCTCTCGTAACCGCTTTGCATGAGAAAAATATTCCCAATGGTCTACAGGCGGTACGTGATGCGGTAGAGGCACACGCTGATATGAAGCTTTTTTTACGGTTGCTCGTACAGCAAATTCGAGCGGTGATGTTGTTACGAAATGAACCTAATAATGAAGAAGCAATTCTTGCTTCTTTTGGCGCGGATACGCGTACGTATATATCCGCGTATGCCCAAGCTACTGCTACGCCGTTAAATTCACATCTCTTATCACGACTATTAAAAGTTATTGACGAGTCATCGCGATCACCATTACCGGCCTTGCCGCTGGAAATCGCGATTATTGAGCATTGTGGTCTTACCTAACTACTGACACATCATATGGCAAAACGTATTTACCTCGTCCGGCATGGTGAAACCACCAG
>CAYXYJ010000007.1:72201-73606 GCA_964469295.1 uncultured Candidatus Saccharibacteria bacterium
GGTAGTGCGCAAGCACTTATTTTGGCAGATCGTCTTAAAAAGATAACTTTTCAGCATTTGGTTGTGAGTGACTATAAAAGAACTAAGGAGACAGTCGCCCCGCTGTTACCACACATCGATATTGTGCCCGAGTATACCGCCATAGTGCGCGAAACCAAACAACCGTCTTCGTTGGTTGGGACAGTAAATACCTCAGTAGCATTTCAAAAATATGCTCAACTTGTGTCTGAAAATTTACATGATCCAGAGTGGCGTTTTGAAGATGAGGAAACTTTCTACGATGTTGTAGAACGAGTAAAGAATTTTTTCGCTATGATGCAAGATAAAGAAGGTGATGTCTTGGTCGTCACTCATGGGCGATTTATTATTTATATTGTCATGTATACTTTAACCGGCGGCCAATTAACGTATGACGTGTGGGAGAAATGTCGTTATGGATTTCAAACGACAAATACCGGCATTACCCAGTTATGGTTTAATGATGAGTTTCAATCTTGGCGTATACTGACATTTAATGATCAAGCACATTTTGCTGAATAATATGGACATTTATTTTGTACGGCATGGACAAACGGATGGGAATGTCGCCCATCGCCATCAACATCCAGATATTGCATTAAATAACAGTGGCAAGGCGCAAGCTGCTCTTGTTGCTGAGGTTATCGCTCGGCTGAAACCAACGCATATTATTACGAGTACCAAAGTCAGAGCAGTCGAAACGGGAATGTATATCAGTCGTACGTCACATATTATTCCAGAAACGTATGCCTATTTTGAAGAAGTACGTCGACCGATGTGGTTGATTGGGAAACGATTTTATGAATGGAAATCACTGTCGTACGCCTGGGGTTGGTTTTTTGGTGTCAATGTTGCCTCGATGCACGATGGAGAGTCATATGACGCCGTCTTGGAACGGTTACGGCAGGCCCGACAGTATCTCGAACAATTACCGGTTCATAGTCGGGTAGTGGTCGTATCACATTCACTATTTATTAACTTGTTTCTTGAACACATGAATCGTCCAAAACGAATGGGGTTATGTCGAGCTTTGGTACGCTTTATCGCAATTTTTCGTATTAAAAACACAGCGGTGGTGCAGGTACAATTTTTCCCTAAAAATGTACCACGGTGGCAACTCATTAAACGCTTCTAACAACGTTCCTGACACGAGCTTCACATTTTGTATATTTTCTGGCACTATAGGAGAACATCGCCAGTGGTAGATGTCCCCCGCAAGACCTCTGGTGATGGGGCGGACAAGGTTGCAGCACATGTCCTTGTCCGCCTACTCTCGATACGAGCAACGTTGTTCGTATCGATTATTTTTGCCCGATCGTCTAATGGTAGGACAACGGTTTCTGGCACCGTTAATTGGGGTTCGAATCCCTGTCGGGCAGCAGTCATG
>CAYXYJ010000008.1:0-43487 GCA_964469295.1 uncultured Candidatus Saccharibacteria bacterium
CATGAATAAGGGGCTCCCAACTCTGTGCCAGCAGGAGCGGTAATACAGAGGCCCCAAGCATTATCCGGATTTACTGGGCGTAAAGGGTGCGTAGGCGGTTATATTAGTCAGATGTTAAATCCCGGGGCCCAACCCCGGAACTGCATTTGAAACGGTATAACTAGAATGAGTCAGAGGCAAGCAGAACTCACGGTGTAGGGGTGAAATCCGTTGATATCGTGGGGAATACCAAATGCGAAGGCAGCTTGCTGGGACTTTATTGACGCTGAGGCACGAAAGCGTGGGTAGCGAAGCGGATTAGATACCCGCGTAGTCCACGCCCTAAACGCTGTCTGTTGGCTATAGGGAGTATCGACCCTCTCTGTGGCGAAGTTAACACGTTAAACAGACCGCCTGGGTAGTACGAGCGCAAGCTTAAAACTCAAAGGAATAGACGGGGGCTCGCACAAGCGGTGGATCATGTGGCTTAATTCGTCGATAAGCGAAAAACCTTACCAAGGCTAGAAATCATACTGCACGCCCCGGGAAACCGGGGAAGCCTTCGAGGGTGTATGACAGGTGATGCATGGCCGTCGTCAGTTCGTGGCTTGAGCTGTTCCCTTAAGTGGGGAAACGAACGCAACCCTCGTTGCCTGTTACAAGTGTCAGGCGAGACTGCTCCCTCACGGGAGAGGAAGGTGAGGATGACGCCAGGTCAGCATGTCCCTTGATGCCTTGGGCTGCACACGTGATACAATGGGTAGTACAACGGGACGCAATGTGGCAACACGGAGCAAATCCTTCAAAACTATCCTCAGTCCGGATTGGGGTCTGCAACTCGACCCCATGAAGCTGGAATCGCTAGTAATCGTGAATCAGCACGTCACGGTGAATACGTTCCCGAGCCTTGTACTCACCGCCCGTCAACTCAAGGGAGTCGGGAGTGCCCGAAGTGCCAGCTTGTCTGGTCCTACGGTAAGCTCGATGACAGGGAGTAAGTCGTAACAAGGCACGGCTAGCGGAAGCTGGTCGTGGATTAATTCCAATTGGACACGTCGTTGGATCTTGGTAACAAGATTCCGCATAACGGCTAATTGGTCGATATTAGGTGGCTCAATTGACCACCTAATGAGTAGACGATACAGAACACTCTGAAGTGGTATCAGACTTTTAGGAAAGACTAAAACCAAAGGATAAGACAAAAGAGAGTATCCCTCGTCTTGCACGAGTGCTGTGATATTGATGTGATGAACACATTTTCATACAAACGACAAACGCCCCATTTGGGGCTTTTGTCGTTTGTATTTAATCTAAGAAGTCGGCATTATTACCTCCGTTGTAATAAATTTCTGCATTATAATCATGGACTAATTGTGTGCGTAACGTCGCGATGCGAGCAAGATTAGTTGGAGATCCAAAATTGGTCGTAATGTAGCCGGCAACGGTTGCGTCAAAGTGTGCCAGGCGAGTAGCCGGAGCAACTGTGGTGTCATACAGACTATTTAAAAATTCGTCGCTATCAAAATTAGAGATTGAGGAATTTTCGTAGCGGGAAAATTCACTATGGAGCGCATTGCTGGTACTGGTACGAAGTGTATTAATGCTCCCCGGCATCATTCCATGATCACTGACACGTCCATAAAATTCGGCTGCTGTTGGAGTTGTTGGTCGGGGGATAATAAAACTATTATAACGATCAAGGAGGGTAGTCGCATCGGTGGCAGCTGCGATAGTAATCAAATTAGCATCAGCTAGTCGCCATAATTCTTCCACGGCCTGCTCGTAATTTTTAGCGGTTAGGGCGGTGTTCAGGTCAGCTACCATTACTCGCTTCATTTCATTACCAACTTGTGATCCGAAATATTCTTGTCCGGCCATGGATAGCGGGCCCGCTTTAACGGTATTAATGAATAAGGCGAGAGCCATTTCGGCCGCTTCTTCGGTCACTGCAATAGTGGTTGTCGGTGTGACCGGAGTAGCTGGTGTCGGCGTCACTGGCATCACTGGAGTAGTTGGAGGTGGTACTGGGGTGGCGGGAGTGGTTGTCGGCACCAAATTAACCGGTCGTGGTTGTGGGCGAATACTCGTACACGGTGCCAATATCGGATCGTGCAACTGGACATAATCAGAGGTCGTTTCTTGGGCACAGGGTTCACTATCAAAACCGATGCCTCCGTTGACCAAATTTACCAATCCCCAAAAGGCAAAGATCAGCACAAACGCACCAAGGCTGTAAAAGACTAAATATTTTGCGTTCTCTCGTCCCTCGCTGGTGGCTCCGCCAATGATAAAAAAGCGGAGGACATTGATGACCACAAAGAGAAACGCCAGCCCCAACAGAAAAGGGATGATGATATTGTCGAGAAAGGCTAAAATACCAGTAATAAAACCTTGCACTGATGACGTTTGTGCCAAGGTGATGTGTGGTACGGTCAACAGACCAACCATTAACCCGAGTATGTATTGCATGCTGTTTAGTATACCGTATTCCAGCGATTTTTAATGCGAGGAGTCACAATTGACATTTTTCATATTTCGTGTATAATATAAGAAGAGGTGCCGGTTCCCCTAACCGGAAGAGTCCGCGTAGTCGGACAAAAGAGAGGCAGTGAAATGTGCAATAAAATGAAAACCACCGAAGCGCCGTTCGTCCACGTGGACGATGATGCCGACTTCGGCGGCGTCTGGGCCGGGTACCACCGGCGCTACGCCTCACCGGTTGCCCAGGTGCAAGCTTGGTGGACCGGCGTGCAGCGTCTGTCCGACCGCCTTGATGCCTGGTGCGACGAGTCAATCGTCCATTTGATGATAACGCTCGTGGTGGGGAGCTACCTCACCGTCGGGGCGGTGATCGCCGCCTATATGATGATATTCTGAGGTTTGATGGGGCTGCGAGCGTACGTAAGCGGCCCCTTTTGCTTTTCTTAGTTTGGTTAGTACTATGCTGTGTATATTGGCGTCTAGGTCTGATGTAAGTGAACTTACATAAGCTCATTATTCTCTTTGGCATTAGCCCCTTACATTTTACCAAGATATCTGCTATAGTATCGGACACAAAAGTAGTGGAAATAGAAGCCCGTGTGCGCGAGCTGAAAATTGTGAATAGCAATTTTTCCGGTCGCGAAGCGAATTACCGATATGTATGAGGTAATGGGGTTGACTACAATATGTTTTTGTTTTTTTTGTCCGCGCTTAGCTCAGTTGGCTAGAGCATTCGACTGATACTCGAAAGGTCCTAGGTTCGAATCCTAGAGCGCGGACAAAAAACGCAAACAATAAACAATATGAGAGCATTCGACTGACTCTTTACAGGAGCTGTCCCTACCAAACCTTAGCGGTCAAAATCGACAATATCAAGTGGATTAGTCCGGGCTTTTTCTTCTAATTTTAAACGCGTTTCACTGTATCCGGTTACATTATCCGCTAATGACACGGATAAATGATATACAAAAAACGCAAACGAAATAATTAATCCCCAAGCAATATACGGGAAAATACGATATTTTTCGAGAGTTCGTTTTGACATGAGTATCAGTACAATCTATCACCAGTAAGTATAATTCATCATAAATCAGATGATGTAATCATGTGTGTACAGTAAAACGTGCTCGACAGTGTTAAAAATATCGATTACGCTATAATTATGAATAATTTTATAACCTATTTTACTGGTAAAAAGGTGACTGTGATGGGACTTGGTTTGCTAGGTCGTGGCGTTGGTGATGCGCGGTTTTTAGCCGAAGCTGGTGCCATGGTGACGGTTACTGATATGAAATCAACTTCCGAATTAGCATCATCAATAGCGGCTTTGTCTGACTATCCAAATATCACCTTCGTGCTGGGTGAGCACCGGACAGAAGATTTTACCACCGCTGATATGGTGCTGGTTGCAGCCGGTGTGCCAATGGATTCCCCGTATGTAGCCTCTGCACGCGAAGCTGGCGTGAAATGTGTGCAGAGTGCGGCGTTGTTTGCCGAACTCTCGGGCGTACCGGTAATTGGAGTCACGGGAACGCGCGGTAAAACTACGGTGACCATGATGATTCATCACGTACTTTCATATGTTACTGGTGAAAAGATTTTGTTAGGGGGAAATATTCGTGGAGTCTCAAATCTCCAACTGCTCAAGGAAGTAAAAGAAGATTCACTTTGTGTGATGGAGCTTGACTCGTGGCAGCTTCAAGGCTGGGGATGGGCCGTCATTTCGCCACAAATTGCGGTGTTTACGTCGTTTATGGAAGATCATCTCAATTATTACACGCGTGGTGGTAAGACACATGATGAAGCGATGGAGGCTTACTTTACTGACAAAGCGCAGATATTTTTGCATCAGGAAGAGAGTGGAACACTGGTCACGACACCGGCAGTATTTGAATGGATTAAAAAAGTCTTTCCACACCATACCCTCGGGCAAGAAATTGTATTAGCGGATGTGTCGGTATTGCCTGAGGATATGTTGCTAGCAATGCCGGGGGAACATAATCGACAAAATGCGGCGTTGGCGACCGAAGCGTTGCGAGCAGTGGGGCTCGATGACGAGGCGATTTTTGATGGACTGGCGACTTTTCCCGGAGTCGAAGGACGTTTGCAACTGGTGGCAACCAGAGACGATGTGCGTATCTATAACGATAATAATGCCACCACACCGCAGGCGACGATAGTGGCGCTTGAAGCGCTTGATCTCGGTAATAAAAACATCATTTTGATTGCCGGCGGTGCTGATAAGAATATCGAGGTGACACCACTCGCATACGCGATTACGCAGCATTGCAAAAACGTGTTTTTACTGCCAGGCAGCGGTACGGAAATTCTTCTGCCATACCTTGATGGCGGCGAGGTGGGAGTATCTATTATGGCGGACCTGGCTGGGGCATTTGCCGAAGCGACTCGCCTGGCCGGGAATGGCGATATTATCCTGTTTAGTCCCGCCTTCGCTTCGTTTTCACAGTATAAAAACGAGTACGAACGGAATGATGAGTTCGTGCGCTTAGTCGATACTTTTATTGACCAAGGATTCTATAGTAGTCAATAATATAGCATATATGCTATAGTGGCACTATGAAGCATATTCATTTTATTGGTATCGGCGGCATTGGGATGAGCGCGTTGGCGCGGTTTTGGCAGCATGAGGGAGCGATCGTGACGGGGAGTGATCGGGAGCGGAGTCTTATCACTGACGGGCTTGAAAATCTTGGTATCAAAATCGACTACGAGCAAAAAGCCGAGAACATCAGTTCGAGGAAGGATCTCGAACTGGTGGTGTACACCGAGGCGATGCCAAAAGACCATCCTGAAATGGTGGCGGCTCGTGAAATCGGCGTGCCGATGGTTAATTATTTTGAAGCCCTTGGTCAAGTGGCCAATGAGTATTATCTGATTGCAGTCGCCGGTAGTCACGGCAAGACGACGACGACCGCTATGATTATTGATATTCTCGAAGAAGCAGGGCTTGATCCAACTGGTATTGTCGGATCACTTCGCAGTAAGACAAAGAGTAATTTCCGAGCCGGAAAGAGTAAATATGCCGTAGTGGAAGCGTGTGAATATAAACGTGATTTCCTCCACCTCAAGCCCGATGTACTTGTTATTACGAATCTCGAGTGGGAGCATGTTGATTACTACCAAGACCTGGCTGATGTGCAAAACGCGTTTCGTGAATTGGCGCTTAAGGTACCGGAAGACGGGGCGATTGTCACCAATGTCACCGATCCAAATATTACTCCGGTGATTGCGGGACTACAGACACATATCATCGACTACCGACCGCTCATTGACCTGTCTCTGAAATTGCGCCAGCCGGGAATGCATACACGCATGAATGCGGCCGCAGCGCGAGGAGTTGCCGATTTTTTGGGCATTGATGGTGCAAAGACACGTGAAGCTCTGGAATGGTTTGCGGGGACTTGGCGACGCTTTGAATACAAAGGAGAGGTGAATGGTGTGCCGGTGTATGACGACTATGGTCATCACCCGACCGAACTTAAAGCGACGTTTGCGGGTGTGCGTGAACTGTATCCCGAGCACCGGCTAAAGGTTGTTTTTCAATCTCATACCTATTCGCGGACGCATGAGCTATTCGCCGATTTTGTGTCGGTTCTCGCCACCGCGGACGAAGTGTACTTGTTACCGATCTATGCAGCACGTGAGGAAAATCAGTGGGGGGTGACGAGCGAAAAACTAGCAGCTGCCATAGTGGCCAAGGGTACTCCGTGTATGGTGTATGAGACGATTCCCGCCTGTGCACTTGCGGTCAAAGAATCTTTATCTTACGACCGGAAGGAAGTGGTGCTGGTGATTGGAGCTGGATCGGTAACTGAGGTGGCGAGTGAATTGACAAAGACTTATATATAACGCATAGTATAAAACGGAAATTGTTACAACAAGGAGGTGGGTGTGATGAGGATATTAAGTGCGTTGGCGTGCGACTATGGCCGGAAAGGATGCGACCCCCACCAGCAAGATGGACTGACGCTCGGTCCGCACAGCTGTCTGCGGTTGGAGGGAATGTGGGAGGGTGCAGTCCAAAGCCTGGTGGTAGGGGAGTCAATGTGTTTCGTGTTCTCGGCTGGACGACTGTCTCCTCGCCATGAACGCCTGTGTGACTTACAGGCACAGTGGGTGAAGGATCGGTGGGCAAAGCAGGGATGGAATGGTGAGCCGTTCATCGTTATTCCCAACACTGATGCGTACTGGGGATCTAAGGCTGAAATCGAATTCCTGGGGCAGGTGGCTGGTCAGTTTGTGTATGAGTGGGAGACGCTACCGGTCGTCGAAGTGATGACCGAAGACTACCACCGTCCACGGGTAGAGTTCCTGGTGTATCGCTTGGGACTATCTATGGTGGTGCTCGAGGTATCGTCCGCGGATTATCCGCCCACGGCCGAAGAGCTGTGGCATGAACGCCGTGCCTATTTTGCCGAGCAGTGGCTGCCCCGCAAAGTGGTGCGGTGGCTACAGCAAATGTCACGCACGGTGCGGGCCAGGCGCTACGGTTTGGCGCGGTGATGGCGATGGCGGCCGTGTCAACGGCCGCCTTTTCTTTTCTTGAAATTGTGTTACGGTTACAGCACTTTATTTATGGAAACAATAGGCAAACTTTCGGTAGTGGCAACTCCCATCGGCAATATGGAGGACATCACCTTGCGCGCGTTACGGATTTTGGGCGAGGCGGATTATGTGCTCTGTGAAGACACGCGGGTGACAGGCAATCTCCTCAAGCATCACGGCATTGAGGCGAAGTTGCGCCGCTACGATGCCCATGCGAGTGAGGCGACACATTCGGCTGTGTTGGCTGATTTAGAAAAGGGAAAGCATATTGCGTTGGTATCAGATGCGGGCACTCCGGGTGTGAGCGATCCGGGGGTGTTGTTGGTGCAACTGGCGCGCACCGTCGGCGCGCGCATCGATGCCATTCCGGGACCATCGGCTGTGACGACGGCGATTTCTATTGCTGGGTTGGTTGGCAATCAATTTTCTTTCTTGGGGTTTGTGCCGCAAAAAAAAGGTCGCGAGACTTTTTTCAAAAGTCTCGCGACCTTTTTGCACCCCGTCGCGTTTTTCGAATCCACGCATCGCATTATGAAGACCTTGGCGTCTTTGGTTGCTACGTATCCTGACGCTACCCTATACGTGGGACGAGAATTAACCAAATTTCATGAGGAAATGATTGTTGGTACTCCCGCTCACGTTCTTGCCGTTTTGACTGAATTTCCCGTGAAGCAAAAGGGTGAATTTATCCTCATTTTGTCACAACCGACAGAGTAGGGTATACTCTTGTCCAATGACTAAAGGGACTCTGATTTTTCTGTTCGGTATTATTCTCATCGTGTTGCCATATCTCGGTATCCCTACCTCATACAAAATGATTATTTCGATAACGCTGGGAGTGTTTCTCATTTTGCTTGGGTACGCTTTGCGTCGCGGTGAATATCTGGCCACACTGGATGATGAAAATGATATGCGGACGAGTGATACCTTTGTGGAGACAACCGAGCAACTTTTTTCATAATGACGTACACTAATGATATATATGCAATACGTATATATCATTAGTGGCTTATTATTCGGTACGGCTGGCCTGACATTGCTCATGTTGGCACCAATTAATACGGTGTCGTACGATGCAAATAGTGTTTTGACTAGCAGGACTGATACCGATACGACTGCGACCACAGCCCCAATTGAGGTCGACACTCGTCCAATCGTGACACACGTTCCGCAACCAGCAGCCGTCAAGGCTATTTATATGACCAGTTGTGTGGTCGGTACGCCATCATTTCGTGATTCTGTCGTTGCAGTAGCCAAACGAACCGAAGTCAATACCATTGTGATTGATATTAAAGATTTTTCAGGCACGTTATCGTATAAACCGACGAATGAATTTTGGCTGGCTGGTTGGGAATCATCACGCTGTGGCGCTCGCGACATGAAAGAATTCATTGCCTCACTCCATGACGCGAACATTTATGTTATTGGACGAATCACGGTATTTCAAGACCCCTTTAATGCGGAACGCCATCCGGAATGGGCGGTAAAGCGGTCAGATCGAACGACGGTCTGGCGCGACCATAAGGGTTTAGCCTTTATTGAAGTTGGCGCCAAAGAGTATTGGGATAAAATTATCGATTTATCAGTTGATGCGTACGCCACGGGTTTTGATGAGTTAAATTATGATTACGTGCGGTACCCGAGTGATGGCAATATGGCGGACGCCACTTTTCCTTTGGCAGAAGCCACTGAATACGGAAAAAGTAAACCGGCCAATCTCGAGGCGTTTTTTGCCTACTTGCATATTGCGTTAACCGATGAGAAAAGATTTGCTGCTGTTCGGCACATAAATACTGGTCGTGAAAAGGCGGTGCCGTGGACGTCGGCTGATTTGTTTGGCATGACCACTACGAATACTGACGATTTGTCTATTGGGCAGGTACTCGAACGAGCGGTCCCGTATTTTGATGTGATTGCCCCGATGGTCTATCCTTCACATTACCCAATGGATTATATTGGACTGGGTGATCCCAATAACCACCCCTATGAAATTGTCTACCACGCGATGTCGGTTGGAGTCAGACGACTCACCGCTACCACCACACCGGTTGAGGCGTTTACTCACACAAGAATTGGGACAACGACGCCGGCACTGTACAGCAAACCAGTCTATCCGGCCAGCAAATTACGTACGTGGATCCAGGATTTTGACTATGGTGGTGATTACGACGCCGCTGATGTGCGCGCACAATTTAAGGCGAGCTATGATGCTGGCGTACATAGCTGGATGATTTGGGCGCCAAGTAATCGTTATACAGAATCGGCTTTGTTACCGGAAACGTCGTAAAATAATAAAGTGGGTAAAATACCTTTTACAAATAAGGGTTTGCTATACTAAAAGAGTGAATTCAGATCGATCTGATCGACGGTTTTATGCCGTGTCATATGAAGACGACACGCCAACTATTGGTGCCGGATCGTTAATCCCGACAGGGTCGTTGTCGTTTACCCCAAAACGGATGTTATTGTCAGCACCGAAACCTCGGGTACTCCTTTCTAATCGGGTGTATGTCGCCTTGGCTGTGGCAGTGTTAGCATTTGCGGGAACGGTTGGGTCTTTGTCTTATTTACAGGTGAACCCGAGCGAACAACTTGCTAGTGTGGTTACTACCGAACAAACCTCCCCGGTCATTGTGGAAAATCCGTATACGAAAGTGCAAACTCCATTAACCTACGGCATTCAGGTTGCGTTTACTGAACCAAACTTCTTTATTGCCACCCGTGACGCCTTCATAGAAGCCGAAAAAACCTTTATTGAAGCTGATTTGGCGGCGATGAAGCTACGATTATTTACTGATGGCGTGTTAACAAAAGAATTTCCCATTGTGCGAAAGGGTATACCGGGGAGTTTTTTTGAAACACCGGCTGGGTTATATCAAGTTGACCATAAAAAGAAACAACATTTTGTGACGAGTAGCCAGGTTTATTTACCCTATAGTTTGTCATTCCAAGGTAATTTTTATATCCACGGCACGCCGATATATGAGACTGGCGATATGACCACGAGTACCAATAGCGGTGGGATCGAATTAACTGCAGCTGATGCTGAAGCCTTATACACGTTGGTGCCAATTGGTGTACCGGTGTTGGTGTACGAACGAGCGAGTACTCCAGATACATTTTTGTATGAACCAAAAGTACCTGATTTAGCGACACCGCATTATTTGATTGCTGATGTGCGGAGTAATACGGTCTTGGCCAGTAGCGATCTCGATGAAGCAGTACCGATTGCGTCGTTAACAAAACTGATGACGGCGGTAGTAGCGGTGGAGTACATCAATATGGATGAACGGGTACAAATGCATCAAGGGGCCACGGTCGCTCAAGCTCTCATCCCACGATTGGCCGAACGATCGTCAGTGTCGATGTATTCATTGCTTGAATTGTTGTTGCTCGAATCTTCAAATGAAGCGGCTGATGTCATTGCAAACGAAGTTGGTCGTAACCAATTCATTACCTACATGAATGAACGGGCACAGACGTTGGGGATGACACACACGATGTTTGCTGATCCGTCAGGGCTCAGTGCCGACAATGTATCAAGTGTTGGTGATTTACTACGTCTCATTCAATATATTTATGAGAAGCGGCGGTTTATTATTGACATGAGCGCTGGCAAAAAATTACCAGATCAGTATGTCTCTGGGGAATTTAGTGGTTTGGCAAATTTTAATACCGTCTCGGGCACTGATAATTTTATTGGCGGAAAGATTGGCGAAACAACCG
Source organism: uncultured Candidatus Saccharibacteria bacterium (assembly GCA_964469295.1). Lineage (GTDB taxonomy): Bacteria > Patescibacteriota > Minisyncoccia > Phycocordibacterales > UBA918 > OLB19. Next base: position 10,753 of record CAYXYJ010000008.1, read on the forward strand.
CTGCCAAACAAACGTCAGTGACGCTTCACACGTTGCGAGTAAAGGGAGAGGATCGAGTCATTGCGATTATTATTCTCGGTTCTGATGGTCGCGATGCGGATGTGAAGGCGTTATTACACTATGCTGAAGAACGATTTGGGAGTTAAATTTGCTATACTACAGTTATGAGGTTTGATCCCGAAAAAATAACCCTGTTTGCCAAAACTGACGCTCGCGGTCGGGAAGTGCCGTTTGGCATCAAAGCCAAAGATCGGCAACGACATATGTATGTCATTGGGAAAACGGGCATGGGTAAATCAACGTTGCTCGAAAACATGGCCGTCCAAGATATTCAAAGCGGTGAAGGAATGGCTTTTATTGATCCACACGGATCGGCGGCCGAAACGTTACTGCAATATATTCCTGAGCATCGGGTCAATGATGTAGTGTATTTTGCTCCGTTTGATCTCGATCACCCCATCTCATTTAACGTCATGGAAGATGTTGGTCCAGACAAACGACATTTGGTTGTATCCGGACTTATGTCCACGTTTAAGAAAATTTGGGTTGATGCGTGGAGTGCCCGTATGGAATATATTCTGACGAATGCGCTCCTTGCCCTCATTGAATATCCAGATTCGACATTGTTATCAGTCAATCGTTTATTTTCGGATAAACATTACCGTAATCGTGTCGTCGATTATGTCAAAGATCCAGCGGTGAAAGCTTTTTGGGTAGAAGAATTTGCTTCGTATACCGATCGGTTTGCCGCCGAAGCGTTACCAGCGATTCAAAATAAAATCGGCCAATTTACTGGGAATCCCTTAATTCGTAATATTATTGGTCAACCAAAATCTAGTTTTGATATTCGGCAAATGATGGATGAGCAAAAAATTCTTATCATTAACTTGTCAAAAGGATTAGTGGGTGAAACGAACGCTAGTTTGCTAGGATCGATGTTGACGACAAGGATTTATTTGGCAGCGATGAGTCGAGCTGATTTACCAGTGGAGCAAATGAAGCAAATGCCGAATTTTTATTTTTACGTTGATGAATTTCAATCATTTGCCAACGCCACGTTTGCTAATATTTTATCGGAAGCCAGAAAGTATCACTTAAACTTGATTATTGCACACCAATATATCGAACAAATGGAAGAAGACGTGCGAAATGCGGTGTTCGGAAACGTTGGTACTACCGTGGCTTTTCGGGTTGGGCCATTTGATGCCGAAGTTTTAGAGCCAGTATTCACCCCGCGATTTCTGGCACCCGATTTAGTAAATCTCGGATTTGCTCAAATCTATTTGACATTAATGATCGATGGTATTGGGTCACAGCCATTTTCAGCCGTCACATTGCCGCCGATTGAACCGCCACGGATATCCTGTCGTGATATGGCCATTGCTGCAAGTCGTCGAAATTACACCAAAGCCCGACAAGAAATCGAGACACTTATTACCGCATTGCATGCACCGGTTGAAGATCCCAAAAAAGCAATTAAAAAAGACGATGTACCAGCTACCACAGCGGAGAAAAAACCTGCTGATTCACCGCGGCCACGTGACGGTGCTTCACGTGAAGCACCTCGTCCAGAGCGATCAAATACCGCCACCAAACCGCGTGAACTGCAACGGAATGACAACCGCCGATCACCGTCACCGGTAACAGTAAAGAATGAGGCTGATAATAATAAAAAATCGCCGGTTGTGGCGGTCGATGGATTACGCGCGGTCTTAGCAAAAATCGCTGCCGATGAAAAAAAGCAAACCAGCAACAATCTTCCACCAACACCATCGTCACCCGCAGCGCCAACCGACCGTAATCAGGAAAAAAATGTGGTGATTGATCACAAATCATCATTGCGGTCAGTGTTGGCAAATGTGCTGCAATCCGCTGAGGCTCTGCCAGTAGCAACAAACGCACCCAATAAAGAATCGTCATCACCGACAGTGGAACCGTCAATAGAAACGAATGTGGCGCGAGATGAGTTGCCTGCACCCGATATGCTCGTGGTGAAAAAAATGCTTAAAGACGAGAAACCGTCACGATCACCATTTAAATAATTGTATGTTATGTAGCCGGTACTTCCTCTTATTGTTGTTTTGGTTGCTACCACTTTCAACACTGTATGCGTCAGTGACAATTTCCGAGGTCGCGTGGATGGGGGATACGGTATCGGCGAATAACGAATGGATAGAGTTATATAACAGTGGCGCCACTACCGTCATTGACGGGTGGACGCTGTCTGATGGCATGAATTTGACGATTTCTTTAGCGGGCTCGATACCCGCTTCGTCGTATGTACTGCTCGAACGTAATCGTTCTTCGGGCGTGTACCACGCCGATTCGCCGTTTGTTGTGTATACCGGCGCCCTCGTTAATACTGGAGCAACGTTGGTTCTCAAAAACGCGAGTGGGGAAGTGATGGATCAAGTCGCCGGTGGAGAAAATTGGGAAAATATCGGCGGCGATAATACCACCAAAGAAACTGCTCAGTATACTGCCTCTGGGTGGAAGACTGGGGTGGGTACTCCGGGTGCGGTAAATACAGCGGTGGGAACTAATAATACAAATACTCCAACAACCAGCGGAAAAACAGGGAGTAGTGGTCAAAAAGTGGCTACCTCAACCGTTGTGGGGCGATTGCCTAATTCGCCATTATCTTTGACTATTGGCTCACAATCCACCGCCTATGTGCATCAACTTATTCCGTTTACCGTTACTCCCAGCGGTATGACCGAAAAACTCTATCCGTCATTACAGTATGAATGGAATTTTGGTGATATGGCGACCAGTGGTCTAAAAAGTCCATATCATATTTATCAATATCCGGGCACCTATGTGATAACGGTACGAGCGTCGTTTGGAAAAGAAGCCCAAGTAGCGAGACAAGAAATTACCATTTTGCCGGTAACGCTGTCGCTCGCACGTGCTGTGTCGGGTGACCTGCTCGTGCATAATGACGCGCCGTTTGATGTGGATGTGTCTGGCTATCAAGTACAAGGTGTCGGCATCGTCACGTTTCCGGCCCGGAGTATTATGAGCGCTAAGGGAACTGTGCTTGTCTCGCAAAATCACGTTGGTAGTGGTCGGGCGATATTGCGTGATGCGATTGGTGTGACGGTGGCCTCGTGGCCAGCGCCAGTGGTGGCGGTGGAGACAAATCCCGAACCGATGCGAGAAATTATATCTATAACACCAGTGAGTGAAGCGGTCGCGCCACCGGTTCTTTCTACCTTGCCCGATTACACAATGGCTCGTCAAAACGAACCCTTGGTACTCGCACCCACTGATGCTGATACGCGCGTGATGCCAGCGTATGTGCTGGCGGCGTTGTTATCGTTACCGACAAATACCGGTACGCCAGAAACGCGGTGGTGGCCATATTCGATGTTGATCGTGCTCATTATTGGCGGCATTCTGGTGCTTGTCATGACGAAAAAAGTGAGCTCTGGTGCCGACGATTTATCGGGCACAGCGGTAGTTATACACAATCAGAATGACGAAACTCCATCGACTCCTTGGGTGTGGCGGTAGAATATAGGCATATGGAAAACAGCCAAGACAAAACTTTTGATTTTGATTTACCAGCCGTTACTGGCAGTACACCAGCGGCGCCACGAGTACACGTTGGCGGGTCGGTGTGTGTATCGTGTGAGGGATAGAGTTAAGCTAGGAAATACAAATAGTGACAATAAAGCGGGCCAAAGGCCCGCTTTATTGTCACTATTTTCGTATCTATTTGGTATTATAGAGGTAATTGCATTATGATTCCTAAAATCATTCACTACGTTTGGGTTGGTGGTAAGCCGTTATCTCCATTGGCCGAGTATTGCCTGCAAAGTTGGCAACAATATGCTCCAGATTTTGTCATCAAACGGTGGGACGAAACGAATAGCCCCATGCACCATCCGTACGTACAAGCGATGTACCAACAAAAAAAGTGGGCATTTGTGTCTGATTATATTCGGTTTTGGGCACTGTGGAATGAAGGTGGGGTATATCTTGATACTGATCAAGAGTTATGTAAACCAATTGATGAATTTTTAGTCTATGATGGCTTCGTGGGGAGAAGTCGTAGCGGACAAATTGAATCGAGTGTTATTGGAGCGGTACCAAGAGCACCGTTTATCCAAGCCGCCCTACGTTTTTATGATATCGATACCAAATATAGCACGGCAGACACTTCACCCCTGGTGCTGGAAAAAGCGTTGCTGATGACGCCATCATCCACTGTGCAGATTTTTGACAGTAGTTATTTTCATCCCATTGCCGAAGGTGAGTATGTGTCGGACAATATCAGACAAAGCGCGTATGGTATCCACCATTGGGCCGAATCATGGGTCTCCTATGCTCGACTGAGAAAATTCCTACGGCGAATTAAAGTGATGAGTACAATTAAAGCAATAAGAAAGATGCTATTATAAGAAAAACCACAAAACTGCCAGAATTACATATAGGTGCTATTTTTAAAATAGTTTTGTTCGGCTAATACTGCATCAAGCTCTGCCTTTGTCATCAGATGAAGCTCCGAACTATATCCTTCTGGTGGTAGCACCACACTCCCATCAATATTTTTGTAATGGATAGTGTACATATCGTGTTCGGGATCAAAAGAAACGCGATCTGATTCGGCATACGCAATCATTTGCTCGTGGGCTTTTTCAGAAATTCGCGGTTCACCAATCGCAAATTTTAGTCCGAATCGTTCTTTGTAAATTTCAAATAAATCAGCAATTTTCATCGCTCTAAGCGCTGGAACGACACTGACACCAGTAGTACCAAGTGCGTATTCCACACAATCAACGGCATGGTCGCCCAAAATCATAAAACGGGTCATTTCCGTCCCGTATAATTTCAGTGGATAGTTGTTGGTAATGGAATCCCAAATCAGTGGAATGATCGAACCCGTAGAATTAAATACGTTACCATAAATTACTGATGAAAGACGGGTTGTTACATTTTCAGCGTTAATGATAAATAATTCGCCCCCGACAAATTTCATGGCGCCATAGAGCGTAGTGGCGGCTCGACTTTTGTCAGTAGAAATAAACGTTGCCGCTTTCATACCGTGTTCTAGCGCTGCTCGACGAGAATTCACTGCGCCGATGACAATCGTATCAATTGCTTCTTCGATATTTTGATCAACGGCCTCGATTTGTTTTAATGACGCAGCAAAAATGCCAATCGTGTGACCAGCACTGGCTTTATACAAACGTTCGTAATTTTGTACATTACCAATCACACAGTTCACTTTTGGGAATTGTTTCTTGATAAAATAATGCTTCGCTTCGTCACGACTATAGACAGTGATTTCGTTATTAGTGTAGTAACGTTTTATCAGTTGTTTGCCTAAAAATCCGGCTCCGCCTGTAATGAAAATTTTCTCGCCTGTGAGCATAAATAATGTGGTGACTAGATTATACCATGTAAAATATATAAGAAAACGGGCGGGGGATTTGATCCCCTGCCCGCGAATGCTATGGTCGAAACTGCCACCACGCCTCTGCGTCGGCGACGTCGCCACCTTTGTTGTAGGCAGGAATCTTCGCCTGTTCACCAGGCGTCATTTCTGCCACGGTGAGCTGGTTTCCGAAGCCGGCCAGTTCTTGTGGGTTTTCCCCCGGTGTCCAGCCGTAGGGGATGATTTTCCCCTGCCAGTTGAGCCGTTGTGCCCACCGCACGAGTGTCAGTGCCGCCCTCGTCAGATGAAACTGCGGGGCGTAGAGCGCGACCGACCCTGCGCCAAAGCGCTGGAGCCAGTCGATCGTCCACACGGCTTGGTGCGGGGTGAAATCGGCCGCCACTTGCCACTTGGCAAAGGAGGCGTGCTCCGCCGCCAGATCGGCCATTTCGTGGCGACCACTTTGGGTGTGGATGCCGGCGATGAGGCGTTTGCCGAAATCGGCAGTTGCCGCTTGCCAGCGCGGCCAGGAAACGTTGCGAACAGAGGGATCAAAGACCCCCGCGAAGACGACAACGGCATCAGCCTGTGACGGCTGAAAGCCACCACTGTTGATGTCATTCCAGACATTTTGGTATTCGTTCGGCAAAGCGAACGAATCCAGAACGGGGTGGAGGGGAAGTCCAGTGGTCATTTTGCATACTCCGGTTGCAATAATCTTTCAATATTATAGCATAAAAGTATTATTTTGTAAAAGGTACGAATATCAACGTTTTCGGGGGAAGCGGAGTATACTTAAGAGACATGAAAACAATCTGTATCACTGGCATCGGGGGGTATTTGGGTCTCGCTACTGCCTTTAAATTGCGTGAGGCCGGATATACTGTCATCGGTATCGGCAGTAAATCAGAACGGCCGAAAAATTTACCGTCTGATGTAATCTATACGGTAATTGATATTCGAGACGAGGTTGCTCTGGCGACATTTTTTCGTCAACATGAAGTAGCGACCATATATCATTTTGCTGCCATCAAATTTGTCGGAAAATGTGAAACTGAACCAGAACTCTGCTATGACATTAATACTAAGGGGACCAAAATGGTACTTGCTGCGATGCGGGCTGCCAATGTGCCCCATATTATCTATGCTTCAACGTATGCGATATACGATTGGACCGGAGACCAACTGATTTTAACGGAAAGTACACCAACGATGCCGCTGACTGTATATGGAAAATCAAAATTAAAAAGTGAGCAGGCAATTAAAGAGGCGGCTGAAATAGGACAAATCGCACGCTATCATATATTGCGTTATGGCAATATTGTTGGGGCTATAGCAGAAATTCATCAGCATACTCCGCAGAGTTTCTTGGATAAAATTGTATTGGCCACAAAGACTGGAGACACGATTGCATTAAATGGAGAAGACTACAATACCTCAGATGGTTCGGTTGCCCGAGATTTTATTGATATTCGCGATGTAGTGTCGGTAAACATGATGGTGCTCTCACGTACGGAATCAGGAATCTACAATGTGTCGTCGGGAGTTGCCACTACGCTAAGGCAACTAATCATATTAAGCGAAAAAGTTTCCAGTAATACTATTACCGTAACGGTAAATCAAAAAAATGGAAAGGAGCCGTCCTTAATCACTGTCGACAACACAAAAGTAAAAAATGAATTAGGGTTTCAACCACGTACGAATCTGGAACAAACTATCGCGGGAATTTATGAAAAATTAGTGGCTTAGGACTACACTAACAATTTAGGCGAAATTCAGACCAAGAACTTGGCGATGCTACGTCGCCTTTTTCAGTGTAAAAGACAAGTCTTTGCTGTTCACCAGGGAATAGTTCAGTGTGAGAAGCTTTATTATCAAATCCGTGTAGAGCAAGAGGTTCATCAGTGCGTGGTTTTCAACCATAGGAAATATTTTTCCGTTCCAACCGGCCAACTGAGTAGCATGAATCAAGGTCATGACGGCTCGTGGTAGATGAAAAAGTTGCGCATATACTGCACCCATTAGCCATCTTATTAATTGGTGAGGTTTCCGAGCGCCGTGATTTCCTTGGCGGCCATATCAAAGAACTGACCAGTGTCCCAGGCGGTGTAGCCGAGCTTCGTCAAGTCATAAATCATTACCTTGGCTGCCTCCGCGGCTGAGATCATAAAGAGTATTTCGTTTTTGGGTACTTTAAGAGCTCCCGCCGCCGCGAGACCCTTTTTCTCTAAGTCCTCATAGACTTGCCAAGCGTCAGATGACGGCGCTTCAATTAAAGTAGTCGATTGACCAAGTTTTATATCTTTAAAACGTTCGGTATTGGAAGTAATAATAATCACGTGCTTTGTGTTCAGATATTTTTTAATGGCAAAAAAATCAATATTTGAATTGTAACGAGGATGAAAACAAACCGAATCACCGTACTGTTTGTCAGTACGAAGGAATTTTCTGAGCATTATTTTGGCTGGTGTCCAGATACCCCATTCTGCGCCAATACCTTCACTTTCAAATTCAGCTTTTGTTTTCTTCACAAAGGTATGTGGGTAACAAAATAAAATATTATTATCCTGACCATTTTTCATAACGTGCTCAAGTTTCTTGGCAAAGGTATGATTATAGCGAAAGTGCCAGTTATTGAAATAGATACTTGATCCCAGAAGGTAACCGAAGGTCCCATCACCAACACGAATAATTGAACGATCGGTACTCGTGATTGCAGCGATGGTGTCTTTGCCAGATAAAAAGATATATGAACTGTACTCTTTTATATTGTCATCAGCGTGTGGTTTCCATTGTAATTTGGTTCGCAAAAACGCCAGAGCAAATAGCGGATTATCAATAAATTTTTTTAAACGTTGCTTCCACATCTACGTTGTATATAATCTGTTATTTTATAAAAGCTCTTATTACTCGCATTATAACATAGATCCAAAAGAGGGGAGAGTGATATATGGTTCTGAACAGAGCTTCTTTTAAAAAGATTGGAATTAACCGTAATTGCTCGCGGGTTGTGCGCCGTCGAAAATTAAGACCACCAGTTTCGTAACCGTGAGTGAGGGTAGTTACTTTGTTTTCAAAATAAAAATATGATTTTTGACCTAATTCGCTATAGAAAAGCCATTCCTCACCTTGTTTGATTGTTGTGGGGAATCTAATGGGTTTACTAGGATTATTTACCAGTGATGTCAAAATGCAATGGGTCGCATCACCTCTAAATCGACGAGTAATTAAATAATCCCAAAGATAGGAATAGGTATGGCTACTATACGGTGCAATGGTGGCTGGTGTTTCGTTGTTTATTCCACGACAAGTAACGAGCCATGGGGTGGAGTGTAGTGCAATCATTTCGGTGATGATACTGAGTGCGTTTGGTGTGAGTGTGTCATCATCGTCAAGAAAAATGACCCAGTCACTTTGCGGTGATAGGGTAGCGAGGCCGCGGTTACGACTATAATTTACGCCACTGTTTTCTTCATTTTCAAGAATCGTAATTCGATCGTCGTGTAGCTTGGCGATCGACTCAGTTGCTCCATCGCCTGGATTGTCGTTGATAATAATCATCTCCCAGTCCGTTACTGATTGTGCAATGACCGAGGCTACTGCACGTTGTAACTCGGTAGATCGCTGATGTGTCGGGGTGATGATGCTAAACATGTGTTATTTTTTCTCACCCCAAATGCCCATATAATAGTCACCCTGTTCGTGTTTCAAACCGCCAAATTCCAGTGTCCAACCGGGAAACTGGGCTTGCCACCAGGCTTTGGTACGGATATGCCACATATGTTGATGCCAGGGTATATCCTCACTCCAACATTCGGAGAAGGCGCAGACTGATCCCTTTGGAGCAATCTGACAAATGAGGGCGGCAATTTTCTCTACTTCTTTGTCACGTAAGTGACTCAGTACGCAACCGGTAACAAAAATAGTGGGGTTAGTTAGGGTTAATGTTGGTAACACATTTTCGGCAAATCCATGGAGCCAGGTAATATTTGGATAGGTACTAACTGAGTAGGCTTTTTGTGAAATCGCAATTGCCGCTTGGGACGGTTCAATGGCAATGACATTTTTTACCCGAGGGCTGATTGAGGCCGAGACCCATCCCGTACCGCTCCCAATATCAACCGCGGTGGTAATCTGCGGGTGTGTATCAAGCAGATCATCAACCCGAAAATCAGCGAAATTTACCCGACGCTCTTTGATGTGTGCATAACCAGCATCGCGATCGCGTTCAAATTTCCCCGGAGCCTCGTATTGTCGATTGTGACGTTTAAAGCTGTCTTGTTTACCTTGGATAAACGCACTCACACTTTTAAGAAACTGTTTCATAGTTATATCTTTATACCAAACCAGAATCGGACTTGTCGATAGAGGCATTTGGCAACGATGCGGATATTTTGCGTATAGTGGAGACTACTCATGAAACGAGCGTACGGATGTGGGAACGGATTTTTTACGACTGATTGATAGATAGTTTCAAACCGCCGGATCTGATTTTTGAGTTCATAATTATCAGCAAAACGCTGACGAGCGTTAGCTGATTTTGTTTGATAGTACAAACTGTCGGTTTGTAGTTTTCTGAGTTCTTGTGCGTATTCCTGTATTGATGAGAGAACAGCGCCACCATCACCAATACATTCGACGTGTCCGTTATTGACGGTAGAAAGATGGCTGACAATAGGTAAGCCAAAATACATCCCTTCAGCCATGGCTTGGGAATTAACCTCACCGTCTTTACGGCCGTGGGCATAGACATTTAGGGTAGATAAGAATTTAAAAATGATGGCGGAATTTCCCGTTTCAGGTAAGAAATGGATATTCGTGATTCCTAATTCCTTTGCCTGCTTTTTGTAGAGCGCACTACCACCGAGTAGGACAAAAGCCGTGTCCTTGTTTTCGATCGCTTTGTAGGCTTGCAGGGGAATATCAGAAAAAATACTATCGGCGGCCCGTTGGTGCATTCCATAGACAAATTTATTGTGGAGATTGAGTTCGTCTCTAAAATTTCCGTAATCTGCATCAGCGATATCAATGGGTAACGAGATGATTTCGACACGGTTTTTATCCCCGCCACTTTTAATCCATTTATCAGCACTCCACTGACAGATATGCATGGTGCGCGCAATGTTGTATTGATTGTCAGAACCAGCCGACAAAGCAATAATTTCTACAATTGGTGTCTGCCGGATTTTTGTAAACGGATATTCAGGATGTCCCGCTCGTCCAGTTTGAATGAGATCGTATTTTGACGCATCAAACTTGTCCCAAAAATCAGTATCAATCCAGGTTTGGTAGGGGTGAACCATATTAATCGCACCAACTTTAAATTGGATAAGATTAACACCGTGTTCCCGCATATACTGTTCTCGAAACGGGTCCGTGGTGGGGTATTTATAGTCACTGCCGCGAAGTGGTGAGCTGTCACTGTAATAGTAATCAACTACAAAGCGTGTTGTATCCAGGTTGGCAGCAATAATCTGCAACATTTTTTCTGTACCACCGGCAGAAAGTCCAGCGTATTTTACAAAAGCAACGCGAATTTTTGGCGGTTGGTAGGTTTCTAAGGCCACTTCTGGGGCATCAGTGGGGACTAAAATGGTTTGGGTTAAGCCAAATTTTTTACCAGCTTCGATGTCACTCTCTCGATCGCCAATTAAGAGTGAACGGGCAATATCGATAGGGTATTTTTGAGCCGCTATTTGTAATAATCCATCGTCAGGTTTACGGCAGGCACAAGTTCCATCTTTGTGTGGACAGTAAAAAATATCCAGCAGTGCAATGTTGTGTTTTTGTAATTCTTGGCGCAGTTTTTTATGGATCTTCGCTAACGTTGTTTCAGTTAAGACATCTCTTCCAATTCCTTGCTGGTTCGTAACAACGATAAATTCAAAACCATCTGCCTGAAGTCGATGTAAGAGAGGAACGATACCAGGATTGAGAATCACGTCAGAGACTTCTGCAATGTATTGATGTTCGGGAGCATTTTTATTGATAACTCCGTCACGATCAAGAAAGGCGATTTTTTTAACCGTGGCGTTTTTCATTACGGGCATGTAGGTGATCAAAATAATCTTGGAAGTATTTTGTCAGTAAGTGCAAAATAGCGTGGTGGACACTCTCCACAACCGTGTAATTACCGGGTTCAGTTTTGATGACAATTTTGGCGTCGGCAAGTTCATTTAGTCTACCACCGTCAAATCCAGATAGACCGATGACGGGAATATGGCGTGATTTAGCGAGCTCCACGGCTTTAATAATATTTGGAGATTTGCCCGAACTACTGATGGCAATGATACAGTCAGCCTCTTGGAGATAGTTTTGTAAGGGACCAGCAAATACCATATCAAAACCGACGTCATTTGCCCACGCTGACATTTCTTCCTCAGTTGAAGGGAGTCTAATCGCTTGGAAGCGGCGTGTGTGTGCTTCCAGGTTGTGACTATAGACTGTTTTGTTAAAATCACTGACCCAGTGGGTGGCAATCGCGAGAGATCCGCCATTTCCAAAAATGTAGACCTTACCATCACGCTCATAGACTGATTCTAGAATATGCGCGGCTTTGGCAATCTCTTCAGCCGGAGCATTTTTGAGATGGGCTGACACATCGTCCATAAATGTTTTAATGAATTTATGCATGGTGAGAGAGAGAATTAAATAACACATCCGCGCCTGATTGTGAAAAATCAAAATCAATTTTTTTGAAACCATCAAGCTTTAATACTTTTGCTTTTGCCCGCAGTCCAGCACTTATTGTGCTGTGTTTCTCTGGTGGTGCTATAAAAAAGAGACAACCCCCACCACCTGCCCCAAGCACCTTGCCACCCCACGCGCCAAGTCTTCGGGCCTCGTTATACAGTTCATCAATCTCTGAATTGGAAATGGCCGTCGAGAGGCTTTTTTTGCGTTCCCAGCCCTCATGCAACATTTCGGCCATCCCTTTGAAGTCACCTTCAATTAATTTGTCCTTAAAGAGTGGTACGGAATCAGACATTTGTTTATAGGTCGCAAATTTATCAGCTAACGTGGTCTTTTGTTGCGAAAGGACAGTACTGGCAGAGCGGGTAATACCGGTGAAGAAGAGCATGACATGATCCTCTAAATCAGCCCGAACTTTATAGTCAATAAAAATTGGTTCTACATCTACAGTACCATCAGGGTTAAATTGAATAATGTTAAAACCACCGTAAGCTGCAGCAAATTGATCTTGTTTGCCAATTGGTTCTTTTAAGAGATCTATTTCAATTTCACAGGCCAGTTCAGCAGCTTCTTGTTTGCTTATGGCAACTCCATGATGCGCCTTGATCGCTTTGAGTAATGCCACAGTAAAACTAGACGAGGAACCTAGTCCGGTGTTACTTGGTAAATCAGCAAAGGAGGCAATCTCGAGTCCTGGTTCAACCACATTGAGGCGTAACATCGTTTCGCGAAAACGGGTATGTTTGAATTCTGACGGGTGATTTACTCGCTCTGTTTCCATGTACTTAATCACAAAACTATCAAGGAGCCGACCATAATTAATAACCGTGTAGACATATTTATCAATCGTCGCAGAGATTACTCTCCCTGGGTATTTTTCATAAAACTCTTTAATGTCGGTTCCTCCGCCAACAAAACTGAGTCGAAGCGGTGCGCGGGTAATTATCATAAGTTTATTTAGTATTAGAGCAAACGGCCACCATAAAACGTGAACGTTCTAGCCAGTTAGCATCGTCTTTTAAAATTATATCCGAAGCCACTAGTTCTGGCTTAATCCAATTAATAATTTTGAGCTTGATAGTATTATTTACTTTGTAGGGAATCACTTTTTTAAAGGTAAATAGAATCGGATTAACTATCTTCCAAATAAAGTGATCATTATAAACAGGTGTGCGCTGTCCGTAGAGATGGTCAATCGTAAAGTATTCCTGTAGGGCAGCGCGAAATTCGGGGATCGTCATTTCAAATACATGGTGTGGATTGATTGGTTTTTTGGTACCCGGTGAGTAGAGCGTTTTGTTGGGAGTCGATAAATAAACTTTGCCGTTTGGTTTTAGGACGCGTTTAATTTCTGATAAAAATTTCCGCCAATCAGTCAGGTGTTCAAAGACTTCAAACGCCACCACGACATCAAACATGTTTTCACTAAACGGTATGGCCATAGAGTTGCCAACAGAAAATTCAATATTCGGTTCTTGCCAGTTCAATTTGGCATAATCGATGGCCTCTTGGGCAACATCAACTCCATGCACTTTCTTAAATTTTTTGGCAAGCGTATTACTGCCGTGACCACTCCCACACCCAATGTCTAACACCGTGTGCTCAGCGTTTCCCGTTACAAACTCATAACGAATAATATGTTCGAGGAGATTGTTTTTAGCTAAAGCACTTTTACTATCGAGCCGTTCACCGCCAAAGCGATTGGTGTTGGTTGTAGTCATAATTATTGTTTTAAATTCATTTGTTCAGGCAAACCTTGGGCTTTAGTGTAGTTTTCGTGATTCCCGATGTCAAGCAAAGTCTCGTCCATTTTATAGACCTGCATCAGATGTCCTGTTTTGAGTAAAAAAGGAAATACATGATGTCCAAAATCAAGGATTGGGGAATCAAGATCACGAATAGAGTCAAAAATACGACTATCCATAACATAGATACCAGCGTTGGCGTAATGGCTCGTCACTTGATGAGGTTGGGGTTTTTCAATGAAATTACTAATGACGAGTTCATCATTGTGCTCGATAATCCCTTTTTGTTCGGGATGAGCTTCGTAGTAGCTCGCTATGGTTACCAGGGCATCAGATTGCGTATGGTGGTCAATCAGTTTTTGGTAATCAATATCAGTGAGATTATCACTGTAGATAACGAGAAACGCATCATCCTGACCAAATAATGATTGATTAGAGCGGATAGTGCCAGCGCTCCCCAACAGCTCTGGCTCATATATAGTACTAATCGTAGGTCCATTTGGTTGCTTAAGCCGGTAATTAGCCACAAATTCCTCCATCTGTTCACTTAAGTAGTGGGTATTAATGAAAATATCAGTGACGCCATGATGTGAAAGATGATCAAGGTGGTACGCCAATAATGGTTTACCGGCAATTGGCACTAGTGGCTTGGGAATCGTTTCAGTTAACGGTCGTAACCGTGTACCGAGTCCAGCGGCAAGAATAAAAGCTTTCATGGTTATTTTTGTAATGACTGATAGGCAGTCGTGATGATATCTTCGATATTCGTGTATTGTGGTTGCCACGATAATTCCTGCATAGCACGATGCGCGTCAGCAATCAAACGTGACGGGTCGCCTGGACGACGGTCTTTTTCACTGTAGGTCAGTTTTTTTCCGGAGACTTTTTCAGCGGTGACAATCAGTTCACGGACTGAAAAACCTTTGTTAATGCCAAGATTATATTGGGTACAAAGTTGCTCGGTGTCTAGTTTATGGAGTGCCTTGATATGAGCATTGGCCAGATCAAACACATGAATATAATCACGGATACCGGTACCATCTGGAGTAGCATAGTCAGTCCCAAAAATGTAGAACATATCGCGTCTGCCAAGTAATGTCTCAAGTAACGAGGGAATGACATGAGTTTCTGGAGTATGGTATTCACCCAATTCAGCCTCGGGATCGGCTCCGGCGGCACAAAAATAGCGAAACGAAATTGAAGAAATCTGATAGGCAGTAAAATAGTCTTTGAGCATTAACTCTACGATCAGTTTGGTTTGCCCGTAGGGATTGGTCGGTTTTTTGGGGTGATTTTCAGTAATAATTTCTTGCTCTGGTTCACCGTAGGTTGAGGCAGAGGAAGAGAATATGATTTTGGTACAGCCGCAGGCACGCATGGCTTCAAGGAGATTGTAGCTTCCAATCACATTAGTGCGGTAATACGTAGCCGGATTAGCTACAGAGTCAGGGACGTTCGCGATAGCCGCAAAGTGGAACACGGTATCAGGTTTCAAATCGACAAAAATATTGGTGAGCGCAGGAGCATTACAAATATCGAGTTCGTGATACTGCACATTTGGCCGGACCAGAATATTTTTCCGGGACTGAGAAAAATTATCAATAACATGAATGTCGACGTCTTCCTCTTTTGCTAATTGCTTTACGAGATGGGCACCAATGTAACCCGCTCCACCGGTAACAATAATAGTTCTCATATCTTTTTAACTAGATTTTTAAGACGTTTTGGGATAGCGTTGTTGATGACATAGAGAAGGTGTTGATGGTTGTGGTAATACCTTTGGATCCAATTTCTTTTATCGGGGAATTGTGCTGGCCACTGATAGTCCCAAATATCGAGCCAGTAAAGATTTTCCACGCCATACTCGGTCATAAATTCAATCGCCTTCGTTTCATGCCATTTTGAAGCATCTGGTCGTAACGTACAGGCAGGATAGCGATCAAGCCACTCCGGTAAGATCGGGGCTAATTTGAGGGTGGCTTCATCTTTGGTAGCAATGTATTTGTTATTTAAAATTACCGATTTTAAGAAGACGGGCTGAGTGTATTTACCAAATTCGAGCAGTCGAGCCCACCGTTGTTTCCGAAGCATGCGTGGGAAATCCATAAATTGGTAATGTAAGACTTTAATGTGCGGAATACTGATCGCTGTAAGGACAATGCTTTCTGGAATAATAGAAAGATGAGCAAAGCCTGGTTCAAAATTTACTTTACGGTCATCAATAAAAGCAAACGGTCGATCAAAATTAGTCCACATGGATTGTGGGTCGTTTCGATAATGCTGGTCATCTCGCCATAATTGCACCCATTGAAACGAAAATGATGTTCCGGGAGCTTTATCTTTCACCATGTCATTAAATACTGCTTCATCCAAAATATTGGCAGAAAATATTTCGTCAGCAGCTAAGTGGGCGATAAAGTTATTGCCGGCAAATTCTCGAGCTTTATTAAGGAGAATTTGTCGGCGGTTGCCCTCGTCATAACTTTTGGCTTCGTTTTTGAAATAAATAACCTTGGGAAATTTGGCACAAATATTTGGCGTCTCGTCAGTACTGTTTTCATCAGCAATGATAATGTGGTCAAAAAACATGCTCGCGCAGGTCAGGGTGAATTCGAGAATCCATTCTTCATTTTTGACTGGGATGATCAGGATTTTTTTCATATGATGCGGAATGTTCTGGATATTTTTTTAATAATTTGTAGTATACGTCGTTTTGTACCAGGACTAAAGGGTAGTACCAGTATTGAATAGAGACCCAAGGAACGAATTTTGCCTATCTGTAATAGATTAGCAGGCTTCTGTTTTTTGTAAAAAGAGGCTAAACCACTCCGTGACGCAAAGTTACCATAGTAGTATAACAAGGCATTGGTAATAATAGTTTCGACGTGCGGTTTGGGGTATTCTGCTAATAATAGTTGTTTGTAGAAACTAAGGAGGGTAATGGCATGTTCTTCCTTTAGTTTGGGCGATCGGGTATCGGTAATATCCTGAGCGTGGTCACGCTCAAAGATGCCATCACCGTGAATGTAGGCACCATAGGTGTTGTGGGTGCGTAATATTTCGCCCAAAAAGTAGCGATCAGCATAGGTGTCCATTGTTTCCAATTTCCAATCAGGAACTAAATGACTCCGCCTATAGATGACTGATCCAAAAATATACGGCGCAAACTGTAGAATGTTGTAGGCGAATTTGGCGGCAGAAAACTTCTCCCACGGAACTTGACCCAATAGAGCGTAGGTATAGGCTATTTCTTTTGGTACCCATTTTGGTCCAGTCACCACAAATGAAATCTCAGGATTTTGTTCGAGAATTTGTAGAGCCTTTTCAATATAATCAGCCTTTAAAAAATCATCAGCATGGTGAGACATGATATAGGGAGTCGGAACATCAATCTGAATACTTTTCCAAATATTACGCATAGCTCCGAGATTCGTTTGGTTGTACTCAATAGTAATATCAAGCTGGTCTTTAAATTTTTGGGCGAGCGCTTCAAAATTATGTGGTGATTGGTCATCAATACAGATGATTTTAAAATGTTGACAGGTTTGGTTCGCGAGGGCGGTAAAAGCTCGTTCGACAAGATCAATTTGACCGTAAAGTGGGAAAGTGATAGTGAGTTTTGTTGGTTGAGTAGCAGTTTCCATAGATTTTTATGTGGTTGCTTCTTGCCAAAATTTATGGCGCATGGACGAAAAACAAAACGGTAAAAGGGGAGCAAGGCTGTAAGACAAAACTGTGGCGTACGCTGCCCCCGCGGCTCCAAAGTGAGGAATCAGTAATACATTTAGTATGATATTACACAGCATGGGTACAACACCAACAATAACTTGGATGCGGCGTTGGTTTTCTGTAACTAACACATTAGTAACTAAGAAACCGGCAACAGTACCAAAAAGCGACCAAATATAAATTTGTAGGAGAGGGATGCTCGAGATAAAAGCCTGGCCATAAATAAGAGGGACAATTATTGGGGCTAAAACGGTCAGGATAGCGCCGATACCAATACTGTAGGTAGCAAGCAACACAAACATCGCGAGAATGCGCTTTCTAAAAATGTGTTTGGTGGTATGGGCATTAATGAGTGCTGGGAAGAGGGCAACGAGTAATACTTGGGGTAGGACTTGCCAGATTTCGGTTAGTTGCACCGCCACACTATAAATTCCCACCGCGACCGTATCGATGTAAAATTTTAACAAAACTTGATCAATGCGACCACTGACCAAAATAGACATGCTTATAAATACAAAGGGAACTGAATCAAGTGCTAGCTGTTTCAGGTAAGAGCTATCAAAACGCCACGAACGAAATTGACCATGGAAATGCTTTTTGTATAAGGATATTGTTAGTAGTGCCAGGAGTAGTTGCTCAACAAACATAATTGTAGCCAGCACCAACACTCCTTGATTAGCGGTCATGGCGATAATTTTCGCCAGACTGATAATAATATGTGTCGCCAGTTGGGCTAGGGACAACTTTCGGGTTTCGGTAGTGGCGTAAAAAACGTTTTGTAAAATTGAAAATGGGGAACAAAGTTGGGCGAGACATAAAATACCAATAATGTAGAAGGTAATATGATCATGTGGGAGAAAAATAGTGAAGATGAAAGCACAAATAATGGTGAGTAGAATCCCGAGCATGGTCAGTACCCAGGCGGTACCCAAAATGATATTATGTCGATCTTTGTAGCGAACTAAATCTCGACAGATAATAGTACTACTCGCAATCGCGCTAAAAAACGCGAGGAGGTTGACGATACTCAGAGCGTAATTTAATTCACCAAAATTTTGTGGTCCCAACGTCCGGGCGACATAAAAAGTCGAAGCGAGCGAAATGCCAATACTCAGAACTTTGGTCACAATAATCCAGAGTGCACTTTTTACATAGCGCTTTGGACTATGAGCGCCCAAGAGTAGAAATAATTTTGTAATCATACAAAAACAATGACACTAGTATAACCTGTTGGGGGGGTGATTGGTTGCAAATGTACGTACAAAAAACCGTATGTTTGACAAATATGAATTGATTAGTCTAATACAAATAGACTGATTACAAGCACAATCTCGAAAGGATTTAAAATGATAACAACTCTGACAGTTGTTTGCGGTTAGCCGATGTCGGGCAAGTCGACTGTGGCTAAAGGACTCAGTGAAGTTCTGGATCAGCACTGGATTGATGCCGATCCTCTCTGGGTACTTGCTTTCGGGAAACCGAATCCCAATCCGGTCACACCGGAGGAAATAGAACGAGATGGTCTGGAAGTTCGTCACACCTACACGCTTCTCATCTCAGCGGCTGCCAAGAACCTCGAAATGAAGTGATCCGTTATCATCTCGGCACCATTCTCTCGTTCGATTGGCTGGACCAATTTGTCGGAGATGCTGGAACAATTTCCTGATTTTACACATCATACTGTTTTTTGTTAGCATCATTGTATGAAAACTGTCTATTTTGTAAGACATGAAGAAAGTGAAGCCAATGCCAATCCCGACGCTAAAACTTTAACTGCAACATTAATCCCTTACAATTAAAGGTAAAAATAATGCGATTCAATTTGCGTTTAATACCGATTTTATTGCTGATGTTGTTATCTTATCGCCCTTTTTACGAACACAAGAAACAGCTGCTCCATATATTGCAAGACATAACATTGAAAACGTTGAAAATTGGGATATTCAAGAATTTACTTATCTGCATCAAGTAAAATATAATGGTACGTCAACTGTTGAACGTAGAGAAGTTGCGGTGGGGTATTGGAATAAAAACAATATTTATTATAAAGATGGAAATGATTGTGAATCATTTACAGAATTTATAGAAAGAGTACTCGGTGTTCGTGAAAGATTGCTGACACTACAAGAAAAAACATTATACTTTTTTTACACGGCTATTTTATTCAAGCATTTTCGTTTTTGAATCAAATTGTTCAAAATGGAGAATCATTTTCAGAAAAACATAAAATAAGCTGTTTTAATAAAGTAAAACCTCTTTCTGAAAATTTCACTTCAAAAATTAAAAGTTCACAATTATACAAGGTTACATTACCGTAAAACATTTATTGCTATTTGGTGGTTTAAAATATTAAATTGTATTGTTGATGAAATTACTAATTACCGCTACTATAGCCCCATCATGAAGAAAATATTACGGACGGTGGCTGAAGTGATTTTTACGCTGATTCATCCAATTTTCAAACCTGTGCGGGTACAGTTATTGTTACGAAGGTTTATTGCGTTGCCATACAGTATGGCCAAGTTTTTGGATTACCAAGGAATAGTGCCGTTTACCGTGAATGGCAAAGAACTTTTTATGAGGTCATACAATACTCCGATTGAAGTGACCGTTTTTTGGCGGGGCATCTTTGGTGGTCGAGAAGGAACAGAATTACGCGTCTGGTCTGAGTTATCGAAGCAAGCTTCAATGGCAATTGATATTGGAGCTAATAATGGTATCTATGCACTCGTAAGCAGTGCGTACCCGGGCCTCAAAATTCATGCCTTTGAACCGGTGCCGAATGTATTTGATATGTTACTCGAGAATCGCTTTCTTAATCCCACAAGTCATATTGTTCCACATCAAATGGTGGTGAGTAATACAAATGAGATGCAAACACTCTATGTTCCCAAAAAAGGTTGGGTAGATGTAGCATCATTAGATCAAGAATTTGCTAGCCGGTATACCGGAGGCCGGGAATTGGCGCGAATTCAAGTTAAAGCGACGACACTGGATACATTCCTAAAACAGGAGAGGATTACAAAAGATGAATTGATTATTTGTAAGATTGATGTCGAGGGCGCTGAACCACTAATCTTGGAGGGAGCTACAGATGCAATTGTACACCAAAACATTGTGTTTTTGATTGAAGCGCTTGATACACCAGCGTTTGTGGCTATTAAAAAGTTTTTCCCGGACACGTATCAAATATTTGGTATTGATAGTAAAAATAAAACACTATTTAAAACTGACGTATCGTCCGATCGAGCTAATAATTACTTATTTGTTCGTGATCAATTTCTTCCGTTTTTACTTTAATAGATTGTTACTTATCTAGTGTTGGTGTGGTTATAACAAAAATAATATGACAACAGAACGGTCAATCACTCGTCAACGGGTAGTAATTATCGGTGGCGGGACGGGTACCTACACACTGCTGCGAGGGTTAAAGAAATATCATCAGGTAATGGATATCGCAGCTATCGTTACTATGGCTGATTCGGGTGGATCGACTGGGCGATTGCGTGATGAGTTTGGGTATTTGCCAGTTGGTGATGTGCGCCAAGCATTGGCGGCGTTGGCTCCAGACATTGATGATCGAGAGGATGTGTTACGGAATTTATTTTTGTATCGGTTTGATCGGGGAGAGGGATTGTCGGGACATAATTTTGGAAATCTATTTTTGACGGCGTTGACCGATATGTTGGGGAGTGAAGTGGCCGCGATTGAAACAGCGGGACGGTTATTGCGTATCGCCGGGGAAGTGGTGCCAGTGACCACTGATAATGTTCATTTGGTAGCCACCTATCAATCGGGGAGAGAGGTGGTGGGTGAGCATGCGATTGATGAATCAGATGAACAATGGCATGACGACCGCATTGTTAATTTACAGTTGTCAGATGAAGCGCGGTTATACCAACGTGCGAACGACATTATCGCGCAGGCCGATGTGATTGTGTTTGGTCCGGGTGATTTGTATACCAGTATCTTGCCAAATGTGCTGGTAACTGGAATGCGAGAGGCCTTATTACACTCTCGGGCTAAAAAAGTTTTTGTCGCTAATTTGATGGCTCGCAGCGGTCAAACAATTGGCATGCACGTTAATGATTATGTTGATGAAATAGAAAAATACAGTGGCGTGAGACCAGAGTTCGTCATTGTTCCCGATGAACCATTACCGAGTGATTTGTTGGATCGGTATGCCATTGAAGAGCGGGTTCACCCCGTAGCGTGGGATCCTACCACTCAATCAACAACTATCATTCCCCGTCCGGTGGTGAGTGCTTCATTGCCATTACGACATCGTACCGACACGGTAGCGAGAAGTTTCATTCGTCACGATAGCGACGCCTTGGCGCAGGTAATATATGACATTACCTTCGACGCTCCACAGTAATCAGATGAAGAGAGACAGGCAAGCAGGTATACTAGTGAGTAGTATGGCTACTGTACCTCGACCAATTACCACTGCGTCACGCGCTGAGTCACAATTGAACGCGATTTTGTCTGATGTACCAAAAGCCACCGCGGTGGTGTCACAAGAATCTGTGGCGGCGGCGCGAAGCGCCGCCGCCGTAACCACCACAACGAGTAATCGCACGGCAGTACGTGTGCTATTTTTGACTACTGATACCAACATTTTGACTGACGCGGTGACCTCGCTTGATGGATATGTGGCTTTGGCAGATATTTTTGATGAAGTTCATGTGGTGGTATTGCGAGTCGGTCGGATGACTGATGGTCCGGTACTACGAATTGCGCCAAACGGTTGGGTGTACACTATTACCGCCCGTTCATGGTTTCGATTATTGTTGGCTGGTATAAAATTTATTACCAATCAATTTGTATTTGCTGAAGGGTTTCGCCCTGATATTATCGTGGCTCGGGATATTGGGGTGTCTGGGTTGTTGGCGACTTGGTTAGGAAACGAATATGATCGACCGGTACAAATACACGTTACTACGTATGCCTACCGCGCTTTCGTGAATCGTGAATCTGGAAGAGTTCTATCATACATTGGTAACCGGGTACTAAAATCAATCGCCAGTCTCCGCACCGATACTCAAGAACTAGCTGATGTAGTGGGGAAGCGTTTTCCTCATATCACCGACATTGCTCCATTACCGAGAATACAACCTCAAGCATACGTATCACACGCCACATCACGAACGATACTAAAAGAGCGGTACCCACAATTTTCATTTTTCATTGTGTATGTTGGAGAATTAATAGCGACGAGTAATTGTTACAAAGCGATTGATGCGGTTAGGGGAGTTTTACGTAATCCACGGGTATGTCTCATTATGGTGGGGGACGGGCCTGCGCGGGCCGAGTGTATGAAGCGTGCTACGTTGTTAGGTATAGCCGATCAAATTATTTTTGAACGTGACAGTAATTATCGATCGGCGTACATTGCGGGAGCAGACATGGTCGTGGTGACTGACACGACATCCTTTGCTGATGACGTCATCATGGAAGCGGCTCATAGGGCGATACCAATGGTAATAATCGAAACCCCACTCCGCCGTGATTTATTTGGCGATACTGGTGCTGCAGTTGTTGTTTCCAGTAATGATACGTTAAAATTAGAAGAAAGCATTCGTCATTTACTCAGTGATAACACTGAACGATTAAAAATGCAGATGGTGCTGCCGACTCTTGTCGCCGAGCGGTTACATATTGATCCATCTGTTTACCGTGAGGCGTATAAAGAAAGTATTGAACGCGTTCTGATACGCGAATAATATGATGATATAATTTTATTATGCAAAAATTTGCTCCTGATTTTATTGGTATTGGTACATCGTATGCTGGGCTCGGTAAAGTAGCGGGGTGGTTAGCGGAACATCCGGAAATTGCCAACCATATCCAACCCGGTAATTTTTTTAATACCAATGCTTATGAAAAAAAAGGACACACTTGGTATAAAGAAAAAGTATGCGATGAACGAGGGGGTATCACCGGAGACTGTACCCCTGGGTATATGACTGATCCTACGGTGGCGGAAAAAATTGCAACCAATTATCCAACGACAAAATTATTTGTAATTTTACGCCATCCGATTTATCGGGCTTTGGCTGAGTACACCGCGCGCCGCGATTTTGATGCTAGGGCGTTACGTTCTGACGCGGCGACGTATATTTCACACGAACCGTCATTACAACGATTTGGATTTTATGGCGCCCAGCTCGAGCCATATTTTAGTTATTATTCCCCAATTCAATTGTATGTCATTTTTTATGAAGATCTGGCCAATTCACCACTGACAGAATTAGCCAAGCTGTATGAATTTCTGGGCGTAAATCCCAATTTTATTCCTCGGGACTTAAAGCCCTTTGCTCCAGCTCCAGAAGAACCAAAACGTCGGTCTTTGTTAAAAAAGCTTATCCAATTTGGTCCACGGTTGTATAAAAAAATTACGACAAAGCCAGTGCAGCCAATTTTTGTTTCAGACAGCACATTACAACCACTACTGGCGCCAGAAGCATGGGAAGCCTTACGGATAATGTACACTCCCGATTTACGTATACTTTCTAATTTACTCAATCGTGATATGGCCGCTTTCTGGCGTTTAGACGATAACCCAAACGAAATCTAATACGTTTTGCATTACATTTTTACTTTGTCTAGAATCGTATTCTTAGACTGAGGTGTGATATAGTAGTGCCCATATGAAAGATATCATTAAGTGGATCGTCTACGGGTGTATTTTTGCGATCCCGTTTTTAACATTATACGTCGAGAACAGTTACTTTTTTCCATACATTACCGGTAAGAATATTTGGTTTCGCATTTTAGTGGAAGTAGCATTGGCAGGATATATTCTGTTGGCGTTGTGGGACAAAACCTACCGACCGCGGTTTTCGTGGATATTGACGTCATTAACGGCCCTCATTGGAGTGATGTTGATTGCCACTATCGGCGCCAAGCATGTGCCAACGGCGTTTTGGAGTAATTTTGAGCGCATGGATGGGTATATCACGTTGATTCATGTGTTCGGCTATGTGATGGTGTTGGGGGGTATGATGACGTCAAAAAAGTTGTGGTTATGGTTTTTGCATTGTTCAACCGTCGCGGCAACAATGGTGGCTTTCGTCGGTCTGGGGCAACTCGCGAGCGGAACAACCGGACGAGTTGATAGTCAATTGGGAAATGCTGCGTACATGGCGGTGTATATGCTTTTCCATATCTTTTTTATGGCATATCTTTTTGTTTCTACGAAAGTGACGCCATATCGATTAATATACACATTACTGGGAGTTCTGTTTATTTATGTATTGCTCCAAACTGGTACCCGAGGTACGGCTATTGGGTTGGTGACTGGTTCAATTACTACGGGTATTTACGCACTCATTTACGCTCGCAATCATCCTCTCGTCCGGCGTCACGCGCTTACTGCTTGTATGATTGGGTTGGTGGTTATCTCAGCTTTTGTAGCGTTTCGGCATAGTGACTTTATCCAAGATACACCGGCGTTGGCTCGTATTGCGAACATTAATCTATCAAACGACCTACAAATTCGTTCAATTATTTGGGGGATGTCGATTGAAGGTATCAAAGAACGACCGATATTTGGGTGGGGAAATGGTAATTTCAATTATGTCTTTAATCAAGAATACGATCCCCGTTTATATGCTCAAGAACACTGGTTTGATCGAGTGCACAATATTGTGTTCGATTGGCTGATTGCTGGCGGTATTGTCGGGTTTGTGACGTACGTTTCTGTCTTTATCGCACTTGCATACTATTTATTATGGCGACCATTTTTTGGTGACCAATCATTTACGGTTGGTGAAGGAGCGGTATTGTCAGGATTGGTGGTGGGATATATTACCCACAATTTAGTGGTGTTTGATAATATCGTGAGTTACATATTCTTTGCGGTGTTGTTGGCGATGGTGCACACTCGAGTGAGTCAGCCAATAGCGATGATGGAAAAGATAAAAGTGCCAGAAAAAATCACGACACAGATTCTTATGCCAGCGATGGTGGTAGTGTTGATTGCGGTTGTATATACACTGCAGGTGCCCAATATGTACGCAGCGCGGTCAATTATCGAAGCGTATCAAGAACAAAATCTCGACAAACGGCTGGACATCTTTAAAGATATTTTGGCATCTCATACGTTTGCCAGACAAGAAGTGGTAGAGCAGTTGGCTCAGCAAACGATCACCATTGTATCTTCAGAAGATGCCAAAGTAACGCCAGAGATTAAAGAAAAATATTCAACGTATACTGAATCACAATTACAAGCATTGGTAGCGTACAAACCTGGGGATGCACGCATTCATGTGTTCCTTTCGAGTTACTACCGGGCGATTGGTGACAATGATAAAGCCGCGGCTGAATTAACGATTGCTCGCGATCTGTCACCACGAAAGCAGGCGATTATCTTGCAACAAGGAGCGGTTGCTATTGCGCAAGGAAATAACGAAGCGGCTCTACCGTTCTTTAAAGAAGCTTTTGAGCTTGATGAAAAAAATGATGAAGCTCGAGAATATTATGTATCGATGTTGTATTTGACTGGAAACGCCGAAGAAGCTCGTCGGTTAACCGAAGAGGGTGGTGATACATTTGCTGATAGAATCGCCAATAGTGATTTCTACTTATCAGGCGCTAATGAAGCCAAAGATTATGAAGCAATTGCAAAAGTGTACGAAAAACGAGTAGCGCTTGATGAGACAAAAGCACAGAGTTGGGCCTCATTGGCGTTTGCCTATTATCAAATGAAAGATATATCAAAAGCCATCACGACTCTTGAAATGGCCGCTGAAAAAGTTCCGAGTTTCAAACCAACTGCCACGTGTGTGATTAATAACCTTAAAACTGGCAAATCACCAGAAATTGGTTGTCAATAATCATGATGACAGGGTGGCAACAGCACGTATCATTAGCACCGTTAACGACACTGGCTATTGGTGGAATGGCTGATTACTTTGTACCGGTATATTCAGACGCCGATGTACAACAAGTGATTCAATCATGCAAAAAACGGCAACTGCCGTTTTTTGTGCTTGGTGGTGGATCAAACACTTTAGTCTCTGATACTGGTTATCAAGGAGTGATAGTACACATGAACATAAAAGGCATTACACATACTATTGATGATGAAATGGTAATGGTGACAGTAGGAGCGGGGGAAGGGTTCGATGATTTTGTGGCGTATTGTGTAACGCACGGTTGGTGGGGGCTCGAGAATCTCTCAGCCATCCCGGGGACGGTGGGTGCCACGCCGGTACAAAATGTGGGTGCGTATGGCGTCGAAGTGGCTGATCATATTGTATCAGTGCGTGGGTACGATTGTGATAACGATGTCTTTATTGAACTCACTCACGAGCAGTGTAATTTTGGGTATCGTACTTCTGTCTTTAAAAGTATTCGTCGTCAGTCATTCATCATTACGGCTGTCACGTTCCGATTATCAGTACAGCCAAATCCCAGGCTTAACTATGCTGATATCGCATCATTAAAATCAATGAACGGAGTATCACAACGCATGATTCGTGACGCGATTATTGCGGTTCGAGCGAAAAAATTTCCTGATTGGTCTGTGGTGGGAACTGCTGGGTCGTTTTTTAAAAATCCGATTATACCGACAGACGTGGCTAATGCGCTACAAAAACGCGATGAACATTTACCGGTATACAATGTCGATGCCCAGACAAAAAAAATTTCCCTTGGGTATATTCTTGATAAATGGTGTGGACTCAAAGGGTATCGTGATGGAAAGGTAGCGTTGTATCAAGAACAAGCTTTAGTAGTCATTGCAGATCGTGGTGCCACCGCAACAGATGTTATACAGTTTGCCGAAAAAATTATTGCTCGTGTCAAAGCAGAAACAGGAATTGTTATAGAATGGGAAGTGCAGAGACTAGGGAATTAAAATCATCGCGGAAAATTTTTAAAAAAAATTTTCCGCGATGATTTTTACCTAAAAATCTTATCCACAAATTTGTGTGAAAAAAATTTGTGTGAAAAAAAATTACACGTGATAATAGTTGTAAGCAGACATTCTCTCTTATGGTTCGTTCTTTGTACTGAGAGAGTCATGCGGTCGAATTTTATTCAGCTAATTCTCAACACAACTATGGCAGTAACAAAAAAGAAAGTTGCTAAAAAAGTAGCCAAGAAAGTTGCTAAGAAAGCTCCAGCAAAAAAGGTTGCTAAAAAAGTAGCCAAGAAAGTTGCTAAGAAAGCTCCAGCAAAAAAGGTTGCTAAGAAGGCCGCAAAAAAAGCTCCAGCTCGCAAGAAATAAGGTTTCTTGCTGTAAGGCTCATTGCATAATCGCCACCGATCGTGGCGATTTTGCGTGTTTGTTTTTATACAAAAAAGGGGTATACTTGTCGCACTATGTCATTTTTAGATCGCTTTTTTGGCCCCAGTTATCGCCAAGAGCTTACTACCCTTACTCCAATTGTCACTGCCATCAATCAACAAGAGCAACGCTTGGCGGATATGTCGAATGAGGCGTTGCAGGCTTCATCTATGGAATTAGGGAAGCGTGTCAAAGTTGGTGACATGACTCTTGATGAAGTCTTGCCAGAAGCATTTGCGCACGTGCGTGAAGCGAGTAAGCGAACATTAGGGTTGCGTCATTACGACGTACAACTCATTGGTGGTATATTATTGCACCGAGGTAAGATTACCGAAATGCGTACAGGTGAAGGAAAAACACTTGTTGGTACGTTGCCAGCTTACTTAAATGCGCTGACCGGAAAAGGAGTACATGTGGTAACCGTTAATGATTATTTGGCAAGACGTGACGGGGTGTGGATGGGGCAAGTATACGCCTCTCTCGGATTGTCCGTCGGCATCATTAACAGTGGTGGTTCGTACTTATACGACGCTACTCATACCGATAAAGATGAAGAACGCGATGAGGTCGGTGCATACAAAGTTGTGTATGAGTTTCTCCGTCCGTGTACTCGCCAAGAAGCCTATGCCGCAGATATTACCTATGGAACGAACAGTGAATTTGGGTTTGATTATTTGCGAGACAACATTGAATTTGACGTCACTCATGTCCGCCAACGTGGCCACGTATATGCGATTATTGATGAAATAGACTCAATTTTAATTGACGAGGCTCGAACTCCACTCATTATTTCCGCTCCAGCGCAGGAATCAGAAAATTTGTATCAAGTGTTTGCTCAAATTGCCCGATCATTAAACGTTGGCGAACATTATATCGTCGACGAAAAAATGCGTAGTGCGACACTGACCAATAGTGGCATTGAAGCGGCGGAAAAAATGCTCGGTATTGAAAATATTTATACTGATCGTGGCATCAAATATGTGCACCATCTTGAAACGGCGGTTCGAGCAGAAGCGCTTTATACAAAAGATAAAGAGTATGTAGTTCGCGATAATGAAGTTGTTATCGTTGACGAATTTACCGGTCGTATGCAGCCAGGTCGACGATGGTCTGACGGGCTACACCAAGCGGTAGAAGCTAAAGAAGGGGTGGCTATTCAGCGTGAATCGCGAACCTACGCATCAATCACCTACCAAAATTATTTCCGTATGTACGAGAAACTGTCCGGTATGACCGGTACTGCTTTAACCTCAGAAGAAGAGTTTTATACGGTCTATAAATTGGAAGTTGTACCCGTACCGACCCATCGAACCGTAGCTCGTATTGATCATAATGATCTTATTTTTCAAAATGAGAAAGGTAAATTCGCGGCTATTATTTCACGGGTAAAAGAAATTCATACCACTGGGCAACCAATTCTCATTGGTACTGCGTCAATTGAAGCTAATGAACGGTTATCAGTAGCTCTGACAAACGCTGGTGTATCGCATCAAATGCTCAATGCAAAAAACCACGAACGAGAAGGAGAAATTATTGCCGAAGCTGGCAAAAAGGGTGCGGTGACATTAGCTACTAATATGGCTGGACGTGGCGTTGACATTAAACTTGGTGGTCCACAAGCAACCGAGGAAGAAGCAGAAGCCGTTAGAGCGCTCGGGGGATTGTTTGTGCTCGGTACTGAGCGTCATGAAGCTCGTCGGATTGATAATCAGTTGCGAGGCCGAGCTGGTCGTCAGGGAGATCCCGGAGAGACTCAATTTTATGTTTCGATGGAAGATTCTTTGATGCGCATATTTGGTGGGGAACGTGTACAACGGTTGATGGGGACATTTGGTATTCCAGAAGATCAACCAATTGAAATGAAGCTCATTTCACGACAACTTGAATCTGCGCAAACGCGCATTGAAGGTTTTCATTTTGATGCGCGTAAGCAAGTACTAGCGTATGATGATGTCCTAAACCTGCAAAGAACTGCGGTCTATGCGAGACGGGAAAAATTACTTCGTCGTGATAGTGACGAAGTAACGCAATTAGAAATTGAAGTCGCTGATGATGAAACGTTACTGGAAATTATCAAAAACAAACGTCAGGAATTTGGAGATGATGTGTTTGTGAATCTATTCACGACTCTGGCGCTACAAATTATTGATACGTTGTGGGTTGATCATCTTGAAGTAATGAATCATATTCGTTCAAGTGTTAATTTGCGGGCCTACGGACAACGTGATCCATTGATTGAATATCGACGAGAGGGGACGCGAGCGTTTATGGAGATGCAAGAGAATACACTGGTACGAATGAGAGAGGTGCTCCCACAACTGCAACCAGCCGTAATTGCCAAAGAAGAAGTTGAACATCAAAAACAAGCAGCGAGTGCGATTGCCAGTAGTGAAAAATCAAATACCGGAACGCCATCTGCACCACGGGTAGCTACACAGACGCCGGGTCGTAATGATATGGTTACTATTACGAACGGGACTGATACTGAAACAGTAAAATATAAAAAGGCTGAAGAAAAGATTAAAGCTGGCTGGAAAATTGTTGCCTAACATTGGTTTTGATACCAATCAAAATAAAAGATGATACTACCACAAAACCGGCCCTGGCCGGTTTTGTGGTAGTATAGAGTAATAATCACTGTAGTTTTAATGATATACCTTTATGCAGTTACTTATCCGTATTATCGTCGTTGCTATCACATTACTAGCACTTGATTACCTCTTGCCTGGTGTAACCATTGATGGATTTGTGGCAGCTGTTGTGGCGGCTATTGTATTGGGATTATTACAGCTATTCGTTAAACCGCTGCTGGTTATTTTAACTATACCGCTGACCATCATGACACTTGGGTTGTTTATGTTTGTTATTAATGCGTCTATAATCCTATTAGCGGCCTATTTCGTGACTGGATTTTCGGTTGATGGATTTTTTAATGCTCTGATTGTGTCTTTGTCGCTCAGTGTGGCACAATCGTTGCTCCGTGAGTAAATATCTGTACAAATACTGATAAATATGGTACCACTATGTCCATGTTTATCGATGAAATTACTGTATACGCATCAGCTGGCGATGGGGGAAATGGTGTTACCCGTTGGCGACACGAAAAATTTGTACCTAAAGCCGGACCAGCTGGCGGAAATGGCGGGAAAGGTGGCGACATATACGTGGAAGCCGTGGCTGATTTAGGGTTACTCGCAAAATATGTTGGTAACCCACTGTTTGAAGCTGGTCGGGGTCACGATGGTCATAGTGGCAGTAAGGACGGTAAATATGGCGAAGACCTTATTATTAAGGTTCCCGTCGGTTCGATTGTCACCGATATCAATCGAGAAAGAACCTATGAGTTGTTTACTGTTGGTCAACGAGAGCGGATATTTAAAGGGGGTAATGGGGGATTGGGAAATGAATACTTTAAATCGTCAGTGAATCGTGCTCCCGAAGAAAACACTCAAGGTAAACAGGGAGAAAATGGGCACGTAAAAATTGAACTAACACTCGTTGTTGATGCTGGATTAATTGGGTTGCCAAATGCAGGTAAGTCAACACTTCTGAATATGCTCACCAATGCAAAAAGCAATGTTGGTGCCTATCCGTTTACAACGTTAGTACCACATCTCGGCGAGTTCTTTGGACATGTCATTGCTGACATACCAGGACTCATTGAAGGGGCCAGTCAAGGAAAGGGTCTTGGATACACTTTCCTTCGCCATGCCACTAAAACAAAAATGCTCTTGCATCTGATTTCTCTTGAAAATGAGTCAATCACGAAAACGTATTATATCATTCGAAAAGAGCTTGAATCATATAATAAAGACCTTGCGGAAAGGAAAGAATGGATTGTTCTTACAAAATCTGACCTTGTAGAACAAGCTTATATTGATACTGTAACCAAAAACATTGCTTTTTCTGGAAAACGTGTGTTTGTTATTTCTGAAAAATCAGCTGCAAGTATCGAAATCCTAAAGAAAGCTCTTGTGGAAGAGTTATAGTTTTCGTACAATTCTTGCATTACGATCTATTAACAATGTATGTACACACCAACAATAGGGCTAGAGGTGCACGCTGAACTAAAAACAAATAGTAAAATGTTTTGTGGTTGTAAAAACGACCCACATGCCGGCGAGCCAAATACCTATATCTGTCCGATTTGTACAGGACATCCAGGAACACTCCCTACTCCAAACCAATCAGCCATTAAACACGTGCTAACATTCGGAGTTGCTGTTGGTGGCAAGTTGGCTACGTATTCTGAATTTGATAGAAAAAATTATTTTTACCCGGACATCCCAAAAGCGTATCAACTGAGTCAGTATGCTTTTCCGTTTGTCAGTGGTGGTACTGTTGCGGGGGTAGAGTTAACGAGAGTACATCTAGAAGAAGACACGGCTCGTAGTCAACATGATAAAGGTGATGAGAGTCTCGTTGACTACAACCGAGCAGGGGTTCCCTTAATGGAGCTCGTTACAGAACCGGTAATACATGACGCTGAAACAGCAGGTGCTTTTGCAAAAGAGTTGCAATTACTTCTACGGACAATTAATATCAGTGACGCCAATATGGAAAAAGGGGAGATGCGCGTTGAAGCCAATATATCTGTCAGTAAAACGGAACAATTTGGTACCAAAGTCGAGGTAAAAAACCTCAATTCGTTCCGCTCAGTTATGTCAGCAATTGATTATGAAGTAAAACGACAAATCGCGGTATTAGAAAACGGCGGAGTTGTTAATCAGGAAACAAGAGGGTGGGATGAAGAAAATCAAGAAACCTATGTACAACGCACCAAAGAAACCGCCAAAGACTATCGTTATTTCCCTGATCCGGACTTAACCAAATTTAATATCACTGAAATTAATGATTTCTCGGATAGCAATCTAAAACAATCATTACC
>CAYXYJ010000008.1:43587-46663 GCA_964469295.1 uncultured Candidatus Saccharibacteria bacterium
AATTTAATGAAGTTAGTGGCGACGAAAAAGGTTACTTCTCGAGTAGCTAAGGATATTATCACTGAATTTGCTAATCAACAGGACGTTGATTTACTGCAGATAATACATGATCGTGGTTTAGTAGTAGATTTTACCCAAAAACAACTAGAAGAAATGGCATCACAAGTGGTGGCCGATAATCCCAGCGTAGTTAGTGATTACCGAGCCGGTAAGGAAGCGGCTTTGCAGTTTCTTATTGGCCAAATAATGAAAAAAACTCGCGGTACAGCCAATCCCGAATCGGTAGCGCAGACACTTCGGGGTATTCTTGATATGTAATCATTCGAGATAACTTGTTTATTAACACTATCTCGGGAGTGGGTGTTGCTAGTCATGGTATAGTACATTTGTATGGAAACTGTCATACTTGATGGTGTTACCTATACTAAAGCTTCTGTGCTTGCTAAGCGGTTTCGTTATACCACTGATTACATTGGTCAATTGTGTCGTAACAACAAAGTAAACTGTGAAATGGTCGGCAGATCTTGGTATGTTTCGGAAGCATCACTTTTGCAACATAAAGACGAGCGGTATAAGAATTTCTCGACATCTCGAGATACCGAGAAAACTATAAAAAATATAAACAAAATTAATGTAGTTAGTGAAAAAGTGTATCCGAGAATATCAAAAAATACTTTGCGCTTTTCTTCCGAACGTTTACATGTTGAAAAAAATGTACCATCGACTATTAAATATTTGCCCGATGATACATCACTTTTACCCCAGCCAATCCAAATCAATAAAGTGGAGGTTTTATCCGAATCACACCCCAAAATTTTACCTCAAATACCTAACACACCTGTGACTACCACACCAGAGTCAGAGCCTATTTCGTTAAAGGTGTCCATTGACCATAAACCGGTTCAAAAATTGGTTTTTTCTGACGTACCCAGCGTTTCTTTGAGGGGTTCTTTAACCGTTGATGATGCTGATGTGGTGACTGATGTTACTACTCGCAGTGAACCGATTGTTTTAAGTCGCACGAAAATATTACACACACCGTCAGAGTCACTTGGTTTTGGTGCTGAATCTTCGGTTGTCATACCATCCTCGCTAGAACAAAAAAATTCTGGTCGTTTTGTGATTACGGTTTCAGTTGTCACGGCCTGCGTTTTATCCGCTTTTTTGATTTTTGCTGAGGAACACTATCAGATCACTGGACAAGATGCTGCGGTGTCTCTTTCGTTCTCGATACCCTTAGATTTTTAATGATTAGTTATTAACACTTTTTCAGCCATTTTGTAACCGAAATGGGTATAATATTCCTAGTTATATCTGTTTTATTATGTCTGAAATTTTTACCCTTGGTGACCGTCAACTTCATCCTTTACGAGTCGCTGCCAAAACCGTTGGATACAGTCATGATTATGTCGCCAGACTGGCGCGAGAAAGCAAAATTTCAGCACTACAAGTAAACCGTCAGTGGTACATCGATTTAGAGTCTTTGAAAAGTTTTTCCGTTCAAGCCCAGTTGGAGTTACAAGCCAGACGGGAATACACTCGTGAATTGCGACGGGTGGAAAGAGAGATTTCGGAATCACTACAAATCAATAACGAACATTCGGTGGCAGAAAGATCAACGGTCGGCAACTCAGCTGTGAAAAGTTTTGTGGTAATTATTCTTGGCTGTTTGGTGGGAATGTTGGTATTCAGCGCGTCTCCTTTGATTACGTCAAACCAGTTAGCGGCAGTTTTTTTGCCACTAACAGAAAAGTCTGCTGAACAAATTTCTCCCGTATGGGAAGTAGGTGAAGTTGTTATTACCGAAACACCAGTCAGTCTCGACCAAGGGTTGGTCTTATTTTCAAAAGAAGATGCCACTACGACAGAGAAGTATGTCGAGAATATGTTTTCTGATCCAGTCATGGTGACTGAAATCAGTTCAACTACCGGCACGATTTCATTTCCTCACGCGACAGGTAGTGACGTGATGTACGTTCGGATACCAGATCGTGTGCCAATACTTTCACCGTCAACTGGACCGACACCGTAACACAATATGATTCGTGGTATATACATCAGAATGTTTTGGATACTCCTCGTTATTGTGGGAGCATTCTTTGTATATTTTAGTACTACATTTGCTGACTTTAATCGCGAAATTAATTATCAAGGGAAGTTGACCACGAATACCGGAGTGGCGGTCGCTAACGGAACGTATCAAATGGAATTTCGTCTCTACACTGCTCCAACTGGCGGTTCTGCAATTTGGACAGAAATCTGGAGTGGCGCCAGTGAAGTGCCAGTGATTGATGGGTTGTTTTCCGTAATGCTTGGTTCGACGACTGCCTTAACGGGGATTAATTTTGATCAACCGCTATACCTCGGTGTCACCATTGAGAGTGATAGCGAAATGACGCCACGAAAAATTATTGGAGCCGTACCAGCGGCCTTTCAGGCTGATAATGCCAGAACCGTGGGTGGTGTTGCGTCAACGTCGCTGTTACGTAGTGATGCTGCTGATACTCTGGTGGCTACGACCACGAGCACACTTCTTAGTGTGATCCAAAATGGATCGGGTGATATTGTCAATATATTTGACGGAGCGACAGAAATTTTTTCAATTCTGGATGGAGGAAATATTGGAATTGGTAGTACCTCACCGAGTGCGTTATTGACTGTCGGTGGAACATTCCGGGCGACTGGCACCACCACCTTAGCTTCCACCACCGTGAGTAGTCTCACCATGAACGGTGATTTCATCACTGACTTCACCGGCACCGGCCTCACCATGGTTGGTGGTGCCCTCACCGTCTCTACCTCATCACTCGCGAACCTCAATGCCACAACCTTTAATGGCCAATTACCGTCATATTATCTTGACCGCACTAACCACACCGGCACCCAAACCGCCTCCACCATTTCTGACTTCAGTACCACCGCCCGCGGTCTCTTCTCATCAACCGCCACCGGTCTCACCTACACTTCAGGTACCGGTGTCTTCTCCCTTACAGCGGGCTATAACATCCCCCTAACCGCCTCAACAACAAACTGGAATACCGCCTACAACTGGGGGAATCATGCGAGTGCGGGGTAT
>CAYXYJ010000009.1:0-27330 GCA_964469295.1 uncultured Candidatus Saccharibacteria bacterium
GCGGACTCCGTAACTGGTGGCTGGCAATCGAGACAAATTCAGATTTTTGTTTATCTAATTCACGCAGACGCGAATTAGCTTTCTCCAGACTGGCTGCCAATTTTTGAATTTCTTCTCGCTGCTCGACCTCTTTACGAACGGAACGAGATAACATTATTCCGACAATACCAAATAAAATGGCTGTAACGAATATAATTGGTCGTGCATACGACATCTCTCGAAATAAAACCATCGAGAACACCATAATCCACATCAGTGAGACTAACATTTCAGTAAGAATTGTTTTGACTCTAAAAGCCTTAAATTTAACAATGGTATAACCCACTAATACTGCAAATAAAGGCATTCCAAATAATTTGTATTGTTCGTAGTATGGTCCTAAATCAAATAACAAAGTAAGATTACCGGCTGTAAAGAAACATAAAAAAACTAATGTTGATACGGCTATAAGGTTAAATTCTTTACGTCGATTTATCTCACGAATTCGTTTATTGCCCTTAAAAATCAAAACAAGGATGGTAAGAATGATAAAAATCTCCACCATATACATATATTGAATAAGAGGTCCTTCAAAAGCGCCTGTATCACAATCAGGTGATAGTCCAATCACATTCAAACTCGTGTGTGCCAATAGCAGTATGGGCAAAAGAAATGCAGAATATAAAAGTTTCAGCCAGGTTTTAGCATCCTGTTGGTCGTTGTAAAATAAATATGTAAGGTACAATGCACCAAGATACATAAACAACTCTACAGGAACAATAAGTGACCAAAAAAACATTACCATTTCTGGTGTTGGTGACGCCCATAAAATTAAATTAAAGTAAACCCAGACTGAAAAAATAGCTGTTGTAAAAAATAATACTCTATTAACTCGAGCTTTTGGATTATTTATAAGAATCTGAAAACCAAGAAAGAGAGATATAATTAGTGGAAAAATATGGGTGTAATATACCAACGTGCCTACGTTATCAGAAAAAATCAAAAAAGTTGAACTCCCCCAGTCACAAGCGTTATTTAACATATTTTAAGTGTCAATTTGTTGGTGAACATAAAAATCAAATGGATCTGGTTCTTCTTCAGTAGCGTCAAACTGTTTAAAATTTTTTAAAACTATAAGATTGAAATAGCAGGCAATGATACAAAGCAATGTCATCAAAATAATTACACTGTAAAGAATCAAGGAATTTTTTTGATGAGTATTCATATCGTTTCAAATGCCGTATTAATGCACCGACCGTTGTCTCAGTTTAATGAAGAAACGGGGTATGTGTGGCATGTGTTTTTTGAATACTTGCTCCGGCAGACGTTGTATCGCTACAATTTTTTTCCGGCATGATGCACTGTTACAACTACAACTCATTTCCCACAATGGATCGCCATCAGTCATCGAATAATCAAAAGTAATTTCGGAGTTTGCACTAATGTTTTTCAGTGCGATTAATTTTTTTGTGCCGATGATGGCGGTATTTGGTTCGCAGCTATGATTAAAGTAGCGCCAAATTGTATCTTGTGGATCAATCCACCATATATCGGTGATCCCGTACCACAGTGGAATACTTTGAGCTTCCTTTTTATTATGAATTTTCTTTTTAACTAACCTGCCTTGTATAAAAGCAATATGCTCCCCTTTTTTAATTGGTTCAAGAGTAAAAATACCTTTGCCTTGAATTTGGCTTTTACCAACAATTAGTTTTTTCATGCAAAGTTTACAACTATGTTAAAAGTATAACATAACGCACATAACCAAATCGCTTTGCTGTGTAGATTAATTTATTATACACACGTTTAATTAAGCGTGTGTAGGTTTTAGGTTGGGTTTATGTTGCCGCTTTAGCATTGGTCGCAATGCTAATAGACCCGCAAAGCAATGTAGAAAGGCATTACTTATTGGATAAAACATAAGTGGATGCCAAAACGATCCATGCGTTTTAAAAGTTACTAGTGCAAGTACTGTATACGCAATCCCCCACACCATCCACGGTTTCCAATTTTCTTTGGTGGGATGAAAGTATGTTTCTCTGAGGAGAGGATAAAATGACGGGAAGGTAGATAGATTGGACAAGAAAAGAAACATTAAGACTGCGTACTCTTTATGATTACTTTCAAGTAATGCAAAGGTAGCCAGACACCAGGCAAAAATATAGGCCACTGTAATGAATATGTCACTCACAAATGACCAACGTTCCCATTTGTCATCTGGCCACCAATCTTCTGGCCACCACCGACTTGAATTTTTTCGATACGCACGCAGCCAACACCGCGCCGAGACATAAATAGCCAATACCGAACAAGTCATAGGTAAAATCAACTCCGCAAATGTTGCATTAGTATCCCATTCCAGTACGGTAAGGATCGCTGTACCATATGCAAACATAAACCAAGTCACCGGATTGGGATCAATCTGTTCATCTTTAATATAGAGAATATATCCAATGAGCTGTAGTAACCCCGCAAGTAACCCTAAAAAAAGTAGTGTTTCTGAGGTGGTAGGACTGCTTTCTGACAGTAAATCTGTGGCGACGATATAACTACCTGCGCCGTAAATCACCGAGAAAAATATAAAATAACCTATGAAAAATTTAACCGGATGAGCGACGGCAAAGTTTAATAATTTTAAGATGAAATTACGCACGATACTTCCATTATAGCATATTTAAGCTATTTTGTAAAGAGTTTACAAATTTTTAAAATATCGTTCGGTAAGACAAAAATGGTTTGCAATATATGCTGGTTTATATATTGAGAGTCAAGATTCGAGATTTTTTCTACAATAAAAGTGTTTATTGCTTGAGTTGGATCAACAGTGTCGCTACCCCACATGAGGAGCATGGGGCCACCGATGTATGTCGGAGTATAAGATACATATGGATAAGTGTATTTGAACAAGCGACTCATATGTACAAAAGTTTCTTGACAGGTATCTTTTTGCAAATATGGTATGCCAGTGATGGTAACCATAATGCCTTGTGGGTCAAGAAGCGATTTACATTTTTTATAAAATAAAGATCCAAATAGCGGATGTCCCGGTCCAGTGTTGTCACCTCGATCAGTAATAATGATGTCGAAAGTATCTGTACAGCTGGTGATAAAATTGGTAGCATCATCAATAATAAGAGTCACTCGTTCGTCCATAAAAGCGCTTTTTGAGACTGAAGACAGCCATTTTTTTGAAAGATTAACTACCATTTCATCGATCTCTACCAAGGTAATCTGTTCGACAGAAGTGTGTTCGAGGACACGTCGCAGAGCTCCCCCGTCTCCACCACCGATGATAAGAACCCTTTTGGGCGTATCGTGGTGAAGTAATGCAGGGTGTATAAGCGTTTCGTGGTATATGTATTCATCTTTTTCAGTCAGCTGGACGATATTGTCTAAACATAAAACTTTGCCATGAGATAAGCTAGAAAAAATTGTAATTTTTTGGTAAGGACTAACGTGGTCAACCAGTAACTCGTCAACGAGAAATGATTGCCGATAATCTGAATAAAGATTTTCATGCCACCAATCACTTTTATTGTTTTGCATAAAATTTAACACTACTTTTTGTAGACACGCTTACATTTTCATTTGGATATGTATGAATACTTTCGCAAATAATCTTATCTAATTCTCGATGAATCAGCACTTGAGTGAATGCATCGTTATTTTTGTTCGGGTTAGGAAATATTTGTAATATTTCATGTTTATCAGTAGTTGGAAAAGGCGAAATTGTACCACTATGAACAATATGACTGAATTCATACAAAAATATATTTGATTCTAAGATTTTAATTACAGAATCCAAATCAGCTACTTTCACATCGATAATTGAAGGAGTAATAAATGTTCCTTTGGTGCAAGCACATATTTCTGTAAATTGTATATCTTTATAACAGAGAGTGTAAAAATGACTTTCTGCCAAGATGCCAAAGATAATTTTAACGCCATCAAGTGTGAATGTTGTAGATTTAATAACGGTGAATTGTTCAATATTGCCAGCATCTGCGCGAACATGGAGATATAAATCTTTATGGGTCTGCTCTTGATAAGTAATCATAAACAATACTATGGTTGCAAAAGATAAATCTTTTTACAAATCGGCTATCTGACGTTATTAGTAATGCGCTTTAATTCAAATATAACACAATAAGGGGTGTAAAGAGCCACCAGAAAAAATATTCAGCGGGGGCAAACAGTGATTGAATTGGTGTGCCGGGAGTGACAAATTCAGTCATTGGCAGAACATGGAAACTGTATGCCATTAACAATACTGTACCAGCAACAGATAACAATAATTTTTTACCTAAACTCTCAAATTTCTTTTCTTGATATTCTCGTGGCATCAGGCGAGTAATTAATAACACTGAAATGATCGTAAAGATTATAAAAATAATGATACGAGTTATCGGCGACTCTCCCCCACTAGCACCAAAAATAGCATTGTAGTACGGAAATTCAAGAGAAATTAATAGAGCGAAATAAAGACTGACAATGAGATTAATGAGATGTTGTCGACCGCGGACAATGCTGTAGAGAAGGAAAACCCCAAATACACCAAGGAGGTAGGCAAATTCTTGTATAAAAATAATGATGTCACCAGGACTCATAGAGATAAAGGGGCGAGAACCGTAGGTTCTCGCCCCTTTATTATAGAACGCTTTTAGCTAATAAAAAGCTTATATCCCCTCTTTACGTAATTCCTCGACTAATTTCTTGGCGTTTTTTGATAAAGATTTAGGCATGTTGATTTCAACCTTAACCATAAAGTCACCGCGAGTGCGGCCAGTCGTTGGCACACCCTTATTTTTAATGCGAAGTAATTCGCCGTGAGTAATACCAACAGGAATGGCTACAGTGACAGTGCCATCTAACGTTTCAACTGGGTATTCGCCACCCAATAATGCGTCGGATAATTTAATGGTAAGTTTGGTGTAAAGATTAGCGCCATCACGTTTAATGACTGGGTGCGGTTCAACCTGTACCTTGATGTAGAGATCGCCACTTTGTGCGTGTGGTAAGGCCTCACCCTGACCAGTCATGCGAATCACTTCGCCATTTTGAATACCAGCCGGTATAACCACTTTCACCTCGACTTCTTCACGGGCAACTCCTGTGCCGGCACAGAATCCACAACGTTCTTTGGGTACTTTACCGGTACCGCCACAAGTTGCACAGTCGCGAACGGTTTGGAATGTGCCCATGATGCTTTGTTTGGTCTCACGGATTTTGCCATTGCCGTTACAGGTAGTACAGGTTGTCATTGCGGTACCTTTTTTCGCGCCAATGCCATCACACTGTTTGCAGGTGTTGTTTTTGGTTAACAAGACACTACGAGTGGTGCCAAAGACGGAGTCAGAAAACGATATATTGATATCAATGGATATATCACGACCACGCGCTTGGCGACGTGATCCGCCACCAAAGCCAAAGCTTTCAAAGATATCACCGAGATCAAATTCAAATGACTGACCGCCTCCACCAAATCCCCCCGTAAAATCGCCCCAATTGAAACCACCAAATCCTCCTGCCCCACCAGCGCTTGCTTGCCCGTAGGTATCGTATTCGGCCTTTTTCTTTTCGTCGCCCAACACTGCGTAGGCTTCGGTTATTTCTTTATATTTGGTTTCGTTACCAGTTTTTTTATCTGGATGGTACTCGGCCGCAAGTTTACGGAACGCTTTTTTTACTTCGTCACGTGACGCACCTTTTTGGAGCCCAAGCACTTCATAATAGTCTTTCATCTCGTGAGAAGATTACCGTTGATAATTGTTTCAATTACTTTACGTCAGCGTCACGCACCGGTCCGTCAGTATCAGTTGATTGAGTGGTGTCGTTGGTGGTATTTGTTGCCTGATTCATGGCCTCGCCGATTTTTTGGAGAGATTGACTAAGAGCGTCCGAGGCAGTGGCAATAGCAGCACTATCATCTTTGCCTTTAACCTCATTAACGGCAGTAATCTTTGCTTCAATATCAGCTTTAATTTCGGCCGTTACTTTGTCCCCGTAATCTTTGAGGGACTTTTCGGCCGTATAGACTAATTGTTCAGCGGCGTTGCGTGCATCGATGAGTTCTTTTTTCTTAGCGTCTTCGCTCGCATGTTCTTCGGCATCTTTTTGCATTCGTTCAATATCGGCATCAGTGAGTCCGGAACTCGCTTCGATTTTGATTGATTGTTCTTTACCCGTGGCTTTGTCTTTCGCGGTGACGTTAAGTACCCCGTTACTATCAACGTCAAAGGTCACTTCGATTTGCGGAATGCCCCGTGGTGCCGGCGGAATACCATCAAGCACAAATTTACCAAGTGATTTGTTATCAGTGGCCATTGATCGTTCGCCTTGAGTAATGTGAATTTCGGTTGAGGTTTGATTGTCAGCAGCGGTTGAAAACACCTGGGACTTTTTGGTCGGAATGTGTGTGTTTTTTTCGATGAGTTTTGTTGCCACTCCTCCCATGGTTTCGATACTGAGCGATAACGGGATCACATCGACAAGAGTAATGTCTTGCACATCACCCTGGAAGATACCGGCTTGAATGGCGGCACCGAGGGCAACGACTTCATCCGGGTTAACACTTTTGTTTGGTTCTTTGCCAAAAAGATTTCGCACCGCATCCACTATTGCTGGCATACGGGTTTGTCCACCAACAAGAATAATTTCGTTGATATCTTCTTTCTTAAGTCCAGACGCTTCAAGGGCGCGCTTTGTAATTTCGATCGAGCGATCAATGTATTCGTGAGCCAGTTCTTCCAACTTTGCACGAGTGATGGTCATCATCATGTGTACCGGTGCGCCGTTATTATTGGCGATAAACGGAATATTGATATCAGTTGAACCAGTGGTCGACAACTCTTTTTTAGCTTTTTCGGCTGCGTCATCGAGGAGTCCCAAGGCGAGTGCATCTTTTGATAAATCAATTCCTTCGGATTTTTTAAACTCGTCGATGAGATATTGCACCAAGCGGTAGTCAATGTCACGACCACCCATGTGGGCATCGCCATCGGTTGATTGGACTTCTACCACTCCGTCACCGACTTCGAGAACGGTCACGTCAAAGGTGCCGCCACCAAAGTCGTAGACCACAATTTTTTCGTCTTTCTTTTTGTTAAATCCGTAGGCTAAGGCGGCTGCCGTTGGTTCGTTAATGATACGTTTAACCTCAAGACCCGCAATCTTCCCCGCGTCTTGCGTGGCTTTGCGTTGAGAGTCGTTAAAGTATGCTGGTACGGTAATCACCGCTTCGGTGATTTTTTCACCAGTTTTGGCTTCAGCGTCGGCTTTCAATTTGGACAAAATCATCGCCGAAATTTCTTCTGGGCGGTACTCTTTGCCACCAAGTACTACCGTCGCGCCGCCATCAGCGCCAGCTTTTACTTCGTACGGCACAATTGCTTTATCTTTTTGTACCACTTCTTCGTTGTACGTGTGACCCATAAAGCGTTTGATCCCATAAATAGTGTTTTTGGGATTGGTGACTGCTTGTCGCTTGGCGATCTGTCCTACCAACCGTTCACCAGTTTTTGAAATAGCGACGACCGATGGTGTGGTGCGAACGCCTTCGTTGTTTTCAATAATTACTGGTTCACCAGCGTCTACAATTGCCATTGCAGAGTTTGTCGTTCCTAAGTCAATACCTAAAATTTTTGCCATATACTATGAGTGAAATTAAATAACTAGTAAGAATGAACTAATTTGGTTGTTTATATTCAGCAACGGTGACGCGGGCGGGGCGAATTACTGTCGTCGTGCCATTTGTCGTTACTGTATACCCGAGCTGCATGACCGTCAAAACATGATCGTGTTGTGTTGCATCGGCAACTGTAATCGTACTTAAGGCTTCGTGTTTTTGTGGGTCAAATAACTCGTTCGTTGGATTAAATGATTCAACTCCATATCCACGCAACGTACCAAGTAATTGTTGGTAAATGCCTTCGATACCTTTACGCCATTTTTCGTCACCCTTTTCCCAAGCGTCTTTATCAAGGGTTGCGAGATAAAAACTATCAGCAAGAGGTAATAATTTCTCGATGTGTTTTATGGTGTCTCGTTCGCGTGTGCGAATCACCTCTTCGTCTAATCGTCTGCGGGCATTAAGGAAATCAGCTTTGGTTCGTTGTAATTCTTCTCGAACTTCTCGAACTTCATCCGTTGCTGTTTGTAATTTTGTTCGTAAGGCTTTTAATTTTTGTTCAGCAGTTTTTTCATCATCTCCTAACTCAGTATCAGTCATGGTATCCGTATCAGTGTTGTCGTAGGTAACGATGGTTTCGTCGTTTTGTGTATCTGTATCGTTGTTTTCGTGTACCATACGTTATCTATTATAAATCAAAAAATGAGTGGTGTCAAAA
Organism: uncultured Candidatus Saccharibacteria bacterium; assembly: GCA_964469295.1. Lineage (GTDB taxonomy): Bacteria > Patescibacteriota > Minisyncoccia > Phycocordibacterales > UBA918 > OLB19. Next base: position 8,325 of record CAYXYJ010000009.1, read on the forward strand.
TGAGCAAACATCGGATATGGAACAGAAATTTAAGTTACAAACAAAAAAGCCCGTGAAGGACTTTCTTGTTTCTAGCTTCTTTCAGGAAGCGTTATAAATGAAATGAAAAGCAAGATGTGCAATGAAAATAATATGAGTGCTACGAATAGTAGAGCGAATATTATTTTACAGCAGCACAACGCAGCTATTCGTTCATTTTTAACGTTTACTCCAGGCTGGTCGCTTGCGGGCCTTACGAAGACCGAACTTTTTGCGTTCTACCGAACGAGCATCACGTTTGAGTAAACCTGCCTTTTTCAAAGTGGTTCGACGTGGTGCCTTTTCAGCAACGAGAGCGCGAGCAATACCGAGACGAATCGCGTCGGCTTGAGCGCTAATGCCTCCACCAAGGACTTTGGCAGTAATCGTGTAGGTTTCAATACCGGCATCTGGAGTGGCCAATACTGACTCGATCACTTGTTGATGACCAAGGTGTTTAAAATATTCAACAAGAGCGCGGTTGTTAACCGTGATCTTGTTTTCTTTGGCTGGGGTAAGTCGAACGCGTGCAGTAGCGGTTTTACGGCGACCGATGGCTTCGACATAGCGAGTTTCTGTTGCCATATAATTATTCAGTAATAACGAGATTTTTAAGCATCGGCTTCTTTAACTTGTTGTTTGGAAGCATTCCACCAATTGTCCGACGAAGTACTTCGGCATGACCGCGGCGGGTGGCTAAGTGGCCGAGGGTTTCGTTTTTTAAACCGCCTGGGTAACCGGAATAGGTTTGGTATACTTCAGTTTTCTTTTTTTCAGATACATCAAGTTTGCTGGCGTTCACTATGGTGACGGTTACCGGCGCAACGAGATGACGAGCAAAATCAGGTGTAGTCTTGCCAAGTAACACTTTGGCCGCTTCGGTGGCAACAATACCAAGACGCTTGCCAGCGGCATCAATAGTGTGCTCACGAGTTGTTTTTGTTTCCATATTATTCGACAAATTCAATTACGGCTTCGTCACGACCGGCACTGGTACGACCCATTTTAATCACCCGTGTGTATCCACCGGCGCGTTCTTTAAAACGTGGCGCGATGTCATCGAAGACTTTTTTGATAATAGTAGCATTTGGTTCACCAAGTCGGCTGGCGACAATGCGTCGTGCCGCAACGGTATTCTTTTTTCCGTAGGTGACGAGACGCTCGATCAAGGGACGCAATTCTTTGGCTTTGGCTTCAGTGGTTTTAATCTTGCCGTCACGAATGAGCGAAGTAGCAAGACCACGCATTAACGCCGTACGCTGATTGCGTGGACGCCCAAATTTGCGGTTGTTATTTCCGTGGTTCATGGTAATTAAGATTAATTTAGATTAAGACCCATTTTTGTGAGAAGATCAATGATTTCTTCTACACCTTTTGGACCAATTCCATCGAGCGCCAAAATATCGTCTTTTGTTTTGCGGACAAGTCCACCAACAGTACGAATACTAGCGACTTCGAGCGCTTGTAATGTGCGAGTACTTAAATCAAGGGTTTCAATACGAGTCTTTAATATCTCCGTATCAGGTTCTGTCGTTTGTGTTGTCGCAGGAACTGATTCAGTTGCTGCGGTCACTGGTGTTTGGTCTTTGAAACCAATCACGGCTTTCAATTGATGAATCATGATTTCAATTGAATGTTCCAATGCTTCGCGAGGAGAAATGGTACCGTTCGTTTCGATTGACAATCGAAGCCGATTGTAATCGGTACGATCACCAACACGCATGTTCTCTACTTCGTAGTTAGCGCGACGAATTGGTGTAAACACAGCGTCTAAGGCAATAGTGCCAATTTCCACCTTTTCTTTTTGGTGCACTTCGCGCGGCACATAGCCAAGACCACGTTCGATAGTCAGTTCCATATCAAGGGTGGTGCCTTTGGTGGTAATTTCCGCGATTGGTTGCTCTGGATTAAGAATTTCCACTTGGGTTGGCAAATTCAAATCACCAGCAGTAACAACACCAACCGTTGACTTCTTTAGTGTTACTTTCATTGGTTCATCACCATGAAGTTTAAAGTGAACACGCTTGAGGTTCAAAATGATTGTAATAACATCATCTTTCACTCCAGCGATGGTCGAGAATTCGTGCGGGACACCATCAATTTTTACTTGAGTGATGGTGGCTCCAGGAAGCGATGCAAGAATAATACGTCGCAGAGAGTTTCCTAGGGTGTGACCGTAACCAGGAAATAGACCGTCTATTTCGTAGATACCTTGAAAACCTTCTTCTTTGACAACTCGTGGCTTTGATGGGAGGGTTACATTTGTTTCCAACATAGTGTGTGTAATTACAATGTGACTAAAACACGAGTGTCCTTTTATCGACTGTAGTACTCGAGAACTTGTTCGGCATCAAACATGAATTCTGCCGGCTGATAACTGGCGGTACCAGTAACAGTACCAGAAAGATCTTTTACGTTTACTGAAAGCCAAGTAGGAACTGACAGTACTCGGTCACTTTCAGCATAGCCGATAAACATGACACTGCCCTTACTTCCCTCACGAACGGTAATAACGTCGCCAACCGTCACTTTGTGTGATGGGATAGATAAACGACGGCCGTTTACTAAGATATGACCGTGCGCCACCATTTGGCGAGCAAATCGACGAGTCTTCGCGAGACCAAGACGAAAAACAACGTTATCAAGACGACCTTCAAGTCGTTCAATGAGTTTTGCAATTGGTTGGTGTCCACTTGCGATTGCCTCATTAACGTACCGTGTTAGTTGCTTTTCGGTGATGCCATAAATAAAACGCATCTTTTGTTTTTCAATAAGCTGCTTTTTGTAGTCACTTGCTTGGCCAGCGCCACGTTTGCGCGGGCGTCCTGGACGTTGCTCGGCAAGAGCAAATTTTGCTGTTTGTGTTTTCTCAAAGATTGGAGCACCAAGTCGCTTCGCAATCTTATACTTTGGACCAATTTTCATATACCTAAGTGAGTTTAGATGCGACGTGGTTTTGGTGCGCGCGGACCATTAAATGGTACTGGCGTCATATCCACGATTCGAGTAATACCAATGCCTTTGCCAGAGAACGCACGGAGGGCTGATTCGCGACCAGCACCCACACCACGAACAATGACTTCAGCTTCTTTCATACCCATTTGCTGGGCTTTTTCGCCAATAATTTCTCCAACTTTGGCGGCTGCAAATGGTGTGCTTTTTCGTGAGCCCTTAAATCCAAGAGCACCTGAAGAAGCTGCCATAACTGCATTCCCTTTTGCATCGCAGAGAGTGACGAGCGTGTTGTTAAATGTCGCCAAAATATTCAAGCGACCAACTGCCACTTTTCGTTTTGGAATACGATTGAGTGCACGTGATGAGCCCGCTACGTCAGAGCCACCACTTTTTTTCATGACACGTTTTTTACCCATATGTCGATATCGTTACAAATAAAATTTTAGGTCTTCTCAAGCTTACGACGTCCACTTCCCATAGTCTTCTTGGCACCCTTGAGAGTGCGAGCGTTGGTTTTAGTACGCTGACCACGAGCGGGAAGACGCTTTGAATGTCGAGAACCGCGATATGACTGGATATCTTTAAGACGTTTGATATTGGCAGATATCTCTCGTTTTAATTCTCCTTCAATAGTAAAAGACTCTACACTTTCACGGATAAGGTTTTCCTGATCGGTGGTAAGAGTAGTCGGCTTCGTTGTTGGATCGATATTGTGCGAGGCAAGGATTTCTTTCGCGCGCGAAAGTCCTATACCATAAACAGCGGTGAGGCCGTACGCCAACTGTTTATCGTCCGGAATCGTTATACCTGAAATACGCATACACTAAATTACGGTTTGTGAATTAACCTTGTCGTTGCTTATGACGAGGTTTTTTCTTGTTAATAACAAAGACGACACCACGTCGTTTGACGATGATATCATCGGGACTCATCTTTTTAACTGATGATCGTACCTTCATGTTGTTCTAATGTTACATTCGTTTACTAATACGTGCTTTGCCACCGTAGGGGTCGATGACCATACCTACTCTGTCGCCAACCAACACTCTGATGCGAAAACGACGCATTTTACCTGCCAAATAGCAGATTTGTGATTCGTTGGTATCGTCGCGGATAACACGGAAAAGCGCATTTGGAAGCGCTTCTTCAACCGTGCCATACACAAGGTCTTCTTTTGAATCTGTGATATCGTCGTGTTGGTCCATTAGACGTCGTGGATAATAGCAAAATAATGATAATTCGTCAATATTTCTCGCCTATTTAGGTGTTGATACCTCTTCGATAATCGTAATTTTATCAAGCGATTTTGGCACGGTTCGTTTCCATACTGGTCTGATTTTAACGTCACTTTTTTCGACACCGCGGTATCCGCCAATGATTTGTGGTATAGCTGATTTTTCAGCTCCCATGAGATCAACTTTTAGCTTCCCTTCGTCAAAAGTCCAAACAATTTGTGGAACACCGGAAATAGTAAATGTCAATTCATCAAGATTAGCAATGTTGGTTTGGCTGGTGGTGGCGCTACTGTAAGCAAATTTTAGCGTGTCAATATTAGCAATTCGCACACCTTCCCCACTGTAATCCGCCATGGTTTCTTTGGCAATAAAGGTTGCAAAATCGTCTTCTTTAAATAACGGAATTTGCAAAATTGCTTGTTCTTTAATGGTCACTAGATTTTCACCGTACGGTACAGCTGGTAATTGTGCATAGGTAATGGCAATTGAATCTGGGAAAGTAGTAAAGCCAGCTGGCTTTTCGGTGGCGATTCGGGTAAGTAACGTATCACGTAGACTTGTTTGGAGAGCTTGCCGTGCAGTCGCTAATTCGCTTTCGGCAATAATGAATTTTGGCCCAGCAAAGCCGTTGGTAAAAGCAACGGGATTGACGGCACTGATACTGTTGTACAAATCCATATAGTTGCCTTCTTTGAATCCTGGCACCATCATTTTTGTATTGGCAGCAATATTAAACGTATCCCCAGCTTCATCAGCAAACACTTTGGCTCGAATAGTGCCAGGAACACTTTTACCACTACTGTCAGTTACAGCTCCGGGAACGATTACTGATTCCTCGATACGAAAAACTAAACCGTCGGCGGTTTCAAAACGGGTGTTTTTAATTAATCGTTCAGCACTAGCCGTAGATTTTGAAATTTCGATTTCTCCCGTGGCCTGTACTTTGACTTCTTCTTGGCCCGTGGCGCTCACTTGTCTTTCTCCCGTGGCTTCAATCGTCATGATTTCGTAGCTCAACTCATCTGGTTGTGGGGTTTTGTATGCAGTAAATTCAGCATTAACGTTTATTGATCGGGTTTTTGGCTCAATCACTACTGTTGCACCGCCGCGCGCTTGGCTGATAGCAATAGCTGAACCAATGATAAAAATAAAAGCAAAAGCGGCAACGATATAGTGTTTACGTCTTCGTTTGTGCCCGTCAACAACGGGAATACGATCGGTTGGTGCGTAGGCAATATCGTCAGCTGACTCAAACGAATCTTCAGTATCTGTGTCTAGTGATTCGGGATGTTTTGATCGATGTGTTGCGCTATCTTTACGCATGTCGTTCATCGACGGTCGGGTTTCATGACGACGCGCCCGTGGTGCTCGGATTTCAGAAGCTTGATTACTATGAATTTCAAGCGATGTTCCGGTTGGTTTTTTGGGTGAACGATCAACCGGACGAATATCCTGAAGATTCCATTTTTGGTTCATATAGGTACAGTATAGCGCTTTACTCACTCGTAAATTGCTTTCGATTGGTCGGTTTGTGGAAAAACTGACTGCTCATTAACGCTCCAGTGTCGGTGGTAGTTTCAAAGATCTGATTACGTTCTTGGGTGTTGTAATGCTCGTCAATAATATCTTTGGTGACCGTATGAATCGCGTGAGTCCCCAGTGTGGTGGCATGAGCGGCTTTTATAATGTAATCGTCAAGCAATTGTTCGTATTCGTATGTTCCGTGCAAAAATAATAGTTTCGGGATGGCTAAACTGTCGCCGGTTTCATGAAAGGCTTCACCAAGTGTATTTTGATAGGTTGTCAGTGTTTCAATAATTACTTTTTTTTCCGCTTCCGTGGCAGTATCGTTGTCGGTACCAAAGTATTTTAGTAACGTAGCGGTGTCGGTTGTAGGACGTTGTAATTGTGAGGCGATACTGCGAACGAGTGTATTGATGCCAACCGAACGGTAAGTGCTGTACCCTAACACTCCATCTCGCACAATCGCAATTTCAGTGGCTTCATAGGTGACATCAATGAGACAGTACTCGCGCATATCTGGATATAATTCATGAACAATAGCGTGAAAAATGAGCATCGTTGAATACCGTTCTAGCGGTAGAGTGGGAAAACACTTAGCATGTAAATCAGCAATTTGAATCACTAAGTTGGTGTCAGCAATGGCCGAAATTTGCGTGAGGGTGACTTGAGTAGCCGTTTTTCCAATTGGTTTTTGGGTGGTGTAACCATTGGCTGTCACTTTAGTGATGGCTCGAGTCATGACTGATAAATTGTGGGCGGATTTTTCTGCATTATCTTTCAAGATTGCCATGGTGCCTTCGTTGGCTTTTTTGGATAGCTCGGTTAATAAATCATCGGTGATGATAAACGCTGTATCACGGTCATATGACATAACTTTACTGACCGTGCATGACCATGGAGCACTAACCGATACTTGTAATAAGGTAAACTCCGCATCAGAACGGTACGCTTTTAGAGCGGTTCGACCCTCACTGTCTAATGTCATTGCCGCATTTAAAAGGGTGGTCATGAGGGCTTTTTGGTTGTCCTCAAAACTGCCACCGTCACGCAATGGTGCAAATTCACGTTTTGACCAAATCAGTTTCGGGTGTTGTTCTTTAGGATTGGAAACGACTACTCCGACTAACACACTCCCAGAACCAACCTCAATCAGAGCGCCAATTGAATCGGTTGTTTGGCGGTTATGAGTGAGCATACACCGTTATTATAACATTCTTACCCAATCTTTTATTTTCAGGATAACTGTAATCGTGGATTACACGGTTCTTATCCCTTCACATTACATCCTCTATTCCCCGCCAAAATGCAAAAATATAGCCGAGTGAAAGGTAAAAGTGACGAGCAGCAGCACACTCATTGCAATACCGCTTTGATCCGACGAACTCCTGCCGCTGATGATTCTTCTTTGATAATTTTAAAAGTTCCCTTTACTTCGTTTAAATTAGCGACGTGTGGCCCGCCACATAATTCCCGTGACACGACGGTGCCATCAGTGGTGGTCATGGTATACACTTTAACGTCCTCAGGGTAGCGATCCCAAAACGATGCTTCGATGGTTGCATCATTTTGAGCGTCAATTTTTTTCATCGTAGTAATATCAACTGTACCGCCTTTAGTAATAGCGTCGTTGACGTAAGTTTCTACAGCGGTAATTTGTTCGGATGTGATTTTATCGGGATGAGTAATATCGTAACGCAATCGTTCCCCGGTAATATTACTACCGGCTTGGTGAACGTGTGTACCAAGTACTTGTCGTAAGCCGGCTAACATTAAATGAGTCGCCGTGTGGTATTGCACGACGATATCAGAATTATCAGCGAGTCCACCTTTGAATTTTTGTTCGGCACCGGCTCGAGACAGGGCGCGGTGTTCTTCCATTAAACGATCAAACCCGGCTCGTTCGACAATTAACCCTTTTTCAGCCGCAATTTCTTCGGTTAATTCAATCGGAAATCCGTATGTCGTGTACAGTTCAAACGCATTCTGCGCGTTGATGGCTTGTTTGGTCGTTGGCGCAACGTTTTTATCAATAATCTTTTTTCCATCTACCACGGTACTAACCACGTGCACCTGTAAAGTAATTTTATTAAATTGTTTTAATCCGGCTTCGAGCGTCTTACGGAATTGAGCTTCTTCATCGGTAATGACTTTTGTAATGAGATCACGCTTTTCTTGCAAAATAGGATATTGTTCGCCAAATGAATCAATCACGCTGTTGGCCAGTTCAGCAAACGTACCAGCCGCAATACCAAGCTGATCAGCAAACCGCACAGCGCGGCGAAGGAGACGACGGGTGAAATAACCTTGTTCACTGTTACTTGGCAACACATTATCTCCAATCATAAAGACCGCACCGCGAATATGGTCGGTGATTACCCGAAACGCTTTTAGATTTTCATCGTACCGTTTTCCAGATTGCTGTTCGATATGTAGAATAGTGTTCCAAAGCAAATCAACTTTAAACACATCAGCATCATTATTGGAAGCGGCGGCAATACGTTCAAGTCCCCCGCCGAAATCAATATTTTTGTTCTTGAGCTCAGTGAATTCACAATCGCCCGTTTTTATGTACTGCATGAAGACGTTGTTACCGATTTCCATAAAACGACCGCAATCGCAGTTTGGATGACAGTGTTCGCCATAGGTAGTGTCGTGCGGTGTGCCAAAATCGTAAAACATTTCCGAATCTGGACCACCTGGTTCACCAATGGGCATATTGGCCGGGACACCAGCCCGACTCCACCAGTTTTTCTTGGCTTCGTAATAGAAAATTCGTTCACCGGGTTTCATGCCGCGGGCGTAGCCCGCGGCTTCACTGCCAATATCAGCAATATCGGCGGTAACGCCAACGGTAGCAAATAATTTTTGCCAGATGGCGGGAGCTTCGGTGTCTTTCGGTAAATTATTTTGACTATCACCACCAAAGGCCGAAATGTATATTTTGTGTGGGTCAAGTTTAATTTCGTTGACCAAGAAATCAAACATCCATTCGATCTGTTCTTGTTTGAAATAATCTCCAAACGACCAGTTCCCAAGCATTTCAAAGAAGGTCGTATGACGGTTGTCGCCAATTTCTTCAATATCTTCAGCGCGGAATGACTTTTGCGAATCAGCAATGCGGGTGCCCATCGGGTGTGATTCTCCCAGTAGGTATGGCAACATCGGCTGCATGCCACTGCCGGTAAAAAGAGTGGTTGGGTCGTTTTCGGGAACGAGCGGAGACGACGGAACAATCGCATGTCCCCGTGCGGCCATAAAATCAAGATATCGCTTGCGAATTTCGTTTCCACTCATACAGAATAATTTACCAATTAGTATTTGCTACTATAGCAAATTTATCGTGTTTGGCGAGAGTCAAATGCAAAAACGCATGAATTTATTTGCTTTGCTTCTTAGCGAGTTTTTGGAAGGTTTTGATGTCAGCTTCGAGCTTCGCCAGGGCCGATTCAAAGGTGGCGGCTTTAGTTGTATCAATACCAGCATCTTTGTAGATGTCTTTAATTAGTTTTGATTCACCCGCCGAGAGGAACTCATCGATCTTTTTGCCATACGCTCGGTCAACGCGGAAACGGCCAGTCATGATACTGCTCATCAAGAGTCCATAAGCGTAACTGTATGTGTAAAATCCATAACGCAGGTGTGAGACGTAGACGTACGTATACCCGTCATCAGGAGTGATACGCACACTTTTGCCAAGATAGCTCGTAAGGTGTTTGTTCATGAGCGCGGCATATTCCTCATTCGTAAGCCCGCCTTCACGCATCACTGATTCGTGGATATCGAGTTCGGCATTAAAGAAGGCAATTTGGCGCTGAATAGTCGAAATATCACGGAGGATGCGATCGTGCAGCAATACAAACTGAGTATGTTCGTCCATTTGTTCGTATACAGCGTCAAAGACGAGGTTTTCGAACAAGGTACTGGCAGTTTCGGCCGTGACTATTGAGTGTCCGTCATAAAATGGTCGCTGTCCATCCATGCTTCGACGGGCATGAATCGCGTGTCCCATTTCATGCGCGAGAGTTTCGAGTGACTTAAAGTCGGTGACGTGGTTTAAGAAAACATTGATTGGCAGTCCACTTTGGGCTGACATAAAAGCTCCGCCGGATTTGCCACTCTTTGGCCAGACATCAATCTGGCCTTTTTCGAGCATCGTATCAAACAATTCTCCATAAAGAGGATTCACATCATAAAACACATCTCGACAAATAGTGACTGCCTCAGTAAACGGAATCGTAGCATCAGTGCCGATTGATTCGTTACGCTGACTATAATCGAGCTGCTTTACCCCATGGTAGGCTGCTTTGATATCGTAAAATTTCCGACTGAGCGCAAAGCCTTTCTTTCCTACCACTTCACGAAGGGTTAGAAGAGCTGCTTCACTGTCTTGGTAGCTTTGGACGGTTGCGCTGTAAGGGTGTTTGTAGCCACGTACTTCGTCTTCGGTACGTGCGTCGGTCACAATCGCATTAAGTTCATGTTCAGCGACTTCACCAATCTGCTTCAACTCGCTCACGATGAGTTTCCAAAGTTTTGGTTTGTCGGCAAACGTTTGCACGTTGATGAGTTCAATCGCTTCGGGGAGAGCAACTCGCTTCCCTTTCCACGTGATATGGCGGTCGGTGATGATTTTGTCCGTCATATCGACCCAACGACCGCTCGCTTGGCGACTCTTGAGGCTCACGATCTTTTCCTCGGCTTCACTCAGGTGATGTGTGGCGCTCTTAAAGAGTTGTTCGAGATAATAGCGATAGGCAGCGAGCTTTGGTTCTTTGAGTAGTTCTTTTTGTTTTGCCGGAAGAATTTTGCCGAGTTCTAATGGAAAAAAGAGTGTTTTTTCACTCGCCTTGCGCAGTCGATTTTGGAAGAGTGAAAGTTGCTTTGCGGCTTTCGTGTCTTTGGTGTCAACACAGGTGCGCAACCAAAGGTAACGAGTCGCGCGGGAAAACGTTGGATTACCAGCCATCGCCTCACTTTCTGTGAGTGCGGTTAAAAGTAGATCAACATTAGTGGTGAAGGCCTTGCCCCGCCATTTCTTCGCAAAGCTGCGATAGGTCGCTTCGGTAGCAACGACATCCTTTTCAATCTGCGGGTCTTGTTCATTTTTGTAATACAAAGAAAAGTCCCATGATTCTTTGATTGTCACGGGGGTATGACTAAGCTTTGGGGTGTACTTAAAGGTCTTTTTCGGTGATTTTTTGGAGTTCATATATGAAATCTTTATAACTGGTGAATACGTGATTAAATTCGTCAAGCAGCGGCCCGGAGATTTTGCCGGTAATTACATCAGCAATTTTTTGGTAACAATCAAGTCGTTCATCAAGGTTTTTCCCAAAATCCTGAAAGAACCGTAATGGTTCATCATAGTATTCTTCAACGGTAGTACGAAAATTGTGTGTTTTGTCAGCGGCAGCAATAATACTGGCTTCTTTCGGTCCACGCTTTAACTGGTTGGCGTAGTTTTGTTTTCGTTCTACCCACGTTAGTTTGCGACCACCTTCTGTTGTTGGTTCACTCAGTGTCGCCACTAATTCCCGGACGGTACCGCCAAAATCTTGCTCCAATTCATCGAGAGTATAATCAGTATCTTCAATGGTGTCATGGAGGAGGGCCGCAATAATGATGTCTTCATTGTCGGTGTAATCTTGTAACATGAATGCCACCGACATCAAGTGAGTAATGTACGGGAATGGCATTGAACCCTTCCGTGTTTGATCGTGGTGTAAAACGGCAGCAGCGCGGATAGCTTGTTCAATGCGATAAGAGTACATATAAAATATTAGCGGAGCCAGCCCTTTGGTGCTGTATTATCGCTAGCTGGTTTACTTTCAGCCGCTCGCCGGGCTTCTTCGCGAGACATTTCCACTCGGCGCCGCATGTCGGGTAATTGTCGATTTAAGGTATCGAGACTTCTTTTGAGACGTTCAATTTTATCGTCATACTCTCGTCGCACTCTTTCCATCGCTCTGGTACGGTCAGTTTCTAATGTTCGAATTTCCTCGTATAAACGACTCGCTTGCTGTTCGTCGCGCTGTAAATCTTGTTCAGCTCGCTGTAATTGTGAAGACATAAACAATTATTAAATATTGGCTCCTTCTTTCAATAATATACTACGTTTTACCTCAACACCACCACGATTGTACCCGCCCATGGTACCATCGCTACGAATGACTCGATGACAAGGCACGGTGGGATCGTAGTTTTTAGCCATGACATTTGCAACCGCCCGGGCGGCGTCGGGATTGCCAGCCATCACCGCCACATCACGATATGTCATGACCGATCCTTTCGGAATCGTTCGAACAACCGCTTTGACTTTTTCACTAAATGAAATAGTTGCCATATTATTGTTGTGATTGCTTTATGGCGATTAATTTTTTACCACAGGCTTCACGATACGGGCAATATTCGCAAGCTGCCCCACTGTCTGGATACATGCGTGATTCGAGGGTGTTTTTAATTTTTACCAGAGTTGATTCTATCCATGATGTGTCGCCGATACACGGCACAAGCGTGGTCTCAAAGTGAAGTGTATCAAAAAAACCATCGTGGTCTTTGGTGGCATTCGCGTACACAAAGTAGCCAGTGTCAGAAACGGTAAAGCCGTTTTGTCGTAACAACCACTGGTAGACACCCATTTGGCGCGCATAGGAAGCCTCCCAAGCCGAATCAGCTAACGTGGCAATTTCGCCGTCTTTAGAGGTGGCCTTATAATCAACGACAATCAATTCTCCGGCCGGTGTTTGCCAGATATCGTCTACGGCACCCGAAACGACCAATCCGGTTGGCGCGTGATGATAGTCAATCCCCACAAAGTTATCCCGCCACACATCTATCGACTCATGCACAAAAGGTACCGCACTGATACGATATTTTTCGGCAATGGGATGTGGCGTGCCTGCTTGGCGGTGGGTGTCAAATTCTTTCTTTAGCAATTCGTCAACCGCGATGTTAAGGTTGAAGGAGGGCATTCCGGGCCGTTTGGTGCCAAGTTTGTTATCAAGATAAAAACACCGCGGACACTCGATAAATAACTCGATTTTGGAACGTGATAAGCGCCACTTTGCTCCACCATAATTCCATTCGCTGCTGCGGTTCGGATTGTACTTCTTTACGTACTCAGCCATATTAAGTATGAAGAGTATACCACAAACGGGCAGAACCTTTGGTTCTGCCCGTTTGTTATGAGACCCTATGTATAGTGGCTAGTTACTACTCAGCCTTGAAAGTGGTAAAAATAGTATCAAGCTGTCGATCAGAGGCGGAATTAAATGATCGATCACCTCCTTCCGTAAACATCACGATGGCGTATTCGCGACCGGCACGAACTGGCGTTACAAGAGGAATTTCAGTCGGAACCAAATTCCCCGCTTTACTAAAACGGACGACGCCATTGATATAGCCAAGACGACCATCAGTATATTCACGAACACCAATCCAACCTTCGTCAATTGGATAAGTAACATCACCTAGTGAGACGCTGTTTCCGGCTTTGATGGTGCCAAGCTTTACGACACCAGTTTCCCCAGTTGTGAGTGTTGGCGTTTCTGTGACTTCATTAGCGGTATCGTTGTTATCAGGTGTTTCTGAAGGGTTTTTATCAGTAGAAGTGGCTTGATCTTCGTGATTACTGGTTTCAGGATGGTCAACATGGTTGCCATCACCCATAAAGGCCCAGACCAATAAGCCACCGATTAATAAGCCAAAAATAAATGAAACTACGGTCTTCTGTGATTCTGGTTGTGTTTGGACGTCTGTCATACGATCAAATGCTGAATTCTTAATATGGCAATAGTATATCATGCACAAAATTGTCGAGTAGGCTTGATTTTTGTATTTTTTTGTAACGTAGCGATAACCAGCATTTTTGAGCGCTTTCCACCCGTCACTATTTGTTGAACAGTAACGACAGAATAAGTAGAAAAAGAAAGAGATTTAATCGCTGGCAGGATTATTGATTTGATTTTTGTTTGGTGATGACGGTGGCTTCGGCAACAATTGCTTCGAGGCGTTTGGTGGATACGTGCAATATTCGTAATTGCTCGGGTTTGGCGACAATATCGTTACAAACAATGATATTCCGTTCAATTAGCAGAGCAATTTCTCGATGAGAAAGTGATTGCAGAACGGTAATTGGATAAATGCTGGCTTTTTGGATGCGGTCATGTAAATTGTTTCGACGCGGATAATCCCAACTCATCAGTTTAATCCCGACACAGGCACTATATTGTTCGGCAGCAGTCGTGAATTTTGTATTGGTAATTAACCAAAATTCTTTGACGCCACAGATGTCCTCTTGGCAGATTTTTTGGTCACGCAAATCCAAAAGCCGAGCGTACGAATACATGGCTACTTGCAAATCGGTTTTGATACCAGGACGAGCGTGATATTTTGCTTCGGCGACAAAACTATGGGTGTCATTGTAGGCTGTTACATCAATTTCATGTTGAGCGCAATGACCTTGCAGCGTGACACCGGTTGTTGTGGTGTATCCTTCGTGAGTAAACAGACGACCAAGAAACTGTTCAAACGGGAAACCGGTCGGCCCCAAACCGAGCAATGCCCTCCGCAAAGAATAACGAGTTGCTGCTGGCATCCCTTCATCACGTAACCGATCAAAAGCCAAACGATAGATTTCTTGGGTGCGCATGCCGTCATACAACCGCGTTTCAATATGACGAATAACGTCAACAATTTCTTGTGGCTTGGCTCCAGCCCGTCGGAGTGAACGACGTAACTTTTCAACTTTAAAATACTCTACCGTTCCATCGGCTTTTAATACAGTGTATTGCACTACAATATCATACCACCACCAAGACAGACCTCAGCGTCATACAATACACAGGATTGGCCGCTGGCACCGATTTCTGTCGCTTCATTTACTGTGATAGTAAAAGTAGTGTCACTGACGTTAACTATGGTGACCAAAAACGGTGTTTGACGGTATCGAAATTGGGCCAACAATTGTTCTCCAATTTGTGGTGGTGTGTTTCTGCGCCATACGACATTTGTGAGTTCTATGGTGGTAAGAGGTGCAGTAACGGGAGGCTGTGACGAGACGGTAATGGTATTTTTTATAATATCTTTTCCTACAACGTACCAAGGGGTTTCGGCTGTGTGGTGAGTAGTAACGGTAAAACCATGTCGTTGCCCAATAGTGTAGACAAACGCACCGTGATGTAACCCAATTGCAGCGCCGTCAGTATTGAGTACTGGTCCTGGAGTTAGATCAATATAGTGTGATAAAAACTCCGGAATATCGATGTGGCCCAAAAAGCACACTCCCTGACTGTCCTTTTTAGTGGCGGTTGGTAAATGAGCGGCCAAGGCTTCAGCACGAATAACTGATTTATCACTGTTCCCAACGGGAAACAAGCTGTACAACAACTGCTCGGTAGTTAATGACCACAAAAAATATGATTGATCTTTGTTACTATCCTTTCCGCGTAGTAATGACCCCTGACCATCCGTTTGGACATAGTGTCCGGTAGCAATAAAATCGGCGTGGTGTTGCTTGGCAAATTCAAGAAAAGCGCCAAATTTGACTTCCTTGTTACACATGACGTCCGGGTTTGGTGTTTTACCCGCTCGATAACTTTCAATAAAATAATGCGCGACAGCGTCTCGATACGCCGTTTCAGCATTACAGGTTAAAAACGGAATACCCAAATGCGCTGCCACTCGCATTGCGTCCAATCGTTCTTGTTCCCAATTACAGACTAGCCAATCAGGATGCCAAACCTTAATAAAAACACCAACGACCTTGTAGCCTTGATTTTTAAGACGTAACGCCGCAACTGACGAATCAACACCGCCAGAGAGCCCGACAAAGACAGTACTCATATTAAAACGCTAGCATAGCTAGGTTAATTCATCAAATATCGAGCAATATTTCGTTGGTGCTCGGCATACGTTTCGGCGTAATAAAAGTTGCCGTCATTGCCCGTAATATAAAATAAATACGGTGAAGTGGTGGGGAATAATGTCGCTAAAATGGCATCAGCTCCAGGATTGCCAATTGGTGTTGGTGGTAGTCCACGGTACAAATACGTGTTATACGGCGAGTCAATTTCTAAATCGCTGGGTACCAATTCATTAAGTGGCTTATCCAAAATATATTCAATTGAAGCGTCGGCCTGAAGTGGCATGCCAAGGTCTAGTCGGTTACGCAAAATACCCGCCACCATACCCATTGATGTCGTTGAATTGGCTTCGCGTTCGACAATCGACGCCAAGGTGATTAATTCACTTTCAGTTAATGTTGACGACGCAATGTCGTCTCGGTACGGCACAATAAATGTTTCGTAGTTAGCATGAAGAGTTGTCACAATATCATTGGCAGTAAAATGTGGTGGAACAAAGTAGGTTTCTGGAAAAAGGTACCCTTCCTGGGAGATTGCCACGTCAATGAATGTGGAAGTAGCGATGGTGGGAATAGCGGTTGCTACTACGGTTGCTAATTCGGTAACTCTTTCGCCTTCGCGGTGCGTGATACGAACCAAGTTACTCGTATAATCCCCCGTTGCTAATTTGTGTGCAATGGTTCGTGTATTGTACGGCTGATCAAAGACGTACGTACTCGCTTTAATGTCTTGTGGTGTGTACGCCGTTAATAATAAAATGTACAATAACAATTCACTTTTCACCACGTTATGTTGCTTTAAGGTGGCAACAATTTGACTAATACTCGATCCCGACTCAATAGTGATTGGTGTATTAACGGGGAAAGAAGTTGGTGGCGCATTAAAACTACGATATACAAAAAACAAAATAAAACCGATACTACCAACGATAACAGCCACGCTCACGAGCCACCGCATGGCACGGCGCGGCGATACTAATGTGAATGGTGACGGACTAGCTTCCATAAATTTTCGCTATGATAGTGGTGCAATAGGTAAGTTCGCTGGCGCTTCTTTACGGGTTGACGGCAAACGCGACAAGCCTGGAGTCATGACAGTACTACTTGGCACATGAAACATCGTCGCCAGTTCTTCAACCGACATGATATGAAATGGCATTCCGGGATTGATGGCCGATCCGTGTAGTGGTTTACGTTTCTTGTAATTAATGATTTCTTTCTTTTTAAGTTTTAGCTTTTTACTGCCAGACCAATCGGCAAACCAGTTATAATCAAAATCAGTGCGCCACGCTACACCAATTTGATTGCGACCGATGAGGTCATATGAGGCAAAACTACGAATTGTGGGAGAAATCGCATCGCCATTAACAGTGCCCTTTTTAGTAATATACGCCCAGCGAATACCGACTTCATACGCATATTTGCCCACATTTCGTTCCATTGATTCGATAACGTCACGCTCACCAGTGGTTAATCGTGGTTGATTTTCGAGCTCGGCTGGACCGGTTTTATCTTTATTGCGTCCCATCATTTCGTTAATTTTGGCCTGGACCCGACCTTCCCAAGTTTTGGTTTCGTGGAGATAGCCGGTTTTAAAATTCTTTTTCGCATGAGGAATGCATAATAACTGCACCCAAATTCGTTCGTGTGGTCGAATACTACCCAAATGTTCAATCATGGGAGCAATTGGATCAATTTTGAACTCTTCTTTTGGTAATTTATCCATGCCGAAATCAATGTACGTTTTAATGGGATACTCCTCATCCCCTTTTTGCTTCATATGGAAAATCATAAACTCGTACTTGGAATGGTCTGGAGTGATTTCGGCGGTGTAGTCAATCTCCTCCTCAACAATTTCGATACCTGGATATTGGGCATACATTTGCGCTTCAAAGGCATTTTTTACTTTTTTGGTGGGACAGTTGACATAAAACCGCACATCGCCACCAATAGATACGATCTCGAGTGACATAATGAGCGGGTGTTTGCCGTCTATGTACGTTTGCCATAGGTTATCCGGTGATTGCACATTATGAACCTGGGCCAATACTTGTTCCATTGCCTCTGGTGATTTAAACGTCTCCTGAGGAATTTTGATTCGTAAGGTGGTTCGTCCTTGACCAATAGCAAATTTAGTGTGCACAAACTCCATCCATTTGTCATACAACAACCAAAACAGCACTAACGGTAGCCAAATTGGTGTGAGCGATACCATCACGGAAATGGTGGGGCCTAAATTTACCCCCATCGCTTTAAAAGTAAAATGCATGACAACGAACGCAGCGATAATAAGTACCGGTGCGGCAACAATTCCAAAAAGGGCATTAAACAAATCTTTCATAAGAAATTATATGTTCTATTGTACACCATAACAAAGCTGCTCGCCCGTAGGGCGAGCAGCTTTTTGTAGATTAATCAGCCAATGTATAATGCCCATTACTGAGACGTTTAAACAAGTTAGCATCCTGTAAATTGACGACAATGGTGTTGTCTTTCACGTACCGTTCTTTTCGAACTTTTTCGATCAACTCTTCGCGTGATAAGGGCCCTTCTTCCGCTAAAATTTCCCGCAATACGTCTTTTACCACTCCGGCCGTGTACCCCCATTCAGTCAATGCGTATAATCCACGTCCAACCAATACAAACCGTTCGTCTTTGATTAATTCATTATGAGTAGTAGCGATATGTGCTTTGTGGTCAAATAACTCACGAATTGCTTCGGACACTTCTTTAAAGTGCATTGGTGACCCGTGTCGCTTTACTGCGAGATATGCATAATCTCGAATGCCTTTTACTCTCACGTTGGGACTATCAGCTGGTCCCCAATCCCCTAACGGATTGCGAGCGATTTGTTTGGAGATTTGTAACCATCGCTTTAATACTTCATCATCATATCGATCAGTAATTTCAATCAGTTCGTTACGAAAACGATTAAGAATTTCAGCCTCACTCACTAAGTCGTCACGATTGAGAGTACCATACACATTTTTAAGGGCGCGTTCCACTACATCAGCCACTTTTTTCTCGGTGAACCAACGATGGTTATACAGCGGGTTTTCTTTTCCTTTATAAAAAACGTCACCAACGACTAAAAGAAAATATAAGTGGTTTCGCGTTGATTCATCGTCCGTTAACGAATCAAGTAGTACCCCTTCAGCCACGACACCACCCCCCAGGGCTTTAATGGCTTCCTGGAGTTCATTTAACAGTTCAAGATGCTCACCATAAACACTCGACTTTTGGATTGAGGCGATACCATAGTTTTCTATTTGGCGAACTCGTTCACGAGTAATGCCGTAACTCTGGCCAATGGCTTCAAGAGTAGAAATTTCGCCATCAGCACCCAAACCGTACCGCTTTTCCAGTACGTCTCGTGCTCGTTCATTGAGTGCGCTAAGAAGTTTTTTGGTGA
>CAYXYJ010000010.1:0-24645 GCA_964469295.1 uncultured Candidatus Saccharibacteria bacterium
AAGCGACGCCAACACCGTTGCCGCCA
Source organism: uncultured Candidatus Saccharibacteria bacterium (assembly GCA_964469295.1). Classification (GTDB taxonomy): domain Bacteria; phylum Patescibacteriota; class Minisyncoccia; order Phycocordibacterales; family UBA918; genus OLB19. The sequence continues at coordinate 27 of CAYXYJ010000010.1, forward strand.
AAATACCAATAATCGCAATCACAACGAGCTACTAATATTGTCAGACTCTGACAGATTCAGACATCAGCTGCATGCCTCAATGTACCAGTGTCTTTCCACGGGGTACGTGGATACAGGAATAATTTTTAACAATGAGAAATTATTGTGAGGTGTGTTGGGGCACGGCCGGACCTCCGGTCGGGATAATCTCGAATAATTATTGACGGTATCCGGAGGCCCGGCCGTGCCCTCTGTTCATGATATAATTTTCCAATGTTCAATCCGCTCCTGCTACCACTCTGGCAATTGATGGTGGTTACCTTTGGTTTTGGTGTTATTATCGGCAGTTTTCTTAATGTCTACATTTATCGTTTTCATACCGGCAAATCACTCGCTGGATCATCACACTGTTTGTCGTGTCAAACTGATTTACGTTGGTACGAATTATTTCCGCTTGTGTCGTATCTGGGGTTGCGTGGGCGATGTCGCACCTGTGGTGCGCGAATCCCCGGCCGGTACTTTTGGGTGGAATTAGCGACCGCATTATTATTCGTCGCGGTCGTGGTGGTTGAACCCCTGTGGTGGTTATGGCCCGTGATGGCGATAACCGTGGCGGTCCTCGTCGTGACAGCGGTGTACGATTTATATCATCTCGTTATTCCGCGAGAATTTATCTGGACGCTATCAGGGTTGGCCATCATTATGGTTGGGTATCAATGGTATGCCTATTTCACTATTTGGTCATTGGCTGACCATCTCACCGCCCCAGTTTTTGCTTTTTTATTTTTTGGTGGATTATGGTGGTATTCTGGTGGACAATGGATCGGTTTTGGTGATGCTAAATTAGTCGTTCCGTTGGCGTTCCTACTCGGAAGTAGTGGAACATTTTCAATGATTGTGTTGTCGTTTTGGGTGGGAACTATGATTGTATTTGGTGTGATGGCGTATCATATCGTTATCAGAAATAGTGGGGGACAAATCCGCTTTGCACCTAGTACGAAACGTCTTACAATGAAAAGCGAAGTACCATTCGCACCATTTCTTATCATCGCTTTTTTGCTTGTGTGGTTATTACACATTGATGTATTGGTTCTTTTATCATATGCGTTACCATTCTAACTATCATCGACAACAGGGATCGGCTGGTTTTGGTATGGTGGAATTGATGGTCAGTATTAGCATCATGGTGTTGGTAACGACGGTAATGATTGCCCGACAATCAGCCTTTAATGGCGCGGTGTTGCTACGTAATCAAGCCTACGAAGTGGCATTTACTATTCGCCAAGCACAATTGTTGGCGGTCAGCGGCGGACAACAGGACGCCCGACAATATGGCGTGCATTTTGACGTGAGTGCAGCTAACAACACATCCTATTGGATATTTAGAGACAGCAATATGAACGGACGGTATGATGGCACGAGTGAACAAATTGGCTTGACTGGCCGATTGGATGACCGATTTGTTATTCGGGCTATAGAAACACAACTCGCCAGTGCTTCGACGTTATCAGTGAGTTTTGAACGTCCCAATTTTGACGCAAAATTATGCACTCGCGCGGCTGGTTGTACGGCAGCCCAATATACTCAGGCTCCTGCTTGGATTGACGTTGCCAAAAAAGGGAGCAATGTTAATGATAAAAGCCTTGGAGTGGTGAGACGGGTGGCGGTAACCGCGACCGGACAAATTAGTGTTATCCCTTATGCGCAATAATTACCTACATCACCGCAAAGAGAAAGGCGGATTTACGTTGATCGAGATGCTTGTCTCTCTGTCTCTTTTTACCATTGTTGCAACGATGTCGGTTGGCACGCTATTAGTTCTCATTGGCAGCAATGGTCGAGTGGTATCTGAACAATCAGTCATGACGTCACTGACTTTTGCGCTTGATAGTATGAGTCGCGAAATTCGCACCGGATCAGAATACCGTTGTGGTTCAGTTGCTGGGGTGACAGGGGCGGCAGTGACAGGGAGCGCTACAGCGGTAAACGATTGTCCAACTGGTATGGTCGGTCTGTCTTTTCGTGAAGCCGGTACCAGTATTACTGGTGGCAGTTCTAATAACCGAGTGGCATATTATTACCAAAATAACGCCTTGTGGAGAAAAGTTGGTACGAGTGACGCCGAACAAATAGTGACCGGCGATGTTAAAATTACTGATGTAAGATTTTATGTTACGGGCAGTAACCCAATTACCGTTGGTAGTGATACCGTCCAACCCAGTGTTACTATTGTGATTGATGCCGTAGCGAGTAGTAGCGATAGCAGTAAACCATTTACTATACAAACCACAGTCGTGCAACGACCGCTTGATATATGATATTTCATAATAAAAAATCTGGTTTTTCATTAGTTGAAGTGCTCGTCGCTATCAGTATTTTGTTGCTCGTTTTGGTTGGACCATTGCGTATCGTCAGCCAATCGACCAACAGTACCTCGTACGCTACCGAACAAGCCCAAGCGTTCTTCCTGGCTCAAGAAGGACTAGAATTAGTCGAGCAAATTCGGGACAACTTGCAACTAGAATATATCAACGGTAGTCCGAATGTATGGACTCGGTTTGGACAAACGAGTGCCGCTGGACATTGCTTTACTAATTATTGCGCAATTATGGCCTCGTCAACGGGTGGTCCCGGAGTTACTGGTAACAATACTCCGTACGTAGATGTACTCAATTGCACGAATCCAACCGCAGTGAATTGTCGAATATACAAACGTCCAGCGACGGTCACAACGATGCGTGATCAATATACTCATTTGCCAGACGGTAATGAACTGACGCCGTTTTCACGAGCAATTCAAATTGGCATGGTGCCATCAAGTGGAAAACCGGAGGGATTTTGGGCGACATCAACAGTAACGTGGCGGACCGGGTCATTGTCTACTGGACAACAAGTTCAATTAGTGACGTATTTTGCTAATACTTATGATAGTGATTAAACAACAATCTGGATTTGCGTTATTGATGACTCTCTTGGCGGTAGGGGTAATTGTGGCTGTCACTGCTTCGATTATTGAACTATCAATTAAACAAGTGCAATTGTCCGTTTCGGCTCGCGATTCTGAAGTAGCTTTTCAGGCGGCGAACGCCGGTATGGAATGTGCGCGGTATGTACGACGTACCGCCTCTTCCTCATTTGAATCCGTGTCACCTCCAGCAAATATTAATGGACGGTGCTTTGGCAATGCTATTCGGTTTGCTGACACCGCTTCGGGTATTACTGCCCCAAATAATACCAGTGTCAATTATTATACTGAGGATGTTTCTTGGGGTGGACGCTGTAGTGATATGAAAATATTAATCTTGATTAATGATCGGCCAAGTGCTGATATGAACATATCAGCAGCGAATATTCGTAATCTTTTCCCCAACTATACCGGTGGTGCCAAGACCTGTGCCGCGGGGGCCCGGTGTACGATTGCGTCCGTGTCTGGTACCAATAAACCCAGCTGTGCCACCACCGGTTCTCTTGATACCGTCCGTCGTGAAATTTTGCTAGAATTCTAGCATGGTACAAAAACAGCCAACAGGTAATCGACTGACCGAATTAACCGCTTTGATTGCATACCATCGCAATCGTTATCATCATGATGATGCGCCAGAAATTAGCGATGAAGCGTATGATTCGTTGGTGGCTGAATTGCGGTCACTGGAATTGGCGACATTTGGTAAAACGATGGCGAGTGATATCGTTGGTGGTGCAACCAATACCGCCTTTGCGAAAGTGACGCACGCAGCTAGGCAATGGTCTTTTGATAACGTGTTTTCGCTGACCGAATTATCTGCCTGGGATGATCGTAATCGTCGATTGTTGCAGGATGCCGATGTGGCTGGTACGTATTCGTATGTTACTGAGCACAAAATTGATGGACTAAAATTAGTTGTGACGTATGAAGCGGGGCAATTAGTGCGGGCGGTGACTCGGGGTGATGGGGTGGTTGGTGAAGATGTAACTCATACCGCCCGCACCATTGCTTCGTTACCCTCTGTGTTATCGCATCCCGTTGATATGGTGTGCGTCGGTGAAGTATGGCTGGCAAAAAAGGATTTTATCGCACTTAATACCAAGCGAGCCAAAGCCAACGAACCGTTGTTTGCCAATCCGCGCAACGCTGCGGCGGGATCATTGCGACAGCTTGATCCCGCTATAGCGAAGTCCAGACAGCTGTCTTTTTTTGCGTACGATATTGATGCCTTTGCTGATCGTGAGACTGGGGTGTCCGCTCCCACAACGCAAATGGAGGAATTGTTGTTGCTTGAACAGTTGGGGTTACCAACCAACAAACATAAAAAACACTGTATTACTATTAAAGCTATACAATCATATTATGACGAGTGGCGTGAAAAAACGACCACACTTCCATATGCTGTTGATGGCATTGTGATTAAAATTAATGAAATTGCGGTACAAAAAATATTAGGGTATACCGCCAAGGCGCCACGATTTGGTATTGCGTACAAATTACCAGCCACCCAAACCACAACCGTGGTTGAGACGATTGATTTACAGGTCGGCCGGACAGGTGTGGTGACTCCGGTGGCCCATTTACGACCGGTAGTATTGGCGGGATCAGTAGTCGCGAGAGCCACTTTGCACAACGAAGATCAGATTGCTCGGTTGGATATTCGGGTTGGCGATACGGTTATTTTGCAAAAAGCTGGTGATGTCATTCCCGAAGTCGTATCAGTGATACGAGAGTTACGGCCAAAGAAAACTGTCCCGTATACATTTCCTGATCGCGTCAGTGGTTGTGGCGGTGATGGAAGAATTGAACGAATTCCGGGGGAAGCCGCCTATCGGTGTGTCGTGCTCGATTCGCCACTTATCAAACGGCAACGATTGTATTATTTCGTGTCAAAAACTGCTTTGAATATTGATGGGGTAGGGCCGAAAATTATCGATGCGCTACTTGATGCGGAGTTTATTTCGTCACCAGCTGATTTGTTTACGATCCAAAAAGCTGATTTGCTGTCACTGCCGGGCTTTAAAGAAAAATCAGCCGCAAATGTAATCAACGCAATCACAAAAGCAAAAAATCAGCCACTGTATCGTGTGTTGGTGGCGCTTGGTATTGATGGTGTAGGTGAAGAAACTGCTCGATTGCTGGCACGACAATTTGGTACCATTGATAAAATTATTACCGCCAAAGGAGACACGTTAGCGGCGGTACATGGTATCGGTGAAGTAATCGCACGGTCGATACTAGAGTGGAACCATCAACCAGAAAACCAAACGTTATTACATGAACTGTTGTCGCATATTACTATTACCAACGAAACGGTCACTGTTGGCAGTTATACGTTGGCCGGACAAACCATTGTCGTTACGGGCACACTCGATAATTTTACTCGAGATAGTATCAAAGACACCATTCGGTTACATGGTGGTACTGTTGCCACTAGTGTTTCGAAAAAGACTTCTTTTGTTTTGGCTGGACGCGATCCGGGAAGCAAAGTGTCGGCTGCCCAACAATACGGTGTGCCGATTATTGATGAAGCGACATTTTTGTCGCGTATAGCCGGAGCGTAAAAGTCGTGCTACCATAAAACGAATATGACTCGTGAAGAAATTGTCCATCTTGGCACCTTGTCCCGATTGGCGTTAACTGACACCGAAATAGAAGTATTGCGTCAAGAAATATCCGCCATTCTTGATTATGTAGGAGTAGTCCAATCTTTAGTCGGTGATGAGCCGTCGTCAAAAGCCGTCGGCGTAACGTATAACGTGATGCGAGAAGATACGGTTACCACCGAACCGGGCGCATACACTGACGCTATTTTAGCGAATGCACCACAAACCCACGGACGATTTATTGCGGTAAAGAAAATTCTTAATCAAGAATAATACAATTATGAAGGCCACTATTTCTGATTTGATTACGTCGTACCGCAATGCTTCTCATACGCCCAGTGCGGAAATTGAGCGGGTGCTTGGTGTACTGCGTGATGAAAACCCTCGGATTAATGCGTTTTTAGATATCTATGAAGCGGAAGCAATCGTTGCCGCTAAAAAGGCAACCGATCGCTATATGGCTGGAGAAGAAAATCTCCCGCCGCTCTTGGGGATACCAGTAGCAATTAAAAACAACATTTTATATGCCGGTAAAAAAGCCACCGCGGCGTCAAAGATATTGGAAAATTACACAGCCACGTATGACGCCACGGTGGTGAAACGATTGGTCGAGGCCGGGGCTATTATTGTTGGCGCGACGAATATGGACGAATTTGCCATGGGTGGTTCAACCGAAAACTCCGCTTTTGGTATTACCCGTAATCCGGTTGATGAATCACGGGTGCCCGGTGGTTCCTCTGGCGGATCAGCGGCCGCAGTGGCGATGGATGCGGTACCAGTGGCGATTGGGACCGACACTGGCGGGTCAATTCGGCAACCGGCAAGTTATTGCGGACTTGTTGGCTTAAAACCAACGTACGGGGCTGTCTCTCGTTATGGTTTAATTGCGATGGGATCATCACTTGACCAAGCCGGTCCGCTCGCAAACACGGTCGCTGATGCAGAACTGATTCATGGTATTATTGCAGGAGTGGATACAATGGACGCTACGTCGTTGCAGCCTGATTCTTATAGAGAAGTGCCGCTAAAAACCCAATACCGCATTGGTGTGCCTCGGAGGTTTATGGCTAAGGGAGTTGATGATGACGTGATGGCTATTTTTGCTGCTCAATTGAGCGCCTTAAAAGCGGCGGGACACGAAATCGTTGATATCGAATTGCCATTATTTGAACAAGGGTTGGCCGCCTATTACATTGTCATGCCGGCTGAGGTATCTTCGAATACTGCCCGGTATGATGGGATGCGATATGGGTTGTCAGTGCCCGGTAACACGCTCCTTGAAGTGTACGAAAAAACGCGTGGGGCCGGCTTTGGGGCTGAAGTTAAGCGACGAATTTTGCTCGGAACGTACGTTTTATCATCAGGATATTATGATGCGTTTTATAGCAAGGCCGAAACGGTGCGAACCTTAATGCGCGAAGAGTTGGCTGATTGTTTTACTCACGTTGACTTGATTGTGACTCCTACTGCGCCGACACCAGCCTTTAAATTTGGTGAACAAGCCGATCCTCTTGCGATGTATAGTCAAGACATTTTTACGGTACCGGTGAATCTTACGGGTGTTCCGGCGTTATCAGTTCCCATGGGGACGGTTGATCGGGAAGGCGTCGCTTTGCCAGTCGGGATTCAATATATTGCTCCCCACGGTGGGGAGGGGAGATTGTTTGATATTGGCAAACGTACGTATGACGCTGTGTTAAAATAGTGGCTATGGAAGATCATCCTATCTTTGATGGTGAGTCATTATCGGCTGGGGATCCTTCGTGGATAATCACGTTGTTGCATTATCTATTTGGATCGGATGGACTCTTTATGGGATTTTCGGTGGCTGAGGTCATTAATTTTCTTGGAGCTATTTGGACGGTACTCGTATTCATATTGTATGCGGCTGCAGCGGTCATGCTTTTTTTGTATTTATATGCTTCATCACGGTTGGCTGATATGGAAGAACATGAAGAAGAACATATGCACAAAACGGAAGAAGCGTTTGCTCGACGACAACGTGGCGGCGCGACTGCCAATCGGTTTGCTGACATGAAAGAACACATTAACTCCGAGAATCCCAATGATTGGAAGTTGGCAATCATTGAAGCGGATATTATTTTAGATGAATCGCTCAAACGACAAGGGTATGCCGGTAATTCACTTGGTGAACGGTTGCGTAGTATTTCACCTAATGCGCTCCATTCGCTTGATGATGCTTGGCAAGCGCACAAATTACGTAATGATATTGCTCATGGTGGGGCTGATTTTGTACTCACACATAAATTAGCCAGAGAAACTATTGTGCAATACGAACGGGTATTCACAGAATTAGGATTGTTAGGGGACACAGCGACGGTAACCCATCATTAATCGGGTGAAAGAAAGACGCTCGGTGCCATAGGCACCGAGCGTCTTTCTTTCACATTGTTGCGGGTCCCGGAATCGAACCGGGGTCTGGAGGTTATGAGCCTCCCGAGGTACCTCTCCTCTAACCCGCTAGAGTATTTTCTTTCTAAAAATTGACGAATTTGTCAGCTTATTAGGTGGTCAGACTATACAACATTTTTAATTTTGGTGCAAATTGATTGTTACCTTTGTAATTGATTATTGGTATTATGGTGTATATGCAATGTGTGATTTTAGCAGCGGGAAAGGGAACACGGTTACGACCTTTGACTGATACAACACCGAAACCGTTGGTCATGGTAGCTGGGAAGCCGCTTCTGGATCACATTGTTTCGGCGCTACCAAGCATAATTGATGAGCTTATTATTGTACACGGTTATTTAGGCGAACAAATTAAAAATTATTGCGGTGAGGAATTTTATGGTAAAAAAGTTACGTACGTCGAACAAATCGAACAAAAGGGTACCGCGCATGCCTTATGGTTATGCCAAAAGTTACTTCGGGATCGGTTTTTGTTCATGTTCGCTGATGATATTCATGGGAAAGATGATATCGCTCGCGTTGCGTCGTATAGTCGTGGTCTGTTAGTTATGCCGACAGATACACCGGAAAGATTTGGAATCGTCATGCGTCACCCTGACGGGACGCTCGCCACATTTGTGGAAAAACCTACCCAGCCACCATCAAATCTTGCATCAACCGGTGTGATGGTGCTCGACACACATATTTTTAATTTTCCATTACCAGCTCCAAAAAATGGTGAACAGTATCTGACTGATGTGGTGGCTGTCTATGCTAAAGAATACCCAATGGCAGTAGTAGAAGAGTCGTTATGGATTCCAATTGGCTATCCAGAGGATATTACAAAAGCCGAAGCAATACTAACAAAGTAGTGATTAGGCTTGATGTCTACCCTAAATTATAGTACTATTTTTGCACTTCAAATTGTCGATGTAGCTCAGTTGGTTAGAGCGTGGCACTCATAAAGCCAAGGTCGGAGGATCGTTCCCTCCCATCGACACCAAGCAAGATATTGCCCTTTTTACAAAAAGTGTATATACTCTTGCCACTGTTACCTAGTGACAGGAAATAAAAGATAACTGCGGTGGTAGCTCAACTGGTTAGAGCACCCGCCTGTCACGCGGGAGGTTGCGGGTTCAAGTCCCGTCTACCGCGCAGTTACGTACAAGACAAAAGACGGCATAATTATGCCGTCTTTTGTCTTGTAGCAAGCAAACTGCTTTGCTTGCGTACGTAACTGCGAACCGCAGCGATGCTGATAGGCGAGCGAGGTGGGGTCGACAGCACTTAGTAGATTTGGAGTGAAGCGAACAAATATACTTAGTGACTGGTGACCAAATAAAAAGACTGTACCGAATCTGTAAGATTAAAGTCTCGTCTTTGGTGACTCATTCTATCTTGCCAGTGCTATAATTTCTTTATGACCAAATCACTTATACCCGTTATTTCATTTTCAACGCTGTATCTTATTATCGGCGGCATCTACTTTGCGCGTGACCTTAATCTCGAGTTTGTAATTTATGTCGCCGTCATTGTGGCGATTTTTAGTGGTGTTTTTACTACCCTTCGCTATACACAATTTCCGATATGGATGCTTTGGCTTCTCTCCATCTGGGGACTCATGCATGTAGCGGGTGGAGCGGTACAGACAGTTAATGGGGTATTGTTTGCGTACAAAATTTATCCATTCCTCGACCTAGGCGGAGACTTCTATATATTGAAATATGATCAAATCGTCCACGCGTATCTGTATGGTTTGGTTGCGATGATGGCCTATCATACCCTCCGAGTACCGCTTGGCATTAAAGGTCATACATTCCTTGTTGCCCTCGCGGTCGCGATGATATCGCTTGGTATCAGTGGCCTCAATGAAATCATGGAGTTCTTGATTGCGGTGACGGTAGAACGTAATGGCGTGGGCGGGTACGCGAACGCCATGCTTGACCTCATTTTTAATATCAGTGGAGCGGTTGTTGGAGTATTGGTGATGGCTTACTCTGAACGAAGAGGTTAGTACGCAATACAAAAGCCCCGCGCCGTAGGCGCGGGGCTTTTGTAGGCTGGAGCCAATGTCCAGGATTGAACTGGAGACCTTCGCCTTACCATGGCGACGCTCTACCAACTGAGCTACATTGGCAACATAGGGAAACATTGCAGTTTTCCACCTTTGTTACACAGTGAATGATTGAATCGTCAGCTTGTAACGGAAGGAACAAGTCAAGCTGGGAAGCTACGCTTGTTGTCGCCCATCATACCAAAAAAAGATTTGAAATCAAATGATAGGTGTACTACTATAGTGAGCGTAGAAATCAGCCACCTTAGCTCAGTTGGTAGAGCATGTCACTCGTAACGACAAGGTCCGCAGTTCGATCCTGCGAGGTGGCTCAGGTTGTTTACTATTGTGTAACGAAATCGCTTTTGGTGTGGTTCTCACTAAAGCCAACAAGTGAAAGGAAACGGCGATGAGTTCTTTAGAAACCCGGGTGCACATCGGGATCCTGACTGAACGGAGTCACATTGCGGCCTACCAGGTACTCTTAAATGAACTTCATACTGTGCTGCGCGAAGTCTCGCCAGCACTGTTTGAAACTGTCTCAACCAGTGACAACGAATGTGTGATTTCTTTGTGGCGAGGGACGAAGCTCATCGGGACGGCGCAGGCGTCACTGATGTTTCCGGGAATGCGTCCAGTTGTCCATGTGTCAAATGTTGTAGTGACCCATACCGAAAGAGGACGTAGTTATGGTGAGTTGCTGCTGCGGTACCTACGACGGGTGACACGCCAACGGTGGCGTGATTATGGTCCATTGCGGTATGAATTGACATCGCGACAAGAGCGCGGTACGTCCGGCTTCTACGAACGGTTGGGGTATACGGGGACGCCGACGGTGCGGTATGTGAAGTAATGAAGGAAGGGCGCGGCGAAGCCGCGCCCTTTTGCATTACTTTTGCTATACTACAACCCTATGAGTGACCCAACTACCCGCATCGCCGAAATTGAAGCCGCCATGCTCTTGCCGACGTTTTGGAATGATTCAACGATGGCACAAGCGATGATTAAGGAACTCCAAGATCTCAAAGCCGAAGCGTCAGGAGAAGGTAAATACGATCGTTCCAATGCGGTGATGACCATTGTCGCTGGGGCAGGAGGCGACGATGCCGAGGACTTTGCGCGAATGCTTCTGGAAATGTACCGGCGTTATGCTGAAGGTCGTGGTTGGAGCGTGACGGAAATTGACAGTAATGAAAATGACCACGGTGGGTATCGAAATGTGGTGATTGAGATCGCTGGCAAGGGTGCCTACGGCACCCTTGCCAGCGAATCTGGCGTTCACCGCCTTGTTCGCATTTCGCCATTTAATGCCAACGGAAAGCGTCAGACATCATTTACCCTTGTGGAAGTATCACCAGCAATTGAAGATGTTTCCGCTATGGCTATTCCCGATGAGGATGTTGAAGTTTCCTTCGCTCGTGCCGGCGGAGCCGGTGGACAAAATGTCAACAAGCGCGAAACGGCCGTGCGAATGACACACATACCAACAAATATTTCTGTGCATGTGTCAACCGAACGTAGTCAACAACAAAATCGTGACCGCGCCCTTACCCTTTTGGCTGGTAAATTGTATGCGTTCCAGGCCGAACAACACCGCCGTGAACTACAAGGATTATCAGTCGAAAAGACGCTTAAAATTGAATGGGGCAGTCAAATTCGCTCATATGTGCTCCATCCGTATCAACTAGTAAAAGATCACCGTATGAATGTCGAAGTACGCCAAATTGACCAAGTATTTGCTGGTGATATACAGATATTTCTCGACGCGGGAAAGGAATTGCAGTAAAATAGTAACTATCTATGATTTACTTTGACAAGGTTTCGAAGCTCTATAACGATGGACGCCAAGCGGCCTTGGAAGAGATTACTTTTCAAATTGATCCGAAAGAATTTGTCTCAATCGTTGGTCATTCGGGAGCGGGGAAAACTACGCTTCTTAAAATGATTATTGCCGAAGATAAACCAACCCACGGACAAGTATTTTTTGAATCACTTGATATCCACCGTATTCCGCGTGCGAAGCTGCCCCAGTATCGACGCAAGATTGGGACAGTCTTTCAAGATTTTAAATTACTCCCTAATAAAACCGCATACGAAAATATCGCGTTTGCCATGGAAGCTAATGGCCGCACTGATGAAGAAATTGCCGAAAATGTCCCGCAGGCTCTCGAGTTAGTGGATCTGGCTGATAAAACCTGGAATTTCCCTGGCGAACTATCGGGGGGAGAAAAGCAACGTGTAGCGATTGCGCGCGCGATCGTTAATCAGCCTGATATTATTATTGCCGACGAACCAACCGGGAATCTTGATCCGATTGCCACATACGAAGTTGTGCAGATTCTGAAAAAAATCAATGACCTCGGTACGACGGTGGTAATGACCACCCATAATAAAGGCGTGATTGATGAGCTCGGCCGGCGGGTGATTACTATGGATGGTGGTCGGATAATTCGTGACGACGAAAGTGGTCGGTACGTGCTATAAAAAGAAACATATGGTAACAGGATTACGTCGAGTATTACGATCTGGATTTGTTGGGTTTTGGCGCAATGCGTATGTGTCGTTGGCGTCAGTGTTCGTGATGACTATTGCTTTGTTTGTGATTGGATCAACAATGCTTATTGATCAACTTCTTACGGCATCGTTACAAAATATTCAAGCCAAAGTAGATGTGAATGTATATTTTGTCACTACGGCCAACGAAACCGATATTATGGCAATCAAAACGGCACTCGAAGCGTTGCCCGATGTTGCTGAGGTGACGTACACTTCTCGTGAAGATGCTTTAACCGAATACCGTCTCGAAAATCAAGGCGATTCCGTTGCTATCCAAGCCCTCGAAGAACTAGGTGAGAATCCACTCGGTGCTACCTTGGCTATCCGCGCCCGCGAAACGTCACAATACGAAAATATCGCTCGGTTTTTGGAAGAACAAAAAGCGAGTGAATCACCGCAATCACCACTTATTGACGAATTCAATTACAGTAAAAACCGCGAATCAATTGAAAAACTATCCAATATTATCAACGCAGTTGAACAAGCCAGTTATATCACGCTCATTATTTTAATTGTGGCAGCGGTGATGATTACCTTTAACACTATTCGATTAGCAATTTATACGTCGCGTGAAGAAATTGCGGTGATGCGGTTGGTTGGTGCCAGTAACTCATTTATCCGTGGGCCATTTATGTTGCAAGGAATGATGTACGGACTTATTGCCGGCATTTTAGCATTGGCCATTTTATATCCGTTAGTTATTTGGATTGGTCCAGCGACTGTTGAATTTTTTGAATTCAATCTAGAACTTTATTTTGTGCAGAATTTCTCCTCCATCTTTTTAACCTTGGTTGGCATTGGTATTGCGCTTGGATTAGTGTCAAGCACATTGGCTATCGCGCGGTATTTGCGAGTGTAGTGTATTTTGTAATTGTTTCTTATGGCTAATCATTCACCTAAAACTTCCACCAGCAAGAAGCAAAAACGACCAAAGTACATCTTTATTGTCGGCGGTGTCATGAGTGGTGTCGGTAAAGGAATTACCTCGTCGTCGATTGCTCTTATTTTGCAGGGGAGAGGATTAACCGTTACCGCGTTAAAAATTGATCCGTATATTAATGTCGATGCCGGTACCATGAACCCCACTGAACACGGTGAGTGTTTTGTTTTGGCTGATGGACTCGAAACCGATCAAGATATGGGAAATTATGAACGGTTTCTTAACATTGACCTCCCACGAGCAAATTATATGACCACTGGCAGTGTCTATTTGTCTGTCATCAAAAAAGAACGAAATTTAGAATATAAAGGTCGCAATGTTGAAGTGGTGCCAGATATTCCGCTTGAAGTTATTGACCGTATTAAAAAGGCCGGAAGAGAGGTTGGTGCTCATGTCGTTATTACCGAAGTCGGCGGAACGGTCGGTGAATACCAAAATGTCTTGTTCCTCGAAGCAATTCGGATGATGAAAAGCGAATCACCTGATGATGTTGCAGTGGTGATGGTGTCGTATTTGCCCGTGCCCGGAAGTATTGGCGAAATGAAAACTAAACCCACCCAAACCGCCGTGCGGGCGCTTAATAGCGTTGGTGTTTTTGCCGATGTGATTATTGCACGGAGTACCGAACCAATTGATCAGAAGCGAAAAGAAAAATTATCTCGGTTTTGTAATGTTCGTCCAGAACACGTTATTTCAGCTCCCGATGTCAAAAGCATTTACGATATTCCGCTTAATTTTGAAAAGGAGAAGTTGTCAGAAGCCTTGTGTCAGCTATTAAGTATCACGCCCAAACCATCAGATTTAAAAGCGTGGAAACAATTTACCAATCGATCAAAAAACACGGACGGTGAAGTTAATGTTGCTGTTGTAGGGAAGTATTTTAGTTCCGGTGATTTTGTGTTGTCAGATGTGTATATTTCTGTCCTTGAAGCGATAAAATATTCAGCGTATAAGTTAGGGGTAAAGCCGATTATCACGTACCGTTCCTCTCTTGATTTTGAGGATGGAAAGCGGCTCCATGAACTCGACCGGTTTGATGGGATTTTAGTACCCGGTGGCTTTGGTAAAACTGGGATTGAAGGAAAATTAAAGGTTATTGAATACGCCCGTACCAAAAAAATTCCGTATTTTGGGATTTGTTATGGCATGCAATTGGCTGTCCTTGAATATGCACGCAACGTCTTGCGGTTAAAAAATGTCTCAACCGAAGAAATTGATTCTCGCGCCACACACCTGGTCATTGGTGTCATGCCCGAACAACGGGAGAAAATTGCGTCCAATGATATGGGCGGCACGATGCGACTTGGTGCTTACGAAGCAGTGTTAAAAAAGAACACACAAGCCAACGCTATTTACAAATCTTCCATAATCACCGAACGACACCGCCATCGATATGAAGTAAATCCAGATTATGTTGATCAGTTGACCACGGCCGGATTGGTGTTTGGTGCAACCTCACCAGATGGACGCTTAATGGAGATGGTTGAATTACCACCATCCATTCATCCATTTTTTGTGGGAACACAATTTCACCCTGAATTAACAGCTCGACCACTCCGACCACATCCACTATTTACTGCCTTTATCAAAGCTGCTCTTGATAACCGATAATTATTGCGTGGTATACTAATCGGCATATGCATCAAGGAAATTGGACGTGTAGTACCTGTGGGGGAGCGATTACTGAATTACCGTTTGAACCAAAACGGACGGATGGGTTGACCTGTCGGGCGTGCTTTATGAAAAAGCGCGACGCGGGCAGCAACGCTCCTGGCACGAGCGACGCACCCCGCGCCCGTGTCGAAGGCAATTGGTCTTGCAGCGGTTGTGGCGCGGCGATTACCTCACTCCCATTTACTCCACGCGATACCAGTAATCTGAAATGTATCGATTGTTTCAAACAATCACGGGCGTAATAGCGAGTTGAAATAACGGCATAAATACGGTACTATGGCACGGTAGCAACAGCGTTCCGTCGGGGTATTGAGGTTTAAATCCTTATAACGCTGGGTGAGAGAAGTATGGGTGCTCGGGTAAAGTTGAGCGAGGCAGCGCTCAACCTGAACTAGACAATTCTCTCACTGCTGCCATTTTTTGCCCGATCGTCTAATGGTAGGACACATGGTTTTGGTCCATGGTATCGAGGTTCGAGTCCTTGTCGGGCAGCCAACTCGTGATAGGTTATCGCGCACGAGACGCGTCGATAGTCCGTCAGAGGTCTATTCTGAAAAGGCATACCTGCTGAGAGTAGTAGCCAGAACAAAAATCGCCCCTCATGGGGCGATTTTTGTTGACTATTTGATTCCGTGTTTTGCGCTCCAGTTATAACAATGAGCGAAACAGTAGCCTAAAATAAAGCCGACCACCACACTTGCTATTATTCCCTCTATCCAAGCAATTAAAGATCCCAAAGGTGCAGCTGTAAACAAAGAGAGCCACATATGGGAAAATTGTGCGCTTGGTAAGATTGCCTGTGCGATAGCGCACAGGACGAAGGCGACAATAAGTGTTCCTGATAGTGCGATCCCAGATCTTGCTGGCGAAAGAGTATTCATATTTATTTCTAAAAGCTAATAAACATCTGAGTATATTATAATGCCCCCTTGCTTGTAGGCTGATAATGTTGTTTGCAGGAGTTCAATTTTCTGTTAAAATGGACTTGTCATGAAGCTCGCCTTCACACAAGCAAATCGACTCAAGACCGTCCTCGGCGGGTCTGTTCTGATCTCATTGATCGTCGGCTTTCTCTGTATCAGCTTTATCCATGCGACTCCTGTTCATGCGGGAAATGGGTCTGGTCATATTGCGCATACGTCACACGAGGTTTCGCTTAAGAACTGTTGCGATGCTGGGGTAAGTGACCATATGGAGCTTTGGAAGAGTACCCTTGTGGGTATTCCACAAGGTTTCCAAGACCTCGTTCTACTCATCGTACTTGCGGTTGCATCTTCTTTTGCTCTTGCAGGATTCCTGGCAGCACCTCGTCTCGACACAAATCTTCTTTCAATACGCTTCAGGCAATACGCCCGAGAACATCCAGACATACGCACATACGATCCGCTTCGTTTAGCGTTCGCACGAGGCATTCTCCACCCAAAGACGTTCTAACGTCTCATTCATGTGAACGAGTGTTCTGCACTCTGCTTTTTTGCCGTTATGGCATTACCTACTAACTTCTATTCACATGAATGAAACTACACAAGAACCATCACAACCAATAGTAAAAAACCAAAAACAAGCACTTGGGATACCGTTAGCAATTGTTATAGCGGGAGGACTTATCGCCGGAGCAGTATTCTTCGGTCTCAAAGGCAATCCTACACCGTCACCAACTGCTGTGGCACCTCAAGCACAGCAAGTTGCCGAGCAAGATGCAGGTAAAGCGCTTGAGAATATGAAACCAGTTGCTTCAGATGATCATATTCGCGGTAATCCTGATGCACCTATTAAGATAGTCGAGTATTCGGATACTGAATGCCCGTTTTGTAAACGCTTCCACGAGACTATGAAGCAGGTCATAGACGAGTATGGAGATACCGGAAAAGTTGCCTGGGTCTATCGTCACTTTCCGCTTGATCAACTGCACCCAAAAGCCCGGAAAGAAGCCGAAGCACTCGAATGCGCCGGTGCACAGGGTGGTAATGATACGTTCTGGAAATATGCAGATCGCCTCTACGAAATCACCCCATCAAACGACCGCCTTGACCCAGCAGAACTTCCGAAAATTGCACAGTATATTGGCATTGATGTGTCGAAGTTCAATGAATGCTTGAGTAGTGGCACCTATGCTGAGCATGTGGCGAACGACCTTGAGAATGCGGTAGCAACCGGCGGTCGTGGTACACCGTGGAGCATCTTTGTTGCGCCGGACGGCACCAAGTTCCCAATCAATGGGGCTCAGCCATATGAAGCAGTCAAACAGCTCATCGAAAACGCCCTTAAAAGTTCTTAACTCATGACGTTCGTACGCAGAAACATTGGATACATCATTCTCGCGCTAGCCGTGAGTGCGCTCATGCTAGCTGTTGCAATCCTGTTACCAAACAGCACACTTCTCACGCTTCTGTGGGCAAGTGAGGGTGTATCGGTACTTGGGAAACTCTCGGTGACACTAAGCCTTCTTGGTTCACTTGTAACAAATTTCTCACTACTTTCAGCCCTGACCACGGTAACAATCTCGATCCTCGTTGGAATAAATATCGCACTGATGTTCTACCTCTATCGACGTCAAAAATACTTCCTGACACGTGGAAGCGTTGCTACCACATCCGTTGGTGCACTCTTTGGGATGTTCAGTGTTGGCTGTGCAGCCTGTGGATCGATCATCCTCACCTCATTCCTAGGAGTTGTGGGTGGCATTGGCGCGCTCACATATTTACCACTTCGAGGGCAAGAGATTGGCATCCTTGGCGTACTCATTCTCGGATACACCACGTTTCTTCTCGTACGCACTATTACCAAACCACTAACCTGTGACATATTATGAAAAAACATTCGTTCACTATTGTCATTATTGCCATCCTTGTGTTGGCAATAGGACTCATATGGTGGGCAAAAGCAAATCAGACAAAACAAGTAGCATCAGGAGACTCAAATATTCTTTCCATGCGTGGAATCCATACCCATCCTGAACTCAAGATATTCGTAAAAGGTGAACAGATTGAGATACCTCAAAACGTCGGCATTGGTGCCGTCCATCAGCCAATGCATACCCACGATGATGCTCCGATCATACATCTCGAATACCCAGCCAGAGTGACCCGCGAAGATACTCGTCTTGGAAAATTCTTTGCGGTATGGGGTAAGGACTTTCGAGAGTTCGGACAGAATGTGACTATGACGGTGAATGGCGAACCAAACACAGAGTATGAAAATTATGAGATGAAGGATGGAGATAAGATCGAATTACATTATGAATAAATACGTATTAGGCACAATTGCAGCAATTGTTCTTATTGGAGGTGCTTTTTGGACTCTGTCACCTAGGGATATAAATACGCCTCAAGAAATAACTACTTCTGTCAGTAGTCAGAGTGAAAAAGTGTACGTTGCGCTCGAGGGCGAAGGAAAGGTCTCTGTAATTGATTCTAAGAGTACAAAAGTTATTGCAACCATCGACTTGTCTGAAAAGGTTGACGGAGAAACAGTCCGCTACATGGCACATAATGTGCAGGTAGCTCCGGACGGGAAGAAGGTGCTGGTGACGGCAAACGTCGAGGAAGGCATGGACATGGAAGATGATGCAATGCCGGATATGGGTCATGGACAGAATTCCGACAAGCTGTTTATCATCGACCCAGTAACTGACACAATTGTTTACTCAATTCCCGTCGCTACCGACAGCCACCTTGCACACGTCGTCACCTCTCCTGACGCAAAAACCGCATACGTGACCTCACAAGAAAAGGGCAAGGTCTACGTGATAGACGTTGAGGGTCGCAGAATTATACGCGAAATTGCGCTCGGTGAAGCAAGTGGGCCACACGGACTTCGAGTGACACCGGATGGCACGGAAGTATTCATCGCGCTTATTGATGGAAAAGGGATGGCTGTCCTCGATACAGAGACCAATATCGTACGAAACATCACATTGCCTGGAGCTGGTGTCCAAACAGCCGTCACCCAAGATGGTATATACGCATTTTCGTCAGTGTATGACACCAAACAAATCGTATGGCTCAACCGGAAAAATAATGAACAAGGGGTCATAACCCTTCCCGAAGGATCTCGTGGACCTGTGCAAATCTACCCGACCCCAGACTCACGATACCTGTACGTGGCTGACCAAGGCTACTACTTCGATCAACCGACAGGAAATCTTGTGTATCGGATAGATATCGGACGAAAAATAGTCGACAAAACTATTACTGCCGGTTCTGCGCCACACGGAATTGTCGTATCGGAAGACGGAGCTCGCGCGTATGTTACTAATTTGCTCGGCGATGACGTAACAATTATTGATACGGATACTAACAGAGAAATTTCTAGGATCCCTGTTGGCGATATGCCGAATGGTATCAGTATCTGGAGTGGGGGAAGTAAAATTATTAATTAGCGTTATCAACTATGTATGAATAAAACACTTATTGCGGTAGTGCTCGGCGTAGTTCTTGTCGTTGGTGGCATTCTGCTATCAAAAGGAGGAACTATACCTGGTGCGAGCACTGCCCTTACAAAAGCTGAACCTGCAAAAGCATCAGAGACTGTTGAACTTAAAAATGGTGACACCTATGACCTCACTGCCAGCTACGTCGAAAAAAACATCAATGGCGTGTCATACAAAATGCTCGCATACAACGGCTCAATACCCGGACCATTAATCAAAGTACCGCAAGGTGCAGAGGTGACCATCAACTTCAAGAATGGTACCGACATGAACACACTTCTCCACTCGCACGGCGTGCGCATGGACAATGAGTTTGATGGTTCACAGTCGACTCAAGAGGAGATGAAACCGGGTGAGACGTTCTCGTACAAACTGAAATTCCCTGACGCCGGAATGTACTGGTACCACCCGCATGTTCGTGAAGACTTGGAACAGGAGCTCGGCTTATACGGGAACTATCTTGTGGTAGCTACCGATGAGAAGTATTGGAATGAAGTAAACCGCGAGGTACCACTTATTCTGGACGACATTCTCATTGAGAACGGAAAGATAAATCTGAGCAAAAAGGAAGCAGATCGTACCCTCATGGGTCGTTACGGAAACGTGATGTTCGTAAATGGTGAGACTGATTACGAGCTCACAGCAACAGAGGGTGAAGTGATTCGCTTCTATCTCACAAACGCCGCAAACGCGCGACCATTCAACTTCAGTATTAAGGGTGCGAAGCTGAAATTAGTCGGCGGAGATGCTGGGGCGACGGAGCGAGAAGAATGGAAAGACTCAGTGATTCTCGGACCATCTGAGCGAGTAGTTGTGGAAGTGCTATTTGCTAACGAAGGAACGTATGCACTTCTCCATAGCACGCCTGAAAAAACGTATGAACTTGGCAAAGTTACTGTCTCGGGAGGGGTTGCGTCTCCATACTACGGAGATATCTTTGGCACGCTTCGCACCAACGAAGTTGCGAAAGCAAGCATTGACCCGTATCGGGAATACCTCGCCAAACCAGTCGATAAAGAACTCAATCTCACCATCGACATGATGGGCGGTATGAGTGGAGGCATGGGTGGACACAGGATGCCCGATGGATCAATGATGGGAGGAATGATGGCTAATACGGTGAGTAAAGATGGCATTGAATGGGAGGATACTGACATGGCCATGATGAACCAGATGGCGACCAAGGATATGACAAAGTGGAAGATCACCGACAAGGCAACCGGGCAGACGAATATGGATATTGCGTGGAGCTTCAAATCTGGTGACAAGGTGAAGGTCCGTATCACTAATGACGCAAATTCTGCTCATCCAATGCAACACCCAATTCACTTCCACGGTCAGCGATTCTTGGTAGTCAATGAAAATGGAACAACAAACGACAACTTGGTTTGGAAAGACACGGTGATGGTACCAGCTGGACAGTATGTCGATATCCTACTCGACACCACAAACCCCGGCGAATGGATGGCGCATTGTCACATTGCTGAACATCTCGAAGCAGGAATGATGTTTGAGTTTGCTGTAACAGAATAATTGATATGAGAGCGATTATTAGTGGAGTCGTGGTGGTAGTCGGTATAGGAATCGTCTTTTTCCTCACGACTAAGCAACCCCACAGCGAAGCACCAAAAATGGCAACTAATGCAGAGGGAGAACTGGTGGTTTCAGCGCAGAACGCTACCACTGTAGTAACTGTTGATTCGGTCACACTCCTAAAGCCAGGGTTCCTCGCGGTCCGCTCCATTGATAATGGTCGTCTCGGTCAAATCGTTGAGATTAGCCAATACCTTACGACAGGAACTCATAATGGTATTGCAATCCCCCTCGGTGACTTCTACGAGGGCGGTGAGGAACTAATAGTGATGGCGTACGAAGATGCGGGTGATGACAAGGTCTTTAATGACCTTGATCAACCTCTCGAGGTTGATGGAATGCCTCTATCCGTGTATGTCGCAACAGGTGCTCCCGTACCTACTTCAATCACCACAAATACGGGAAATGCCGACGCTATACACATGATGGGAAATTCCGCTATGGCAACTATTCGCTATACCGACAGTGGCTTTGAACCGAAAGAAGTTTCAGTACCACTCGGTACAATGGTACACTTCGTGAATGAAAGTACAAAAGAAATGTGGGTGGCGTCAAATGAACATCCGGAACACAGCATTCTTCCTACATTTGATCAGTTCAAGACTGGAGATCAATACATGTATACGTTCGACAAACCAGGCACATGGAATTATCACGATCATCTTAATCCCGCTGCCGAAGGGGTTGTCATTGTGGAGTAATTACAAGTAAAAGTAAAAATATGAATTCAAAATATATTCGGTATACACTTATAGTACTGGTCATCGTGGCAGGTGTGTATGCAGTAACCAACCACCAAGAACACCTTGCGCCGTATCTGCCGTTCGCGTTCCTCTTGGGGTGTCTCTTTATGCATCTGTTTATGCATCATGGACACCATGGCCACGACCATAACGAAAAAGAAAACATGAATCATAATCACGAACATCACCAAAATCACGGTCAGACTCACGATAAACATGCAGGTCATCATACAGAGGACTTCCTCAAGAAGTTTTGGGTAGTATTAGTCCTTACAATCCCTATCATCCTCTATTCAGATTTACCTGAAGCATTCCTTGGTTGGTCGGCTCCAATGTTTCCGGGTTCGCACTACGTACAGTTAGTCCTTGGGAGTATCGTCTTCTTTTATGGAGGTTTCGTGTTTCTCAAAGGTGCATGGGATGAATTAAGGATAAAGATGCCGGGCATGATGACACTGATTGCAATCGCTATCAGTGCCGCCTACCTCTACAGTATTGGGGTTGTTTTGGTGGGCGAAGGCATGACACTTTTTTGGGAACTCTCTACCCTCGTGGGTGTCATGCTCATTGGCCACTGGATAGAAATGAAGGCAGTCAAAGGAGCACAAGGAGCACTTCGTGAGTTGGCAAAACTACTCCCTGATACTGCCGAAGTGATGCGGAATGGCACTCCCGTTACCGTCTCTCTTTCCGAACTACAAGAAGGTGATGTGGTGCTCGTACGCCCTGGCGGAAGAGTTCCAGCTGATGGAGTTGTTCTTAAGGGTGAATCGGAAGTGGACGAATCACTCATTACCGGAGAGTCACGCCCTGTACTAAAACAAGAGGGTGTGGAGATTATCGCGGGTTCCATTAATGGCGATGGAAGTCTGGAAATTCGTCTCGATAAACTAGGTGAACACACCTTTCTTGCGGGAATCATGCGGTTGGTGGCTGAGGCAGAATCTTCTAAGTCAAAGCTACAGCTTCTTTCAGACCGCGCAGCGTTTTACCTTACACTCCTTGCAGTAATTGCTGGATTCATTACGTTTGCTTCGTGGATTGCTGTTGGACAACCGTTTGGATTTGCAGTTGAGCGTCTCGTGGCGGTCTTGGTGATTGCCTGTCCTCATGCGCTTGGTCTCGCGATTCCACTTGTTGCTTCTATTTCAACCACAATGGCTTCGAGAAACGGCTTCTTCGTAAAGAGACGATTGGCTCTTGAAGCGGCTCGGAATGTCACCACGGTGCTGTTTGATAAAACAGGCACACTCACCAAAGGATCGTTTGGTGTTGTAGCTATCATGGGTGACGTAGACAAAACGCTTTCGCTCGCAGGAGGTGCAAACAAAACTTCTGAACATCCCATTGGTCGAGCGATTGTCGCTCATGCGTATGCGGAGGAAACAATCCTTCCTCAAACTTCAGCCTTCACGAACATTCGTGGAAAGGGTGTTCAAGCAGACATTAATGGCAAACGAGTCTTTGTAGGGTCATCTTCGTTTGTTGCGGAGAGTGGTATTGTCATCCCTCCTGATCAACAGAAGGTTATACAAAATCACGAACTTGAGGGAAAGACGGTTATCCACGTGGTCGAAGGCGGCAGCTGGGTTGGAAGCATTGCACTTGCTGACGTCATTCGTGAGGAATCACGAGAAGCAATTTCCAAACTCAAAGATATGGGTGTACGCATTGCTATGATTACGGGCGACGCTGAAGATGTGGCCGCATGGGTTTCTAAAGAACTTGGCATCGATGAATACTTTGCCCATGTACTTCCTGAAGAGAAAGCGGATACTGTGAAGAAACTACAAGCGCGTGGTGAACGTGTTGCTATGGTGGGTGATGGAGTCAATGATGCGCCAGCGCTCACACAAGCAGATCTCGGTATTGCTATCGGGGCAGGCACGAACGTGGCGATTGAATCAGCGGGCATTATTCTTGTAAAGAACGACCCGCGCGACATACCAAAGATTATCCACCTTTCTCGACTCACGTACCGCAAAATGATCGAGAATCTTTTCTGGGCCACTGGGTACAACATCATCGCCTTGCCGATTGCGGCAGGTGCGCTTGTGATGTACGGCATCATGCTCCAACCAGCGGTAGCTGCCGTTTTTATGTCACTCTCAACCGTTATTGTAGCAATTAACGCGTCTTTGCTTCGAAAAAACGTGCTTTAGCTTATTTAAGCGAAATCGTTTTGTGTTGGAGTAAAATTTGACCTTTAAGACAACCGAGTAGTTCGCGTTTCTCTATATCTTTACCCTCCTTCAACAAATATTTAGAGTAATTGCGTATATCTACATCTGCCACTGTTACCTGAATAGATTTTCCTAAAAATATTCTCTGGAATTTCTTGAATCGTTCAATCTCATTCTTCATCTTTTCTTTAATGCCGATTTCGTCGATATCAATGACATCCATTAAGTCCTCAAATTGCTTAATGAGATCTATTTCGTTGATATAGCCACATTTGCAGTTCGGATCTCTCCGTTTGGTGCAGCCGTAGTAAACGTGCCGGTGTATATTGCCGTTCTTCTGCTTCTTGAACTTTTCGTCGGCTGTAATGCCTGACCCGCATAAGCCACAGGTCATAAGTTTAGTAAAAGCAAACTCCTTACCTTCAGACCTGAAAGGTACCCCTTTCTTAAGACAATAATTCTAAGTATTATAACTAAACTAAT
>CAYXYJ010000011.1:0-23512 GCA_964469295.1 uncultured Candidatus Saccharibacteria bacterium
CAGCCACAGCAATTTGGTGAGTACATTGTTACCTTAACAGCTGTTTCGCCAGTTAAAGATGAGGAGACCGTACCAGATTCGTCATATCGGTTTACCTTTACCATTGAGAAAAAATAACTATGAAAGATAACGAGACATTAAAAAACGATAACCCCGAACTCTATCGTATCGCTCGGGAGGGCGGTACAGAACGGCCCGGTTCAAGTGAGCTTTTGCATACTAAGGAAGATGGAGTATTTCATTGTGCTGTTTGTGGTGCACCGCTATTTACGAGTGAGACGAAGTTTGATTCGGGCAGTGGTTGGCCGAGTTTCACTCACCCGGTGAGTAAAGACGCAATTAAATACATTGAAGATGATAGTTACGGGATGCATCGGACCGAGGTACGGTGTGCTGCGTGTGATGCACATCTCGGACATGTATTCCCCGATGGTCCGGTTGATGTTACTGGTCGGCAAGATCGCTATTGTATTAATGGCATTTGCCTCAACCATTTAAGAGAATAGATGTAATGAAGTGTGGAATTTAATTAATTACAGTATGTCTACAAACACGAAGACTGCAGTTTTGGCTGGTGGATGCTTCTGGGGACTCGAACAACTCATCCGCACCCAACCGGGCGTTATCGACACCGAAGTCGGGTACACTGGTGGCAAGAACGAGCGACCAACCTATGAATTTCATCCGGGGCATGCAGAGGCGGTTTTGATTACTTACGACCCGGCGCTAACTTCATACAAAAAGCTGTTGGATTTTTTCTTTCAGATTCATAATTCCACCACCCTCAATCAGCAGGGGAATGATCGCGGGACGAGTTACCGCAGCGCTATCTTTTATGGTACTGATGAGGAAAAAGCCATTGCTCTGGAGATGATTGATATTGTGAACGAGTCGGGACGATGGCTTAATCCGGTCGTGACCACCCTTGAACCACGAGGAGTTTTTTGGCCAGCCGAGGACTACCACCAAGACTACCTTGAAAAGAACCCGGGCGGGTATACCTGCCATGCCGTTTTCTTTGACAGTTACTTAGAATAGTATCAATAATTCAGACATATAATTCCACTATGAAAAAATCAATGCTCAAAATCATGGTTGGCGCGGCACTGGCGCTCATTATTCCGCTACTCGGCAATATCTTTGTTGAGGGTTGGAATTGGTCGCTTACTGACTTTATCTTCGCTTGGGTGTTTTGGGTGGTGATGGGGACTACTATACTCTTTGCTACTAAGCGATGCTCTCGGTACCAATGGTTGGTTGGTATCGTTATATTCCTGTGTTTTGTCGCGTTGTGGGTGTTGTTGGCTACTGGTTAGTGGGAATCAATAGGAGTGTTTTGGCTTTGTAGTGTTGCTGATTTGGTGCTTTTGTAAGAAACGGCGAGCAATCTCGTCAAAGGGAATATATACACGATTTGGTTGTGAAAACATACATTTACTCATGTTATTGGTTGCGCAAAACAATAGGGATTGTCCTGATTGTTTTTGGCGTATTAGGCCTCATTTTACCGATTTTGCCGGGAGTCATTTTGTTGATCATCGGTATCGAACTGGTAGGTGTACGAGTGACTGTTTTTGATCGGATTTTGTCGCGAGACGTACCTACTCCTAAATAAGTTATTTCCAGGCCGCCTCTGGTTTTGACAGAAGTTATCAGTACTGTCGCGTAACTCGTCTGTTTCCAAAGAGCAGTAGCCATACAGCAGTCGCCCTCACGGTGACTTTTCTGTTACACTGTAAATTATGGTCACCAGCAAAAAACCAACAACCGTCACCGATTACATCGATCAATTTCCACCGGAGGTGCGAAAGAAACTTACAGAAATGCGTGAAATCTTGAAAGAGGTAACTCCTAATGCTGAAGAAAGTCTTAAATGGAGCGTCCCGGCTTTTTCGTATCATCGCATCTTATATACCTATGCAGGATTCAAGCATCACATCGGTTTCTATCCGACTCCCGCAGTGATGCAAGTATTTAAAAAGGAACTCGAAAAGTACGAGATCGGGAAAGGTTCAATCCAGTTTCCTCTTGATCAGCCGCTGCCGAAGTTATTGATTCAGAAAATTGCTGCATTCCGTATTAAAGACTTGAAAGACAACGATGCTAAATGGATGTAGGTTTTGCTATAATAATTTTATGCGCGATACAGCAAAACAATATTGGTTTAAACGAAAACAGTGGGGATGGGGGTGGACGCCGGTGACGTGGCAGGGGTGGGGAGTAACAATGGTATATATTATTGTGGTGGTCTCTCTCGTGTTGACGAGAGAAGAAACGATACCGGGCAATCCTGATTCGGGAAGTAATCTGTTGGTAATGGGATTACCGATTACGTTACTCACTGCACTTTTAATTTTTATTGCATATAAAAAGGGAGAACACTAAAATGTCATCCTAGAGTATACGAATTAATCATAAAATTACAGAAAACGGTCGGCGCCATGGCGCCGACCGTCATTTCTTGTCGGATTGTTAATGTAACAAACGTACCGTACCCCGATTGATGGGTACTAGTTGGAACATATCAATCCACGCCGCTCCGGGGTCGGTGGTGAATAGATCTCGATACACCATGATGGTATCGATAGTACCTCGAAGATCACTCGTTCCTTGCCAAGCCAAAGCATCGCGAGGCATAAATTTGTTAAAGTAATTCATGCAATCATCAAAATACCTTTCGGCATCAGATTGATGGGCGCGTTGTACGGCCATTATTGGACCAGGTGCGACTACTTTGCGGTGTGGGTAATTCAATACCAAACGCCAAAAGCGTTTATATTCCTCAACCAAATCCGCAAGGAGAGAAACACTGCCAGCGTGGCTTGGGTACCACTCGAGCAATCGCGCCTGAATCGCCTTTTCCCGGAGCAGGGGTGGACCAAATGTCGGTTGATAATTGGAAACGGACATCAACTATCCTCCTGTTAGGTGCTGTTTTCTAACTACTACTGTATCGTATAGGTGTCATTGAGGCAAATAAATCTACCTGATGTTCCTCACGCGATTATTCGCGGATACGAATTCGTTCGGTGATGGTGACGGTGTTGTCGGTCGTATTGGCTGCCTGTACAAAGACTTTTATATTTTCGTTTTCGCCTTCAAACAAAATATAGCCACCGATATTTTGTTCTTTGGTTACCGCCCAACCATTTTGATTTAATGCTCCTCGATACCACGTATTAACATCTGTCACGGCATCGGTGGTTGTCAGTGACAGGGTAAAATTCTTTTCGGTGGCTGATGAATTTTCTTGGGAATTAGCCAAAATGGCATCTGGATACAGCGGAACATGTGACGGAATCGCCGGCGGTACGGTTTGATTATTATCAGTGGTCGCAGTGGGGTCGATAATCGTCGATGTTGTTGGATGACTTTGTTTGCTTATGAATATAAATGCACATAATCCGCCAACGACTAACATCGCAACAATGAATATTTTACGAGACATATATTTAGTATAGCAGTTGGATACTTTGGCTGTATCACCAAAACACAAATGAAAAACGCTGGACATGCGGATATTTGGTGGTAATTACCAATTATCTGCACAAATGTACAAAAAAGAGCCGCTAGGCTCTTTTTTGCTACTGTTTATTATCGTTAACTTTGGTAATAAATCAGTCAGTCTAGTGTACTATTAAGCACATGGACTCACTTAGTATTGATGTTCAATGATTAATTTTCTCTATGAACCGTATATTTTCTTGGGTAATTGGCCATAAGTGGACAATTGTCGCTAGTGTAGTGTTTGCTGCGACGCTTTTTTATTATTTTCAGATATACAAAAGTGAAGAAACCACTACCGAGAATTTTTATGCTGTGGCGGTGGTTGATCGTGGGGAAGTGACGTCAGGTATTCAAACGACTGGGAAAATTGTGGCAGCGGAAAAACTTGATATTGATATTTATAAACAGCAAAGTCAAATCGAAGCAGTTAATGTTCAAAACGGCGGACACGTGACTGCCGGCACAGTCCTCGTTTCTTTTGATAAAAGCGATGCGTACGTTGATGCTCAATCGGCCAAGGTATCAGTGGCAGATGCGGCATTGGCACTCGAAACCGCGACCGCCAATGCCGGTGACGTAAATACCGATATTCGAACGTTAGAGAGTCGAATAAAAACGTATCAAGATATCATTGTTGATATTCCTGACAAATTGACCGAAGCCTATCGTGATTTTCTTAACACGAGCCTTGAGGTCGT
Organism: uncultured Candidatus Saccharibacteria bacterium; assembly: GCA_964469295.1. Taxonomy (GTDB): domain Bacteria; phylum Patescibacteriota; class Minisyncoccia; order Phycocordibacterales; family UBA918; genus OLB19. The sequence continues at coordinate 4,206 of CAYXYJ010000011.1, forward strand.
GAGTGACAAAAACCGGACATCGTTGCAATCGGGACGAGCAAAACCAGTATTATCTGGTCGGTATGTATCTGAAACAACCGGAGACTATACCATCACGGTCTATGAATCATCAGCCAAATCTGGCTATTCGTATCGAGTCAGTGGTTTGGAATCGATGAATGGCTCGATTGAATTCGGTGTTCCAGTGCCAATTGGTACCAAAGGTTTAAAATTAACATTTTCTGAATCAGCGACAAGAAATAATGATGCCTGGGTCGTGTCAGTTCCAAATGATACTATTGCCACCTACGCTGAAGCAAAATTAACCTATGAAAATTCAGTAAAAAATTTAGATACCACTAAACGGGATACAGAAGTATCTTTGGCTAACGCCCTTCAACAATTAACGGATTTACAACAAGCTGACGGCACTGATTATCGCAATCTTACTGTGAATAAAGCCAAAGCATCGCTCGCCGAAGCACAACAACGATTGTCGCAAAACTATGATGTTGTACAAGAGCGTGATATCGTTGCGCCATTTTCGGGCACAGTTGAAGGTATGGAAAACGTGGTCGTTGGTGCAACACCAACAGGCGGTTCCGAGGATACTATTAATTTAGGAACTTTGATATCTGACCAATTCTTGACCACGTTTACGCTTGGTGCCGCCGAAGTAGGTACTGTCGCCGTCGGAGAAAGAGTTGATGTCAAAGTCACTTCTTTGACAGGTGAACCAACGTTTCAAGCGAAAATTACCCAAATCAGCTCATTACCAACGTCTGATGGGGTAGCACAATACGAAGTCCAAGCCCTGCTTGATTATAGTCGAGCATCGTCAACGGTGATACTCCGCGAGGGCATGTTGGCTGATATCGAGGTAGTAAAAGAAGTGAAAAGTGATGTGTTACGGGTACCAGCGACCGCTGTAACGTATGAAAACGGACAAGCGAAGGTTAGGGTGATTGATGTGTTGACAGAGACACAACAGGCAGAAGTAGACCGATTAGGTATCGTGCGTGTTGCCGATGGATCAACCATGGCAACGTATGATGTGGCTGTGTCTGTTGGTATTAGAGGTAGCTATTATATTGAGATTACTGAGGGCCTTGAAGAAGGAGCGATCATTGTCACGACCGTCGTCACCACCGGCACGAGTGAATCAACCGTAGAGGAAACTCGTATGGGACCTCCAGATGGTGGTGGACAACAACGATCGGGAAGCAGTGGTGGACAGACTCGCAGTGGAAGCAGTAATTAGCTATACAATGAAAGAAACGACCAAAGAACCACTCGTTGTGCTTACCGATGTGACCAAACAATTTACCTTGCCGGGCGGGGTGGTTGTGCCAATACTACATGGTATATCACTCAATATATATAAAGGCGAAATCGTTATTATTCTCGGGGCATCGGGATCAGGGAAGTCAACCCTCATGAATATTATTGGCGGAGTTGATCGGCCAACATCTGGATCGTACACGTTTATGGGCGCTGTGGTTGGTGCGATGACTGCCGACGAATTGGCGGAAATGCGCGCGACCAAAATTAGCTTTGTTTTTCAATCATTTCATTTATTACCTGGCAAATCTGTTTACCAAAACGTTAAGTTACCATTATTGTATCAACGGGGTTTTACTGGTGATTACGACACGACGGTAGCAACGGCATTGCGTCACGCGGCTCTAGATGAATCACAATGGTATAAGAAACCCAATCAGTTATCTGGTGGACAAAGGCAACGGGTGGCGATTGCGAGAGCGCTCGTCGCACAACCTGCCTTATTATTGGCGGACGAACCAACGGGTAATTTGGACTCCAAAACGGGCGTAACGATTGTTGATTCTTTGGTAGAGTTAAACAAAACTTTCGGTACGACGATTGTAATCGTGACTCACGATGAATCACTTACTCGTATTGCCGATCGTGTGGTTCATATTATAGATGGACGAATTAGTCATATTGATACCCTCCATACAGCATGAAAGTCAGATTTTTAGTACACGAATCGATAGAAGCGTTACGCAGTAATTTGCTACGGTCACTCCTTACCATTCTTGGTATCGTCGTGGGTATTTTTTCGGTGACGGCGATGTTAGCACTGGGAGCCGGTTTGTCTGCTAACGTGATGGAACGCTTTAATTCTTTTGCTCAAGGTGATATTACCGTATCCGGTGATATTGCATATCAAGATTATGAATGGATTAAGAATCAACCGTACGCAAAATCAACCTTGGCGTCGTTGTCTGTGTCTGGTGTCTCAGTTGTTGCCAATGGGACTGAATTTTCACCGACGGTACAATCCTTGGTTGGTGATTATGAAACGATTCAACAATATGACATTGTATCAGGGACTACTTTTGCATGGGATGATGTCGCTTTGTCCGATTCATCGGTGGTAGTATCTGATGGGTTCGCTGATACGGTCCAAGAAGAAACAGGGCAGTCAATTATGGGACAGACGATTTCGCTCAATGGACAACCATTTACCGTGATTGGCGTCATTAGTAGCAATGTCATCAGTTTTACGCGCGGTGACGGTGTCGTATTGGTGCCATACGGTCGAGCCGTTGGGCAATTAACGAGCACTAAATATTTTGGCAGTGTCGCTGTGGTATTAAAAGATTCGTCATACTACGAGATTGCTGGTACGCAAATACTCGCTTCGCTCAATGCGTCTCGATATTTGTCTGCTGATAGTGAGGATTTATTTTCGGTGGAAACCGCCCAATCTTTTATCGAAACTGCCGAAGAAACCATTAGCATGATTACTTTATTTCTTGGTATTGTAGGCGGCATTGCCTTGTTTGTCGGTGGTATTGGGACCATGAATATGATGCTTACCACGGTGAGCGAACGGACGAAAGAAATTGGGTTACGCAAAGCAGTTGGTGCTCGTGATAAAGATATCTTGTTACAAATTTTATTTGAATCAGTCACCCTAACGAGTTTTGGTGGAGCGCTTGGTATTGGTTTGACACTAGTGGTTGCCAAAATCGCTAATACCATATTTGCCGATAGTGAAATTATTTCGGTGGTCGTTAATATGCAGGTGGTGCTCCTGGCGGCTCTTGTCGCGGTAATCGTTGGCGTTGTATTTGGACTGTACCCGGCTCGCAGCGCTGCTAAATTGGAACCGGTTGAAGCGCTCCGCAGTGAATAGTGTCTCTCGGGTGTTACTTCAAATGTTTTGCAATGCCCGCAACGTGATCTTCGTACGTTTTATTACAATAAAACGTACCGTCATTCGTGTGGTAATAAAATAGACAATCTGTCTCACGCGGGTTCAGGGCCGCAATAATAGCATCGATAGAAGGATTGGAAATTGGTGTTGGTGGCAGTCCTGTGTGTTGGTAGGTGTTAAATGGTGACACGATAAATTTATCGGCGGGTTTTGGAACTGGCCACCATTTGCCTCCCGCAGCGACACTTGCGGTCCCTCGTGAATATTGCAAGGTAGCATCAATTTGCAACTTCATATTGGTAAATAATCTATTCCAAATAATACCCGATATATACCGCATATCATCAAAATCATACGCTTCACGTTCGATAAGTGATGCAACAATTAACGCTGTTGTCAGGGGTACTACTTGTTCAATATCGTCACTGTATCGGGTGCGTACCTCAGCATCAAACCGTTCAGCAATCGCAATCGCGACTGATTCGGGTGAAGCGTCAGCAGCAACGACGTATTTGCCTGGATATAATTTTCCGTCTGGTAATAATGGTACTTCGCTCCGTAATTGCTCATTAAATACCGCGATAGCGGCATCATCCCACCGCAAAATAGCGGCAAAATTTTGTATGATTTCCTCACGTCGTTCACCTGATTGAATAACTAAAATGCGGGTGCCGGGAGACGCTAAATTTTGGTACCAGTCAAAATTACTTAATTTTAGCGCCAGTCGATCAACCCAACTATCAGCGAAAGTGGGAGCTAAATGGTTACTCGCCACATAGTGTTCCATGTATGTCGTTACCTCAGGGATTTCAGTGATGGTTTTATTGTGGGGATTTACGCCAATTGGAAACGGAGGCAACATCGCTGTGGTTTCTTCGGTGGTAAGATTTTCGGCTACAAATAGGCTCGTTTTAAAATCTATGAGAGATAACAATGTGCCACTTACTATAACGACACTGACAGTGAGACACCATATGACTGGTCGCCAAAACCGCCGACGAAATACTTTTTGGGAAAAACGGAGTGACATGAGGTGTAGATAATTATGCCATATTTTTTGACTCGTTGCAGAGTGTTACTAATACCATGGTCAATAATTATTACCGGCAGAGCAAATCATGATAGCGCTACAGAAATGCTCCGAGATGTGGTATATATGATGCGACCAATAATTTGGTATACTCCTATTATATATGCCGGCAATCATTTTTACGGTTGGTAGTGTGCTGTTGTTATGGTTTGGTGGTTTGTCCTGGTTTCAGTCAGTATGGCTGGATGCGCCCAAAAATGGTATAGAAAATACTCTATTGCCTCACTCAAGCGAGGCGACTAGTGATTCTTTTATACCCCTAGGTGGAGAAACTCTCCCCTTAGAGGTAGCTACAGATGTCACCGCAACGTTAGGAGATCTATCCAGCTCCGGTACGGTTGATCGAGTATCGTCAGATGTTAAACGAGTGGCATCCCAATTTGGCGTGGACGCATCATTGATTCCGACAACAGTGACACCGGAACTCGAATCGTGTCTACAATCAGCCATCGGTAGTGATCGTTTCCAATTGATTATGGCAGGCGATGATACCCCAACGGCTATTGAAATTACGAAAGGAATGTCGTGTTTATAATTATTATTTTTTTATGTCAAACAACACAGAACTAGTTTATATTTTCGGTAAACACGCGGTTCTCGAAGCAATAGAATTTCGGCCGGATCTTATTCGTGAGCTATATATAGAACAAAATTTTACCGATGAAAAGATTCTTGGTCGCTTGACGCGACTGTCGGTAGTACCAAAATTATTATCGGGGAAACGTTTACCGGGTGGGTTACGCAATGATGCTGTCCATCAAGGTATTATTGCCGGGATCGCGGTATCGAATTTATTGCAGACGTACAAACCTTTTATGGATGCGTTGTCATTAACCCCCCGTCACAGCTTTTTGGTGTTGGCCGAGGTGCAAGATCCTCATAATGTTGGCGCAGTGATTCGTTCAGCCGCTGCGTTTGGTGTCACTGCGGTGATGATTCCACCACACAATCAGGCTCCCTTAACAGGAACGGTAGTAAAAGTGTCGGCGGGAATGGCTTTTCGTATTCCAATTATTGAAATTAGAAACGTGAACGCGACCATTGATGATTTGAAAAAACGCGGTGCGTGGGTGTATGGTCTCGCGGGTGAGACTGGCTCAGTATCGTTACACACCGAACGATTTGATCGACCAACGGTTTTTGTACTGGGTAACGAAGGGGCTGGGTTGCGTACTAAAACTCGTGAACATTGTGATAGTCTCTTGGCTATTCCGATGCATCCACAATGTGAATCGTTAAATGCAGCAACCTCAGCCGGTATTGCGATGTATCAATGGAGTGTGGCACACAAAGACGCTTTATCCCTCTAGAGACACACATTCTGGGTAATATGGTGTATACTAGTGCCATACGGAAGGTGCTATTTCCTACCGGCTTACTTGTTTGTAATTTTCTACTATGACTGAAGTTAATAAAGACAACACCATAACGACTGATACTACCGCAACCACTGACATTCCCACCACGGATGCGGTCAGTACTGAACCATCTGTTGTCGAAACAACGGTGACGGAAACGTCATCGACCAATGTGATGCCGTTATCTGAACCGGTAGTGACGGTTGCGGCCGAAGAGGTCGTTGCGAATACGGCAACAACAGAGTCTATTTCGCCAACCCACGCTCCTCGTCATAATTCAGTTCTGGTGCAATATGGTATCGCTGGTCTCATTATATTAATTATGGGAGCGGGTTTGTGGTACATCCTTGAAACCCAAGGACGAGTTCATACTACCGTGTTTAGTTCTTTACGGACAATGGTACTCGGTGAAAAAGCGGCGGTTATCGTTAATGGTGAAAAAGTACCATTATCAGCGTACGAAAAAAGCGTAGCCCAGCTGTCTTCGATGGCCACCGAACAAGGTATGGATCCCAATGACGCTAGCCTCGCAACTCAAATCAAAGATCAAGCAATTGAGTTGCTGATTAACACCGAAGTACTCAGACAAGCAGCAGTAAAGGCTGGTCTGTCGGTTGATGATGAAGAAGTAAATACCCGATTTGATGATATTGTCACTCAACTCGGCAGTGAAGAAGTGTTAAACACTCGCTTGACTGAAATTGGTAGCTCAGTCACCACGCTCCGTGAAGATATTCGCGGTGAATTGCTGATTCAAAAATATTTAGACACCAATGTTGATGTATCTGGTGTCAATGTCACCGAAGCTGATGCTAAAACCCAGTATGATAATTTAGTGGCCTACTACAAAGCACAAGCGACGGATAGTGCACCAGCGGTTGATATTCCAACATTCGAAGAAGCGAAAGATGGATTGATGGCACAAATAAAAACTGAAAAAGAACAAGAACTTATTGGTGAACATATTGATAAGTTACGGAGTGAAGCAACCATCGAAACAATTATCTAAACCTAATTTTTTGGTTGCAGTATGAATTCTTCGGTAACCATCGCCACCAAACAAGTGACCTATCGACCCCACGAACGCGTAAAATTATTACGCTCGTTATCAGTACCTGAACAAAGTGCTGTTGTCGAGTCTCTCTCTCCATACGTGCAACAACAAGTGTTACAGGCACTCACTGATCGAGAGATCGTGGATATACTGGATAATTTAGATTTACGGACAGCCCACCACGTGGTGTCACGGATTAAAGATACAAAAAGACGTGAAAAAATTGTTGGTGCCTTAAAGGCAGATATAAAAGATAAAGTAGAGTTCTTTTTACGGTTTCATCCAAAAGCCGCCTTTTCGCTCATCCACTTTAATTACGTTTTAGTCTCTGTCGATCATACCTTTGGTGAAACGAGCAGTATTATTGAGCAACACTATGAAGAAACTGGTAAGTTTCCAGAAATTTTAGTGCACAATGCTGGTGTATTGTTGGGTGAAATACCGCTGAATATATTAGTGCGTGAACAAGCAACTCTTCCGCTTGAACGATTTGTGGTGCCAGTGCCCACCATTGTCTATCAAGCCGAAGTTAGTGAAATTTGGGAAACGCTTACTCGAGCCGAGAAGAAAAAAGTGATTGTGTTAGATAATGATGCTAGTGTCCTGGGGGTGATTTATGCGGATGATGCCCTAGAGTTAGTGGGGGGATTGCCCGTTGCATCGTTATACAGTTTTGCCGGAGTGGACAGCAGCGAACGTCCATTTGACAGCGCAATAAAAAAATTCCACAGCCGCAGTCCATGGTTGATTTTAAATCTCGCCACCGCTTTTATGGCCGCGGGAGTGATTTTACTCTTTCAAGATACCGTGGATAAACTAACGGTGTTGGCAGTGTATATTCCAATTGTGGCGGGTATGGGAGGCAATGCCGCCAGTCAAACTTTTGCAGTGACAGTGCGCGGTATCACTCTTGGTTCAATTACATTACGAAATTCTTGGTTAGCTATTAAGCGTGAAGTTATTGCAGCGGTATACAACGGAATCCTCATTGGTGGAGTGGTAGGCATTATCTCACTTCTGGCCAGTCAATCTCCATGGCTCGGGGTGGTGGTGGCCCTCAGTATGATTGGGGTACATATTGTAGCGGGTTTTGCTGGGTGTATTATTCCGCTTTTGTTAAAGCGCTTTGGTTTTGATCCGGCGATGATGTCGATGGTGTTTATCTCTACGGCGACGGATGTATTTGGATTATTATTTTTGCTTGGGTTGGGGGCGATTATTTTGCTGTAGCGATGGGTTTGGTGCTATGGGCATGAGTGCAATGACCGTGTACGGTTAATTCTATGGAGTGAGTCGCAAAATAGGGAATCGCTAATAACGACCGCAATTTTTCTTCGGAGATTTCAAAGTGAACAATTTTGTCACAGGTGTCGCAAACAGCATGATGATGTGGTGATTGTTGGTATTCAAAACGAGCTTCGCCATCACCGAGGTATAGTTTTTTAATCTGCCCAGTGGCGGCAAAAGCTTCTAGGTTTCGGTAAATCGTCACTAAATTAATATGAGGCAGTAATGCATGTATGTCGCTTGCCGTGAGAGCGCCGCTACAGTGAGACAGGGTAGCTAAGATTTCTTCACGATGTTTCGTTTTTCGCATAAGACTATATGTGCAGTGTACCATCACTGAGGTAAGTCTTGCAAATAATTTGCAAAATGTGCACCGGTATGTGATAATGCAAATTATTTGCAAAATTATATGATACTGTTAATCATTGGCGCGGGAATAACCATTATGCTGACATCGGTAATCGGTGTGGTGTTTATGGGCCGGCGAGCGGAAATGTGGATTGGAGAGAGAGTGTCGTATCTGGTAGCGTTTGCCTCTGGAGTCTTTTTAATCACTGGCGCCATGATGGCATTTGAGGTCTTTCATTTGTTTGCGGTCAATCTATGGCTAGGAGGATTTTTGATTATGGCTGGGTACGGCAGCGCACATATTTTTGAATACTTGTTACCAGAATCGCATCACCATCATGACCCGCACGACCATGGTCACCACCATGGCACAAAGAGTGCTAAAAAAATTATCATTGGAGACGCTATTCATAATATTGGTGACGGTATTATGATAACAACAGCTTTCCTGGTTTCGACGTCACTTGGATTGGCGGCAACAATATCTATTATGATTCATGAAATGCTTCAAGAAATTTCTGAATTTTTTGTAATGAAGCAAGCGGGTTATTCTACCAAAAAAACGTTACTCATAAATCTTGCGGTATCAAGTAGCATATTTATTGGTATTGTCGTGGCATATCTGTCAGTTGACACTCATTTTCTTGAAGGAATGTTGTTGGCTATCAGCGCGGGATTTTTCTTGCATGTCGTTGTGCACGATTTACTTCCTCAACAATATCACCAAAAGCAGCGGTATGGTGCTGTGACTCATTTTGGGTTATTGCTGGTGGGAATAATCACCATGGGTCTGTTGTCGCTATTTTTTACTCATGCACACGATGATGATTCTATCCATCACGACTCTGTATCTGAATCCGCGCTATAAAACACCAAACAATATACTTAGGCTATGCGAGGTATGGTTTGTTTGATACACTGACGTGGTATCGATTATATTTATTACTATAATAGTGCGTAGTATGTTTTGGCTTTTACTTATTTTAGGATTGTTGTTATTACCATCGATGTTATATGTCGTGCGTGGTAAGACTGCCGCTATTCTTGAAACGTTCGGACGACCACACCAAACGGCAGTATTTCCAGGATTACATATCAAAGCACCATGGCCGATAACGACGGTGGTGGCGCGGGTGAATTTACAGATTCAAGAAATCCATGCCGATGTATCGGTAAAAACGAGCGATAATGCATTTATGACCTTACCGGTCAAGGTACAGTATCGAGCCAGTGATGATATGTATGGTGCGGTAAAAGCGCACTACGAACTCGAAGCTCCGGAAAGACAAATTACGTCGTACGTACTCAATAATGTCCGGCAAACAGCCTCAGGAATGGAGATGACGGATTTATATGCTAACCGAGATAATGTAGAACAGCAGGTCCAAGAAGCGTTGTCCGAACAATTTGCGCGGTTTGGGTACATTATTGAAAATGTCTTGGTTGACGAACCACAACCGAGTCCCGAAGTGCGTGATGCTTTTAATCAAGTGATCGCCAGTAAACGATTGATGGAAGCTGCTCGCAATGAAGCCGAAGCCCAACGTATCAAATTAGTCGGTGCCGCTCAAGCCGAAGCGGAAAGCAAGAAATTGCAAGGGGAGGGAATGGCACAAATGCGTGAAGCGATTGCGCGAGGACTTGAAGAGGCGATGCGTACTATGACTACTGCCGGCCTCACTACCGAACAGTCAATCCAATTTTTGTCGGATACGAATCGTCTCGATACGATTACGAGCGCGTCTGCCCATGGTAATACCATTATTATTGATGCCGGAGCCAATAAAGAATTTGCCAGTATGGCCGCGATGTTGGAGTCTGTGAAAACTCGTTAATCAGCCGCCAGTAACAACGTTGTCGGTGAGGTTCATGATATAATGCGAGATATGCCAATTGGACAATCTATCACTCTGTATCTCATTAGTGTCCCAATTTTTTTCCTGATAGACATGATATGGTTGGGTGTTGTGGCCAGTAATTTTTATCGGTCACGTCTCGGTCATGTGATGGGTGATATTAATTGGCCAGCAGCGATAATTTTTTACTTAATTTTTCTTGTTGGGTTGGTTATTTTTGCTCTCTTGCCAGCACTTGAACGTGGCCAGTGGCAGAGCGCGTTGTTATTTGGTGCCTTGTTCGGATTTTTTACCTATGCCACGTATGATCTCACCAATTTAGCCACTATTCGTGATTGGCCATTATCGGTGACGCTTGTTGATATGGGATGGGGAACCCTGCTTGGGGCGATGGTGTCGGTAGTTACGTACGTCGTGTATGTCCGTTTCTTTTAAACAAAACCTCTGGTACTTTGTTTTGCCAGCAGCGCTTTTATTGGCCGTGATAGCGTATGTTGGTGAAGAAATATACCAATCTCGATCCGTAAACGCCTATACACCATTTGAACCACTGACCCCAGTAATGATTAATGGTGAAAAATTTCTTGTCTCTATCGCTGACACAAATGCCGAACGACAATTAGGACTGTCGTACACTGAAACTATCCCAGCAGACGTACTAAAACTATTTATTTTTGATACGACTGATTATTGGAGTTTTTGGATGAAAGATATGCAATACGCTATTGATATCGTATGGCTCGATGAAAAGGGTGTGGTTGTCCATATTGAAAAAAACGTTTCGCCAAACACGTACCCCACTTCTTTTCGTCCATATGTTCCGGCACGGTATGTTGTTGAAGCGGCGACAGGATTTGCGGACCGGTACCAAATCATTATTGGCAGACAGTTGCCGGTGGTAAATATATTGCAAAATTAATATATTGTTGTATAATTATAGAGCACGATGATTGCTGTAGTAATGCAGAGGAAAGTCCGAACACACCCATAATATGTATGAAGCGTAGCGGGTAACGCCCGTCGGCAGTGATGTCAGAGGTGCGAGCAGAGACGCTGGAAAGCGAAAGCTACCCAGATTCCTTTTGGGAATAGTTTTTTGGTAACAAAAAAGTGAAACGGCTAAATCCTTACGTGTGTGCAAGGTCGTGCCTAATCAATTGATTAGGAGAACCGCTGGAGGTAATTGGTAACAATTATCCTAGGTATATAATCATCCGGAACATTTGTTCTGACAGAATTCGGCTTAGGTGCCCACAACAACCCGTCCTTGGACGGGTTGTTGTGGTATAATTGGACATTATTTAGGTGTCAATAACTTTATCCCAGTGTATGGAGGTACTTTCATTTATTCCACGGACGCAAATAAATCATGATCCCCTTGGACGTTCACTTTTGATGGCGGCCAAATGGCTCCTATTTGGGTTTCTGGTGTTATTACCGCTTTTGATGTTGCCCGGCATTGCTAGTCTGACTGCGGTTAAAGCGTTTACTGGGGTATATGTGATGCTGGTGGTAGCCGTGTTAACCAGCATGGCGTTGTTACGTAACGGCCGGCTGGCATTTGAAAGACCGTGGCTGTTGTTGGCGTGGGGTGGGGTGATGCTTAGTGGGGTGATTGCTGGTCTATTGGCACCATCAACCAAAACAGCGTTTTTAGGTGATAGTTTGGAAATTCATACTGTGGGATTTTTATTGATCCTAGGTGCGGTTATGGGTGCAATGCAACTATTTCAATCATCAAAGCGGTTAGTGGGATACCTCATGATGTCGTTGGTTGCTGTCGCTGGCATCATTACACTGTTTCATGTTTTGCGAGCAGTGATTGGGAGTAGTGTTTTATCTTTAGGGTTTATGGGAAGCGCCGTTGATACTACACTTGGTGGATTTAATGATTTGGGATTGTATGTTGGTCTGATGGTAATTGTCTCCCTAATCGCCATGGTACAACTATCTTTTTCGCGACTATTAATGATAGCGACAGGGGTGTTTGTTGGTCTATCCTTGTTTGTGCTGGCCGTAGTGAATTTTTATATGGTGTGGGTGATTGTCGCGTTATTTGCTCTACTGATGTTAATGTATAGTTTGACCAAAGGTCGAATGGGGGATGGGAAAGGGACGGCACCATCTATGGGTACCATTACAATCATTGGTCTGACCTTTTTTGTTGCCACGATATTTGTGGTGGGAGGGAGCTCTTTAGCAACAAAACTTTCTACCTATACGGGCGTATCATATTTGGAGGTTCGACCATCTTTAGAAGCGACGATTGATATTATCAAAGGCGTATATCGACATGATGCCGTGGTGGGAAGTGGACCAAATCAGTTCGCTGATGCTTGGTCATTATATAAAAATCCATCCATCAACAACACTCTTTTTTGGGACACTCGGTTTGACGCTGGTAATGGGTATGTGACTACATGGTTTGCCACCGCTGGAGTGCTGGGGGCAATTGCGTGGATGATTTTTTTTGGACTGTTTATTGTTGAAGGTTGGCGATCATTGGTACGCCCTCGAACACAAGATCGTTTTTGGTATTTTATTGGCACTACGACATTTGTGTCAGCAATCTTTATTTGGGGATTTGCGTTGTTTTATGTTCCTGGTGCCGTATTGCTCATTATTGGCGCAGCGATGACGGGGCTATTTTTGGTAGCGTCAGCTGAGTTGCGTCATATTGAACGTCGATCAATTGAATTACTCAATAACAGTAAAACTGGTTTGGTATTAATTGGTGGCGTTATGATTGTTATTATCGGGGTGATTGCCACTGGATATCAAGTCACGCAACAGTTCTTTGCTCATATGAGCTTCATTGATGCGGTAGAAGCAGCGAACAGCGGAAAATCTATCGATGACGTAGCCGCACTCGTCCTAAAAGCCTACCAATATTATCCCAGTGATACGTATGTCCGCGAGTTGTCTAAATCATATCTCGGTGAAATGAATAATGTACTGGCACAAAATACCAGTACCAACGAACAAATACAACAACAATTCAGTACGTATGCCCGAATGGCGGTTGAAACTGCTGGCGCTGCCACGATGTTACGAAATGAGAACGCTGAAAATTGGCGGGTTCTCGGAGATATTTATGCTACCTTATCAGTGACAGGGGTAGCGGAAGCAGAAACCGCTGCCGAGAAGGCGTATACCCAAGCGATGACTTATGACCCGCAAAATCCTTATTACTATGTGACGTTGGCAGGAATTGCTGCCAGAACTGAAGGTCAGAAAGACAAAGCGCGACAACTTATTAACGATGCTCTTGGTCGTAAAGCGAATTACACTGATGCGCTTCTTTTATCAACGCAGATTGATGTGAGTGATGGTAATTTAGACAAAGCCATTGAAACCACTCGATCATTAATTGTAATAGAACCAAATAATGCTGGCCGTTATTACCAACTTGGTGTGTTGTTGTCGGCTGATAAAAAAATCGAAGCAGCTGTTGACGCTTTTACGGCGGCGGTCACGATTAATCCGCAATATGCGAATGCACGGTATTTGCGCGCTTTGTCATATATGGAGCTTGATAAACGTGATGACGCGGTCGCTGATCTGCAAGTAGTACAGGGGTTAAATCCTGATAATGCCGAAATTGCGACTATGATTAGTCAAATTAAAGACGGGACATTTGTATTGCCATCAGCGCAATCAACCAGTACGTCACCGGTGGTATCTGAACCAACAGTTGATGCAACCAATCCTCAGTCAACTGCTGATGATGTATCCGAATCCAATTTATTGACTCCGGTAAACACAGTGCCACAACCAACAGAAGAGTCAGAATCAGTTGCAGAATAAATACAGTCGTGTATAACAACGTCGCATGGTGACACGAGTGATTCATTTACTGTACAAAGAAGTGCGCGGGCTACACCAAGCGGCGTATATTATTGCGTTGTTCACGTTTGCATCACAGATTTTGGCGATTGTGCGGGATCGTATGCTGGCGCATACGTTCGGAGCGGGAGCGGAATTGGATATTTATTATACCGCGTTTCGGATTCCGGATTTATTGTTTGTGTTATTTGCGTCGGTGTTGTCGGTATATGTCTTGTTGCCGTTTGTCTCTCGTGAAAACACTGTGATGGAAGGGCGTGGTCGAACGGTGTTGGCGCAATTTTTCACGCTATTTCTCGTTTCATATTCTCTTTTAGCACTCACGGTCGGAGTATTTGCTCATGGTGTCGTGTCGTATTTATTTCCTGCCTATACCGCGCATGAACAAGACATCTTGATCTTGTTGCTCCGTATTTTATTGTTACAACCATTATTACTTGGTATTTCGAGTATTTATGGAGTAATAACCCAAATGCAACATCGATTTGTATTGTATGCGTTATCACCACTGTTATATAATATCGGCATCATTATTGGAGTAGTTTTTCTCTACCCATATTTTGGACTAAGCGGTTTGGCTATTGGGGTAATTATCGGCGCATTTGGACACTTGGCTGTTCAATGGCCATTGGTTCGTAGTACCAATTTATCGTTCGGCTTGGTAAAGCAATTTGATTGGCCTCTTATTATAACGGTGTTTAAAGTAGCGATACCACGAGCCATTACCTTGTCATTTGGCCAAATACAAATGCTGGTCTTTGTGATGTTTGCAAGCGCAATGACTGTTGGATCAGTGGCCGTATTACAATTTGCCTATAATTTACAATCAGTACCACTCGCGATTATCGGGATGAGTTATTCGGTGGCAGCGTTTCCGGTGTTGGCTGATTTGTTGGCTAAAGGTGAACGAGAAAAGTATGTGTCATATGTGGTGACAGCATTGCGCCATATTATCTTTTGGGCGATACCAATTACCGCACTAGTAATTGTGTTGCGTGCACAGATGGTGCGAGTGTTGTTAGGTAGTGGGTCGTTCAATTGGGATGATACTCGCTTAACAGCGGCGGTGCTGGCGGTGTTTGTGGTCACATTATTGGCTCAATCCATGTTGCTCCTCATCGTTCGGGCTTTTTATGCTGGCGGGTATACCAAAATTCCATTGATCGTCACTGGTATTGGTACGATGTTTGGGTTGATGGCAGTGTGGGTATTGCTGTCAGGTTTTACCACGGTACCCGTTTTCCGCGATTTCGTGATACACGCGTTTCGATTGGAGGCGGTACGGGGAGTAGAGGTGCTCCTCATTGCTATTGGGTTTGCTATTGGGGTATGGATTGAGGTGATTGTGATGATGGGTCTATTTATTCAGCGGTTTAAGATGCCAGCGACGTGGCTGTTGCCGGCTATCCTCCGAGCGCTAGGCGCTTCGATTGTTGGATCTTTTGTCGCCTACGCTGCACTCATTTTTGTTGTTGAAGGCGTCAACCAAAATACGTTTATTGGTATTTTCATCCAAGGAGTGGTTGGTGGTACATTTGGTATTATCGGCGTGATTGTGACGTACCAAGCTCTGCGATCACCAGAATTGATTGAAATTGTGAAATCGTTTCGAGCAAAAATATTTAAAACTGATGTGGTGGCACCACAGCCAGATATTATTTAGGCTGGCATTTTTCGGATAAAAACGGTATTGTAGGACGACCATGACGGACCATATCCGCAATTTTAGCATTATTGCCCACATTGACCACGGCAAGTCGACTTTGGCTGATCGGATGCTCGAAGTGACTCGCACCGTGGAAGAACGAAAGATGAAAGAACAAGTGCTTGATTCAATGGAACTCGAACGCGAGCGTGGTATCACCATCAAAATGCAGCCAGTGCGCATGAAATACGTACAGGCAGGAAAAGAGTTTCAACTCAATCTTATTGATACGCCCGGTCATATCGATTTTTCCTATGAGGTTTCGCGAGCGCTTAAGGCCGTGGAAGGAGTGCTCCTCCTTATCGATAGTACGCAAGGGATTCAAGCACAGACCCTGACTACGTTGTCTATGGCTCGTGAACAAGGGCTTACGATTATCCCGGTGCTGACCAAAACCGATATGGCTCATTCACGTCCCGAAGAAATCGCGGCGTCAGTGATGGAATTGTTAGATTGTAATCGAGAGGATATTTTATTGGTATCTGGCAAAACCGGTGCCGGTGTACCGGCACTCCTTGACGCTATCTGTGAACGTATTCCCGCACCACGCCCAAGCGAATTATCTGCCTACCGCGGACTCATTTTTGATTTTCAATATTCTAATCATCGGGGGGTTATTGTTTTTATGCGGGTGTTTGATGGTGCGGTAAAAAAAGGTGACCAATTACGGTTTGTTGCGGGGGGGAAAAACTTTGTGGCCCAAGAAGTGGGGATGGTGACGCCAAACGAAGTGCCAGCCACTGAGTTGCGCGAAGGGGAAATTGGCTATATCGTCACGGGTATTAAAGAACCGGGTATCGCGTCAGTTGGTGATACGCTCGTACTGGAAAAAAATCCAGCGCCAGCGCTTGCTGGATACCAAGCAGCGCGTCCAGTGGTATGGGCGTCGATTTTCCCGGATAGTCAGGATGATTTTACAATGCTCCGGCAAGCGCTTGATCGACTGAAGCTTTCTGATTCTTCACTTTCCTACGAAGAAGAATCCTCCGGGGTGCTGGGACGTGGTTTTCGTTGTGGATTTTTGGGAATGCTTCACCTCGAAATTGTGACTGAACGGTTGCGTCGCGAGTTTGCCATTGAAATTATTATTACGGCACCATCCATTGCCTACGAAATTACCTACGAAGACGGTCATGTGGAATCTATTTATGCTGCGTCACGATTTCCTGATCATGGTGAGAAAGTATCGGTGCGTGAGCCGTGGCTCTTGGGACAAATTATCACCCCAGTCGATCATCTCGGGAATATTATGACCCTCCTATTTGACCACGAAGGAGGAATTATAGAAACGGAAGTATTAAAAGATGGTCGCAATCTTTTGACTATCGAAATGCCGCTACGTGAATTGATGCGAAATTTCTTTGATAAACTTAAAAACGCCAGTAGTGGATATGCGTCACTCTCGTATGAAATTGCCGAAATGCGTCCAGCAACCGTCGTCCGCATGGATGTATTAGTAGCCGAAGAACTCATTACGGCGTTTTCACGGGTGGTTGGGGAACGGCGAGCGGAATTTGACGCTCGTGCCGTTGTCGATAAACTCTACGACAATATGCCGCGTCAGCAATTTGTGACGAAACTTCAAGCCAAAGTACGAGGAAAAATCATTGCGTCACGTTCACTATCGGCTTTTCGTAAAGATGTAACCGGTTATTTATATGGTGGTGACATCACTCGTAAAATGAAATTGCTGGAAAAGCAAAAGAAAGGCAAGAAGAAGGCGCTCGAGTTGGGAAAAAACCGCGTCAACATTCCCCAGGACGTCTTCATGAAAATGGTAAAATCAGACTAGTTTTGGCCGATTACGGCGTTGAGCTTCGGTAAAATATTGTGCGCCGTACACAAAGTACGTCTTACAATATTTTCCTCGCCCGCCTGGTACTCGGCTCAAAATAAGCCAGATTTTTAAAGTCATCTGATTGATTCTCCAGCTTTGCGCACCTGAACCAATCTCAGTCGCTCTTAGTATAAGGTATAAGCAAATTTTACATGTACCCGGCGAAGAGGCTTACGATCATACTTAAAACAATAAGAATGGCAATGACAATCCAAACCCATTTGATAACTCGTTTCGTGTGTTTGTGGTATAAGAAGCTCATATAGTGGCTGTTTTCTATGATAAAAGTGTTAGAATAGTACCACATGCTACAGTTTTATGAAAAGCGCAGCTGGCGATTAATTTTAAAATCCTGGTGGTTTGTGGTGTTGCTCGGCGTTTTAACGTTATTGCTGACATTCGTGGTCTATGACCGGTATTTGATTGATCGAGAAATGTCTCATCGCCGAGCAGAAGCCGAAGAAAAATTACAGCATTTGGAAGAAAGAAAAATGTTGATGCAAGATAAAGTGGATTATTTGGAAAGCGAGCGGGGAATTGAAGCCGAAATGCGACGTAATTTTGATGTTGCCCAGCCCGGAGAACAGGTCGTTATCATCATCGATGATAAATCAGAGACATCGTCAGTGACTCCATTAATACCGCCACCGCCGCCAGATACCCCTCCCTGGTATATTTTTTGGCGGTAGGGTATACTGGTGTACAGTACCTTCATGGTTGCATATTTTTAAATAATTAATTGCTATAATAAAATTCTATGAGTAAATCAGTTACCATTTACAGCACCCCAGTGTGTCATTACTGCCACATGGCGAAAGATTTTTTTGCTGAGAATAACATCACCTTCACTGAACACGATGTGGCCAGTGACCTTGAAAAACGGAAAGAAATGGTAGACATGACCGGTCAAATGGGTGTGCCGGTGATCCGGATTGGTGATGATGTCATTGTTGGATTTGATGAGGACAAGGTGAAAGAATTACTGGCGGTGTAGGTACAAAATCGTAGAACGGATAAAACAAAATCTTTCGAGTCGACTCGAAAGATTTTGTTTTATTTGTGACGATATTTTTTATCCCAGGCATACCACGGAAGGGTGAGATTGGCATCAGGCACAAGCTGAAGTAGCCACTTTGTAAACGTATTACAATTTGGCGCCAAGTCATAGATTTGGTACATGGTGCCCGAGCCAGGAATCGAACCTAGATTGTCTCGTTAGGAGTGAGAAGTTCTATCCATTGAACTACCCGGGCAATTAAGGGCTATCCTACCACAAAATCCTGCTATACTAGTAGCATATGGATCAAATGCCGACCGATCAACATGAACTCATTATTTCATTACTTCGAGACAACCAAGCATTATTGCAGACAAATAATGAGTTATTACAAAAACAAGAACTCCGTGAAAAAAGACGATTTTTATTTAAGATTATTTGGTATACGATTTTGTTAGGTGTTCCCATGATTGCGTATTATTTTTTATTTAATGCGTTTATTGGAGTATGGGGTGGGGGTCAATCAACGGATATTGGTGGAGTATCTATTCCCTCAGGGACGCTCGAAGAATTACAAAAAATCTACCTTGGCCAGTGACGGAAAATTCAGTGCTAATAACCAATAAACGAGTTCAGGTTGAAAAATATTCATAAACAGGTACAATGGGCCGTACTTCGCATCCGAGTGCGAACGGAAGATTATGCTTGGGTAGCTCAGTTGGTAGAGCATTTCCCTGAAGAGGAAGGGGTCGGCGGTTCGAGCCCG
>CAYXYJ010000012.1:0-22854 GCA_964469295.1 uncultured Candidatus Saccharibacteria bacterium
AAGCGACGCCAACACCGTTGCCGCCAAAATACCAATAATCGCAATCACAACGAGCAGTTCGATGAGCGTAAAACCACGTTGTGTATCGTGTTTAAACATATTGTTTACATTTATTCCTTACTAATATTGTCAGACTCTGACAGATTCAGACATCAGCTGCATGCCTCAATGTACCAGTGTCTTTCCACGGGGTACGTGGATACACTCTATTATAAGAGGATATACTAAAGAAATTATGACGCTGTTGTGGACAAACCAACTTCCTTCCCACGACTTATACATTTGTGGTCATGCCGTAAATTGGCATCAGTACCGAAGCGAGCAACACCCCAACCCCGAGACCAAGCATCACAATCATCACCGGCTCAATCAATCCAATTAATGTATCAACCGCATTATTAACTTCACGACGGTAAAAGACAGCAAGAGTCTGTAGAATTTCCGAAAGACTACCGGTTTCTTCTCCTACTTTAATCATTTGTGACAACACACCGGGAATTTCGGGATATTCAGCAAAGGCATCAGCAAATGATCGCCCCGCTTTGACATCAGCGAGCGTGGCTTCGATGATTTCTTTATAGACGGTATTTTCCACCACATCCGCCGTCACTTCAAGCGCGGGGACAATCGAAATACCGCTACTGAGCATCGTTGATAAGTTGTCACATAAACGGGTCAACACGAGTTTCTTTTTTAGGTCACCAAGATACGGAATCGACAACATGAATTCATCATACGCACGCCGGCCGACCGGAGTATGAATAAATTTCCAAAAAGCAATAATCCCCGCCGAGAAAAAGAGTAAAATAAGGGCAATCCAATTCACCATGAAGTTGGAGAACCCAATCACGATTTTGGTGTAAATTGGCAATTCTCCACCCGAATCAATCAAAATTTTAGCCACCTTTGGAATCACCAACGTCAACATCAACCCCATCACGATAAAGAAAATCGAAATGACGAAAATCGGATAAATGAGCGCGTTGCGGGCTTTGGACGTCACTTCGTACGACCGATCGAGATAATCCGCCAGATAGCCAAATGATTTTTCGAGCGAGCCAGATTCTTCACCGGCGCGCACCAAATTAACGTAAAACGATGAAAATACCTGTGGGTGAGCGGCAAGTGCGCGCGAAATAGAACTGCCGCCTTGGAGATCATCGACAATTTGGTTCATCACATTTTGGAGTGCTGGATTTTCGAGCTCAGCCGAAAGTAAACGGAAAATTCGCAGCGGAGACACGTGGGCTTGGAACAACGTAGAAATTTGTCGGGACAAAATCACCACTTCTTTGGTCGAAATGCCACTGGATAATTTGAACTCAAAATTAAGCAGTCCTTTCCCTTCTTCGATTGGTTCAATCGAAGTGAGCGTGTAACCACGTTTCTGTACGGCGACAATCGCCGCATCAATTGATGACGCTTCGACCTTACCCTCACGCTGGACGTTCCCGCTATCAATGGCAATGTATTTGAATAACATATTTTATACTAGATAAGTCGTTCCAGACCTTTCGGATTAGTGGCGTATAAAAAGGCGTTTTCGACCGTGATTTCACCCTTTTGCACCAATTGCGCCAGCGAACGATTCATATCAATCATGCCCTGTTCCAAGCCGGTTTCGATGACGGAATACACTTCGTGAGTCCGCTTTTCACGGATAAGATTCGCTACCGCATTGTTGTTGACCAACAATTCATATGCCGGCACCAACCCCCCAGCAATGCGTGGTATCAGCCGTTGTGAGAAAATACCAATGAGTGACGACGCTAGTTGCGTACGAATTTGATCTTGTTGTGTGCCCGGAAATGAATCGATAATACGGTTGATAGTCTGCGCCGCATCATTGGTGTGTAGAGTGGCTAAGACCAAATGTCCGGTTTCCGCGGCTGTCACCGCCGTCGCAATGGTTTCAGCATTACGCATTTCACCAATCAAAATCACATCAACATCCTGCCGAAAGGCCGCGTGGAGCGCATGCTCAAAACTGGTGGTATCAATGCCAACCTCACGTTGATCAATAATGGCTTTTTGTGGCGTATAAATATACTCAATTGGGTCTTCAATCGTCACAATATGGTCAGCGCGCTTTTGGTTGATGCGATTAATCATGGCTGCTAACGTCGTTGACTTTCCTTGACCAACTGGACCAACACAAAGGAAGAACCCCTGGGTGCGATCGGTAAAACTTTCCAAAATCGGTGGTAAATTTAGTTCCTCAAATGACAACACGACATTAGGAATCAGCCGCATGACGATGGATAGGTTGCTCTTTTGGTAAAAGGCATGCCCCCGAAACCGGACTTTGCCGGCAGTTTCATACGAAAAATCAACCTCTTCACGTTGTTCCAATCGCTCGATTAAATCTGGCCGAATGAGCGTTTTGGCAAATTGTTGTACATCGGCATTGGTAAGTATTGGTTTCCGTACCAAGGGCACCAACGATCCGGCTACTCGAATGGTAGGGTGGTTTCCCACCGACAAGTGCAAATCAGAACCGTGTTCTGTCACGACAGTGCCAATGAGAATTTCCAGTTCTTTTTTATAATCAACTGACATATACCTAAACGCTTACCTCCCTCATAATTTGCTCGACCTTCATGACCACCTCGCTGGGAATAGATTGAGCTTTAATAATATATCCAATTGCTCCCGCTGCTTTGGCTTCGTCAATATCTGCTTCTTGACCCTGATTAGAGAGCACAATCGCTTTGGTTGGATGATTTGGATAATTTTTATGCATTTCTTGAATTAACTCCACCCCTGTCATACCCGGCATAATCATATCAACCAGCATCACCTCAATATCGTGATCTTGATCAAGCACTCGTAAAGCGTCGCTTCCGTGAGTCGCGGTGACAACAACATGACCACACTCCACAAATTTAGTGGCGTACATATCACGCAAAAACGTGTCATCATCCACGATTAATAGTTTCATCACTAGATATTATAGCTGGCGACTCGGCTGGTGTTGGTTGGTTATCGACAGTTGGCAACGCTTCCCCTTCTCCATCAAGACCAATTTTGGTACCAAAAGCATTCATTTCCTCAAAGGGAATTTGATGATCGAGCAATTTGATAATAGCGTCTTCTTTCATCGACATAAATCCTTGGGTGCGAGCAACATCATGGATTTCTTCTTCAGAGGCGTTTTTAAGAATTAATTCCTGGATTTCTTCAGTTACTTGCAATACTTCCATCACGGCAATCCGACCTTTTAATCCACTGGTACTGCCAGGACTTGGTACCGGTTCTAACATCGTGCGACCGGTTGGAATGCGATTATGGTAGCGTTCTGGCAAATCTTTAAACGCATCATCAATCATCGCACTGGTACTTTGTCCAATCGGCACTTCGTTGCCGGTACCAGTTTTGATACGGCGAGCCAATCGCTGGGCTAAAGCCAATTTTAATACTGGCGCAATCAAATACGGATCAACACCCATATCAATGAGTCGCGGAATAACTCCAATTGAGTTATTCGTGTGAATAGTTGATAACACCAAGTGTCCAGTCAATGCCGCCTGAATCGCCAACTGAGCAGTTTCTTTATCCCGGATTTCCCCCACCATAATAATATCGGGGTCTTGACGAAGAGCAGCCCGCAAACCGGACGCAAAGGTATACCCAATTTCCGGACGCATTTGCGATTGACTCACCCCAGCAATGTCATATTCAACCGGGTCTTCGAGAGAAAGAACATTTTGGGTGGCTTTATCAATTTCCGCGAGCATTGCGTACAGGGTTGTCGATTTACCAGAACCAGTTGGTCCGGAAATCAGGATAATACCGTACGGTTCATGAAGTGCTCGTTTGATAATATCGAGATGATGACCAGTGATACCCACGTCGGTCAGGGTTCGTACTCCTTTTTCATTATCCAAAATACGCATTACCACCTTTTCACCATGACTGGTTGGCAAAATGGAAACACGAAAATCAATTTTACGGCCATCAAAAGTAGCAGAAAAACGTCCATCTTGCGGTTTCCGTCGTTCATCAAGTCGCATTGATGACAAAATTTTTATGCGCGCCACTACCGCCATTTGTACGTTTTTTGGAAGTTCGAGTGATGTTTGGAGTACCCCATCAACACGAAACCGGACGACAACTTTGGTAGCACTTGGCTCAACGTGAATATCAGAAGCTTGTCCGTCAATCGCGTACCGCAAAATTGTAGCAACGATTTTAGTAACTGGGGCGTCTTCTTTTATATGATCCATTACATCAGCCGGTTCACTACCATCAGTGAGAGAATTTTTCTCAATTTCGGTATCTAGTTCTGATTCCAGTGACGATAAGGCATCGGTGACTTCGGCTTTGATGTTGGCATAAAATGACTGCGCTTTGCGAATGTCTTCGGGAAGTAGGTAAACTAATCGGTACGGCAGGTTATGTTTGGCGCTAATGAAATTAAGTGCTTCACGTAACTGTAAATCATCGGGATTAACCACGCCAACCAATAAAAACCCATCCTCCACTCGAATTGGTGCAATGCCATAATGCATCGCTGAGTCTTCGGGAATATACACCAACACATCAGCCGGAATAGAAAAATCTTCAGGCAACGCAAATTCGGGCAACTCATAATACCTAGCAAAAATCCGGCGCACGGCGTCTTTCGCCACTCCCAAACTTAAAATAATTTGTTCCAGTGGTTGCGGTTCACTTTGTTGCTTTTCGGCGATGACTTCAAGCTGAGCTGGAGCGAGAAGACCCTCAGCGACGAATAAATCAAGAACATTCATAGTAGCTATTCGCTTTGATCAACAACGTCATCATTGGCACTGACTCCGGTCTCACTTTCAACGGCTTCGTCAAAAAGATTTGACTTACCAACATCCTGGTTTAAGACTGGCACAGCGTTTGATTCTAACGAGAGAAATTTTGCGTCAGTAAATATTGATAGATTATCTTCGATATGTAAATTATCGAGCACGGCTTTGCGGCTAAGGAAAATTTGCGCATTAAGCAATACCGCGTTATCAAGATTTGTTGTTCCCGAACTCGACAAAGAAAAGTCATCGGACGACATATACAAAAATCCGCCGAGTGCTAGGACGAGCAATGTCACAATGGCAAATATGATGTTTTGTACAGAAGATGTCATACTAAATTATTCTAGAGCTTCAAGTGGTAAACCTGTTAACGCATCGACTGTTGGCGTGGCGTCACTGACAGATGAATCGATAGTCTTAATTGGCATCTTACTGACAGTAATATTAAGGAGCACCGTTACCGTATCTGATGGGGATGCTGAATCATCATCCGATGCCCCCGGTGTAATAGTAGCCTTGGCAATTTCATATACATAATCATTGCGCTCGAGCTTGGCTAGCACTTCTTTCATAACTGCATAACTACTCACAAAACTAACGGTGATTGGAGTTTTCTGAATCGGTGACAACACCGCTACCGCATCGCCGACATCACTATCGACGTCACTATTAGCCGTCGCATTAGTGCCAGCTTCCGCTGATAACGCAGTGATGGTGACATCATACTGTTCGAGCAAATATTGTAATTCGCGCAACACTGCTACCGTGTCGATATCAGTCGGCATAAACCGATCTAATCGTTGTTGATTGGTTAACGAAATACTTTCAATTAACGTTTGATTTTTTTGCAAAGTGGCGTTAACACTATTTACCTTTTCAATCTCTGCTTGGTAATGAGCGGTGGTTTGCTGTGACGTTTTAATGCTATCAAAAATGGGCAAAATGAAGAGCCACCAAATAACAGCAGCAATAGCAATCATGCACAGTTGAATTATAAGCGAACGCGAAATCATATATCCAAGCTATTATTTGTAGTTGTTACATCGTCGCCATCAACAGTTTCATTCACCGCCGACATATCATTTCCAGTCGGAGCGGAAATTGGTACTTCAACTAAAGAACCACTCGGTGAATACACAATTTTATCCGCGTTTAATACGAGTGATGCGGTAAACGTTATGTCAGTACCATCGTTTGACGATACCGATTGCTCTTGACCATCTACTTCCCCTCCCTCAGGCACAAATATAATGGTACTAAGGGTGGAAGAACCAATATCCTTGGCGTTGGCGTACTCACTTCGTTGAAATAATGCCACATCAAAATCAATGGCCTTGGCTGGACCAGTAACCAACAATTCATTCGTGCTGGTGCGGTCAAAGCTAATGCTATCAAAAGCGACGGATTTGGCTGTTTTTGCTTCAATAATATCTAGTGCGCGCACTAAAGAAATATGCGAATTAAGCAACTCTTGGGCAGCTGTCAATCGCGCATCGGTATCAATAATCTGATCCATTTTGGCAGTATCAAATTGTTTGGTGGCACTATCAAGAGCAGTGATGGTCGCTGCTAATTCACGATCAACATATAATTGATACGCATAGGCCGCCGCGGCCGCCACTGGAGTACCAATAAAAATTACCGTTGAAATAAAACTCAATACAAAAAAATTCTTGCGTCGCGGTCGTCGCACATTTTCGGTAGCGTTTCGCTTGGGAATAAAAGAGCTGTTTGTTGGTATATCAACCATATATCACTGATTATTATACGCAATGCATTGACAATGTGTTATGGACGGCGTGTGGATAGTTATCTATCTATCCCGCAGCTACAGATACTTCACTACCCGTCAAACGACGGCATATGCTACAAAGTATGCGATGACGAAACAAGAGATTACCGCTAACCTGACTCTAAATATTTTCTATTGGACTTTACATTGACAAATAGACTGAGCAACGCGTCAGCAATTTCAATAACAGTAGTAAAAGCTTATTCGTACAAGCGTAAAGCTGCCCCCAAGGCAGGAGCAAAAGTAGGGCCAATCAGTCGTAACGTATCTTCCATAAATGCTGGGTAAGCTACTTTTTCAAACGGCGTACTGTATCGCACCGGTCGTGACAAGTCATGTCCGATAAAGGTATCAATTCCTGGAAATAACGTAACACCACCAGCGAGCACCACGTCTGAAACGGCACTCCCCAATCGTTGTTCCGCTTGTTCAATCACATGCCTGAATTCTTTTAACGTTCGACCAATGACATTTTGGTGAATTGTTAACAGTTGTACATAATCGACATCCGACACCGTAACCGAACGTTTTTTCGCTTCCGCCTCTTCAAACGAACACTGGAAATCGGCGACAATCTTATCAGTAATTTGTTGACCGCCACTCGGGAGGCGATACATTTGTTGGAGAACGCCTTGGCGAATGATGTATAACTTGCTCGTTGTAGCGCCAATATCCATCACCGCTGTAACTTCTTGATCGGTGTTATAGCTGGCGCGAATCGCACTAAAACACTCTATTTCGGTTGGAGCTTGACTGAAATCGACTGCAGTCATCAAATCTGCTAACCGTTTTAGGGCGTCATTTTGAATAGCTGCCAATAACACATTTCGCGCGGTGTTGACTTCAGTTTCCTTTACAAAAATTTCAGCCCAATCAAGGGTGACGTCAACAATAGGGACTGGAATGTATTTGCGTGCTTCAACCCGAACCCGGGGAGCAATGTCTTCGTCAGCATTTGCCAATAACGGCATCACTGTCACAAAGCTGGCCGATAACGGAATGGCTAGGACCGCATCCTTGGCTTTAACGGCGGATTCCCGCAAAATGTCCACCAAAGCCTGTCTTTCCATCGGCGGAGTCAACATCACCGCTTGTCCTACCGCTTTTTCCATATAAGGGCCAAGTTGCAACTCACCATAGGTCATGAGTGTCACGATCCCATCGCGATCTTGGAGTTCCACCACCTTAATCGCACTCGATCCAATATCGATACCCACCACTCGTGGTGAGGTGGTTGGTTTGGCAGCAGACTTAACAAAGGTCTGAAAGAGCTTCATCCTGTCATAGTATCATATGAGGGTGAAGTCAATATCTTATTTCATACACAGGACGAAACATTTCTTCTCCTTTACCTGGCTCTTTCCCGATAGTGAACACGGAGCGAGAATCAGAACGTATACAGCAAAAACGCTAAAAGATTTTTACGCACCAGCACTATATCATGGAGTAGTTTGTCTCGCCGACTACCATACCCCCTTAATAAAAAGTTGTGTGGCGGCAACTAAATTTGAACACAATATGCGCGCCGCACAGCTGTTGTCGACATTGCTCGTAACTCATTTAACCACGACGATCGCTCGCCGCACACTACTCATTCCAATTCCCCTTCATTATAAACGCGAGCGCGAACGTTATTATAATCAAGTGAGTGTTGTACTGGAAATGGCCCAAAAACAGTACCAGACGGTACAGTTGAATACCACACTATTACAGCGGCCGCATGCCACCAAAAGACAAACTTCATTAGGAAAATCCGAACGAAACACCAATATGAAACGGGCCTTTGTATACACAAACTCTGCCTTTAATTGGCAACAGTATGATACCGTCATTCTCTGCGACGATGTGATGACGACTGGTGCGACGCTTCGTGAGGCGCGAGCTACGCTCGCGCCTCATCTCCCACCGCACGTTACCATTACCTGTCTCGCCTTTGCTCACTAGTTACTTTATTTTTATAGTATACTGATGAGACTATGAATAACACAGCAGATCAATCTGCTGTTCTTAGGGAATTAAATACAAATCTCAACTATCCCTTTCGGGATATGACCGTCCAAAGTAGCTCTGATTAGGAGTTCTTTACTTTGGACGGAATTTTCGACCATATCCTCGGGGAAATCCCTGAGGGGTTAGGTCATTTCTTATTCAGTTGTACCAAGAACATAATACCAAAATTGATGGTATTAGTCAGTAGCTTAGCTTAGAAAAAGGCTGTTGCGAAGCCTTTTTACCGACATTTGACAGATCCCTAAATTCATTGACAAATAGCTATTTATTTGATATGATACACACAGAGACTGCACTTTGATAAAGGATCAGTGAGACGAGTGAATTGGGGCTTATTTCGATAGGCCTAAGCTCACTCGTCTCACTAAGGGACAAGTCGTTGCCGAGCGATTTCGGTAAAACCAAATGGAGATAACGCATGAACGCGATTACTCAGAATCAGACCAACGCGACCCCCGGCCAGATCAAGCAGATCGGCCGCTTCGCAACCGATGCCGTCGAGAAGATCCTCGCGGAGTTCGGCCTCGACAACCCCGGCGCACAGCGCGTCATCGAACACGGCGACGAATTCGCCAGCGGCATCCGCGAGACGGTCACCGCCTTGCTCAAGGACCTGTCGGTCTCCGACAAGTTCAAGGACGAGGAAGTGGAGTCGAGCTACGGCTACCTCTCGGGCTACAAGCCCAAGGGCATTACCGAGCAGACGAACCGCCTGCGCGAGCTGTTCCCCGGCATCGGCTACGCCGACGAGAAGCTGGCCGACGGCACGCTTCCCCCGAACGCCGAAGGATGGTTCGCCATTCCTCGGTGGGAGAAGATCGCCCCGACCTACAACGAGGCGGTGCAGAAGGTGCTCGACATGATCAAGCAGACCCGTAACGGCAAGTTCTACAACTACCGCCCCGGCCAGCTCGATCCCGGGCGTCTCCGGCAGACGGCCAAGACGGCGAGCGTGTTCCAGAAACTCGGCGACGAGCAGAAGGACCACGACATCCTCGTCGTTCCGGCGCAGTTCGGCATCCGTCATCGCGGGCGTTCCGTCCGCCGCGCTCGCGAGGTCTTCGCCGCAGGCGAGTTCGGCCTCGGCGCGTTCGCCATCGGCATCATGATCCTGACCCATCCGGAACGGCTCATGAACTATGACGACCTCTGGATCGACTGCTCGGGTGACGAGTACGACGATCCGGTTTCCGGTGTCTGCTTCGGCATCGTCCCGTTCTTCGAGTTCAATGGCGGCGGGGTCTGGTTCGGCGCGGGCTGGTTCGACTCTACCTACGTCAGCTACGGGTCGGCTTCCGGGTTCGTTCCGCAGAACTGATCCTCGATCCCTCGAGGGCTTGTCCTTCTTGAATACTTGAGCCTCCGCGAAAATTTTTTTGCGGAGGCTCTTTCTTTTTATTTTTTGATATATAATATTCCTATCTTGCTAATGAAGATTTATTGCGAAGCGTATTTGAAAGCATTTTCTCTCGGGGGAAGGATATGGCAGTACAACAAGATTTTTAGCGAAGAACAGCTTTTGCAAATACACGAACGTATCGTTAGAAAGTTTGAAAGCAAATAAGAAAAAGAGCGACAGTTGTCGCTCTTTTTCTTACAACCGTTAGCTTTGTAGGTCGCACTTACTGCATAGGTAATAAAGTCATAAAACTAACATGTTGTCAATGCGGAGGATGTGAGATTCGAACTCACGAGGCCGGTTAGGGCCCGACGGTTTAGTAAACCGTTGGTTTCAACCACTCACCCAATCCTCCAATTTGTGTGCAAATTATAAACTAATTTTTTTATTTCACCAAATATATTCGGCAGTATAATAATTCTTCATCATTCTTTATGAAGATAAACCGCCTTTTACGCTCAAAAAATTACAAAATTGGTCCTACTGTCGCGACTGCTTTATGCCACAACCGTTGCCCCATTGGCCATTGTTGCACTTCAGACAAGGTAATTTTAAGGGATGATTGCTGGTGTACCTGTTGTCTGTCTGCCATGTCTCTGGTTATGGCGTCATCATAAAAAATAATATTGTTTTGAAAATTAAGATCAAAACTGCGCAAATCAAGATTGGTCGAGCCGACCAAGGTAACGGTTCCGTCCATGGTGATGGTTTTGGCATGGAGCAACCCGGGAAGATATTCATAAATAGCAATACCAGCTTCCAATAACCGTCGATAATGGCTGCTCCGGTGCAAACGAACAAAGACACGCCTTGATTGACCGCGACGGCCATTAGAAAAAACGTGTCTGAAGTTGTCCGTTTGCATGCTTAATATATCATAAACAAAAACCGCTCAACCCATCGAGCCAAGCGGTTCTTGGTCTCGTGTCGAGCGGTCGATGCGATCAACGAATGTTGCGCACCTTATCCCCTCCTGTCGGCCGCTGACGACGACGTTCGATCATGTCGCTGGCCTGGCTGTTGAAGTCCAAAATGACCGGAAGCAGCCCGATGACCATGTAGATAAGCCAGCCATTCAGCCAGCCACTTTCGCTCGTGACCGGCGCCACCGTGAAAGCGTAGAGATAGCTGAAGCAGAAGACGCTCAACATCGTCGCAGCCCCCATGATGAGGCTGTACTCAAGGTCGTGCGATTCCTTCTGGTCGTGCGACATGGTGCAGAGCCGGAAGACCATGGCGATGCCGCCGATGACCAGAGCGAAGCAGTAGACGATGCCGATGGAGCCATAGCCGTTCTCTTCGGTACCGTTGTTCCACAGCCAGTTGGCGCCTTCGCCGAGGTGAATCGCCATCGGAATGGTGGTCAGGGAAAGAATGGAAAAGAGCGTGATGATGCGCATGAGTTTTCCTCCGTTTGACGCATTGAGATTTCCAAGAAAACACTAACACAAATATACCCAGTGTCAATATAATGTGGTAATGGTCAAAACTTCCCTGTAAGAAGATTGTTGGACTGTTTTTTAGTAAAATGTAGAAAATGAATAAAAAACTTCACAGAAGGTGTATCGCTCTATCCCTGAGACGCACAACCGTCTCAATTAAGCTTTGGTGCTTTTTCAAAATATAAAAGACAACTACCACGAAGAACTCGAATTCACATCACATCTAAACAACATTATTCAAGCACTACGAAATGTCACATTTGTGCCGCAAAAAGAACTTGCGCACGTTGATGGTTTTCAAGAATGGTACAAAGAACACCAAACAGAACTCAAGGAGGATTTTCCAAAATTCGAGCAAAGGTCAGTAGATCACCGCAAAATTTTACTTCTGTCGTTTTTAACGGCACGGAGGGCGGCAGCTTCGCTGCCGCCCTAGGAAGAAAACGCTGGCGGCAGCTTCGCTGCCGCCCTTTACACCCCTCTCAAAGAGAGAAGTTAAAATTTGCGGGCTATGTGGGTTAAGTGCCCCACAGGTAAGGCCTTGTAAGGCTATTCTAGCACCTTTTGGCTAGGTCAATTTAGGTAAGTGGGTCGGGGTCATAGTTTCACAATATGATAATTCTGGCACTATAAAAAAGAAAAAGGGCGAGAGGGTTTAAACCCTCTCGCCCCCCTAGCCATGGCGCAGTCCTGCATGCAGTTTGATGGCGCGCATCACATGACTCGCCACCTGCTTCGCCGATCTGTTGTCAGTCGAGACGCTCTTGTTGATGAACAGCTCCTTACTGAACAACTCATCGTATTCCTGTCTCAGCTGCAGATTTCGAGGCACCATCTGAGTGTCATTGATGGACATACCACGCTCGATCAGGCGTTGCAGCTGATGCTCAGGACTTGCGGTAAGCAAGACCGTAAGATCAGGTTGGAGCAGGTTTGAGAAATCATCCTCTGCAACCTGTACACCGATGACCTTGTGATAGACGTACGTGGTCATCCAGTAGCGGTCACAGATCACCGATTTCCCTTCAGAAATCAGTTGTCTAATTTCCGTACCAGCCTCAATGACCCCATCACGAAAGAAATTGAACTTCTGCTGCGGAGAGCCGTTCAAGTCAATTTCTCTCCGCCGCTCCATATACTCCTTTGGTGGGGTTGCGTACGGAACAAAACCGAGCATGTCAGCAACGAGGCGGGTCACGGTCGACTTGCCGACCCCGTCTATCCCTTCAAGTACAACGAACATTTCAGCCTCCTTTCTTGATAGCAGTAAGCAGCAATGATGTCTGCTTACCTTTGATTTGCACATTTGCCTCGGTGCCGACTTCCGTCCCCATGAAGGGAGAGATAATCGGCGCACCGTACTCGAGCGTAGGCGGATGACTCCGAAGATCGGTTTCACCATAGCCAGCGACCAAGAACTCACGAACCGATCCATCTTCGTCTTCGAGTGAAATGATATGTCCGATCTGGACATGCTCATTATCAGTCGGAGTCGAGACAAGAACTTGTTGGTCTTGTAGTGCACGAATGTCGGCGATTTGACGGTTGAACATCATTTCTTGGCGATTGAGTTCTTCAAACGCGAAGTTATCATGCCAATTGTCTCCGCCGACGTCGTAGGCCTCTCCTTTCTGACTCTGTGTCTGCCGAAGCTTTTCAATGGCTTCGTTCAGTTTCTGACTGAGGAGCTCCATCCCTTTACGGGTAACATAGATTGAGGGCATAGCCATCTCCAAAGGTTGATTTGTCTGCCATCAAATTACCTGAACCTAGACAAAATGTCAAAGTTATTGACTTATATTGAATTCGACCTTACACTTGCCCTCGGAGTGCATTCTGCACAAAACAAACAGCTTAGGAGGCTCAGATGGAGTACCTTTACAATTCTCGCTTTGCGCCTTCTCAGTTCATCCAAGATAAAATCTTGAAGAATGGGAAGATCTGTGCAGTAAACGAGACACCCGATCAAATGGTGAATCGTGTGGTTGGTGCAATCTATAGCGCCGATCGAAAGTTCACTTCTAACCAAGCAGCTACGGTGTTTGCCGATGCTATCGGATCGTTAATGGATTCGAGTCGCATTGTCTTCAGTACACCAATCATGACGAACGCTGGCAGACTCGACTTCCGTCGTCCGCTTTCGGCCTGCACCGTTCCACCTGTCAATCTGAACGGCGACTGGTCAAACATTCGCAAGATGGTTGACACGTACCATGCGGAAGCAATGGGTACCGGCTTCAATTTCGACATGGTCAACGATCCTGTCGACGTGTTGCTGAAACTAAACGAGATCGCTGTGACGGGGAGTAAAAGCGGCAACGAAGATCGACCAGTAGGTAATATGGGCATCTGCTCTATCGACCATCCACAAATTGCTAACTTTGTGGTTGCAAAGTCACTTCGCCGTAGTCTCGACTGGAAATTCAACATCTCAGTCGATACTCCTGAGATCTTTTGGTTGGCGGCTGAATCCGCTTCAACTTGGAGACTACGCGACGGCAGCTCAATATCAGCGTCGGCGCTGCTCGACCTGATCGTGGAATCAGCACACCACTGTGCTGATCCAGGAATTGTGTTTATGGACCGGATCAACCGGGACAACCCAATTCCTGGTGCGGGTAGGTATATGAGTATCGCCCCCTGCGCCGAAGTTGGTCTCGTACCTGGTGAAACCTGCCAGTTCGGCTACCTCAATTTGGGTGCTTTTGTTTCGAACAAGACTATCGATATAGAAGCACTACAATCAACCACGGTACTGATGACACGGGCCTTGGATGATTGTCTGGAAATCAGTCTGGAAAGTTACCAGATTGAAGAAAGCAAGGAAGTTGTCAGTTTGCGTCGGAAAATCGGCATTGGCATTTGCGGCCTCGCTGACATGCTGGTGAAACTGGGTATTCCGTATGACAGCGATGAAGGGCGAGAAATTGCTCGAGACGTTGTGGCGTTGATTAACTACACTTCCAAGGTAGCCTCACATGAACTCGCACAAGTTCGCGGGTCGTTTCGGGCTATGGATCTCCTCTATGGGTGTCGACACATTGAGGAGCCGGCTTATGTGCAACAGCGTTATGGGAATCACCCAACACGCTGGGTAAGTGAAGCCGACTGGTATTGCTTGGGTAATAAAATTAGAAAAACCCGGTTGCTCAGGCACAGTACCACAATCGCCTTGCCTCCGACGGGAAGAAGCGGACTGGTCATCAATGCCTCACCTGGTGTTGAACCCCTGTTCAGTCTCAAAGATCCGGATGGTCAGGTGCGTGAGGTGGTACGTCAACTTCTTCCGAATCAGGAAATCTTGCAAGAGATATCCGATTCGGGAAAATTGCCTGAGAGCGCACCGAATAATCTCAAGCGAGTTCTTGTAACCAGTACAGACATTGCTGCAATCGATCACCTTAAAATGGTGGCAACACTGCAAACAGTCGTTGACGAATCAATTTCAAAGACAATCAACCTTCGGACCGAAGCAACGGTTTCAGAAGTGCGAGGAATCTACGAAAGTGCCTATCGTCTCGGATTGAAAGGGATGACAATGTACCGTGAAGGTTCGTCCAAGTCCCAACCAGTACGGCTGAAATGAGAAACGCCCGGCAGGTCTTGCCGGGCGTCTTTTTTAAAAATTAATTTCTTGATTAAATGCTCTTTGCTTCATAATTATATTGGTCACACTTTTTGGGACAATTTCTGCCTCGCTTAGTCCAAGTTCATTGGTCAAAAGATTTTTAATCTTAGCTTTGCTGCCTTCTTCCTCACCGGGCATACACATGATCTCAACCTCGATAGCTCCGCCAAAGTCAGTGATCTCCTCAACTAAAATTTCCATGTCATTAAGTAGGTACGTATGTCGGTGTTTTTCTAGTTCAAAGAAAGGTTTGAACTCTGTGGTAGACAGAATAAGCGCAGCCTCTCTAAAATTATCTATTTTTACTTCGTGTTCTTCCCACGCATTGTGGTCGCCCTCGGTAGTAATAGTTTTTGTGTTAAGACTAATGGTTTCAGTGTCACCCTTTCGTGCGATACGAAGACGAAGACTGTATGATCCGACTTTGTCCATCTCAACATCAGCAACTGAAGTAGCTTTCTTGTCACAAAAATATACGTCTTTTAAGTACGATGAATTTTTATGTTCTGCACCTTTCTGCTTTAACTTTTCTTGAAAATCCTTAGGGTCATTAACTAATGCACGTAATTCCACTTCTATATTTCTTTCCATATTAATTCTAGTTTAACATAAACTGTTATTTTTGGCCTTAATTACGCATTTTAATTATAGAAATTACATAATTTAAAGTTATTCCCTAATACAAGATATTGTAATTTTGAAATGCCAAACAATGCCAAATTTACGTAGTGTATAATATATTCATGACCGTGGGAGAACAGATATACAAGCAGGCATTGGAGGCTGGATATAGCCCTGATTTTGCTAGTACATTGGTATCACCCGCAAACAAAGCTTTTAAATCCATTCAAGATCTTTCGGGTACTCTCGAACGACCAATGAAAATGATGGCGGAAACGCTCAAAACCATTCAACCTCAGCTCAAAATAATTGAAGAAATGAACCTTCCTGAAAAGCTTAAGCAGATTACTGAACCAATAGCAGGAGTGAGTCTGTCAGACTTTGCAAAGTACTACAACGAGACAGTAGTAAACCGTCCATGGTATCTAGAGCCAGAAGAAGATTTCTTCATCCCACAGTACACGCAGCCCATTCAGGAAGTTCGTGTTGTAAATGTAGAAGAAATTGCCGGTACCAAGGCTAATCGTAAAGACGACTATCCCGTTGGATCATACCCTTTACCGCAAAACGCTGTCTGGGAATCGCTTGAAATCCAGTTTATTGATGGTCACTTTGTAAAGGTTTCGTATGTCGGCATGAAATCAAAGAAGTTTGATTATAAAGACATGGGTTTTATCAATACAAAGACCATGAAGCCAGACTTCAAATGGGAACTACTTCGAGCGATAGCAGATAATGGCGGTGCCCTTACTAAGTCAAAGTTCAACCCTAAGTTCGGACGAAACGTTAAGTACGAGCTAAACGACGGTCTCAAAATTTTCTTCAATATGAAGTCAAACCCCATTCCTCGTTACACTAGAGGACGTGGGTATCGACCTCTCTTTACACTCAGATCAGACAAATAGTCATTTGATACAAAATGACAAAATAAAGACCTTCTGCAGCCACTCGCAGAAGGTCTTTATTTTGCTTGATATTTTTGTCATTTAAGCCGACTTTGAGAAATGAAAATGTCATTTTGTCATTCAATGACGAATAAGGGTGAAGAGTTTAATAAAATCCTCTTCAACTTCATGCAATGGCTAAACAAAAGTTAACGTGGTCATCCACCACTCGAAAGGTCAAAGATCTGACCCCCAATGGATATAACCCACGAAAAATCAGTGGCAATCAAAAACAAGACCTCCAGAAATCAATTGAACAGTTTGGTGCGGTAGTGCCTGTGGTGCTCAATATTGGCTCCCGAACAGATGTCATTATTGGCGGTGAGCAACGAATCAAGATCTATGCTGACCTCGGGTACACCGAGGTGGAGTGTATGATCCCATCTCGTGAACTAACGCTCGAAGAAGAGCGAGAGTTAAACCTTCGATTAAACAAGAATACTGGCTCTTGGGATGAGGAGCTTTTGAAGAACTTTGACCTTAACGTTCTGCTTGATGTCGGGTTTGATGAAGACGAAATACAGGACTTCTTTGACGATGTCGAAATTGCCGATGATGACTACGATGTCGAGAAGGCACTCGCTGAACACGCTACGCCAAAGGTTAAAGCTGGAGAGATATGGCAACTAGGCGATAACCGTCTTCTTGTAGGCGACTCCACCGATAAGGAACTGGTAGCTAAACTGATGGGCGAAACGAAAGCTCACTTCATCTATCAGGATATGCCATACAACATTGGTCTGTCCTATAACAAAGGAATCAGTAACCAAAAGCAATATGGTGGCGAGTACTCAAGTTCAAAAGACTCGATGAGTGACGAGAAGTACCATGCCTTTATTGAGGCTAGTATCAGTACCGCAAAGTCTATCGCCCACCCTAATGCTCACTTCCTCTATTGGTGTGACGCTAAAAATATCGGGTCAATACAAGCTCTATATAAACAGTACGGTATTCACTTTAGACGGGTCTGCTACTGGGTAAAGAACAACCAGAACATGACTCCACAAGTAGCGTTTAATCGTGTACATGAGCCTGCCGTCTACGGGACTACTGGCAAAGGGTACTTGAACAATAACCTCAAGAACGTAAACGAGATACTGAATCAGGAAGTTACTACAGGTAATCAGCTCCACAATGAACTACTCGACATGATCGACCTCTGGATTGTGAAGCGTGATGACGTGCAGGGTTATCTGCATCCAACGCAAAAACCTGTAGGCTTGAGTGAAAAGCCAATCAAACGGTGTACCGCTCCCGGGCACGTAGTGTTTTCTGGTTTTGGTGGAAGTGGCAGTGATTTGATTGCCTGCGAACAACTACATCGTAAATGGTATGGGGTCGAACAGGATCTTGTATTTGCGAGCGTCATCATCGACCGCTGGGAGAAGTTTACTAAGCAAACAGCTAAGCGAGTATGAAGACAGTACAAACAGGTGACGTCTATTCCGTCGGGAATCATATCGTAGCGTGTGGCGATTCTCTTAACGCTGGCTTTGTGGCAAAGGTTGTTGGGAGCCATAAAATCCAAGCGGTTGTAACGGATCCGCCGTATGGTGTGGCGTATGTAGAGAATAAGGTGGGTGTGGCTCAGCTTGGTAAAAAAGACGCTAAAGCTATCAAAGGTGACCATATCCAAACTGAACACGAATATGCTCGCTTTACACAGTCGTGGGTAGAGGCAGTATTGCCTCATCTCGATTCATACAACACCTTCCATATCTTTAATTGCGACAGTATGTTCCTTGCTCTTCGTACTGGTATGCAAACCGCAGGGCTGCACTTTAGTCAGATGCTGATATGGATTAAGAATCAGTCGGTCATGGGACGAATGGACTATCTCCCGCAACAGGAGCTGATTGCCTATGGCTGGTATAAAAAGCATAAGCGAATCAAAGCACAGATGAGTAGTGCGATATTCCATCCACGACCGCAGAAATCAAAGTTGCACCCGACTCAGAAACCAATTGATCTGTTACGCCGACTTATCCTTAATGTCACCAGTATTGATGACTATGTCTATGACGGTTTCTTAGGTAGTGGCAGTACAGCTCTGGCGTGTGAGCAGTTAGGGAGAACCTGTATTGGTATTGAACAAGATACCGAGTATGTAGAAGTGTGTCTGAAGCGACTAGAAAAGCTCACTAAGAAAGAGCGGGTATTAATCATGAGCCATGAAGCAACTCCATAATGAAAAACCAAATATTGGAGTCTATCGCAAACAGGATTTTGCTACCTATGTGACGTGGAAGTCGCTTCCAACGTTCCTGAGGGGTCAGCCTGAAACCGTCCTTCGAAAGATGGGTATTGATGACGATATGGCGATTGAGCTTCTCCAGATCAAAACCCAGCGAGATTTTGCTTTGCGGTTTGGTATTAAAGACCTCGGTACGCTCACGGACTGGAATAAGCGGATCGAGGATGAGGGTCTTGTAGAGCACATTAATACATGGGCTAGGAAACTCACTCCGAATGTAGTCTTGGCTCTCTATAAAAATGTCACGAAACACGGAAAGTCTAAGGAGGTAAAGACATGGTTTGAAATAATCGAAAACTTTTAAGTATGAATGAAACTAAAAAATCACTAGGGCTGGCAGAGGTAAATGAGATTTTATCGAATGCGTTACTGCAGGTCACTACGGGCAAGATTTCTCCGAAACGAGCACAGGTAATTTCTCGTCTCGCTCTCGCTCTTTCAAAGAACATCACGCACATTGAACTCAAGCAACGAATTGATGTCCTCGAACAAATGCTGATTGATAGAAAACGAAAATGAAAGACTTAACTAAAATAATTCAGAAAGGAAACCTTACACCACGCGAGCGGGCGTTATTGGTAATTAGACATGACGCTCACTTACTAAAGACTGGCGAGACCTTGCTTAACGAAGCTGATCTTATCGCACTTACTAGCTGGAGACCGCAGAATAATTACGAGGTCGAACAGTACAACAAGATAATGAGTTTATGGGATTTATACCAGAAACTGCAAATTGATATGCAGACATGTTACCTAACGACCCAGTTAGCCTTGTCTCGACTCGAACACTCTGCCAGCATGGTCTATTACCGGAGTGA
Organism: uncultured Candidatus Saccharibacteria bacterium; assembly: GCA_964469295.1. Taxonomy (GTDB): domain Bacteria; phylum Patescibacteriota; class Minisyncoccia; order Phycocordibacterales; family UBA918; genus OLB19. The sequence continues at coordinate 19,692 of CAYXYJ010000012.1, forward strand.
TAGTTTTAAGCCTTCTCGACCTAAATTTAACAGCAGTCTTTTCCTAGAGGATGACGCTGAATTTCGAGCATTTTTCCTTGAACATTCAGGTTATGAGTATGATCGCCTCGTCCATCTTTGTACGTTCTATTCCTTACCCGAGGACATACAGAAAGATGTTATACGTTTAGATCCATACGTAACCAGTGATCACAAGTACTTTTTAGAAGAAGAGCAGATTGCGAGGATTATTGGTAACAAAAAGAACCTAACTGTAGAGAATGTTGATACCCTTACAAAAACCATCATCAACTCAATTCCGTGGGGTCATGAACTGAGGCTACCGAATGCAAAAATAAGCTTCAAAGAAGTGATTTTCAATCTGCACTTTGCTGGGTATCCGCTCATGGAATTCGGTAGACGTTTAGCATCACGGTACAACCTCACTTATAAGAATGAGGACGAGTTACGTGATAACTTGAGTGAGATCGATGACTTGGAGTATAAGCTTGAGAAAGTGGTTCGTGACGCTATCAGTGACGGGTCATTTTTTGAGGAGTTTACACCCCTCTGCATGAGTAGCGACCACCTGACACACGGGGGTAAAACTGTTCTTCCGCACGATGAGTTGATGAAGCGTTGGATAAAGGCAAAAGACTCTGTCATAAAGACTATCGAGCGTTATATCAATAGCGGCGATTTAGAAGTGCACGACTGCCCGATGCGTTTTTTTGAGATTAGTATAAATAAGACGTTTATTACTAGTACTTCGCTTGAGCAAACAAAACTCATATTACCGTTTACCAAAGACTTTGCATCCCAAATAGATGAATCAATGCACTACTTTCTACCAGCCTTTTTAGTACATAAATCAAGCGTCTTTGAGAACTATCAGTATCTACTCAAGTTTAAAGAAGTCACTGTACAGTTATCCGAAATCATTGGCGTAGACTTATCGGAGACTATAACCAATCACCTCGAATCAGTCTGTGAGTCAGTTGATACCTTGAGCTTTTACTTACGTCAGATGAACGATAAATTACTTGAGCGAAGTAGCCAACTTAATGTTCAGTACCCACTACAAACATTCATGGTAGATCCCAGTCTGGATCTGAGGAGTCTCAAATCAAAAGAAAATGAGAGTCTTAAAATCTTTGCTGAGCAAATCGAACCTCTCTTGCGCTAAGCTATCTTTTCTGTGTAGTCACAGTCTGGGTACGTAGTACAACCCAGAAACAGACCATACTTACCCTTACGCTTTACAAGTTCACTTCCGCACTTTGGACAGACGTGATCGGTAGAGACTGGGACTGCTGGGGCATTAACCATATTCATGTATTCCATAAGCTTGAACTTATCTACTAGTTCAATAGGCTTGTCTTCAGCAAATTTCTCAGCGTCTAAGGTAAAGACATTGGTGGTAATAAAGTATCCTTTGCCACCGTCGATTCGGTCAGCGATAGCTCCGTAGAAATCTCGCACGGCACCAACAGGCACCTTAGAGGTAATAAACTTTTTGCACTGGATGTAGTGAACATGACCATCTTTCTCCGCTTCTACATCTACTCCGCCATCACCCTTACCGCCAGTGACTCTAGTTTTATAGCCGAGTGAACTAAACAGGACCGCAATATACTCTTCAAATTGTGCAGGGCTGAGCTTCTGTAATTCTTGTACTTTCTTTTTACCTAAGAGCCACTTGATCTGGCTTCGGCGACTCATGAGATCAACTACAATGCGAAAAGCCAAAGCAAGCACCACAATGCCGAACATCATGAAATACAGCTCTTTCATTGCCCACATGCCTTGCAGTATCGGCATCAAAAGGTTTGAAGATGTAAATTCCATATCCTAAATAACCTTATCTATTTCCTGCATAATCTTCATCGTTTCATTTAATGACGCAATCATTTTTTCATAGTTCTCAAATTCAGATGAAGATAGTTTTTTACCTTTACGATCCTTGAGATATTTTTGAGCTGGTTGGTACCCTCCAATGAAAAAGTTCCAGGCTTGCTCAGAAACCCCTTCCCAGTATTGCTCATCATTTATATATACTCTCTGCTTTTTAAATATTGGACTTGCAACAATATCTGAACCAGCAACTGGGAACGATGTATTAGACAAACTTACTTCCGGTGCCGCAAGGAGATGCAAGTTACGCAATCTAGTACCTAAAGGAACAAGCTTCCAGAAATATTCTTTATTACTTGGATATGGTACTCGTGGGAAGTCATTCTTTAAGAATTCACCGTATTTTGTACGATATGTAGGGCTGTGCAGAATTGCATAAACGTAATCAAATAAATCTTCTGGTGTAATTTGCCCGACAACATCTTCAATTTTTTCAACAATTTCCTTGTTTAAATTTGGTACCTTTTCTCTATTTTCGTACAAATATAGTGGAGCGATTGATTCACTTCCTTTGTTGTCAGAACGAATAAATCCGTCTGATATTACAAATTTTGAGGAAAAGATATAAAAATCCTTATCCGTTGGCTGTTGCCGTCTAAAAACAAGTCCGACGTTGTCACCCAAGATGAAATGCTTCATAACATTTGTCCTCGGTCGCCATACAAGCTTGTTGTCAAAATAGGTATACCGAATATCGAACGGACGGTAAGCTAAAGGCACAACTTTTGATGTGTCATTTTGAATCGAATTTTTATTATCGACAACCCATTTTGCATAATTTTTACCTAATCCATATTTTGTCTGAAGATCAAAATCTTGAATTGGGTTTTCAAGGAAATCATTAACACGATTAACCAACTTAACCTTATCTTCATCTACAATAAAAGCATCTCCCATTGTTACAATGCCTGTAGTGTTTTTTTCAAAAAGTTCAACTACTGAAATTCCTTGTTCGTATTCAAGTTTTCCTTCACCTTCAATCTTCCACACTTCAGCTTCAGGTGGTAATTTATTCCACCTAACAGTTTCGATTGATGACGAACTAAGAACATCAAATTTCTCAGCTCTTTTACCGAACAAATCGGCTTGGTATACGGTAGCTAAAGACTTCTTATCATTACTTAGACTTTTCTTTTTCACACCAAATATAATTGAGACACCAGTCTTGATGTCAAAAACATTCATATCTACTGTCCCATCTGGTGCCATTTCCATCTGGAAGGTACCCCAAAATTAAGACACCTTTTCTAAGTCTAGTAATGATACCTCA
>CAYXYJ010000013.1:0-16125 GCA_964469295.1 uncultured Candidatus Saccharibacteria bacterium
ACATTAAGTTTTCAATCAACTCCGAAAATCTCAATAAACACCCTCTCATATGAGGGTGTTTTTTCGCTTGCTTTTTAGTAATTATATGCTATAATTGCATACAGAATTTACACACGATGGACGGTGATAGACAGACGGCTGTCGGGTACCTTACTTGGGATTGGTGCAGGCGTGCATACCACCAAGAGACAGCATGAAGTTGGTCGCGGTTGAGTTGATGACCGAAACAACGTCATCGCTCTCATTCCTCGCAAAAACATAGACCTCTTCGCCGGGGATATGTGGAATGCCGTCGGTCGCCGTGGTGAATGGTTGATGCGTTTTGAGTACTGATTGTACTCACGCGTCCCCACCACGGCGATTTTTATTTGCTACAATAGGTGCATTATGAACTCGGTGCGATTGTGGGCGATGTGGCGGCGGTTGTGTTATGGAACGGGGTATTTTTTCTTTACGGCGGGAGTTGCAACGATGCTGTATTTTATTTATTTCTACCAACAACCAACGTGTTTTGATACTACAAAAAATGGTCTCGAAATTGGTGTTGACTGTGGCGGAGCTTGTACTCGTATTTGTGCCTTTACCGTAGCGCCACCAACGGTACTTTGGGCTCAAAGTTTTCCTGGTAACGCTGGACAATTTAATGCGGTGGGGTATGTAGAAAATTCCAATTTGGCGGCTGGTACACCGGAGTTGCGGTACACCTTTACCTTGCGAGATCGTACGGGCGTAATCGCGACGCGCACCGGGACAACAATTTTGCCACCAGACAGTACCTATCCAATTTTTGAAGGACGGATTGATACTGGTGGTCGGACTCCAACGGAAACGACACTCACGCTCGAATCGGCAGATTTGTGGTTGCCGTACGCGTATGGGCGGGCGCAATTTAAAACCACTGATTTAGCTCTTTCCGGTGCAGACGCTTTGCCCCGATTGCAAGCCACTATCGAAAATACCGAATTAACCACGGCCAAAGACATTGAAGTAGTGGCCACAATTTTTGATGCGGCGGGGACTCCTCTCACCGCGTCACAAACGTTTATTGATGAATTAACTGACCGAGCAAAAGCTGATGTCACCTTTACTTGGCCGCGACCCATCGCCAAAACACTTCGTAGTTGTGAAGTGCCAACTGACGTGGTGTTGGCTATTGATCTTTCGGGTAGTATGAATAATGATAAGGCGAACCCGCCAGAACCTATTTCCTCAGTATTGACCGCTGCTAAATCATTTGTCTCGCAATTACAACAGGCTGACCAAATCAGTGTGGTAACATTTGCGAGTCAGGCTAATACGCCAGTGACGCTCACGAATGATCGGGTGGCCGCGAGTACGGCAGTAGGGAAGCTTGTAATTGATCCGCTGGAAGAACGAGGCACTACCAACACTGGGTTGGGATTACAGACCGCGCTCGCTGAGCTCGGTTCGGCACGGCATAATACTAATGCTCGCAGTGTAGTGGTGTTGTTGACCGATGGGTTAGCGACGTCTCCAGGGACTGATAAAGAACCGGAAACGTTTGCCCTCGAGCAAGCGGCTGCGGTCAAAGCTAAAGATATCACCGTGTTTACGATTGGTTTGGGGACTGGTGTGAATATGGACTTTTTACGTAGTATTGCGAGTGCGCCAACCCAAGCGTACGCTGCCCCGACAACCGCGACACTAGGATCAATTTATCAGTCCATCACGGCGTCTATTTGTGAAGACGGACCAGCGCGTATTGATATTATCCCCAAAACCAAAAGCAACTTTGCGCCACTCCAATAATTTGTATATGCTGTAGCCATGCATGGTGTTCGGGTTTTCTTTCGTTCATTTGATCCGTTTCTTTGTGGTGCGGTGCTGTTTTTGACATTTATGGGTCTCGTGACCATGTATTCGTATCAAGGCGATAATTTTTACTTTCACCGTCAGTTGTTGTGGATTGCGGTCGCTACGGTCGCTTTTGTTATCGCGATGATACCGGATTACCGTTTTTTGCGATTGGGTAATACGACCTTTTTTCTGTATATTACGATTATTATCGCGTTACTCCTGGTACTCGTTATTGGTGAAATTACCCTGGGTGCTCAAAGTCGGTTTGACCTCGGTATTTTCTCATTGCAGCCGGCTGATCCCGCCAAACTTATTTTGATTACGGTGCTGGCAAAATATTTCGCGAAGCGCCACGAACATATTAGTAATGTCAGACATATCATTATATCGGGTATCTATGCGGGATTGATTTTTGGGTTGGTATTTATTCAGCCGGATTTTGGTTCAGCGATTATTTTGTTCTTTGTCTGGTTGGGCATGGTTTTGGTGGCTGGTATCAAATTGCGACATTTGCTCGTCGTGTTTGGGACTGGAGCCCTTGTGTTTACGCTCATGTGGCAATTTGTTTTTTTTGACTATCAAAAGGAACGAATTATGACATTCCTTGATCCCCTCGCTGACGTACAAGGAGCGGGATATAATGCGTACCAGTCTACCATTGCGGTTGGTTCGGGTGAATTATTAGGAAAGGGAATTGGCTACGGCACCCAATCAAAATTACTCTTTTTGCCCGAATACGAAACTGATTTTATTTTTGCGGCGTTTGCCGAGGAGTGGGGACTGGTTGGCGTGCTATTGCTGTTTGCATCGTTTGGGGTCGTGATTTGGCGGTTGTTATATCATGCCGTGAACGGCGCGAGTAACTTTGAAACCTTGTTTGCTAGTGGTGTGGCTGTATTACTCACTGCCCATTTTTTTGTGCATATCGGTATGAATATCGGTTTGTTGCCGGTAACCGGCACCACGGTACCGTTTTTAAGTTATGGCGGATCACATCTAGTGACCGAATTTATGGCTATTGGTATGGTGCTCGCGATGCGCCGGTATGCCCGTATTACAAAGATGCCCGACGATTAGTCGTAGTGGTACACGCCTATAGTTAGACTCGGTACATCAAAATCAGTGAGGTGGTGATTAAATAAACCACAAGGATATTTTACGGAAGGAGAGCTGGATCGTTTAGATTGTCTGATGCTGTTTGGCCAAGATTAATGTTTTGGAAAATAATAATTGCCAGTCCAATAATCACTATGCCAATCATAATGAGTTTGGCTTGCGTAGGGTTTTTAGCTAAACCCCAAGCGATGAGACGACCCTCAATCCCTTTTGCTTTGCTAGTTGGTGTCCGTCTGGTGATACCTGTTTGTTCATCATTAAAACGAAAATCTGCCATAATAATTACATTGTATGAAAATTATAGTAAAGAGCGTATTAAGTTATCCCCAACACTTTGTTTCTGTGGTAGACACCGGGTACCAGTTTTGTACTATTTAGATATGCTCACATTTCCTAGAAAAAATCATTCCCGGGCAAACTCGCAGGGATTTACATTGATTGAATTGTTGGTGGTGATTACGATTATTGGTCTGTTGGCATCAACCGTTTTAGGCTCTCTATCGACGGCGCGAGAAAAGGCTCGAGATGCTCGTCGTATTAGTGAAGCAAAACAATTACAAAATGCATTAGAAATTTACCGTAATAAAAATAATGGTCTGTTTCCTTGCGCCGCTAACGCTAATCCAGGGAGTGGCACATGTGATTTATCGGCCGGCAATACTGCTGGCGGATTAAACGGCGGGGTGTCGGCGTTATCCGGTAGTGGTAGCAAAGATACAACGTTGATGAACTCTGGTGCCCTGGGCTATACACCAAGTAATGATACGGTTACTGTGGCTCCACTACGCTACCGAGTATCTTTATCTAATGATCGATCAGGATATGGACTATTGGTATACCAAGAATCATTAGCAATGTATTGCTATATTGGTTTTGGGAACGGATTAAATTCTTGGGCAACAAATTACTCAGACTGCTGATTGCGGTCAATTGCGTCCACTATAGACGAAGGTCGTCTTGGTAACCATTTTTTCTACACTACGGTTGGCGAGGGCGTTTTTTTGTCGGTGAGTAAATTGTTGTGCTGGCGACGGTACGCCTAAATACATTGCAATGGCGTGTTGTAAGGCAGTAGCGTCGTTGGGTGGTACGAGTAAGCCCGTCACGTTGTGGGTGATGATGTCGGGAATACCGCCGACGTTGGTGGCGATAACGGGAACTCCAGATAGTCCGGCTTCGTGAATAACGTATCCGTATGATTCTGATTGGGAAGCCAAAACCAGCATATCAAAGGCTTTTAAATATCTGGCCGCTTCGGTAACGCTTCCAACCAAAAAAATGTGTTTCTCAAGCCCATGCTCTAGAATCCAGTCGGTGAGGATGTCCCGCAGTTGACCATCTCCAATACAAATGAGTCGCAATGTCGGATAGGTAAAGACCAGGTTCGCTATCGCTTCAAACAACACCGTATGGCGTTTTATAGGATGTAATTCCGCCACACACACGAGCCAGGTATCATTGAAATAGGGGAGGAGAGCAGGACACTGTTCCGTCAACCGAGCTCGCGCCTCTTCTCTATCAAACATCGGACCAATGGTACGTCCGGGATTAATAACTGACATTTTTTTCTGCGCTCCTGGCCAATTCATTTGGGTGACGAGACTTCGTGACACGGCAATGGTGTGATGAGAAAAAAGTACTGTCACCCAGTGGATGGCTTTGATGATGATTCGTTGCCACCCCGGGCGGTCTTCGTTAAAGGCCCAGCCGTGGGCGGTAAAAATCACGTGTGGTACCCGGGCCAGACGTCCGACGAGGGCACCAATCGCGCCAGCTTTTGAACTATTAACATGAAGGACGGCCGGCCGTTCGGTCCGCATTATACGCCATAATTCGCGTACTAGTGCCCAGTCTTTTTTCGTATTGACATCACGGGTGAGTGACTGGATCTCGATGGTGCGAATACCGGCATGGTGAAGCATCTCGACTAGCGTCCCGTTGCCACCAAGAGCGACCACTGGTTCGTATTCTGTAAGATCGAGATGTGTCGCCAAGTCATAGACATAACGTTGCGCACCACCCCAGTTGGATTTGGTAATGAGGTACAGTACTTTTTTTCGGGGAATTGGTGTGGTCATGCGATAATATTGGTTATTGTTACTATAACGTACCTACGGGTATTTTGGTATCGGGATTTGTGACCGCGCCCCGGGTCCCCACAGCTCAGACTTAGCACGAGTCCCATTTTCCTTGGGAAAAGGAAAATGGGCTCTCCAGCTCGAACCCAAAAATCATTTGGCCTGCGTCCCTTGCTATTTCAAGCGTCTCAGGTACGATATGACCATCATTGTATGGGGGAACGCACTCGGGAACTGGCTATACTGATTTTGGGCGATAGCATCAGCTTTTTTGTAGCGCTCCTCATTACGCTGACGGTGCGGTATTTGGCCATCCCGGATTGGGATTTGCTGGGTAATCACTTTGGGCCATTTTTATTGCTTTCCGGTATTTGGCTCTTTGTATTTTATATTGGCGGGTTATATGACAAGCACACGTCGGTACTAAAGACATTTCTCTTTAGTCGCATTTTAAATATCCAAATTGTCAACACAATTTTGGCGTTCCTCATATTTATTGTTGTACCACTAGGAATCGCTCCCAAAACCAATCTCATTATTTATTTGTTCGTATCAGTTGCGCTGATTACGGCGTGGCGTATGTATCTCTATCCGCGATTTGCTCCCGTGGCTCACAAACGGGCAATTTTGTTGGCCGATGGAGAAGAGGCAATTGAATTGGTCGACGAAATAAATAACAACGATCGATACACGTATTCTTTTGTGCGACTCATTGATAGTGGAACGGCCGAAAAAACGCCAGATTTTACCAGCAAACTATTAACGCTCATTGAAAAAGAGCGAATTGATATCATTGTGGCGAATCCGCATAGTGCGTATCTGGAACAGGTGCTACCGGCGTTATTTGACCGCGCCTTTATTCATTTTGAATTTACGTTTCTGGATTTTTATCAAGTGTACGAAGATACCTTTGATCGTATTCCGTTATCAGCGTTACGTTACGATTGGTTTTTGGCTCACGTGTCCCAATCAAAAAGTCTGATTTATGACGTGATGAAACGTGGCATCGATATTATTTGTAGTGTTATTTTAGGTATCGTATTTTTACTGTGTTTGCCGTTCATTTATCTCGCTATGCGAATCGAAGGACCGGGTAGTTTATTTATCGCGCAAGACCGAATCGGCCAGTACAATCGTCCGATTAAAATTTACAAGTTGCGAACAATGACAAAAAATTTTTCGGGGAGCGCAACGTGGACGAACGAAGATGCTAAACAAGATAACGTTGTCACAAAAGTGGGGAATGTATTACGCAAATTAAGTATTGATGAGGTACCACAAGTGTTAGCAATTTTAAAAGGAGATATGTCTTTGGTGGGTCCACGTAATGACACTGCTGGATTAGGTGAACGATTAGCCAACGAATTGCCGTATTATAAAATTCGCTACTTTGTTAAACCGGGAGTGACTGGTTGGGCCCAAACCAATCAGCAATATATGTCCGGCAATATCAGTCCACAATCAATTGAAGAATCGCGTATCCGCCTGTCGTATGATTTGTACTATGTAAAGAATCGCTCGTTTTGGCTCGATGTAGCAATCTGCTTACGCACGTTTAAGACGTTGTTATCGCGATTTGGTATTTCAGTGCGCTTTCCGCAATAAATAGTTATAACTTTTATTGGTGTCAGTGAGTTGTACTGTATACCGACACGATACGTGTCTAAGAGAAAGTATGATATATTGTGAATCACGTACGTTATGCAACACACTGTTTTAATTACCGGCGGGGCCGGATATGTCGGCGAAATGTTATGTGACCAAATGGGTCGTCGTGATGATGTTGCTGCCATCATCGCTATTGATAAAGAGCCACAGTCGGATTTTTCCAAATCACTACCGAAGGTCACCTATATTCAACAAAACCTCGCTGATGATGGCTGGCAAACTATTGCGTCAGAAAAAAAGCCGACGATTGTGATTCACACCGCGTGGCAAATCCGCGCGCTGTATGGAAATGCTGCCGAGCAATGGCGGCTGAATGTGGATGCCTCAGATAACGTGTTTGATTTTGCCTTTACGACTGAATCAGTTGATAAGCTGATATACTTTTCAACCGCGTCATCATATGGTGCCCAATCAACCAATACACTCGAACATCATTTTACTGAAGCCGAAGGTTTTCGTGACGACGAGTACATCTACGCCAAAGAAAAAAAGGCTACCGAAGATCGTTTGAAAGCATTGTTTGATACCCGCAAATCAGAGGGAAAATCTGTCCCGCAAGTATTTGTAGTGCGACCAGCCGCCATCACCGGTCCTCGTGGTCGCTATATGCGTAATCGATTTGGGTTGCAATCGGCATTACAGGGCAATTTAAAGGGAAGTCCAGTCTATAAAGTGGTGACGGCATTAACATCATTTGTGCCAGCGACGCCATTGTGGGTCAGACAGTTTATTCATGAAGATGATGTGAACGACATTGTTACCAAATTTTCGTTTGAGCCATTCAGTCACGATTATGTGGTCTTTAACATTACTCCACCAGGAGACGCAGTGTTGGCCGAAGATATGGCGCGCGCGGTGGGGAAGAAGATTCTACCAATCAGACCATGGATGGTACGAATCGCTTTTGCGTTTTTTTGGCATGCGACTCGAGGCAAGGTTCCGACCTGTCCCGGCTCCTGGCGGTTTTATTCATACCCCATTGTTATGAGCGGTGCAAAGCTGGCTACCGTCTATGAATGTAAATACAGTAGCAAAGACGCCTTTCGCTATACGGACGGACGCTATGAATCATACGTTCCCGAACCCATGCGTCGCCCGAAAGCGCAATCATAATATCGTTGCTCGCCACTCGTACCAACTTGCCTTGGCGAGTGAATAGGGAATATTGTTGATCAATGTCAGTGAAGTTGCTATCCGTGACTAAGGGTCAATTTTATTGTATAGTGCCCAGCATGATTGTTGATGGAAGAAAAATCGCTCGGCAATTATTGCTTGAAATGAGTGCGGAAGTGCAGACCTTGCCGTATCAACCTCGATTAACAGTATTTACCTGTGCGCCAAATTTTGAAACCAAAAAATTCCTGGCGCTCAAAGAAAAGTACGCTATCGCTGTTGGCATCGCGGTAACGGTTGTTGAGTTACCGCCAGCGGTAACTCGGACTGCCGTGGCGACGGCAGTCCGAGAAGTACTTCCGACCACTGATGGAATAATTATTCAGTTTCCCTTTCCACATATTGCAACAAGTGATTTACTGACGCTCATTCCACCATCTCATGATGTCGACGTCATGCAGTATAGCGGGTGGATTAATGATCCTTTGCCGCCGGTGGTGGGAGCGATTGCTACTATTTCCACCGAGCACACCGTTGATTGGAAAGATAAATCGGTTGTCGTGGTAGGGAATGGTCGATTGGTCGGACAACCAGTGGCCCAATATGCCGCTACTATGGGTGGAATCGTAACTATTTTAACTAAAGAATCATTTGATCCCACCGCATTGGCTCTGGCGGATATTATTGTGCTTGGTGCAGGCGTTCCACAATTATTACGTCCAGGCATGGTGAAATCTGGCGTCATTGTGTTTGATGCGGGAACGAGTGAAGAAGGAGGGCAATTGGTCGGAGACGCTGACCCGGCGATAGCTGAAACGGCTACACTGTTTACCCCGGTGCCGGGCGGTATCGGTCCGTTAGCCGTTGCCATCCTCCTTAAAAATGTGCTCTATTTTGCAAAAAAAGCTAGAATTTCCAATAATAACATGGTATAAATGGCGAGTTATTCTCTAATTGCTGTATATGAAACAATCCACCAAAACGACTGAACCTACTCCAGGTGTTGATGCCTTTATTCGTATTTTTCGCGCTGTGGTTGTTTTAATAATTGGCGGTATTGTCGCCTTTATTGTGTATCATAACGCGGTAACACCAACAGCGGCTCATCCATTCAAATTAGGATTGGATTTGGCAGGGGGGAGCCATCTCGTCTATGAAGCTGATGTCAGTAATATTGACGCGGGTGATGTGTCGCAGTTAATGTCGGTGCTTCGTGATGTGATTGAACGTCGCGTAAATGGGTTGGGAGTATCAGAACCGATCATTCAAGTGGAAGAAAGTAGTTTTGCTGCCGCCGAAAAGAGTCATCGGTTAGTGGTGGAATTACCCGGGGTAACAAACGTTGATGACGCGATTGCTGAAATCGGACGCACACCGTTGCTTGAATTTAAGCTGGTTAATTCCTCAGCTGCATCAGTACCGGTAACGGCCGTATCGGCGTCTGGTTCAGTAGCCATTACTCCTGTGACGGCATCATCAGCAGCAACAACGACTGTGACTCAGGCAACGACGTATACTGACACTGGTTTGACTGGGCGATATTTGGAAAGTGCCACTCTAGAATTTGCTGGTGGTCAATCTGGGCAGTTATCTAACGAACCAATCGTCGCCATTCATTTCACGAGCGACGGGGCGTCTCTTTTTGAACAAATCACTCGTGATAATGTTGGTCGACAACTCGCCATTTTCCTTGACGGTGAACCAATTTCTGAACCTCGTATTAATGAACCAATTTCTGGTGGAACGGCGGTGATTTCGGGTGGGTTTAATCCTGAAGAAGCCAAGGCATTGGCCCAGAACCTAAACTTTGGTGCGTTGCCAGTACCAATTACGCTCGTAAGCACGCAAACGATCGATGCTACGTTGGGGACGGGAGTAATTGATCAAACACTGATGGCCGGTATTGTTGGCTTTGCTGCCATTTCGCTATTTTTGATTCTGTGGTATCGGGTACAGGGATTCATTGCGAGTATTGCATTGTTCTTGTACATCATTATGAATATGTTGGTATTCCAGTTTATTCCAGTCACCTTGACGGCGGCTGGTTTGGCGGGGTTTGTCTTGTCGCTTGGGATGGCGGTTGACGCCAATGTGCTTGTTTTTGAGCGAATGAAAGAAGAGTTTCGTAGCGGTAAACGCAGTCGTCAGGCTGCCGAAGATGGATTTGCCCGGGCTTGGAGTGCAATTCGTGACGGAAATGTGACTGGGTTGTTGTCGGCGATTATTCTCTTTTGGTTTGGTACGGCGATGATTAAAGGATTTGCGTTAGTGCTTGGTATTGGGATTATTATCTCGGTAGTATCAGCTATTGTGCTTACTCGTACATTATTAGTTGCTCTGCCTGATGTATTACGAACCGACAAAGGCATTTGGCCATATTTACTCGGAACTGGAGTAATAAAAAAATAATATGTTAATCATCAAATACCGAAGATTGTTTCTTATTATTGGCGTGCTTATTGTATTGGTGGCAGCGAGTATTGTAGCGTTTGTGGGATTGCGCCCGGGGATTGATTTTACTGGTGGTACGTTAACCGAAGTACGCTATGAAACATTGCCAGAAAAATCCGAAGTAGAAAACGTCCTTTCGTCACTTGGGTATGACAATAGTGCTGTTCGTGAATCACATGGTGAAACCGGTCAAAGTTTTATTGTGACTACGCGGACGTTATCGGTCGATGAACAAGAAACCGTCGCCAAAGAATTGTTGGCGCTCGGTGATGACGCATCGGTATTACGGACGACTACCGTTGGTCCAGTAATTGGACAAGAAATGAAAGATAAATCATTTTGGGCGATTGGTGCCACACTCCTCATCACGATTGTGTATGTAGCGTACGCGTTTATTGGTATTGGCAAGCCGGTTAGTTCGTGGGTATATGGTTCGACCACCGTATTGGTGCTCTTTCACGATATTTTGGTTCCCGTTGCCGTGATGTCACTCCTCGGATATTTTTATGGGATAGAAGTCGACGTCCTATTTGTGACGGCACTTCTCACTATTCTCGGGTATTCAGTAAACGACACCATTGTGATTTTCGATCGTGTGCGTGAAAAACTGGTCCAAAATCGCACCGAACATCGTAAAAAAATTCAAGAACCTGGTGGCATTACGCGAGAAGAAGTGGAGTACACTATCACACGACCATTTGCGGATTTGGTTGGTGAGGCGATTGATGACACGATGGTACGGTCAATCAACACCTCATTAACAGTATTAATCGCGCTTCTCGCTCTGTATTTCTTTGGGAGTGCCGTGACCGAAACGTTCGCGTTGGTATTAATTGCCGGTGTTTTTGCTGGGGCCTATTCATCGGTCTTTATCGCGAGTCCACTTTTGGTAGCGTACGCTGATTGGCAAGAAAAGCGTTATAACCAACAACATAAAAACTAGTGCTATGATTGTTGGGATAACTGGTACTGACGGGTCAGGGAAGGGGTCAGTGGTATCCTATCTGGTGACACAGTACGGGTTTACTCATTACTCGAGTCGAGAATTCATTGTGGCTGAAATTGTACGTCGTGGATTGCCGGTTGATCGAAATCAAATGCGGTTAACTGCCAACGAAATGCGCGCAGTACAGGGGAACGATGTTGTTGTTAGGCATGCTCTTGATAAAATGAAAGATGATGCCGCTGAAAAAGTAGTGATTGAGTCAATTCGAGCGACGGCAGAAGCAGAAACACTGATACGGTACGGCGGTGTATTGCTTGCAATTGATGCGGATCAAGTCGTCCGTTATACTCGAGTCCAAGGCCGCCGATCAGCTACTGATCAGGTATCGTTCGAGCAATTTGTGGCACATGAACTACTCGAAAAAAATGACCCCGACCCGCACGGCATGCAAAAAGGAAAAGTCATGGAGCTGGCGGACTACACGATTATAAATGATGGTACAATAAAAGAGTTAGAGAAAAAAGTGGATGAGTTTATTAAAAAATATTTGTAACGACTATGCATTGGTTTTTAGATCCCCTTACCAAACACTACGCGGATTTTACTGGTCGAGCCACGCGCCAGCAGTTTTGGATGTATGTACTAATCGTCTGGTTAATTCAAGTAGTGTTGAATATCCTTGATTTGGATATGATTACTACATTACTATCGGTAGCTCTTTTAATTCCTAATCTCGCTATTGGTGCTAGACGGTTACATGACATTGGAAAAAGTGGTTGGTGGCAGTTGCTTATGTTCATTCCAATTATTGGGTGGATTATATTAATCGTTTGGTTTGCCACCAAAAGTGACACAAGCGATAATCAATTCGGCAGCCCAGTTATTGTTCCCGGCAACCCAGTAATGACACAGACGACAGTGCTTGAAGACAATACGCCGACCACTGGCAGTAATAATTAGTTATAAAGAGAAATAGAAATGGGCGGCACCAAAGGTGCCGCCCATTTCTATTTCAGTACGTGCGTTTAATTATGAATTCTCGTGCCAACAAACGGTTTACCACCGAGGTAGTCCCTGAGGCTATCTAATTTAAGACCATTAAGCTGTGCAACTTCGATGTTGTCACGCTCTGCCACTGTGGCAGCCACCGGATCAAATGGAGTCGATAGACCCGGAGCCCATTCGTCGGGAATGAGTTTGCGAAATTCAGTCCAGGTGATAGCTTCGATTTTTTGTGCATCAGGATTGGTGTGCGGATTATCGGTGTAGACATAATCGGTATTCGAAAGATTAATAACGGTTTTGGCGCCCAGTTTTTCCGCAATCTGTACTGCTCGCAAATCAGTGGAACAGCCTGGACGGTACCCGGCAGCAATGACGACCGCGTATTGTTCGGGGACATCCAGGATATCATCTGGATTTTTGATCATAATGTGATACGCGATATTCCGGAAGATGGTTCGCAGGAGATGACCATTAAGGTGGGTGGAGTGGATACCAAGCCAATCAAGGTCATCGCGGGTTAGGTCAGTAACGTTACCAGCTGCTTCCTGGTATCGTCTCGCAGTTTTACCGCCACCAGCAATAATAATAAAACGACGACCAGTATTGGTCGTTTCTGTTGTAATTAAATCTTTTAATGATTTTAAAAAATTAACATCAATGTGGTCGGGAACAATCAACGATCCGCCAACCGACATAACAATGGTTTCTCTGGTTTGCATAACAGTTTTTATTATAGGCTGTGTCTATGTCTCTGTACAGAAATAGCAACTGGGACATTTTGTTCCGCACTTTATATTGGCGTATATATTATGTATAAAACCTAAAAATCGTGTATAGTTGCAATATACTAATTATAATTTGTTATGGAATCACATACGCAGGTGTCGATAGTGAGTAGTTCGGCTACCCCAACCCGATTGCCCGGTATTAATGAACTTTTGAGTCGTTCTATCACGTACATGGGTCAACGATTTGACGTTCTCTTGATGCTTGTCATTTCGGTGTTTCCGATTCTGGTGTTTGAATTAGCAACGAACGAATCTACCGCTATTACTATTTCTCCAGTCATTTTATTATTGGCCTTAGTGCTGCTTTTTGTCTTCACACCGGTGGCGTCACTCGTAACCTATTACATTACCATCCGGCGTCCTGAACCTGTGTCAATTTGGGTGGGTGTTTCGTATGTTTGGCGGCACTTTTGGTCCTTGTCTTGGGTGCTACTACTAGTAATGGTAATTACGTGCGGGGTCTTTTGTGTAACTATGCTGCCGTTCCTATTGCTGGCTTTTGTGGCCGGATCGTTAGTGTTACCGTTGTTAGGATGGATCATTGCTGGATTTGGTGTGTGTTTGGCTATTGGGTTATTGCTATACACTGGAATTTTATTGAGCTACACGTTGCCAGTGTACATGCAAGACGGACGGCGTGGATTAGATGCGGTAACACGGAGCCATGAATTGGTCACGGGCAAATGGTGGGCCATCCTGTGGCGCACTTCAGCGTTTATGAGCATCCTGACGTTGTTGCTGTCTACAGTGTTAGGCGTTTTATCAGTGTTTATTCCACCAGTGATTGAGTCAGTTGGAGGAGCATTGTTGCAGGTTGTCACAATGATGTATCTAGTGGTAGCGATAGCCGACACGTACCATGTTCAATGTGTTCTTCGTCCGGTAGATACTAACCGTTACCCAATAATACGCAGACGATACAAATTCCTTGCCTGGATGGGTGCGATAGTGGGGCCGGTAGCCATTATCGGTGGAATATTGGCGCTCAGTTGGTTTCTGGCGCAATCGTTTGGTGCGTAATTACGCTAGTAACTTACCATCAAGTTATTCTAGTTTGCTGACGTCGTATCCATCACTATTAGTTTAGTGACGGATACCCCACCGTCCTGTCAATGTTTGGTCGCGATAGTAATGAGCAATGGATAATTGGGCAACGGTTAAGAATAAAATAAACGCGCCACGCCAAAACTGAAAGACAATCCACCATTCCGGAGTGGCGGTTAATCGAACGACCTCATTGCTAATACCAGCTACGAGAAAGATGCCTATCCAGATATAAGATAAGGTTCGCCATCCTCGCTGGGTAAGGGCAAAGGTGTGACCAAATAATCGCTCCAATAACGATCGGGATGAATGCAAATAATACAGCAATGCCGCTACTCCCACGAAGAAATACAACGAATCAGCAAAGATAAGAATTTGCGGCGCTTTGAAGATAACAGTCAACAGCCCTGAAGTTAAGACAAAGGTTCCAAAAATTAGCGACAGATAAGGAAGCCGGCGACTGCCATAGCCAATAATACCAACCACCAACAACATCGCAATCACATAGCCAATGGTAGCTTCGATAAAAGTAAATCGTTGTCCGGCCACAAAAAACACAATCATAGGAAAGCATTCGAGGAGAAAATACGCCAACGTTTTTTGCATTGTCAGTAGTGTAACATGATATGGCAAAATATTGACAATTTCATAATTGTATGATAATATAAGACCAGACGAAAACTGGCTCTTTATATGAGCCATAAACTGGAGTGAAAAATGAAGATGTTCAAAATGACCGTTCTTGCTCGCGACATTTTCGGCGGGCCGGGCAATGACGTCCTGACCGGCACAACCGGAAACGACTCGTTCAGCGCTGGTGCCGGCAACGACATCGCTTACGGCGGCGCCGGCAACGACACGTTTTTCGATTTTTCGGGAAACGACACGTTCATCGGCGGCGCCGGCAACGACCGGTTTACGACCAATTACTTCAACTCCGGCAACGACCGGGCTGACGGCGGGTCGGGCAACGACACTATCGACATGGGCGACGGCAACGATACCGCCTATGGTGGCGCCGACCATGACCGCATTTATGGCGGCGCTGGCGCCGATGTCGTATCCGGTGATGCCGGCAACGACACTTTGTTCGGCGGCGCGGGTGCTGACCGACTGTCGGGTGGCACCGGGGACGACACTCTCCACGGTGGCAACGGCAAGGACGTGCTGTCTGGCGGCGTCGGGAATGACTGGCTCTATGGCGGCGCTGGCGCCGATCGGTTCGTCTTTGCTACCAACAGCGGCAACGACCGGATCGTCGGGTTCGAAGGGGCGGGGGTCGAGGGCGGCGACGTCATCGACCTGCGACCGGTTGATCCGAACAACGCGGCGGGTGACCAGGCTCTGAACTGGAACTCGACCAATCCGGGTGGGGTAAACGTCTGGAATGACGGCACAAACACGTTCGTGGAGGTGTTTCTTACCCACGCCTCGCCCGACATGATCATCACCCTCGACGGGGTGCATGGTCTCACGGCGAGCGACTTCTTGCTGTGAGGCAGGGTGGCCGGCCCGTACGGGCCGGCCACGACCAAGGACTTTCCCAATCAGGGAGGTCCTTTTCTTTTGTCTAAAAATCGCCACTTTGGTGGTTGATAGTATCTTTTATTATTAATCTTCAGGGTAGGACTTGCATTATTTTTCGAAGTCTGTATAATGCTCGCACTGTTCGTTGGAGGTATTTCCAAGGCCAATTTTCTGGTTTGGTGCTTTCGAAGGGAACACTGCGTTTTGACAATCTTACGAAAAAGCATCTGAACTTCGGTTCGGAAATTTGTTCGTGAGCATCGATCTGAAATACGATTGGTCAATATCACCTATCTGATTCCCAAAATCAGATAGGTACGTATATTATTTTTTACATTTTTTAAAATGTAGATAATGGTATGCATCAGCACAATAAGACAATCGAAATGTTTTCGAACTTTCTTTTGTCTTATCCTTAGGTAAAAAATAGTTGGTTGAGGTCGCGAACAGAAGTACACGCGACACTACTCACCAACGCAGAACACAAAGAAATTTATTTCTTTAGTGCCTGTCTTTAATTAGAGTTTGATCCTAGCTCAGGATGAATGCTGGCGGCGTGGATGAGGCATGC
>CAYXYJ010000014.1:0-5368 GCA_964469295.1 uncultured Candidatus Saccharibacteria bacterium
AGCTCAGTTGGTAGAGCATTTCCCTGAAGAGGAAGGGGTCGGCGGTTCGAGCCCGCCCCCAAGCACACATGAAAAAACTCCTAGTTAGGAGTTTTTTCATGTGTGCTTGGGGTGACGACATTAGTATGTCGTCCGAGGCGAGCTCGAACCTCCGGACGATGTTTTGGCTATTCCTAATGCCAAAACGAGTGAGCCATGTCCCACGGCACCTGCTAAATTATGAACGTTGTGGAATAATCTAGCTTGGTGACCGTCAGGACGAGCCATAGCTCGAAATGAATGTCAGGAACGAAGTGAACTATAGCCACAAGGGTGACCGAGTCCACCCAAATTTATAACCAATAAATTCCAAAACGACATAAGAAAATCCCGCGATTGTCAGTCGCGGGGGTGTTGGCGCCTAGCGGCGCCAACCTTGTTTGATGTAGTGAAGGCGAAGTAGCACCGGTGCCGCAAAACGGATGTAGTTGTCCCACCCGAGAACGTTGTACCAGAACAGATTGAAAGAGGCGTAGAATTCATCGTCTGCTCTCCGCTTCGCTTCCTCCGCCTCCAGCTCAGCGTCGATGTTTCGCCGTCTGTCTTGCTCGAGCGCCTCGTCGTAGAGACGTTCGAATTCTGCCAAACGGTCTTCTTCTGCGTCCAGTCGGTCAGCTTCAGCTTCCTCAGCGAGCCACTTTTCGTGACAGTCATGGCACCAGCCGAGTCCGTTCTGGCAGAAAACGGCACTGCAATAACGTTCGCAGATGTCACACCACTCCTCATCTTCCTCGGTGACGAAATCACCCGGGAAGAGTCGACGGGCTTCTTCCTCTTCAGTTTCCCAATACATGTTTGTTGCCTCCATGGCTGGATTGCCAAATAGAGTCAGACCCACCGCTTGCTCACCCTAAGGTGAGGGGACTAAGATGTGTCATCATTTCTGTACCTTCCTCTACGCGCCCTGATTATGTCCCGAAACAGGCGAGAAGGTGGCCCGGGTGGCCGTTTCTGATACGGTGAAATTTTGTAACCAATTTTTATTATAGCATAATTTATGTAAAATTGCAAGTGATGGTCGGGATGATAAAGGCGCTAGACGACTCGCACATTTATCTGCTATAGTAAACTTACTATGAAGCAAACCCACCACATTACCACCTGGAGTAGTTTCTCCTCGTCCTTGGTATCAGATATCCGCACCAGACGGTAGGTTTTGAGTCTTCTCTCCATGAGTAATCTGAAAATCCGCCGTCCGAGGCGGATTTTCGTTTCAAAGGGCGAAAAACGGAGCTTGGAATTGATCTTTATGTAGTAAAAAGGGAGGAATGAAGATGAACGGGTTGTTTATGCCGGTGGTAACATTGGAAACGGTGGTGGAGACGGCTATGGGGTACCAAATACCGTTCAATCGCCTCTGCCAGTGGGTGCATGCCTGGATGACGGAGCGTGGACACCGGCTCATTGACTGCCATCGCCAGGTCAGTGATGGAGTGGGAATCATCACGATTCGGTGTGAACTGGCGGTGACTGAAAAAACGTCGATGCGGGCGAACGGTGGCGGTGATCAATACGTTATCGTGCATATTGACGAGTATGCCGATTATACGCTGGCACAGCCGCTCTCAACGTGGTGAGACAAAAAACGGCGGGCCCATGGGCCCGCCGTTTCTTTATTGCTACGCTGGCTTGGCGTGAGTTTTTACCTTTAATTGGGTGCTGCGGTTTTTGTCTAATTTCGGCAGACGAATCTCTAATAGCCCATGCTTTTCTTGCGCATCCGCTTCATCGATGAGGACTTCTTCGGGCAAGAGCAAGGTACGTGAAAACGAACCCCAAAATAATTCGCGATGATAGTAGTTGTCGTCTGATGATTCTTGGTATTCTTCGCGCATGCCACGAATGGTGACCATATCCCGGGTGATCGAAATATCTAAATCATTAGGTGATACGCCAGCAACCAGTGCGCGGATAACAATAGCGTCACGGGTTTGATACATATCAACCGGCAATTCACCTTCTTGCGGCGTGTGGTTATGAGTGTCACCGTCTTGCCAGGTATCGGTTTCTTCTTCGCCGTATTCATCTTCTTCGTTGTCATCGTCGCCAAACGTATGGTCATCAGACAATACCCGATCATAATCTTCGGTTTGGACATTACCGGTGAGTCGTTCAAGAAATGATGGTTTTTTCATAAGAAACTAAAGAGCATGATGCCGTTCGATGTGTTTAATTTTTTCAAATAATAGGAAGAGGATAATGACACCAATCCATACGAAGAGAAATACCCCGAGGATGGTTTCTCCACTGCCATCAATTATAAAAAAGTTAAACAAGGTATGCAATACAATCGCGACGCATAACCCAATCATGCCATAACCAATTTGGGTAAGTTTACTTTTATAAAACGCAAAAGCGAGAAAGACGCCAACGGTCCCCGATGCCAGCACGTGGAGTAATGAAGCGCCTAAAAATCGAAAGGCACCGGTGACCGCCGAATTAAGATAATCACCGGCAGTGAGAGGTGCGACGAGAAAGAGAATATTTTCTAGTGCGGAAAATCCTAAAGCCACCGCAATCATATAAATAATCATATCTATGGGTTCATCTACCGCGCGGTTCCATAAAATAACGCCTACCGCGAGAGCGTATTTCAACACTTCTTCTATCACAACCCAGATAAAGACAAGATTGCTCCCCGTATATACATCGATGGCGAGCTTTTGTAGTGGGAGAGCTAATGGAACAACGGCCATTCCAGCAATAAATGTAATAATAACTAGCAATATTGGCTCGGGACGACTTCGGTCTTCTCGTAACCAGAACCACAACCAAAATACGGCTGGTATGAGTCCACTAATAGACGCGATAGCAAATACTTGGGGCGTAATATCCATGCGTTTATTGTAACAGGTTGCCGGAGAGATTTGATTACAGGGATTTGTTGTGGTGGGGGAAAAGAAAGGGGTAACTTATCATGGGGATATTTGTGATTGTTAAAACACGCCGCTTGAGAGTCCCGTAGGGACTCTCAAGCGGCGTGTTCGTCTACCGGTATTATGTCAGCGGCCACGGAGCTACCATCAATATGTCCGTATCTTTCATTGATGGTGGTAATTCTTGCCAAATCGTTTCGGTGACAAATGGCATAAATGGATGTAATAATTTCAGTGATGTGACTAGGTAGTGGGTAAGCATTCGCTGGCGTGATGCCCGTTCGGCTGCGGATCCGGCGAGGAGCGGCTTACTCTCTTCGATTACCTGACTCGCAAAATGATCCCAAATAAAGTGGTAGATCTTTTCCGCAGCGAGGTCGAATCGGTCGTTTTCCATATCAGCGTTGATCGCAATGACTTTTGGATGGAGAAACTCGTTTTCAAATTGTGTATCAGCATCGGTGTGGTCGACTGGTGGCACGTAGTCAGCAGTATTATCAAGCACAAACCGAGTGATATTCCATAATTTATTTGCAAATTTTTTGTGAGCGTTGACTTTATCAGGATCAAGATTCATGTCGGTACCAGGAACGTTATTCATCATCAGTCCCATACGGAGAGCATCGGTACCATACTTGTCTTGAATTTCACTCGGAGCTATCACATTCCCTTTACTCTTACTCATCTTTTTTCCGTGTTTGTCTCGCACCATGCCGTGCAAATAAATGGTTTTAAAGGGCACATCACCGGTACGATAGAGCCCAAGCATTACCATCCGCGCGACCCAGAAAAAGAGAATATCTTTGCCGGTTTCCATGACGGCGGTCGGATAGTAAGTGACAAAATCCGTACTTGCGCCACCAAAATCAGTCACGCAAAGTGGCCATTGCCCCGAAGAGAACCAGGTATCAAACGTATCTTGTTCTTGTTCAACATCGGCGCCACATTTGATACATGTACTAATGGTATTGTCTATATCTACCATGCCGTGATGACAGTTTGTGCAAACCTTGGCCGGAATCGGAATACCCCAGGCGATTTGGCGGGCAATTGGCCAGTCTTCGATATTGGTAAGCCAATGACGAAACACTCGTTCATCTCGTTCGGTGACAAATGTAAACCGTTTTTCATCAAGTGCTCGCAATGCCTTTTCTGCAAGGGGCTTCATGGTGACAAACCATTGTTCTTTGATTTGCGGTTCAATTTCTCGACCGCATTTGTAACAGCAGGGAACAGAGTGCTGGTATTTTGCGTCGATCTTTACTACAAGACCTTTTTGCTCTAATTTTTCGACAATCTTTTTTCGCGCATCGCGTATGTCCATTCCTGCAAATTCTTCAGCAATTGGAAGTAACTTGCCTCGCCAATCAATAATTTGTTCATAATCCAAATTGTGTCGCTTGGCGATTTCAAAGTCGATGGCAGAGTGCCACGGTGTAATTGTCATTACACCAGTACCCATTTCGGGGTCGCTGGCTTCGTCTTTGATAACGGTAGCCGTAATTGGTCCATTAATCCATTCTAATTCTATTTTTTGACCATGTGTATATTCAGCATAGCGCGTATCGTCCGGATGCATGACGACATATTTGTCGCCGAATTTTGTTTCGGGTCGGGCGGTACCAATGACAAATGGTCCATATTGGAAATAATAAAATGGTTCAGTCCGTTCTTCATGTTCGACTTCGAGATTCGAAAATGACGTTTGATGCTTCGGGCACCAGTTAGAGGAGCGGGCACCACGGTAGAGGAGTCCGTCAGTCTCGAGTTGTTTAAAAGTATCATAGACGATTTTCTTGACCCGGTCATCAAGCGTAAAGAGCGCGCGAGACCAATCACATGAAGCGCCAAGCGAGCGGATTTGACCTTCCATAAAGGATTTGTTCGAGAGCGTGAAGTCGAGAATCTCGGCGTAGAGTTCTTCACGGGTCATTTGAAAGCGTGAACGCCCCTCTTTTTCCAATTTTTTCTCGTATACGACTTGGGTTTCAAAGCCGGCATGGTCAGCGCCCGGGAACCACACTGCCTTTTTGCCCTTCATACGCTCGTAGCGCATCATGATGTCCTGGATGGTCACAAAAAGCGCATGTCCGGCATGGAGAGAGCCATTGGCATTTGGTGGTGGCATCACAATGGAGAACGGCTCAGTGCGGTTGTCGGGGAGATTGTCCGGATTGAAATAGCCTGAAGACTCCCAAAGCTTATAGATACGATTTTCGTGTTCAGCGGGATTGTATGGACTCGTAAAGAGGGTGGGGGTGGTGTTTTGACCTTGATTTTGCTCGCTCATAGTCTAGCGATAGTAACATGAAACTAGGATCGAATAAAGAATAACCATCAATGTTACTGGGTGGTCATTAGTTGTTGAGATAAATAGCATGTATGTAAGTCTATGTCATTAAAAAATTGTTAAACAAAAGACAAGGAAAAGAAAAAGCCCCAGCATTACCTGT
>CAYXYJ010000015.1:0-2175 GCA_964469295.1 uncultured Candidatus Saccharibacteria bacterium
ATTGACGGTATTTTAAACGACGCGATGAAGTTACCAAAAATTGCGGCGGGGACTATCGTTGCGCGCTTGAAGGTGCTCTCTAATTTAAAACTCGACCAAAAACGCTTGCCCCAAGACGGACGATTTAAAATGGAAATGGATGGCCAGAAGGTCGCGTTTCGCGTATCGATGTTGCCGGTGTTTTATGGTGAAAAAATCGTTATGCGGTTGTTGCGCGAAAACCGCACTGGCTTTTCGCTTGAAGGTATTGGCTTTCATGGTTCGACTCTCGAACGGATTCATAAAGCAACGCGAGCTACTACCGGCATTATTTTAGTTACTGGACCAACGGGGTCTGGTAAGTCTACCTCACTGTACACCGTCCTCGACTTACTCAATACACCGGAAGTAAATATTTCGACTATCGAAGATCCAATCGAATACCAAATGGCGCGCGTCAATCAAACCCAGGTCAAGCCGGACATCGGCTTTACCTTTGCGGCGGGGTTGCGATCACTCATGCGTCAAGATCCCGATATTATTATGGTCGGAGAAATTCGTGATGAAGAAACGGCCTCGCTCGCGATCAACGCCGCCCTAACGGGACATTTGGTATTGGCGACGCTTCACACCAATAGTGCAGCCGGCACTGTTGCCCGGTTGGTTGATATGGGGGCGGAACCGTTTCTCCTCGTTTCGACACTCCGAGTTGCAATTGGACAGCGATTGGTCCGAAAATTATGTGATGACAAAATTGCCTATACGTTATCCGAAGCCGAACGTCATGAATTAGCTGAACACGCTGATTTGACCAAGGTACTTAATACACTAAAGGAAGAAAAATTGGTCGCACAAAACGCCACTTGGAATGATATTGCTTTTTACCACCCCAAAGAAAACGGCATCAGTGAAGACGGGTATCATGGACGAATGGGTATTCACGAAGTGCTCGAAATGACGCCGACATTAAAGGAAATGGTGATTGGGCACAAAACTGCTGACGAAGTTGAGGTACAAGCACGGAAAGAAGGGATGCTTACCATGCTCGAAGACGGCATTTACAAAGCGGCCAAAGGGTTAACGAGCATTGAAGAAGTGTTGCGAGTAATCAGCGAATAAATAGTATGGCACGCTTTATTTATACCGGTGAAGATGGTGAAGGAAAAAAAATCAAAGAAACGGTAACCGCAGTTGATCGGTATGCCGTGTATGATATTGCTCGTAATAATAATCACACCGTTGCCAGTATTGAAGAAGTAAAAGGATTGGCATTTGCCAAATCATTTGATATGGCGGCCATTAACGCTAAGTTAGGTCGGGTCAAGGGCGATGAGTTGGTGATGATGACGAGAAACCTTGGTTCAATGTTAGTTGCGGGATTGACGGTGACCAGAGCGTTGTCGGTAATTGAGCGACAAAGTAAAAACGCCAAATTAAAACAAATCATTACCGAAGTGATTGCTCGTATTAACAAGGGCGATCAATTCTATGAGGCCCTCAAAAATCATCCCAAAGTCTTTAATGATTTATACACGGCGATGATACGAGCGGGGGAAGAAAGTGGAAATTTGGCTGAGACCTTAAAAACGCTCGCGATCCAAATGGAACGGTCGGCTAATTTGAAGAAAAAAATCAAAGGTGCCATGATCTATCCGTCTATCGTCATTACCGTAATGGTTATTATCGGAATTTTGATGATGATTTTTGTTTTGCCATCCATTACGGGGATTTTCAAACAAATGGGTACTGATTTGCCGGCGACCACACGGTTACTCATAGCGACGAGTGACTTTTTAGTGGCTAATACGATACTGGCGGTAGCGGTACTGATCGCGTGTGTGGTGGGAATGGGGTATCTACTCAAATCAAAACCAGGCAAAGTGGCGACGTCGTGGCTTGTCACCCGGTTGCCTGCTATCGGTACGATGGCCAAAGAAACCAATGCCGCTCGTACCGCTCGCACGTTATCCTCTTTGCTTAATTCGGGGGTTGACGTGCTCGAATCACTCGAAATTACTGAAGAAGTAGTACAGAATGTGTATTACAAAAGAATTTTGCGGACAGCACGTGAACGAGTGGAAAAGGGAACGCCGTTATCAGAAACGTTTATTGAGCGGTCGGATTTGTATCCGATTTTGGTAGGGGAGATGATTTTGGTAGGAGAAGAAACGGGGGCAATTTCGACGATGCTTGGCG
>CAYXYJ010000016.1:0-1044 GCA_964469295.1 uncultured Candidatus Saccharibacteria bacterium
TGTGAATCAGGAATGCAGACGTTGTTGAATACAAGGCGTGCATAGTACTGGGAATCAACCAACCTTACTTTTTCACGCTGTATTCCAGTCGTTGTTGCATCAACAAGAAACAGGCTGATGCCATGAGCATCGCCAACAGCACTACCAGTGCGTGCTGCCACCACAAACAGATTGGCCGATATGCCACTGATAACGCGTGTTTTGCTACCGTTGAGAATGAATGTATGGCCTTCGCGTATTGCGGTGGTCCTGATATTTTCAGGTTGATGGTGATGGCCTTCATCACAGGCCAGGGTGACCAGCTTTTCACCACTGATGATTTGTGGCAGCAAGGTTTGTTTCTGTTCCTCATTGCCGGCGTGAAGAATGGCCGTGCCGGATAATATGGATGCCAGCAGTGGTGATGCAACCAGTGTGCGCCCGAGTTCCTCCATGCAGCCTGCCAATCCCGTGTAGCCGAACTCAAAACCACCGTAGGCTTCTGGGAATGACGCGCCGGACAACCCCAGCTCAATTATTGACTGCCATACGGTATTATCAAAACCAATACCGTCAGTTTGATTGCGCAGTGCACGAAAAGATTCGATGGGTGACTGGTCTTTGGCAAAATTGCGCACACTGTCTTTCAGGGCACGCTGTTCTTCGTTAAATGCAAGAGCCATGATGTTTTTCCTCAATGATGTCAGCTCAGTACGCCGGGCAGTTCAAGCGCGCGTTTGGCAATGATGTTGAGCTGTATCTCTGTGGTACCACCGGCGATGGTGTGTGTTTTTGCACCCATCCACTCCAGTGTTGTGTTGAGTTCCTTTTCGCTGAAATGTGCAGCATCCTGCCATCCCAGCGCCTGTTCCCCCATGATTTTCAGCAGTAGCTCGTACTTGCGCTTCTCTTCCTCGGTGCCACAGTATTTGAAAATCAGGGCAGTGTTCATATTGCCTGCGCCATGGGTGAATTCGTCGATCATACGCTGCTGGGTGACATCAAAGGCACGTTTCTGGACTTCATGGCGGGCAACAGCCTCGCGTATCACTGGATCATCAATTT
>CAYXYJ010000016.1:1054-1774 GCA_964469295.1 uncultured Candidatus Saccharibacteria bacterium
TAATGCAAAGCTGCCTCTCTCGGCTCCACCCCACTGCCGGTTTCGTTGCCGAGATCCGACATCATATTGCGTTCAAATTCGAGTACGCGTTTGGCAACGGTCCAGCCCTTGTTGATTTCTCCGAGAACGTTTTTCTTTGGTACACGCACATTGTCAAAAAATGTCTGGCAGAAATGGCGATCACCCGTGATCAGCTCAATCGGTTTTGCTTCCACACCAGCCGAGGCCATATCAAAGAGCAGGAAGGTGATGCCATCACGTTTGGGCGCGTCCGGATTCGTGCGCACCAGACAGTAAATCCAGTCGGATTCGTCGGCATAGGATGTCCAGATTTTCGAGCCGTTGACGATGAAGTCATCGCCATCTTCGACTGCGCGGGTTTGCAGGCCCGCAAGATCAGAGCCAGCTCCCGGTTCTGAATAGCCCTGGCACCAGCGTATTTCACCGCGTGCAATTTTTGGCAGGTGTTCCAGTTTTTGTTCTTCGGTACCGAATTCCAGAATGGCAGGACCAGCCATCCAGATGCCGAGATTGACTTGTGGTGCACGGCAGCCCAATTTGCGCATTTCCGATTTGAAAATGCGTGTCTGTTCTGCATCGAAACCGGCACCGCCGTACCGGGTTGGCCAATCGGGGACGCAATAGCCTTTTTCGACGCAGCGATCAAACCAGAGTTTTGCATCCGGTGTGGGAAATTTGATGTTGCGCGCTCCCCATACC
>CAYXYJ010000017.1:0-1744 GCA_964469295.1 uncultured Candidatus Saccharibacteria bacterium
GAATGTCACGAAGTTAAGTCGCAATGTGGTTGCCGGTCAGTAGTTGAGCGACCCACTGTCGTCGTGGCCGGTTGAGGTGCGGGTATTTCTTGGGTCTGCGTTTGATCGCTCGTGGCTGCACGCGGCCGGGGCGATGGGGGTTGATTCGCAGCGGAGCCAGCGTGTCGTCGGCGTCGTGGTGCAGCAGCCAGCGCTGGGCGTCGATGAAGCTGATGCGCGCCACCGCGACGCCTTGTCGCCGCGACGACTCGGCCATCACCAGACGCACCAGGTTGTAGGCGATCGCGTAGCTGAGCAGTTCCTTGGTCACCCCCGCCACGCTCTTGCAGCGCAGCACGTCCATCTTCATCGTCGTCTTGAGGTGACGCAGGTTGGTCTCGATCTGCCAACGCTGTTGATAGAGTCCAGCCAGTTCCGCCGCCGAATATCTTTGCTGGTCGAGCAGGTTGGTGGCCAGGGTGATCACGCGGGTGCGGAAGCCGCGCTGGCGCACGCGGCAGCGGATCACGCGCACCGGCAACGTGTCGGGCAGGTCGTCCCAGGCCTGGTCCTCGAGCCACTGGGGCCGGACCTGCTTGACCCATTTCACCACCTGATCCTGGCCTCCGCCGGGCCGGGCCGCCTGGTCGTTGGCCCGCGGTCGTGAGGCCCCGCGGCCGTTGCCCGCGCGACGGCCGCGGCGGGGCCCGAAGTTGACGATCACGCGTTGATGCAGGCGGAACAGGCCGAAAAGCCCTTCCTTTTGCAGCAAAGCCAGATGCGCGAACGAGCAGAAGGCGCGGTCGCCGACGATCAGGTCGCCCGGGGACAGCGGTCGATGCAGATCGGCGGCATG
This sequence comes from uncultured Candidatus Saccharibacteria bacterium, assembly GCA_964469295.1. Taxonomy (GTDB): domain Bacteria; phylum Patescibacteriota; class Minisyncoccia; order Phycocordibacterales; family UBA918; genus OLB19. The sequence continues at coordinate 836 of CAYXYJ010000017.1, forward strand.
ACGCATGTCGTGGGTGCGCAGCGGGGAGATGATCAGGTCGAGGATCATGCCGCTGGCGACATGCATCAGCAGCAGCAGGTGGGTGACGGGGAAGCCGCAGCCGGCGCGCTGGTTGCCGGGCTGTCCGAAGTGTTGTTGCAGCGCGGCGGTGTCCGGCATGGAAACGCCCGAGCCATCCATGACCAGCACGCGATGGCCGTGGAAGCGGGAGGCGGAATCGTCGGGGTCCAGTGCCGGCCACGCGTGGGCGACCCACTGCATGAGCCGACGCAACAGGGTCAGGGGCAGGCGGGCGCGGGCCTGGCAGTAAGCGACATCACTGAAGCGCCACTGCGCGGCGACGACGCGACGCAGGTGACCAATGGCGATGTTGCCGTGCAGCATCTGGGTGATCATGAGCAGCAGGGTGACGGCCGGGTCCAGCACGCGCTGGCGCCAGTGGTGTTGTTGCTCACGGGCCAGTTGGCGCAGCAGGTCCGGATCGAGCAGCTGGGACAAGTCACGCTTGACCTTGGACAGGGCGAGGTTGATACTGGCCATCCGTGGCCTCCTTGGTTGATGGCGTGTGACAACACCATCTTCTCAGGAGGCCGCGTTTTGCGCCAGCGGACGTAAGGCGCGCGCGGGCGCGGAGTTAGGGCTTAACTTCGGGGCATTCGGGATAAGTACATTATTTTGCTTGTAAAATAATGTACTTATCCCCTTTCTTATCCTCCCACTCCGCTTGTTCCTCACCGGCCCAGCACGGCGCTGGCGGCAGTGAGCGCTGCCCCGGGGGTCAGCTTGCAGCCGGCGGCGGCGAGTTCCGTCTCGATGGCGCTCAGTGCCGCCAGCGTGTCGCCGGCATCCACATAGCCCATGTGCGAGATGCGGAAAATGCTCGTCGCCCAGCTCGCTCCGCGTCCGTCC